>NZ_FLSP01000029.1 GCF_900091315.1 Streptomyces sp. DI166
CGGCGGAGTTCCCCACTTCTGATCTTCCTCCCCTGGAAACGGCGTACTGGCTCATTAAGCCGCCTTCCTCGGTTCGGGGCACCTGGGATGAGGCCAAGGAAGCGGCGGCCTGGCTCGGGGAACAGTTGGCCGAGTACGCGCACCGGTTCGCCGCCGAGAGGGACCGCGACACCACCCACCTGGCCATGCTCGTCAACTCCGCTGCTGAGCGGCTGGAATCGGGAGCGGATGTGTCGCTCGGCTGCTACCTCGAACGCCCCTCGTACCTGTCTCTGGCTGTGGTGACCTGCTCGCCGAATCGATCGAAGCCTGAACTGGCGTGTCCTGCACGGTAGTCGAAGCAACAAAGAAGCCCCGGCCAGTGGCCGGGGCTGTTCCTTTGGTTGGTTAGAGCAGTACGCGGAAGGGATTGGAGTCCGCGAGCGATTCCGGCGCGGGCTCGGGGGCCCGCTGCGCTTCGGGGCGGTAGGCGTCTGGATCACGCCGGGCAACCGGCACGACGCCGGGCCGTCCGTGCGTCATCGACAGAGGGGGGCCGCCTCAGTGGCAAGGGCATGGGTCGCGCGATCCAAGGACGACCCGAAGAACTGGACGACGTTCTGGTACGACCCTGACGGGAAGCAACGGCAGAAGACGTTCGCCACCAAGACGCGGGCAGACGACCAGCGCAAGCGCAAGGAACAGGAACTCGACGCCGGAACGTACCTCGACGATCGGTTGGGCAAGCAGCCGGTGACGGCCGTCTGGGAGCAGTGGACCAATCAAAGGAAGCTGGAGAACAGCACCAAGAAGCAGTATCGATCCATCCTCAACACGACCATTGAGCCGTTCTTCAAGGCCCGTTCGATCGTGTCCCTGAAGGTTGCCGACGTTGAGCAGTGGCTCTTGTGGATGGAGCGGGACCGGAAGCTCTCGGCCCGCACACGACGCCAGCGGTTCTCGTTCTTCTCTGGGATGATGGACTGGGCTGTCGTCAACGAGATCATCGGTCGGAACCCGTGCAAGAAGGTCAAAGGCGCGGGCAGCCGCGCCAAGGAGATCCGGGAGCACAAGAGCACCGCCCGGCGACTCACGACGCGGGAAGTCCTGGCGATGCTCGATGCCGCTCCTCCGCGATACCGCGCGATGCTGTGGCTCATGGCCGGGTGCGGCCTGCGGCTGGGTGAGGCCATGGCGGTATCCCGCGATCAGATCGACTTCAAGGCCGAGACGCTTCGCGTCGACTTCCAGATCGCGGAGGACGGAGACACCGAGTCCGGGAAGAACAGCGCGATCCAGCGTCGGCACATCAAGGCTCGTGACGAAGGCGAGCCAGGGCGTACCGTCCCCCTCCCGCCGAACGTCGCCTTCGAGCTTCGGCGGCACATCAAGAACCACGGCGCATGGGGGCCGGAACAGCTTCTCTTCCCTAACGTGACACGGACCGGCTACCTCTACGCGTCGTACTTCTACCCGAAGATCTGGATGGAGGCTCTGAGCAAGGGGCAGGTGAAGTACTGCAAGGCTCACTCACTCCGGCACTACTACGGGTCGCGACTGCTATACGCCGGAGTCCCCGAGAACGACGTGGCCGACTGGATGGGCCACGGCAGTACGGACGTACTGAGGGAGCACTACCACTACATCTTCGAAGGGGCCGAGCAGCGCGGCCGGGCCGCCATCGCAACGATGCTGACGCCCGGCGCCGACGACCCCACGGAGGCGTCAGAGGTCGCGTGATCCACTTACGACAACAGCCCCCGGCGTTACGCCGGGGGCTGCATTGTTTGTGCAGGTCAGTGGCCGTTTCCGGCCTGACATCTGCCCAGGATTCCCCCAGCATGACGCCCAGGAACAGTCCTGATCAGGCCGCAGCGGGCAGAAATCCAAGGATGCCTCTGCGGAGCCTCAAAACAGCCTCTGACCTGCAAAAACACAGCTAGGGAAGGTTCCTTGCCATCACGATCCGCTGTACTTGATTCGTGCCCTCATAAATCTGTGTAATCTTCGCGTCGCGCATCATGCGCTCGACCGGGTAGTCGCGGGTGTAGCCGTAGCCGCCGAGGAGCTGGACGGCGTCCGTCGTGGCCTCCATCGCCACGTCCGACGCGAAGCACTTGGCGGCGGCGCCGAGGTAGGTGAGGTCGGCGTCGCCGCGCTCGGAGGCGGCGGCGGCCTGGTAAGTCAGGGCGCGGGCGGCCGAGATCTTCATGGCCATGTCGGCGAGCATGAACTGGATGCCCTGGAAGTCGGCGATCGGCTTGCCGAACTGCTTGCGCTCCTGGACGTAGCCCTTGGCGTAGTCGAGGGCGCCCTGGGCGATGCCGAGGGCCTGGGCCGCGATGGTGATGCGGGTGTGGTCCAGGGTCTTCATCGCGGTCGCGAAGCCGGTGCCCTCCTCGCCGATCATGCGGTCGGCGGGGATGCGGACGTTGTCGAGGTAGACCTCGCGGGTCGGGGAGCCCTTGATGCCGAGCTTCTTCTCCGGGGCGCCGAAGGAGACACCCTCGTCGCCCTTCTCCACCACGAAGGCGGAGATGCCCTTGGAGCGCTTGGACGGGTCGGTGACGGCCATGACCGTGTAGAACTCGGAGACGCCCGCGTTGGTGATCCAGCGCTTGACGCCGTTGAGGATCCAGTGGTCGCCGTCGCGGACCGCCTTGGTCTTCATGCCGGCCGCGTCCGAACCGGCGTCCGGCTCGGAGAGGCAGTAGGAGAACATGCCCTCGCCCTTGGCGAGCGGGGCCATGTACTTCTTCTTCAGGTCCTCGGAGCCGGAGAGGATGACCGGCAGCGAGCCGAGCTTGTTCACCGCGGGGATCAGGGAGGAGGACGCGCAGACGCGGGCCACCTCCTCGATCACGATGACCGTGGCGAGCGCGTCGGCGCCGGCGCCGCCGTACTCCTCGGGGACGTGCACGGCGTGCAGGTCGTTCGCCACGAGGGCGTCGTGGGCCTCCTGCGGGAAGCGCGCCTCCTCGTCCACCGCGGCGGCGTGCGGCGCGATCTTCGCCTCGGCCAGGGAGCGGACGGCGTCGCGGAGCATGTCGTGCTCCTCGGACGGGCGGTACAGGTCGAAGTCAGCCGATCCGGCCAAGGTCTCTCACGCTCCAAAGACGCTGTGATGCTGGCGCTAATTACCGTTAAGTAACTCAAATTTTAAAGGGCCGCTCACATTCGTGATACGTGAGCTTGGCGACAACGGAAAAGTGCCCGGTGAAGGGCATTGGCAAGCCCCGACTATGCTCGGGCGGGCACCGCCGCCGCACTACCGCTGCACCTCTGCTGTACCACTCAAGGGAGTCCCCCATGGCCCTCAAGATCACCGTGATCGGCACCGGCTATCTCGGCGCCACGCACGCCGCGGCCATGGCCGAGCTCGGTTTCGAGGTCCTGGCGCTCGACGTGGTGCCGGAGAAGATCGAGATGCTCCGGCGCGGTGAGGTCCCGATGTACGAGCCGGGCCTGGACGAGCTGCTGCGCAAGCACGTGGCCGGGTTCGAGGGCTCCAGCGGGCGGCTGCGGTTCACCATGGACTGGGCCGAGATCGGCGCCTTCGGCGATGTGCACTTCGTGTGTGTGAACACTCCGCAGCGGCACGGCGAGTACGCCTGCGACATGAGCTACGTCGACTCCGCCTTCGCCTCGCTCGCCCCGCATCTGGAGCAGGCCGCGCTGGTCGTCGGCAAGTCGACGGTGCCGGTCGGCTCCGCGGACCGGCTCGCCGCGTACCTGGCCGAGCACGCGCCGGCCGGGGCGGACGCGGAGCTGGCCTGGAACCCGGAGTTCCTGCGCGAGGGCTTCGCCGTGAACGACACCCTGCACCCCGACCGGATCGTGGTCGGCGTGCGCAGTGAGCGGGCCGAGAAGCTGCTGCGCGAGGTGTACGCGACGCCGATCGCGGAGGGCTCGCCCTTCGTGGTCACCGACTTCCCGACCGCCGAGCTGGTGAAGACCTCGGCGAACTCCTTCCTCGCCACGAAGATCTCCTTCATCAACGCCATGGCCGAGGTCTGCGAGGCCGCGGGCGGCGACGTCGCCAAGCTCGCGGAGGCGATCGGCTACGACGACCGGATCGGGTCGAAGTTCCTGCGGGCCGGGATCGGCTTCGGCGGCGGCTGTCTGCCCAAGGACATCCGGGCGTTCATGGCCCGCGCCGGTGAGCTGGGCGCGGACCAGGCGCTGACCTTCCTGCGCGAGATCGACTCCATCAACATGCGCCAGCGCGGCCAGATGGTGGAGCTGACCCGGCAGGCGCTGGGCGGCGGGGCGTTCCTCGGCAAGCGGGTCGCGGTGCTGGGCGCCACCTTCAAGCCGGACTCGGACGACGTGCGTGACTCGCCCGCGCTGAACGTGGCGGGCCAGATCCATCTCCAGGGCGGCCAGGTCACGGTCTACGACCCCAAGGGCATGGCCAACGCCCGCCGTATCTTCCCGACCCTCGGCTACGCCGACTCCGCGCTGGAGGCGGTGCGCGGCGCGGATGTCGTCCTGCACCTGACCGAGTGGCGCGAGTTCCGGGAGCTGGACCCGGCGGCCCTCGGCGAGGCCGCGGCGACCCGGCTGATCCTGGACGGCCGCAACGCCCTCGACCCGGCCCGGTGGCGGGCGGCGGGCTGGACGTACCGGGCGATGGGGCGGCCCACGGCGTAGGCGTACGGCGGCCGGGCGGCGCCGGAAGGCAGGGCGACGCCGTTTCGGCCGAGGCTCAGTCGGCCGAAACGGCGTCTTACCGCATTCTGCCGTACATCGCTGTGTGGTGGCCCTGGAGTCCCCAAGCACCCCATTCGTCCGTTATGTGGCGCGGTACCGGCGCATCTTCTATTTGGCGCGGTACCTGCGCATCTTCGCCCGCGCCCCGCACACCTGCATGGAGCACCAGCGACCCCGCCCGGCGGGGCTGCGGTCGTAGTACGCCCAGTGGCAGTCGGCCGCCTCGCACGCCTTCAGCCGGGTCCAGGTGCCCGCGACCAGTGACTCGGCGACCGCCGCGGCGACGCGGGAGGTCAGCGGGCGGGGGTCGGCAGCGGTGAGGGCCGCCGAGCCGTCGGCGGGGTCGACGGTCAGCCGCAGCGGGGCCGCGGCGAGCAGTTCGGTCAGCGGGGTCACCGTGCGGTGCGGGGGGTGTCCGGCGTGGGCCAGGAGCGCGGCGCGCAGTGACTCGCGCAGCTCCTTCGCGGCCGGTACCTCGTCCTCGCGCAGGCCCAGGCCCGCCCGGCCGTCGGGCGTGTCCAGCGCGTCGGCGCCCGATTCCAGGTCCAGCGTGTTGACCAGGGACTCCACGAGTTCCAGCCCTCCAGGGGCGGGCGAGCGCGCGTTCATGGTTGCGACGTTACCTCCAATGCGGGAGTATGCAGTAACGGCGTTACCGGATGAACCTCTGTGCCGGTAACGCGTCATCCCGAGTACGCGGAGGAAGTCATGGCTCTCGCCACCCTGGACGTCGTCGTCCTGGACTGTCCCGAACCGCACGCCCTCGCCGAGTTCTACGCCGCTGTCCTCGGCGGCACGATCAACGACCAGGGAGAGTGGGTGGAGCTCAAGCTGCCCGACGGCAAGCAGCTCGCCTTCCAGGAGGCGCCCGGATTCGTACCGCCGAAGTGGCCCTCGGCCGAGCACTCCCAGCAGTTCCACCTCGACCTCCAGGTGGACGACCTGGACACGGCCGAGAAGGGCGTCCTGGACCTGGGCGCGAAGCCCCTGGACACGGAGGACCGCACCCGCACGTTCCGGGTCTACGCGGACCCGGCGGGCCACCCGTTCTGCCTCTGCGCGGGCTGAGCCGGAGGAAGGGGCCGCCGTGGCCGTCGCCCGTTTCCGCTCCGTCGTGATCGACTGCCCCGATCCGCTCGCCCTCGCCGAGTTCTACGCGGCCGTCCTGGGCGGCACCCCTGAGGCGCAGGCGGAGGACTGGGTGGTCCTACGGGCGCCGGGCGTCCCCCGGCTCTCCTTCAACCGCGAGCCGGACTTCCGGCCCCCGGCCTGGCCCCGCGAGGGCGACAACGCCCAGCAGTTCCACCTCGACCTCGACGCCGGGCCCACCTGGGCGGAGGTGGACGCCGCCGAACGCAGGGTCCTGGCCCTGGGCGCCCGCCTGCTGCGCCGGGAACAGGACCCGGAGGACGACTTCCGGGTCTACACGGACCCGGCGGGGCATCCGTTCTGCCTGTGCCGAATCCCCGCGGATGCCCCCTAGGGCCTGTCGTTTGGATCATCCCGGCGTCGCGGGGTCTGGCACGCACTCCCCCAGAGGGGGGACCCCCAGCCGCGTTGTCGTCGGTCGCCGACTCCCCCACGCTCGGCTTCGCTCGCGCGGGAGGGACCCCCATCGCGTCGACTCCCTCCTCCGCCTTGCAGCTGCACGCTCCCCCACGCTCGAACAACCTCGCGCGGGGGCACCCCCATCGCCCCCGCTCGGCTCAGTCACGACGGACCGTCGATCAGAGCCAGGCTGATCCAAACGACAGGCCCTAGGCGTCCAGTTCCGCGATCCGGGCCGTTGACGGCTCTCTGCGCTGCTGGGCCGCCTTCGCTGTGAAGTCGGCTGTGCGCAGAACGCGTTGGGCGTTGCCCCAGGTGAGGAGGGTGAGGTCGGAATCGGACCAGCCTCGGTGGAGGAGTTCGGCGATCAGGCGGGGGTAGCCGGAGGCGTCGGGGAGGTCCTGGGGGTGGGCGGCGCCGGAGTCGTAGGTGCCGGACAGGCCCACACTCGCGGGGCCGGCGACGGCGCGGACGTGGTCGAGGTGGTCGGCGACGTCGCGGACCGTCGGCCCGGTCTGCTCGGCGGTCAGCGGCACCATGCACAGGCCGCCGGCCGCGCCCAGCCCGGCGAGCAGGTCGTCGGGGAGGTTGGCGGGGTGCGGGCGCAGGGCGCGGGCGGCGGAGCGGGTGCACACCACCGGGGCCTTGGAGGCGGCCAGCGCGCGGGCGACCGTCTCGTCGGAGGCGCCGGAGAGGTCGGCGAGCACCCCGAGCCGGTTCATCTCGCGGACCACCTCCTCCCCGAACCGGGTCAGCCCCGCCTCGCTCGCCCACGAGGTCCCGGCCAGCGTGAGGATGCGCAGCCCCAGGCCGTGCAGGACGCGCAGGATGCCGAGCGAGTCGTCCAGCGCGGCGGCCGTGGCCGGACCCAGCACCACGGCGGTGCGCCCGCAGTTGCGGGCGTCGAGGACCTGGCCCGCGGTGCGCGCGAGCCGCAGCCCCTCGGGGTGGGCGGCGATCACCGCGCGGACCAGGTCGAGCTGTTCCAGGGTGGCGGCGACGGCCCGGTCGGCGGCCAGCCCCTCGGGCAGGTGCAGTGAGCAGAACAGGGCCCCGACGTGGCCGCGCCGCAGCCGCGGCACATCGGTGTCGACGGCGCTCTCGCCCAGTTCCAGGTCGTACCAGGGCAGATGGCGCAGCGCCCAGGGAAGTCCGCTGTAGCCGTCGGCGACGGGGTGCGCGGCGAGCAGGGCGTGCGCGCGCTCCAGCGGGCCGCCCGCCGCGGGCACCGGCGGCTCGGCCGCGGGCGGGTCGGCGCCCTCCACCAGTACCGCCTCGAAGGGCTCGGCGAGCGGCAGTTCGTCCAGTTCGTCGTGGAGGTCGGCCATGGCGGTCTCCGTACGTCGTGAGTACGGTCACCGTCGCACGGAGGGCCGGGGTTCTTCCTGGTGGGCGCGGCGTTCGGGGGTACGTCACCCGTCCTCGGCGGCCCGGATCACCTCGTCCAGGGTGTCCCGCGAGCGGATCAGATCGGCGATCTGGCGGTCGATGCGGTCCCGTTCCACGGTGAGGTCGGCGACCAGCCGGGGCGTGGCGATCGCGGAGGGGCCGCCGTCCTCGTCGCGCATACAGGGCAGGAGCTGCCGGACGCGGTCGCTGTGCAGTCCGGCCGCGTACAGCTCCTGGATGCGGATCACACGGTCCACGGCGGCCTCCGCGTACTCGCGGTGTCCGCCTGGGGTGCGGTCGCTGCGCAGCAGCCCCTGGGTCTCGTAGTACCGCAGGGAGCGCACGCTCACGCCGGTGCGCCGGGCCAGTTCACCGATCCGCACGTCCGCCTCCGCCGTAGGTCGTGGCCGGGCTTGAATCTGACACTGGTGTCAGCTTCTACGGTACGGCCATGACACGGACCGATCTCTTCGCACCGGCCGTTCTCGGCCACCTCGACCTCCCCCACCGCCTGGTCATGGCCCCGCTCACCCGGAACCGGGCGGAGCCCGACGGCACCCCTACTGATCTGATGGCCGAGTACTACGCGCAGCGCGCCTCGGCCGGGCTGATCATCGCCGAGGCGTCGACGCCGAACGCGGTCGGGCAGACGTACCCGAACATCACCGCGATCCACGAGCCCCGGCACGTGAAGGGCTGGCGGCGGGTGACGGACGCCGTCGGCGCGGCGGGCGGGCGGATGTTCCTGCAGCTCCAGCACGGCGGCCGGGTCGGGCATCCGGCGACCAGTGGACTCGTCCCGGTCGCGCCCTCCCCGGTGGCCCTGCCCGAGACGATCTTCACTCCCGGCGGGCACCAACCATCGGTTGTCCCGCGTAAGTTGACAGTCGCTCAAATAGCAGGCACCGTCGCCGACTTCGCCTCCGCCGCCCGTAACGCGCTCGACGCCGGTTTCGAGGGCGTCGAGGTGCACTCCGCCAACGGCCATCTGCTGCACCAGTTCCTGTCCCGCAACACCAACCTGCGCACCGACCGCTACGGCGGCACCGTCGAGAACCGCGTCCGGTTCGCCGCCGAGGTCACCGAGGCGGTGGCCGCGGAGATCGGCGCCGTGCGGACCGGGCTGCGGATCTCCCCCGGCAACACGGTCAACGGCATCGACGAGGGCGAGACCGAGGAGCTGTACCCGGCGCTGCTGGAGCGGCTGCGGGGGCTGGGCCTGGCGTATCTGCACATCGGGTACGCCGACCCGGACAGCCGCGTCTTCAAGGAGCTGCGGGGCGCCTGGCCGGGCACGCTGATCGGCAATCCGGTGCTCACCGGGCTGACCACGGACGCGGTACGGGAGGGGGCGGAGCGGATGCTGGCGGGCGGGGCGGATCTCGTCGCCCTGGGGCGGCCCTTCCTCGCCAATCCGGACCTGGTGGTGCGGCTGCGCCGGGGCGCGCCGCTCAACCCGGTGCGGGAGCGGTACTTCATGTACACGGGCGGGGCGGCCGGATACACCGACTACCCCGCCCTGCCGGATCAGGCGCCGGACGCGCCGTCCAGTGACTCGATCGTCGCGTTCGACGGGGCGCGCACCGACTGGAGGTGACGGGCCACGTCCTCGGCCGCGCCCAGCACCCGTACGGCGTTCTGCCAGGTCAGCTTGGCGAGGTCGGAGCGGGACCAGCCACGGTCGAGCAGTTCGGCGATCAGGCGCGGGTAGCCGGAGACGTCGTTCAGGCCCTCGGGGGTGAACGCGGTGCCGTCGTAGTCGCCGCCGATGCCGAGGTGGTCGATGCCGGCCACCTCGCGCATGTGGTCCAGGTGGTCGGCGACCGTGGCCACGGTGGCGACGGGGCGCGGGTGGGCCTCCTCGAAGGCGCGGTGCACCTTCATCGCCTCGGGAGTGGTGGCGAGGTGGTGGAAGCCGTGGGCGCGCATGTTGTCGTCGGCGGCGGCCGTCCAGTCGACGGCGGCCTGGAGGACGAACTTCGGCACGAACGTCACCATCGCGATGCCGCCGTTGGCGGGCAGCCGCTCCAGGACGTCGTCGGGGATGTTGCGCGGGTGGTCGCAGACGGCACGGGAGGAGGAGTGCGAGAAGATCACCGGCGCGGTGGAGGTGTCCAGCGCGTCCCGCATGGTCGTCGCCGCCACATGGGAGAGGTCGACGAGCATGCCGAGCCGGTTCATCTCCCTCACGACCTCGTGGCCGAACGCGGTGAGCCCGCCCGCCTTCGGCTCGTCGGTCGCCGAGTCCGCCCAGTCGACGTTGTCGTTGTGGGTGAGCGTGAGGTAGCGGACGCCGAGCGCGTACAGCCCGCGCAGGGTGCCGAGGGAGTTGGCTATCGAGTGCCCGCCCTCCGCGCCCATCAGCGAGGCGATACGGCCCTCCCGGCGCGCCTCCTCCAGGTCGGCGGCGGTCAGCGCGGCGCGCAGGTCGGCCGGGTGGCGGTCGATCAACTGCCGTACGCAGTCGATCTGTTCCAGCGTCGCGGGCACCGGGTCGGGCAGGTCCGAGCGGACGTACACCGACCAGTACTGGGCGCCGACCCCGCCCGCGCGCAGGCGGGCCAGGTCGGTGTGCAGGTGGGCGGACTGGTCCGCGGCGATGTCACGGGCGTCGAGGTCGTAGCGGACCTGTTCGCGCAGCGCCCAGGGCAGGTCGTTGTGCCCGTCGACCACGGGGAACTCGCGCAGCAGCTCCCGGGCCCGCTCCGCCGACGCGGAGTCCGGGGCCGTCATTTGCCGAAGCCGAAGCCGCTGGACCCCTCGACCTTGGTGCGCAGCCGTCTGCCCTTCTCGGTGGCCTGGTCGTTGAGCTCCTGCTGGAACTCCTTCATCCGGCCGAGGAGTTCCTCGTCGTGCGCGGCGAGCATCCGCACCGCGAGCAGTCCGGCGTTGCGGGCGCCGGCGACCGAGACGGTGGCGACCGGGACACCGGCCGGCATCTGCACGATGGAGAGCAGGCTGTCCATGCCGTCGAGGTACTTCAGCGGCACCGGCACACCGATGACCGGGAGCGGGGTGACGGAGGCGAGCATGCCGGGCAGGTGGGCGGCACCGCCCGCGCCCGCGATGATCACCTTCAGTCCGCGCTCGGCGGCCTGCTCGCCGTAGCCGATCATCTCGCGCGGCATGCGGTGCGCGGAGACGACGTCGACCTCGTAGTCGATCTCGAACTCGTCCAGCGCCTGGGCGGCGGCCTCCATGACCGGCCAGTCGCTGTCCGACCCCATGACGATGCCTACAACCGGGCTCATTCGGTGATCGTGCCTCTCAGGTATCCGGCTGCGTGACGGGCGCGCTCCAGCACGTCGTCCAGCTCGTCGCCGTAGGTGTTGACGTGGCCGACCTTGCGGCCGGGCTTCACGTCCTTGCCGTACATGTGGATCTTCAGCCGGGGGTCGCGGGCCATGCAGTGCAGGTACGCGGAGTACATGTCCGGGTAGTCGCCGCCGAGGACGTTGACCATCACGGTCCACGGGGCGCGGGGGCGCGGGTCGCCGAGCGGGAGGTCGAGGACGGCCCGGACGTGGTTGGCGAACTGGCTGGTGATCGCGCCGTCCTGGGTCCAGTGACCGGAGTTGTGCGGGCGCATCGCCAGTTCGTTGACCAGGACGCGGCCGTCGCGGGTCTGGAACAGCTCCACGGCGAGGTGGCCGACGACGCCCAGCTCCTTGGCGATGGTCAGGGCCATCTCCTCGGCCTTGAGGGCGAGGGCCTCGTCGAGGTCGGGGGCCGGGGCGATCACGGTGTCGCAGACGCCGTCGACCTGGCGGGACTCCACGACCGGGTAGGCGACGGCCTGGCCGTGCGGGGAGCGCACGACGTTGGCGGCCAGCTCGCGGACGAAGTCGACCTTCTCCTCGGCGAGGACGGGCACACCCGCCCTGAAGGGGGCCTCGGCCTCCTCGACGGAGTCCACGACCCACACGCCCTTGCCGTCGTAGCCGCCGCGCACGGTCTTCAGGACCACGGGGAAGCCGTCGCCCTCGGCCGCGAAGCGGGCCACGTCCGCGGGGTCGGCGACGATGCGGTGGCGTGGGCACGGCACACCGATGGCGTCGAGCCTGGCCCGCATCACCCCCTTGTCCTGGGCGTGCACCAGCGCCTCGGGGCCGGGGCGGACGGGGATGCCGTCGGCCTCCAGGGCCCTGAGGTGCTCGGTGGGCACGTGTTCGTGATCGAAGGTGATCACATCGCACCCGCGCGCGAAGTCGCGCAGCGTGTCCAGGTCGCGGTAGTCGCCGATGACGACATCGCTGACGACCTGCGCCGCGGAATCCTGAGGGGTGTCACTGAGGAGCTTGAACCTGATGCCCAGCGGGATGCCTGCCTCGTGTGTCATACGAGCGAGCTGGCCCCCGCCGACCATGCCGACTACCGGGAACGTCACGCCCCTAGGGTATCGGCCGTTCCGGAGCGCCCGGTTTCGCGGCCGCTCCGGCCCTGTGGGCCGGTCCTCCGGGCCGGTCCTGGGCCGGTCCTCCGGGCCGGCCCTGTGCGCTGGTCCACAGGCAATCGGGTACCCCGGTGGTTAGCATGGCTTGGTTGACCAAACCGACGGACGGGGGCTTTCACTCCATGGGACGTGGTTCCTCCGGGCTGCTGCGGCGCTACGCGCACGAGGTCGCCAAATTCGGCGCCGTGGGCGGGGCCGGGCTGCTGGTCAACCTCGGCGTCTTCAACTTTGTGCGCCATGTCACCGACCTCCAGGTCGTCCGCGCCAGCGTCATCGCGACGGTGGTGGCGATCGCCTTCAACTACGTCGGGTTCCGGTACTTCACCTACCGTGACCGCGACAAGTCCGGCCGCACCCGGGAGATGAGCCTGTTCCTGCTGTTCAGCGGCGCGGGCCTGATCATCGAGAACGGTGTGCTGTACATCGCCACGTACGGCTTCGGCTGGGACACCCCGCTGCAGAGCAACGTCTTCAAGTTCCTGGGCATCGCCGTGGCGACCCTGTTCCGCTTCTGGTCGTACCGCACCTGGGTCTTCCGCGCCCTCCCGGCTCCGGAACCGGCGGAAGAACCGCTCCTGAACCAGCCGCGCTCCCCGAAGGCCCAGCCCGCCGCGGCGACCCGCCGCTAGCTAGCGCACCGTCGGGGTCGCCGGGTCCGACGGCTTGGTCGGGGTGCGGGAGAGGAACAGGCCGAAGACCGGGGGTGTGGCCTGGAGCATTTCCAGACGGCCGCCGTCCGCCTCCGCGAGGTCCCGGGCCACCGCCAGGCCGATGCCCGTGCTGTTGCGGCCGCTGATCGCGCGCTCGAAGATGCGGGCGCCCAGGTCGGCCGGGACGCCGGGGCCCTCGTCGGTGACCTCGATGACCGCCTGGTTGCCGGTGACCCGGGTGCGCAGCGCCACCGTGCCGCCGCCGTGCATGAGGCTGTTCTCGATCAGGGCCGCCAGCACCTGGGCCACCGCGCCGGGCGTGCCCACGGCCTGGAGGTGGCGTTTGCCGGAGCTGACGATGGCGCGGCCCGCGCTGCGGTACGCCGGGCGCCACTCGGCGAGCTGCTGCTGGATGACCTCATCGAGGTCGAAGGTGACCGCGGAGCCGGTGCGCGGGTCGCGGGAGTTGGTCAGCAGGCGTTCCACCACGTCCGTGAGGCGTTCCACCTGGGTCAGCGCGATGGTGGCCTCCTCCTTCACCGTGTCCGGGTCGTCGGTGAGGGTGATCTCCTCCAGCCGCATCGACAGCGCCGTGAGCGGTGTGCGCAGCTGGTGGGAGGCGTCCGCGGCCAGCCGCCGTTCCGCCGTCAGCATCCGCGCGATCCGCTCCGCGCTGGCGTCCAGCACGTCCGCCACCCGGTCCAGCTCCTGGACGCCGTACCGCTTGTGCCGCGGCCTGGGGTCCCCGGAGCCGAGCCGTTCGGCGGTCTCGGCGAGGTCGGTGAGCGGGGAGGCGAGCCGGTTGGCCTGGCGCAGCGCCAGCAGCACCGCCGCGATCACCGCGAGCAGCGCCACCGCCCCGATGATCAGCAGCGTCCGCCCGACCTCACGGGTCACCGCGGAGCGGGGTTCCATGACGGTGACCGTCTCGCCCTCCCGGCCCTTGCGGGTGGCGGTGATGGTGTCGCCGTCCGGCTTCTCGCCGATCGCGATGGGCCGCTCGCCGGGCACCCGGATGACCGCGTACCGGTCCTCGGGCACCTGGTCGCTCAGCATGTCCGCGGTGACCGCCCCGGTCGCGAGCAGCCTGCTGTCGACGATGGAGGCGAGCCGTACCGCCTCGGACTCCACCCGCTCCTGCGCGGTGCTGCTGATGGTGCGGGTCTCCACGATGACGAGGGAGACCCCGAACACGGCGATCACCACGAGCACCACGGCGAGCGTGGACTGGATCAGTCGGCGGCGCATGGACCCGTACTACGGCTGGTCGGTCTACGGCTGGTGGATTCGTACACTCGGCTCTTCTAGCTCTTCTCGAACCGGAAGCCCACGCCTCGCACGGTGGCGATGTAGCGCGGGTTCGCCGCGTCGTCGCCGAGCTTCTTGCGCAGCCAGGAGATGTGCATGTCGAGGGTCTTGGTGGAGGACCACCAGGTGGTGTCCCAGACCTCGCGCATCAGCTGGTCGCGGGTGACCACCCGGCCCGCGTCGCGCACCAGCACCCGCAGCAGGTCGAACTCCTTGGCGGTGAGCTGCAGCTCCTCGTCGCCCATCCAGGCCCGGTGCGACTCCACGTCGATCCGCACCCCGTGGGTGGCCGGCGGCTGCTGCGGTTCCGCGGCGCCGCGCCGCAGCAGGGCCCGTACCCGGGCGAGCAGTTCGGCGAGCCGGAACGGCTTGGTGACGTAGTCGTCGGCGCCCGCGTCGAGCCCGACCACGGTGTCCACCTCGTCGGCGCGCGCGGTGAGGATGAGGATCGGCACGCTGTGCCCCTCGGCCCGCAGCCGCCGCGCCACTTCCAGGCCGTCCATGCCGGGCAGCCCGAGGTCCAGCACCACGAGGTCGACGCCGCCCTGCATTCCGGCGTCCAGCGCGGTGGGTCCGTCCTCACGCACCTCGACCTCGTAGCCCTCCCGGCGCAGTGCACGGGCCAGCGGCTCCGAGATGGACGCGTCGTCCTCGGCGAGCAGTACACGGGTCATGAGCTGATGGTAGTCCGCCCGTGACAGGACCCGGAGGGTGATGGCCGGGAGTGATTCTCACCTCGGCCCTACCCGCCACTTACCTTGGTCTAGACCTACACCTCTAGGGTGGGACCGGGCCGAGGCCTTCGAATAGGTGTGCGCAGCTACAGCGACACCTGTGATTCCAGTCTCAAGTCCTTCCATATCAGGCAGTGTCCTGCCGTATGGTGATGCAAACGCCTGTAGCACCACGGGGACCTTTGGCGACACACATGACGCTGAAGGTCTCTTTTGTGTGCGGGCCGGTCGCGACCGCGACCGGCCTCGAAAGGAATGACCTGTGGCCGGGCCCCTCACCAGGGGCGTGGATCCCGGTGGTCGGCGTCCCTCGCTCCGCGATCCGGAGCGGACTCCCCCCAGGGCGTGGGGTGGACGGCCGGCCCGCCGGTGCCGGCCGCCCCCCACCGGGCGCGCAACGCTCCACCCGCGCGTCCCGACCAGCAAGGAACCACCATGGCGTCCAGCCTGACGAAGGACTCGGCCACCCGGGGCACCCCCGGTTCCGAGAGGACCTTCTTCGGCCACCCCCGCGGACTGGCCACTCTCTTCATGACCGAGATGTGGGAGCGTTTCTCCTACTACGGCATGAGGGCACTGCTCCCGCTCTACCTCGTGGCGCCGGGTGGTCTCCACCTCGACGCGGCCACCGCCACCGCGATCTACTCCGTGTACCTGTCGCTGGTGTACCTGCTCGCCATGCCCGGCGGCTGGTTCGGCGACCGGGTCTGGGGGCCGCGCAGGACCGTCGCGGTCGCCGGTGCGGTGATCATGCTCGGCCATCTCACGCTGGCCCTGCCCTCCTCGGGCACCTTCTACGCCGGTCTCGGCCTGGTCGCCATAGGCTCGGGTCTGCTGAAGGCCAACATCTCCACGATGGTCGGCCACCTCTACGACGGCCCGGACGACCCGCGCCGCGACGGTGGCTTCACCGTGTTCTACATGGGCATCAACCTCGGTGCCTTCGCCGCCCCGCTGATCATCGGCACCATCGGCGAGAACGTGAACTGGCACCTGGGCTTCGCGCTCGCCGCGCTCGGCATGGCGCTCGGCCTCGCCCAGTTCCTGATCGGCAGCCGCAACCTCTCCCCGCGCTCCAGCGTCGTCCCCAAGCCGCTGTCCGTGGACGAGAAGAGCAGCACCCTGCGCAAGGCCGCGATCTGGGCCGGTATCGCCGTGGTCTTCTACGCGATCGTCGGCTTCTCCGGCAGCTACACCCTGAACTGGATCCTGGTCCCGCTGACCCTGCTCGGCGTGATCATCCCGACGCTGGTCCTGGTCCGCATCAAGCGCGACAAGGAGCTGGACAGCCGCGAGCAGAAGTCGATGTCGGCGTACCTGTGGTTCTTCGTCGCCGCCGCCGTCTTCTGGATGATCTACGACCAGGGCGGCTCGACCCTGTCGATCTTCGCCGACTCCTCCGCCGAGAACAGCGTCCTCGGCTGGGACTTCCCGGTCTCCTGGTACCAGTCGGTCAACCCGGTCCTGATCATGGCCCTGGCCCCGGTCTTCGCCTGGGTCTGGCTCGCGCTGAACCGGCGCGGCAAGGAGCCGAGCACGATCGTGAAGTTCGCCTCGGGTCTGGTCCTGGTCGGCGCGTCCTTCTTCCTCTTCCTCGCCCCGCTGTCGATCGCCGAGGGCGGTCACAAGGCGGCCGCGATGTGGCTGGTGGCGATCTACTTCGTGCAGACCGTCGGTGAGCTGCTGGTGTCCCCGGTGGGTCTGTCGGTGACGACGAAGATGGCGCCCGCCAAGTACGCCTCCCAGATGATGGGTGTCTGGTTCCTCGCCGTCACCGCCGGTGACGCGACCACCGGTCTGCTCTCCATCGCGGGCGTGGACCTGAACAAGACGGGTGTCGTCGCCCTGGAGGCCACCCTCGCCGTGGCCGCCGGTGTCGCGGTGTGGATGTACCGCAAGCGCGTCAAGGAGCTCATGGGCAGCGTCAACTGACGTATCCCCACCGGGCTGCCGGGGCCGCCGTGATCCGTACGGGTCGCGGCGGCCCCGTCGCGTCTCAGCGGGCCCTGCGGCCCGGCAGGAACGTGAACACCGCCGCGCCCAGCAGCACCGCCGTGCCCGCGACCAGCCCCAGCGCCCTGAGCGCGCCGTCGCCCGCTGCGCCCGACTCCGCCAGGCCGCCGTCCGGCGTCGTACCGCCGCTGCCGCCGCCCGACCCGGTGGACCCGCCGCCCGACGCGCCGCCCTCCTGCTCGGTCGTGTCCAGGGTCAGCGAGACCTCCGTGCGTTCCGGTGTGCAGGTCGTCGTGGTGCCCAGGGCCTGCACGGTCAGGACGCCCGGCGCGAGGGTCGACTCACCGTCGGCCCCCGGCTTGTAGGTGCCCTTGAGGTCCGGGATCTCGATCGGGTCGCCCGCCTTGATCGGCTCGGCGTTCACAGGGCCCTCGACATGGACCGTGCCCTTGTCGGCGCCGCCGAGGACCACCTCCATCGAGGGCTTGACCGAGCCCGCGGGGATCTCGGCGGGGCTGTCCATCACCGACTTCTCGAACTGCACGGTGAGGTCGAAGCTCCCGCCGTTCTTCCGGGCGTCGATCCGCACGGGTGAGACGGCGTTCCTGTCACCGATGGGCGTCTTGCAGGCGTAGGGGACCTGGACCTCCTTGCCGGTGAAGTCGGTCTGCCCGGGGTCGTCGACGGTCTCGGAGGGGGTCGGACTCGGCTGCGACGGCGAGGGAGTGGGAGTCGGCGTGGGAGTCGGGGTGGGGGTCGGTGACGGGGACTCCCCCGCCTCGGTCACCTTGATCGTCGCCGCCGGTTCCACCGTCTCCTCCGGCGCGCACTTGGTGTCCGTCGACAGCGCGTTGATGGCGTACGCGTCCGGCGTCAGCGTCACCTCGCCGGGCGCCGTCAGCTTCAGCGTGCCCCTCATGTCGGACAGCACCATCGCGCCGCCCTTGGGAATCGGCGGGTTCTCCCGCGGCCCGCGCATGGCGAGGTCCGCGCTCTGCGCGCCGGACGCCTTGAGCGTGCCGCCGGGCTGCACCGAGTCGGCGGGCAGGTCGATCAGGTCGGGGTTCTTCGAGGCGGCCTGGACGAACTTCCAGACGACCTCGACCTCGTCGCCGACCTCGGCCGTGGCGGGCGCGGTGATCTCCACCTTCGTGGTGCCCTTGACCGGCGGCAGCCCCGAGATCGCGGGCGGGACGCACTCGGTGGCGTACGACACCTCCGCCGCGTGGGCCGGGCTCGCGGCCAGGCCCAGCAGCAGTGCGGCCGCGACGGCCGCGGCGGCTCTCCTTCGCTTGCTCACGGGGGTCCCTTCCTGGTGGGAGTCGACGGACTCGTCGGAGCCTTCGGACTCGTCGGGCTTTCGTCGTGCGGTGCGGAGAGCCGGCCCGCCGTGCCCGGATCGGAGTCGGGGGTGAACCACGGCAGGGTCGAGGACATGGCGTGCCTGGCCTGCTCGCGGGGCCTCAACCCCGGCAGGCGCAGGGCGAGTTCGGGCAGGCGCGGCACGCCGCGGCGGACGCGCGGCCGGGGCCGTATCCGGTCCACCACCGCCATGCCGACGCGGAACACCGCGGCGGGGACGACCAGGCAGACCAGGATCCAGAACAAGGTCACGCCCCAGGGGCGGCCCACGCCCCAGGGCTGTTCGGCCATCACCTTGCCGCCGTACTTCAGCGAGACGGTGTAGTCGCCGTGGGCCCCGGCGGAGAGTTCCACGGGCAGTTCGACGCGGGCCCTGCCGCCGGGCGGGACAGTGCCGCGCCACTGGTGCTCCTGCCATTCGGGGGCGAACACCCCGTGGGAGGTGCCGACGTGGAACAGCGGGTTCTTCACGGGCGCGGTGCCGACGTTGCCGACGGTGAAGACCAGGGTGCGGACGGGCGGGGCGCCGAACCAGGTCAGCAGGCCGCTGGAACCGTCCAGGCGGGTGTCGGTGAGGACGGAGAGGCGTCCCCCGGCCGCGTCCGCGGGCAGCGGTTCCACGGCGTGCCCGGCGACCTGGAAGGCGGCGTCGGCCTCCGCCCCGGCGCCCTGCACGGTGGCCACGTGCACCACGCAGGGGCAGGGCACGGGCGGTTCGGCCACCGGCAGTTTCCGGCTGAACCGTCCCTCGGCGTCCGTCGTCACGGCCCTGCCGTCGGCGTTGGCACAGAAGTTGGTGCCGCCGGTCACACCGGAGGAGGGCACCGACTGCCCGCAGATCAGGATCATCAGCAACGCCCGCGCCCGCCACCCCTCACCGCTGACGGTGATCGAGCCCCCCGTGCCCGCCTGCGCGGCGGACAGCTTCACGGTGGGCCGGTCGGCGGCGGACGCGACCGGTGCCACCGACAGCACCAGGAGCAGCAGGGCGAGCAGCGCCGGGATCCGCACCTTGCCGTTCACTTCGACGCTCCCGTCAACTCGGCGTCCTGATGGGGTGGTTCGGCGGTCCTGCGGGTACGGCGTCTGCGGTGCCGTACGGCGAGGAGGGCCGCGGCGGCCGTCACGCCCGCCACCGGTTCCCAGGGGACGAACCGGGCCGACGTGTGTGCCGTGTCGTGGGCTCCTCCCCCGGCGGTTGCCGTGAGGCGGATGTCGAGGGCGTTCAGGGTCGGGCGGTCGGGCCAGGGTTCGGTCAGCCTGAGGCGTTCACCCGGGGCGAGTTCGGCGGGCAGCGGGCGTGCGGGGCGGTCCAGGACCGGGCCGAAGAGACCGTCGGCGCGGATCGCCAGGCGGGGGTGGAGGGCGGTGGTGCCGCGGTTGACGACCTCGTACGTGATGCCGCCGCCGTCGACCCGTACGTGCTCGACCGTCAGTGCCGACAGTCTCGGGACCTCGGCGCGCAGGTGCAGGGCGACCGTGCGGGAGGTGCCGTCCGGGGCGCGGGCGACGAGGCGGGCCGAGCGGTCGGTGTCCGGGACGGTCACCGTGAAGGGGATGTCGGCGCGGGTGCGGGCCGGGACGCGGACCTCGGAGCGGGCGAGGCCGATCCGGGCGCCGGTGGCGGACAGGCTGACGGTGAGCGGCGTCCCGCCCCGGTTGGTCACCGACACCGTGTCCTCCACGGCCGTCCCGGGCGCGCCCTCGGCGTAGAAGGAGGGCCGCCCGCCGCCCGCGGGCGCCACGGACCAGCCGCCGTCGGCGGCCATGGCCGGGGCGGCGCACGGCAGGAGCAGCAGGGCGGGCAGGAGGACACGGGCGGTCGGCGACATGGGCGGCTCCAACGCTGGTCCGGGGTGGTCGAGAGCGCCGGGCGCGCCGCCCTCAGTGCCGTACGGTCCGGTTCCGCCGGGTCAGCCACAGGGTGCCCGCCGCGCCCGTGAGCAGGACGGTGCCGCCGAGGGTGGCCAGGGCGATCGCCGAGTCCTCGGGGCCGGTCTGCGGGAGTTCGCCGCCGGAGTCTGAGCCGGTGCCGGACTGGGGGGTGCCGCCGCCCGAGCCGGCCGCGGCCTTCACATCGAGGGTGAGGGCGGGGCCGGGGCTGTTGGAGGGGGTGCAGGTGGTCGTCGTCCCGAGCGCCTTGATGGTGAGCACACCGGGCGTGAAGGTGACCTTGCCGGACTTCTTCGGGGTGTAGGTGCCCGTCAGGTCGTTGATTTTGATGGGGGTGTTGGCCGGGACGGCCTCCTGGTTGGCCGGGCCCGACACCTGCAGCGTGCCGCTGTCCGCGCCGCCGAGTTCGATGGTGGCGCTCGGGTTCATCGCGCCCTTGCCGAGCTCCACCGGGCTGGAGGAGACGCCCTTCTGCCAGGACATGGTGACCTTGTAGCCGTCGCCGCTCGGCACCCCCTTGATGTCGATGGGCGAGACGGCGCTCTTGTCGCCGATCGGGGTCTTGCACTGGTAGTTGACGTCCACGACCTCGGCGCGGGCGGCGGGGGCGGCCATCAGCACCGCCGACCCGGCCAGGGCCGCGACGGACGCGAGCGCGGCGGTTCGTTTCCGGTACGACACGGTTCCGCTCCCTCTCGTTCCTGACGGCACATCAGATCGGCCGTCAAGGTACGCCCGGGGCCCGGAGGAAGGAAGACACAGTGCGTGTCGGAACTGTGGGGATGCGCGAGGCCGGGGACGGCTCAGGCCGGAGCGCCCAGCTCCGCCCAGACCGTCTTGCCCGCGACACCCGGGGCCCGTACGACACCCCAGTCCAGGCAGAGCCGCTGCACGATGAACATGCCGTGCCCGCCGGGGCGGCCCGCGCGGTGCGGGGTGCGGGGCGCGGGCTGGCCGGTGCCGCGGTCGGAGACCTCCAGCCGGATCACCTTGTTGTCGCAGGTGATCCGGAGCCGGTCGGGGCCCTCGGCGTGCAGACAGGCGTTGGTGACCAGCTCGGAGACGACGAGCAGGACGTCCTCGGCCGCCGCGCGCTGGTCGGCGGTGGCGGCGGGCAGCCAGCCCCAGGCGTACAGGGCCTGCCGGGTGAAGTCGCGGGCGAGCGGCACGACACCGCTCTGCCCGTCCAGGCTCAGGGTGCGGACCTGCGGTCCGGTCACCGGCCGGTCCACCGGTTCCGCGGGCGGGACGGCGGCCGGGTCCGCTTCGGGCGTCCCGGAAGCGCCGCTGGGCTCGGGGCCGCGGTCGCCCGGCGAGCAGGGCCGGGTGGTGCTCATCAGCGCTTCACCTCACCGATTCACCAGTTCACGATGGAAGAGGTCCGTACAGGTCCGGTCACGGTTCTCGTCGCTGTGACAGCGACATGTCCAGGATGACTCCTGCCCGGGCCGTCCGGTGGAACACCCCCGTATTCGGCACGAATCCCGTGCGTACGGGGAGCGGTGTTCCGGATGTGGCGGCACGGGCCGGTGCCCGGACCGCCGTCGGCCGGGTCAGCCGTCCTCGTCGGGGAGGGCGGACGCGAGGCTGTCATGGACGGTGAAGACCGCATCGGCCCCGGTGATCTCGAAGACCCGCGCCACCACGGGCTGCATCGCGACGAGGTGCACGCCGCCTCCGGCGGCCTCCGCCTTCAGACGCGCGCCGAGCAGCACGTTGAGTCCGGTGGAGTCGCAGAAGTCCAGACGCCCGCAGTCGACGACCAGTCTGCTGAAGCCCTTGGCGAGGCTCTCGTCGAGTGGCTCACGCAACAGATCGGCGGTGTGGTGATCCAACTCACCCACCACGGTCACCACGGCGCTTGAGCCCTCTTCCCGCACCTCCACCAGAAGCCGGCCGGACTGTGCATTGCCGACTGTCCCGCGGTCCATGCCGTCTCTCACTCCCGAGGTCGTGGCTGACTGACGCCCTCGCACATTACGCCCTCCACCCGCCCTTCGACACCCGAACATCCACACACAAACGGACATTTCACCACAGAACACACTTGCGGTGATCTCGGGAAAGCGGGTAGGGCTAGTAGGGACACACAACCGACACGGCCGGCTTTGGAGGCGCCGCACACCGCAGTGCACCTGATGGCTTCGGCAGCCATATGCCGAGAACGATGGAGGACATCATGTCACCCCGGCTCGACGCCCCGCATACCGAACAGGCGACGTCGACAACCCCCCCGGAACATCTGGCTCCCATCGAGCAGGACGACGTCCTCGCCGGACTCCCGGAGATACCGCCCTTCGACGAGGTCGGCCCGGTGGACGCACGGGCCCTGTCCAAGACCCTCTTCGAGCGGCTGGAGTCGCTGGAGGAAGGGACCCACGAATACTCCTACGTCCGCAACACGCTCGTAGAACTCAACCTCGCGCTGGTCAAGTTCGCCGCCTCCCGGTTCCGCTCGCGCAGCGAGCCCATGGAGGACATCATCCAGGTCGGGACCATCGGCCTGATCAAGGCGATCGACCGGTTCGAGCTCAGCCGCGGAGTGGAGTTCCCCACCTTCGCGATGCCCACCATCGTGGGCGAGATCAAGCGTTTCTTCCGGGACACCTCCTGGTCCGTGCGCGTCCCGCGCCGCCTCCAGGAACTCCGGCTCGACCTCGCCAAGGCAGGCGACGAACTGGCCCAGAAGCTCGACCGCGCCCCGACGGTGGCCGAGCTCGCCGAACGCCTCGGACTGACCAACGACGAGGTCGTCGAGGGCATGGCCGCCTCCAACGCCTACACCGCCTCCTCGCTGGACGCCCAGCCGGAGGAGGACGACGCCGAAGGCGCGCTCGCCGACCGGATCGGCTACGAGGACCACGGGCTCGAAGGCATCGAGTACGTCGAGTCGTTGAAGCCCCTGATCGCCGGGCTCCCGCCCCGGGACCGCAAGATCCTCTCCCTGCGGTTCGTCGCGGGCATGACCCAGTCGGAGATCGGCGAGGAACTGGGCATCTCGCAGATGCATGTCTCACGGCTGCTGTCACGGACACTGGTGCGTCTGCGCAAGGGACTGACCCTGGAGGAGTAGGCCCCTCGGCGTCCCATGGGTTACCCACGGAAACTCTTTCCTCACGGCCCCCCTTCCTTCACTATGAGCCGTCGTACCCGCCGGTAGCACCGGATCACCGGCGGATACGGCGGCTCATGAGGAGGCGGGTTCATGATGTGGGCCGACCACGGCGCGACCGACGCACGGCTGACCGAACTGCTGCGCGCCGACTCCGCCACCGCCTACCGCGGACTCCAGGAGCTGCGCGCCCGCCACCGGCCCGCCGTACTGGCCTACGCCCGGCTCTGCACCACCACCGACTCCGCGGCCCGGCAGCTCGCGGGCCAGGTCTTCGCCCTCGCGGCCCGGGAGACGGCCCGCGGCGTCGACCCCGGCGGGCCCTGGCGGCACCGGCTCCTGTTGCTCACCGGGCGGCTGGCCGTCTCCTGGGCGGCGGACGAGCGGGTGGCGGGGCTGGACTCCGGGCTGCTGCTGGTACTCAGCACGGCGGGCCCGGACGGGCCTGTGCCGCCCCTGCTGGGCGCCTTCCAGTCGCTGCCCGCCCGCGCGCGGGGCCTGCTCTGGTACGCCGTCGTGGAGCGCGAACCGGACGAGCGCACCGCCGCCTTCCTGGGCCTGACCGGCGCGGACGTCGCCCATGACACCGCCGCCGCGCTCCAGCAGCTGGCCCGCGCGGTGCTGCACGCCCGCCTGACGGCCTCCGCCGACCCCGACTGCCGCGACTTCCACCGGCTGATCGAGGAGTCGGTCCGCCCCGACAACCCCCGCGTCAGCGCCGATCTGCGGGCCCACATGGCCCGCTGCGCGACCTGTACGACCGCCCACGAGGAGCTCTGCGCCCTGCGCGACGACCCGCGCCGCGCCCTCGCGGAGGGCCTGCTGCCCTGGGCGGGCGCCCTGTACGTGCGGGACGAGCCCGCGCCCCGTGCACCCCGCACCCGCACTCCGGCCGCCGCCTGGTCGCCGTCCCGGCGGTCCGTGCTGGTGTCGGCGGCGCTCGGAGTGGCGCTGGTGCCGCTGCTGGTCCTGATCGTGGCGCGGTCGGGGTCCTCCGACGACGGCCAGGAACCGGTGAGTTCGATCGGCTCCGGCACCCCGGTGGACGCGCCGCCGGTGACCGTGACGGCGACGGTGTCCGCGACCCCGTCGCCCTCGTCCTCCCCCTCCCCCGGCCGCTCGCCGTCGAAATCGCCCTCCCCGACCCGGAGTTCGGCCGCCCCCTCCCCCACGCCGCCGTTCCGGCCGCCCGGCGGCTCGTACGCGCTCGTGGTGAACCACTCCAGCGGGCTGTGCCTGGACGTGCGCGACGGCGAGTTCGAGAAGGGGACCGACGTCATCACGGCGCCCTGCTCGTCCGCCCCCACCCAGCGGTGGCGGGTGGATGCCGGACGGGGCGTGGTGCAGTCGTACGCGGACCCCGAGTTCTGCCTGGACAGCCGGGGCTCGGTGGAGCGCGGCGTCGGCATCTGGGCGTGCGACTCGGTGAACGGGGACAAGGGGCAGAACCTGCGGTTCGCGGTGGACTCCCGCGGCTTCATCCGGCCCGGTATCGCCCCCGGCCACGCGGTGACGCCGGTCGGCAGCGGGGCACTGGCCCTGGAGGAGGAGAACGGGGACGCGGAACAGCGGTGGCGGACCGGGTGAGCAGGCCCCCGGTCAGACCACGCGCTCGCCGCGCCGCCACACCCCGGTGACCAGCGGTACGCCCGGCCGGTAGGCCAGGTGCACATGGCTCGGGGCGTCCAGCAGCGTGAGGTCGGCGCGGGCGCCCGGGACGATCCGGCCGACGTCCGTGCGGCGCAGGGCCGCGGCGCCGCCCGCGGTGGCCGACCAGACCGCCTCGTCCGGGGTCATGCCCATGTCCCGCACGGCGAGCGCGATACAGAAGGGCACCGACGAGGTGAAGGACGAGCCGGGGTTGCAGTCGGTGGACAGCGCCACGGTCACCCCCGCGTCCAGCAACCGCCGGGCGTCCGGCCACTCGGCGCGGGTGGAGAACTCGGCGCCGGGCAGCAGCGTGGCGACGGTGTTCCCACTGGCCAGGGCGTCGACGTCGGCGTCGGTGAGGTGGGTGCAGTGGTCGGCGCTGGCCGCGTCCAGCTCGACGGCGAGCCGGACGCCGGGGCCGTAGGAGAGCTGGTTGGCGTGGATGCGCGGGTGCAGGCCCTTGGCCCTGCCCGCGGTGAGGATCGCGCGGGCCTGGTCGCCGTCGAAGGCGCCCTTCTCGCAGAACACGTCGATCCAGCGGGCGTACGGCGCGCAGGCGTCCAGCATCTCCCCGGTGACCAGGGCGACATAGGCGGCCGGGTCGTCGGCCAGGTCCGGGGAGACGATGTGGGCGCCGAGGTAGGTGACCTCGTCGGTATGGGCGGCGGCGATGCGCAGGGCGCGGGCCTCGTCCTGAACGGTCAGGCCGTAGCCGGACTTGGTCTCGAAGGTCGTGGTGCCCTGGCGCAGCGCCTCGTCGAGGTAGCGGGTGAGGTTGGCCTCCAGCTCGGCGTCCGTGGCCGCCCGGGTCGCCGCGACCGTGGTGCGGATGCCGCCCGCGGAGTAGGAGCGGCCGGACATACGGGCGTTGAACTCCTGGGTGCGGTCGCCCGCGAAGACCAGGTGGGAGTGGGAGTCCACGAACCCCGGCAGGACCGCCCGGCCGCCGGCGTCGACCCGATTGTCAGTGGCGGGTGCTTTGCTTGACTCACCGGTCCACACGACCCGGTCGCCCTCGATGACGACGGCCGCGTCCTGGACCAGTCCGAGGGGGGAGTTGTCACCTAGGGAGGGGTCGTTGGTGACCAGCGTGGCGATGTTGCTGATGACGGTGCTGCTCATCGTGTCCTCGTGGGTCGTCGTCAGGAGCGCAGGGCTTCGACCGCACGCGACAGGGCCTGCGGCACATCGGGTACGAGCTGGTGGGCGCCGTCGCGCACGATGTGCCGTCCCGCCACGACCGTGTGCCGTACGTCCGCCGCGGTCGCCGCGAATACGGCCGTCTCGGCGCCGAGCCGCGGCAGCGGCCCCGCCGTTCTGACCGAGTCGAGCGCGATCGTCGTGAAGTCGGCGCGGGCGCCCGCCTCCAGGGTGCCCGTGTCGTCCCAGCCGAGGGCCGCGTGGCCGTCGGCGGAGGCAGCCCGCAGCAGGGCCGCCGCCGTCCAGTGACCCCGGGTGCGCGAGCGCAGGCGCTCGTTGAGCTCCATGGCGCGCGCCTCCTCCAGCAGGTCGATGACGGCGTGGCTGTCGGAGCCGAGGGAGAGCGGGGAGCCCTCGTTCTGCAGGGCCACGGCGGGGCCGATGCCGTCGGCGAGGTCCCGTTCGGTGGTCGGGCACATGCAGGTGCCGGTGCCGCTGCCGCCGATCAGGGAGATGTCCTCGGCCGTCAGGTGGGTGTTGTGCACGCCGGTGGTGCGCGGGCCCAGGACGCCGTGGAGGGCGAGGAGCTGGGTCGGGGTGCAGCCGTGGACCTCGTGGCAGGCCTCGTTCTCGGCGGTCTGCTCCGACAGATGCACATGGAGCGGGGCGCGCCGCTCCTCGGCCCACCCGGCGACGGTCGCCAACTGCTCGGCGGGCACGGCCCGCACGGAGTGAATCGCCGCCCCGATCCGCGCGTGATCCCGTTCCTTGAGAACTGAACAGCGTTCCGCCCAGGCGTCCGCGGTGCCGTCGGAGAAGCGGAGCTGGTGCCGGTTGGGCGGCTGGCCGAAGCCGGAGGAGAGGTAGGCGGTGTCGAGGAGGGTGATGCGGATACCGGCGTCGGCGGCCGCCGCGATCAGCGCCTCCCCCATGGCGTTGGGGTCGGCGTAGGGGGTGCCGCCGGGGGCGTGGTGGACGTAGTGGAACTCACCGACGGCGGTGATGCCGGCCAGCGCCATCTCCGCGTACACCGCCCGCGCGAGGGCGTGGTAGCTGTCCGGGGTGAGCCGGTCGGCGGTGGCGTACATGACCTCGCGCCAGGTCCAGAAGGTGCCGGAGCCGACCTGGACGGTGCCGCGCAGGGCGCGGTGGAAGGCATGGGAGTGGGCGTTGGCCAGCCCGGGCAGGGTGAGTCCGCGCAGGATCTCGGCGCCGGGCGGCGGGGTCTCGGTACCGGTGCGGACGGCCGTGATCCGGCCGTCCGTCACGTCCATCGCCACGCCCGGCTCGACATGGGTGCCGAGCCAGGCGTGCTCCAGCCAGTACGTCCGTGTCACGCGCAGGCCAGCCCTTCCAGTACGTCGGCGAGTGCGAGGACCCCGGCCACGCAGTCGTCCTCGGTCGCCGACTCGGCCGGGGAGTGCGAGACGCCGGTGGGGTTGCGTACGAACAGCATGGCGGTCGGGATGCTCCCGGACAGGATTCCGGCGTCGTGTCCGGCGCCGGTGCCGAGGACGGGCACCTTCAGGTCGGTGTCCTTGCCGAGGATGCGGGCCAGTTCGTCGCGCAGGGCGTGGTCGAACTCGACGACGGGGGTGAAGGACTCCCGTACGACGTCCAGGTCGATGCCGTGCGCGGCGGCGTACTCCCGCGCGGCGCGCTCGATGCCGGTGACGACCCTGTCGAGGCTCGCCTGGTCCTCGGCGCGGGAGTCGAGCCAGCCGCGCACCAGGGAGGGGATGGCGTTGACGCCGTTCGGCTCGACGGAGATCTTGCCGAAGGTGGCGACGGCACCGGCGAGTTCGGCCTCCCGGCGGGCGGCGAGCACGGTCTCGGCGTACGACAGCATCGGGTCGCGGCGGTCCACCAGGCGGGTGGTGCCGGCGTGGTTGGCCTCGCCTCGGAAGTCGAACCGCCAGCGTCCGTGCGGCCAGATGGCGCTGGCGATGCCGACGGAGTCACCGGAGAGGTCCAGCGCCCGGCCCTGCTCGACGTGCAGCTCGACGAACGCGCCGATGCGGGACAGCCGCTCGGGGTCGGGGCCGATGGCCTCGGGGTCGTAACCGGCCGCCTCCATGGCGCGGGGCAGGCTGATTCCGTCGCCGTCGGTGAGCTTGTGCGCGCCCTCGACGGTGAGCTGTCCGGCGGTGAGCCGGGACCCGACGCAGGCGAGCCCGAAGCGGGCGCCCTCCTCGTCGCCGAAGTTGACGATGGCGAGCGGCTTGGTGAACTCCACGCCCCGGGCGCGCAGTTCGTCGAGTGCGGCGAAGGACGACACGACACCCAGGGGGCCGTCGAAGGCGCCCCCGTCCGGCACGGAGTCCAGGTGCGACCCGGTGACGACGGCGTCCCCGGCGGCGGGGTCGCCGAGCCAGGCCCACTGGTTCCCGTTCCGGTCCACCTCGTGAACCAGCCCCCGCGCCTCGGCCTGCGCCTTGAACCAGGCCCGGCATTCGAGGTCGGCCCCGGTCCAGGCGTAGCGCCGGTAGCCGTGGGAGTCGGGGTGGCGCCCGATGGGGTACAGCTCGCGCCACATCTCGTGGAACGAGCCGCCCTTGGACGGACGGGCGTCCTGCGCCGAACCGCCCGCCCCCACCGGGGGGTTGCCGCTACCCGTCACGCGTCGTCACCCTCACGCATCGGCACCCGCACACCCTTGGCGTCCGCCACCGACTCCGCGATGTCGTACCCGGCGTCGACATGCCGAATGACACCCATGCCGGGGTCGTTCGTCAGCACCCGCCGGATCTTCTCGCCGCCCAGCTTCGTGCCGTCCGCCACGGTCACCTGCCCCGCGTGGATGGACCGCCCCATGCCGACCCCGCCACCGTGGTGCAGGGAGACCCAGGACGCCCCGGACGCCACGTTGACCATGGCGTTCAGCAGCGGCCAGTCCGCGATCGCGTCGGAGCCGTCGAGCATGGCCTCGGTCTCGCGGTACGGGGAGGCGACGGAGCCGCAGTCGAGGTGGTCGCGTCCGATCGCCAGCGGCGCGGCCAGCTCACCGCTCGCCACCATGTCGTTGAACCGCTCACCGGCCTTGTCGCGCTCGCCGTAGCCGAGCCAGCAGATACGCGCGGGCAGGCCCTGGAAGTGGACCCGCTCACCGGCCATCTTGATCCAGCGGGCGAGGGACTCGTTCTCCGGGAACAGGTCCAGGATCGCCTTGTCGGTCTTGGCGATGTCGGCCGGGTCGCCGGAGAGCGCGGCCCACCGGAAGGGGCCCTTGCCCTCGCAGAAGAGGGGGCGGATGTAGGCGGGCACGAAGCCGGGGAAGGCGAACGCCCGGTCGTATCCGGCGAGCTGGGCCTCGCCGCGGATGGAGTTGCCGTAGTCGAAGACCTCGGCGCCGGCGTCCATGAAGCCGACCATGGCCTCGACGTGCTTGGCCATGGACTCACGGGCCCGGGTGGTGAACCCTGCCGGGTCCTTGGCCGCGTAGGAGGCCATGTCGTCGAAGTCGACGCCGACCGGCAGGTACGACAGCGGGTCGTGGGCCGAGGTCTGGTCGGTGACGATGTCGACGGGGGCGCCCTCGGCGAGCATCCGCGGCAGCAGTTCGGCCGCGTTGCCGAGCAGGCCGATGGAGAGCGGGCGGCGGGCGTCGCGGGCCTCGACGGCGAGCTGGAGGGCGTGCTCCAGGGAGTCGGCGCGCACGTCCAGGTACCGGTGCTCGATGCGGCGCTCGATGGCGCGCGGGTCGCAGTCGATGCAGATGGCGACGCCGTCGTTCATGGTGACCGCGAGGGGCTGGGCGCCGCCCATGCCGCCGAGTCCGGCGGTGAGGGTGATGGTCCCGGCGAGGGTGCCGCCGAACCGCTTGGCGGCGACGGCGGCGAAGGTCTCGTAGGTGCCCTGGAGGATGCCCTGGGTGCCGATGTAGATCCAGGAGCCGGCGGTCATCTGGCCGTACATGGTCAGGCCGAGCTGCTCCAGGCGGCGGAACTCCTCCCAGTTGGCCCAGTCGCCGACCAGGTTGGAGTTGGCGATCAGGACGCGCGGCGCCCACTCGTGGGTCTGCATGACGCCGACCGGGCGGCCGGACTGGACCAGCATGGTCTCGTCCTGCTTGAGGGTCCGCAGGGTGCGGACCATGGCGTCGAAGGAGCGCCAGTCGCGGGCGGCCTTGCCGGTGCCGCCGTAGACGACGAGCTTGTCGGGGTGTTCGGCGACCTCGGGGTCGAGGTTGTTCTGCAGCATCCGCAGGGCGGCTTCCTGCTGCCATCCCAGGGCGCTCAGTTCCGTACCGCGCGGGGCTCGTACGGGGCGGGGTCCTGACATGGTCTGCCTCCTCGGATGGTGCTGCCGGATTGTTGCTGTTGTTATTCACATCCTGACGCTCTGAATAGAGCTAGTCAATACGTCGGTGCGCCAGCGCGACCGCGCCGCGGATGTTTGTCTGGATGAGTGGTCTCGGGAACGACACAGCGGGGGACGCGGTGGACATCGTGAGTGACGGACGGACGGACGAGGAGCGGGTGGCGCGCCGGGACGAGGCGGTGCGGGCCGCGGTGGAGCAGGGGCTGCTGGGGCCGGACTCCCCCATCGTGGGCCTGCTGGACGTCACCGGCATCCGGGAGTCGGCGGCGGCGCTGCGGGCCGCGTTCGAGGCGGTGACCGCGCCCGGCACCCCGGTGCTGCACGCCTTCGCGGTCAAGGCGACCCCGCTGGTGCCGGTGCTGCGGCTGCTGAGCGAGGCGGGGATCGGCGCGGAGGTGGCGAGCCCCGGGGAGCTGGCGCTGGCCCGGGCGGCGGGGCTGCCGCCGGAGCGCACGGTGCTGGACTCGCCCGCCAAGACGCAGGCCGAGCTGCGCGAGGCGCTGGAGCTCGGGATCGCCGTCAACGCCGACAATCCGCAGGAGCTGGCCCGGATCGACGCCCTGATGCGGTCGGCGCCGAGCCGCTCTCCGCTCGGCCTCAGGGTCAATCCGCAGATGGGCTCGGGTTCCATCGAGGCGACGTCGACGGCGACCGCGACCTCGAAGTTCGGGGTGCCGCTGCGCGACGAGGGGGCGCGGGAGTGGGTCGTGGGGGCGTACCTGGAACGGCCGTGGCTGACCCGGCTGCACACGCACACCGGCTCCCAGGGCATACCGCTGTCACTGATGGCGCGGGGCGTGGCGGAGACGTACGCGCTGGCGGAGGAGATCAACGAGCGGGCCGGGCGGCGGCAGATCGACACCGTCGACATCGGCGGCGGGCTGCCGGTGAACTTCTCCTCGGACGTCACGACACCGACGTACGCGCAGTACGCGCGGCTGCTGAGCGAGGCGGTGCCGGGGCTGTTCGGCGGGCGCTACGGGCTGGTCACCGAGTTCGGGCGGTCGCTGCTGGCCAAGCACGGGACGCTGCTGGCCCGGGTGGAGTACGCCAAGAGCGCGGGCGGGCGGCCGGTGGCGGTGACGCACGCGGGCGTGCAGGTGGCGACGCGGACGGTGTACGCGCCGGCGGCGTGGCCGCTGCGGCTGGCGGCGTACGACGCCAAGGGGAGGCCGAAGACCGGCGGCGAGGTGGTGCAGGACGTGGCCGGGCCGGCCTGTTTTGCCGGTGACCTGCTGGCCGAGGCGCGGTCGCTGCCGCCGCTGGAGCCGGGTGACGTGGTGGCGGCGCTGGACACGGGCGCGTACGCGTTCGCCCACCACTACGCCTACAACTCCCTTGCCCGGCCCGGCATTCACGGCTTCGTGCCGGACGGCACCGGCTCGGTCGCCTTCGCGACCGTGCGGGAGGCACAGGGGCTCGACGCGATCGTGGCCGAATCCGGAGGGGCGCACGCGTCCGCGCTCACCACCCTGCGCACCCCCGGGCGCCCTTGACGCACCCCGGCGGAGCTGCGGTTCAACAGCCTTGAACCCAGGGCAAGTTGCCCACCCTAGCCGTCCGGCGCATGTTCCGCCGGAAAATGCCAGAACCCTCACCCCTCGCCCACACGTTGCGTAGCTTCGTGGTCACTCAGCCGAACCCAGAGGCGGGAGGGGAGTCACCGTGCCCGGAATCGACGAGTGTCTGCTGGAGGCCATGCAGCTGCCCGGCGCGCGCGGCGCGGCGCTGGTCGACTGGACCAGCGGACTGACCCTGGGCACGGTCGGCGAGTCCCCGGGCGGCGACGCGGAGGCGAGCGCGGCCGAGGCCGCCGAGCTGGCCCGGCTGGCCGCCGAGCACCGGGTGTTCGCCCCGGCGCGGGAACCCGGCGACGAGACCGAGCCGCCCCTGGAGGACCTGATCCTCAGCAACCGGGACAGCTATCACGTGCTGAGGTTCGTGTGGACCTCGTTCGACAGCAGCGTGTTCCTGCATGTGTGGCTGGGCCGCGAGGAGGGAAACCTCGCGCTCGCCCGGATCCGCCTCGGCGAGCTGGCCGGACGGCTGGTGCTGGGATGACCGCGCTGCACGCCACCCCGGCCGGCCTGCCGCCCCGGCTGCCGGTGCGGGACCGCAGCACCGCCGCCGAGCGGGTGCCGAGGGGTCTGTCACCGATGCTGAGCCGGCTCGCCGCCGAGCGGGCCACCGGGGTCCTGCTGCGCGAGCGCGGCACGCTCTACCTGGCCGACGGGCAGATCGTCCACGCCGAGAGCCCCGCCGCCCCCGGACTCGACGTCCTGCTCACCGCGCACGGCACGCTCTCCGCCGACGCCTGGATGGACGCCGTCAACCAGGCCGACGAACGGCACGGCGCCGCCCGCCTGCTGCTCGACAGCGGCCGCATAGCCCCGGGCACCCTGGAGCTCTGCCACCTGGGCGCCCTCTACGACGCCGCCTACTTCGCCCTCGCGCCCAGCAGCACCCCGGGCCGCTTCCGCTACGGCACCGGGCACTGGCTCGGCCCCGTGCGCCCGGTGCCGGTGACCTCGCTGGAGCGCGAGACCCTGCGCCGCCGCGTCCTGCTGGACCGCATCTGGCCGGACCACGCCGCCGACAGCGCGCCGCTCGCCCGCGCCGACCCGCCCCGGCCCCCCACGCTCACCGGCCGCCAGCAGGCCGTACTGGCCCTCCTGGACGGCGTCCGCACCGCACCGGACATCGCCCGCGCCCTGGGCCGCCCCACTTTCCACACCCTGGTGGACATACGGCGGCTGGCGGCGGCCGGAGTCCTCAGCCCACGCCCGCAGGAACCGGCCCCGCCCCCGCTCCCCACCCGGTCGGCCCCCCGGCCGCCCGGGGAGCGGCCCGCACCCAACGACCCCGACGTCGCCCTGCTGAAGAGAGTCCGGGATGCGCTGGAGGCCCTTTGACCGACAGAGGAGAAACCTGATGGCCGCCGAGGCGCCGATACTCGACGAGCTCCACCGGCTCCGAGCCCGCATCCCCCAGCTGACCGGCTCCCTCGCGGCCAGCGTCGACGGCCTCGTCGTCGCCGCGGACGCGCCGGACACCGAACCGGACGGCGTGGCCGCCCTCACCGCCGCCGCGCTCGGCGTCGCCGTCCGCCTCGCCGACGCCACCGGCCGCGGTGACCTGCGCGAACTGCTGGTCCGCGGCCACGGCGGCTATGTGGCGACCTACGCGGCGGGACAGGCTGCCGTACTGACCCTGCTCGCCAAGGACGACGTCAGCGTCGGACGGCTGCACCTGGAGGGCCGCCGCGCCGCCGCCCGGATCGGGGAGCTGGTCGACGGGGCGGCCGAGGAGACCAAGAGCCGAACGCCCGCGCGGGCCCCGGCCGCCCGGGCGAAAGCCCCGCGCGACCGGCGCACCGCGTCCACCCAACCGCGCACCAGCGCGGAGAGTTGAGAGGAAATTCATCATGGCGAACACCGAGACCTCGCTGAAAGAGGCGCTGACCTCCATCGAGGGTGCGACCGGCGTCGCGCTCGTGGACTACACGAGCGGCATGGCGCTGGGCACCATGGGCGGCAGCAAGACCTTCGACCTGAGCGTGGCCGCCGCCGGCAACACCGATGTCGTCCGGGCCAAGATGCGCACCATGGAGCACCTCGGGCTCAAGGGCGAGATCGAGGACATCCTGATCTCCCTGAGCGACCAGTACCACCTGATCCGTCTGCTCAGCGGCCGTGGCGGCAACGGCCTCTTCCTGTACCTGGTGCTCGACGCCAAGCGTTCCAACCTGGCGATGGCCCGGCACCAGTTGAAGAAGATCGAGCAGGATCTGGAGGTCTGACGGCCTGACCGCGCTTTAGACGAGTGCCGCGGTGCGGCGGCGGGCCCCGCCGGGGGCCGCGTCGCCCGCCGCGATGCCCGTGCCGCGGTAGGCCTTGACCGCCTTGCCGACCGGCCGTCCGCCCGCGCGCAGCCAGTCCACGCGCACCCACCACAGCGTCTCCTCGGCCCGCTCGCGGCGGCCGATCCAGGCCGACTTCAGCCACAGCCCGACACCCGCCCCGGCCAGCAGCATGCCGCCCGCCGCGGGCACCGCGAACGCGCTGCCGAACGCGGCGGCGAAGGCCAGCAGCAGCCACCAGCGGTGGCCGCGCCGCCACACCCGCAGCGTCACCGCGCGGTCCTGGAGGACGTCGTGCCGCCCGGCGCGCGAGGCACCGCGCGTCAGGGCGCCGTACCGCCCCCGCCGCAGGTACGCCACCACGGCCGCGGTGATGAGGAACAGGGCCGCCCCGGCCATCACCCCGATCCGCCGCCCGGTGATGCCGGGCACCAGGACGCCGAGCCCGGCTGCCAGGCCCCCGAGCCAGAACAGCGGTGCCGCCCCGGCCCGTACGACCACGGCCACTCTCGCCAGTCCATGACCTCCGCGTGTCACGTTCCGCCTCCTCGAAACGTCGAGTACCAGTGGCGGGGAGGTTAGCGGACCTGTGTGAGACCTGTCTGAGAACGTCCGGGAGGGCGTCTCACTCCACGAACAGCCCGCGGGCCGCCGCCTTCGCGTCGAACTCCTCCAGCCACGCCTGCGCGTCGGGCAGGTCGTCGCACATGGCCTCCAGCAGCACTCGGCCCAGCAGCATCGGGGCGCAGGCGGTGTCGAAGGCGAGCCCGGTGCCGACGGCGGCGGGCAGCAGCAGGTCGGAGGCCTTGGCGACCGGCGCGAAGGCGGAGTCGGCGACCGTGACCACGGTGAGTCCGGCCTCCCTCGCGTAGCCGAGGGTGTCCAGCACCTCGCGCGGATGCCGGGGCAGCGCGAAGCAGAGCAGCGCCGAGGCGCCGGCCCGGACGCAGGCGTCGATCCGGTCGTGGATCATCGTGCCGCCCTCGTTCAGCAGCCGGACGTCCGGGTGGACCTTGGCCGCGAAGTAGGCGAAGCCGTACGCCTGGGCGGCCGCCGCGCGCAGGCCCAGCACCGGCAGCGGGCGGGAGGCGGCCAGCAGCCGGCCCGCCTTGCGCACCGGACGCGGGTCGGCGAGCAGTTCGGCCAGGTGCCGCAGGTTCTCGATCTCGGCCTCGACGGCCTGCTGGTACTCGTTGGAGGTGCGCTCGGTGTCGGCGGGTTCGACGGGCGCCACCTCGCGCAGATGGCGGCGCAGCGCCGGGTAGCCGTCGAAGCCGAGGGCGACGGCGAAACGGGTCACCGACGGCTGGCTGACCCCGGCCAGTTCGGCGAGTTCGACGCTGGAGAGGAAGGGCACGTCGGCGGCCCGGCGCACCATGCTGTGCGCGATGCGCCGCTGGGTCGGGGTGAGCCGGTGCCCCTCGAAGAGCGCCTGCAGCCGTGCGGCCGGGGTGTCCGCGGCCCTCGTGTTGCCCTCCGCGCTCATGCGCCGTTCCCCCTCCAGATCTCCGTGAACCGGTCCAGCAACCGGGCGGCCGCCGTCACGTCGTCGGTGAGCGGCCGGTCGGCCTGGTCCTCGTCGAGCACCGCCTCGGCGAGCTCCAGCGCGCGGCCCACCGGGAGTCCCGGTTCGGGCCTGAGTTCGCGCTGGCGCAGCGCCCGTACGGCGGCGACGAGTTCGCAGCCGACGACGAGACGGTACGCGCCGCACGCGCGCAGCGTCTGCCGGGCGGCGAGCGAGGCGAAACTGGCCTGTTCCTCGACGCCCCGGGAGAGTACAGCGTGGCCGAGGGAGGCGGGGGCGGAGAACGCGCGCAGGTCGCCGAGGGCGGCCGCGGCGGAGTACTCCAGGATCATCACCCCGGACGCGGCGGGCTCGTGGTCGGCGAGGAAGGGCCGCAGCCGGGTGTAGGCGGGCTCGTTGAGGGTGTGCAGGCGGGAGGTGGACAGCCGCGCGACCTGGGTGAGGGCGAGCCGGAAGTGGTCCAGGGCGAGGGCGAGCCCGGCCTGGTAGAAGCCGCCGTGGTGGTAGGCGGCGAGGTCGTCGGCCGAGATCAGCGGGTTCTCGGCGGCGGCGTTGAGCTCGACGGCGAGCAGCGCCTCCAGCGCGTCGGCGGCGTCGTGCGCGGGGCCGTGGATCTGCGGCAGGCAGCGGAAGCCGTACGGGTCCTGGATGCGGCCGAGCGGCGGGGTGGGCCGGTCGGCGGCGCCGGTCAGCTCCCGCATGCGGCGGGCCACCTCGGCGGTGCCGCGGTGCGGGCGGGCCTGGTGGACGGGGGCGGCGAACGGCTCGTGGGAGCCGTCGACGGCGAGCAGGGAGAGCGCGGCGACGACCTCGGTGGCGCCGAGCAGCCCGCGCAGTTCGTGCAGGGCGAGGGCGGCCTGGCCGAGGGTGAGGGCGTTGCTGCTTATCAGGGCGAGCGCGTCGTTGTTGTCCAGCGGCTGCGGCGCGGGGCGCCGGTCCCCCGCCACGGGTGCTCCCCGGCCAGGGCCAGCCCCATCTGGGCGAGCGCGGCGAGGTCGCCCGTGCCGACGGAGCCGAACTCGTGGACGACCGGATGGGCGCCGCCGATCAGCGCCTCGCACAGCGCGCTCACCACGGACGGCCGCAGCCCGGCGCCGCCCGCGAGGATCTGGTTGGCCCGGACGGCGAGCATGGCCCGCACCTGGCGGGCGGGCAGCTCCTCCCCGATGGCCCCGGCGTGGCTGCGCAGCAGGCGCAGGCCGTGCCCGGCGGCGGCCTCGGTGGGCACGTCCTCGGTGCGGTTGGCGCCGACGCCGGTGGAACGGCCGTAGACCCTGCCGGTCGCGGCGATGCGCCGGGCCGCGTCCCAGGACCGCCCGGCCCGCTTCATCGCCGCGTCGTCCGGCACCGGCCGCGCGGTCCCGTCGGCGAGGCGCAACACGTCCGCGACGGTGAGCCCACGGCCGTCGAGCACCACGGGCCCGGCGTCCACGACCGGGGGCCCGGCCACGATCCGGGACGACCTCACGCGCGCACTCCCCTCGACACGGACCGACCGTCCTGCCCGTCGACCATATTCAGCCGACGGAAAATCTGCATGACGTTATACAGCCCGGGTCGTACCGTGCGCATGACCCACGGGTCAGCGCTTGCGCCACACCGTCACATGCGCCTCGAAGTAGTCGTACTCGCGGGGGTTCTGCCGCAGCACGGCGCCTTCGTCGCTCTCCGCCAGCAGGTCGAAGGCGGTGCCGAGCAGTTGCTTGACCGCCTCCTCACTGGGCGTGTGGTCGCTGCTGGAGCCGAGCCAGCGCTCGGGGTCGCTGTAGGCCGGGTACCAGGACCACGGGCAGGCGACCATGAGCAGTCCGCCGGGGCGCAGGAACGCGTCGGAGTCGGTGAACTGGCGCAGGCACCGCTCCGGATCGGCGACCCGGTCGAGGACGTTGGACAGCACCGCGGCGTCCACACCGCGCGTGGTCTCCCCGAGGAGACCGAGGTCGCAGGCGTCACCCACCTCGAAGTCGACCCGGGCACGCCCCTCACCCGGTACCGGGACCCGGACATGGACCTCGCGGGTGTACGGCCCCTGCTGGACCACGCTGAAAGTGCCGCAGCCGTGTCTGTGCAGGGTCCGGGCGACATCGATGGAGCGCGGGCTGACGTCGATGCCGGTGACCCGTTCCTCGACCCAGCCGCCCAGCGCGTGGGCGACACCGCCGACGCTGCACCCCACGTCGAGGGCGCGACGCACCCGCGTACCGCTGCGCAGGGCGCACAGTTCGAGCAGATCGGACAGGCGCTGGGGGTACCCGTGGGAGGTGGCCAGCGGATGGTGCGGGCGCTCGAAGACGTCGTCGATGCGCCCGTAGTGCATGAGCAGGTACTTGGAGAGGTCGCGCGTGTTCTCGTACGGGCCGAGGGTGGGGTCGTCCTCGAAGAGGTCGTCACCCTTGAGCAGCACGGGCGGCACGGTCATCCTTCAACTCCTCGCTTTCGTGAAACCGCTGTCCGGGGTTCGAGGCCGGCGTCGGAGCACCGGTCGTGCGGCGGGGATCGTCGTGCTCTCCACGGCCTCGGCGAGGCCCCTGACGGTGGGTGTCTCGAACAGAGTCCGCACCCCGAGATCGACGCCGAGGGCGGTGCGCACCCGGTTCACCAGGCGGATGGCGAGCAGCGAGTGTCCGCCGAGGTCGAAGAACCCGTCGTCGATACCGACCTTCTCCACGCCCAGCGTCTCGGCGAAGAGCGCGCACAGGACCTCCTCGCGGGCGCTGCGGGGTGCGCGGTGTTCGGCCGTCACCGTGTAGGAGGGCGCGGGCAGTCGGGCCCGGTCGAGCTTGCCGTTGGGGGTGACCGGGAGCGCGGCGAGTTCGACGAACGCGGCCGGGACCATGTAGTCCGGCAGCACCTTGGCCAGCCCCGCGCGCAGGGCGGCACTGTCGAGCGGCGGCCCGTCGGGCACCACGTACGCGACCAGGCGCCGGTCCCCGGGGGTGTCCTCGCGCACCACCACCGCGGCCTGGGCCACGCCCTCGGCGCGGGTCAGCGCGCTCTCGACCTCGCCGGGCTCGATGCGGAAGCCGCGGATCTTGACCTGGTCGTCCGCCCGGCCGAGGAACACCAGCCGCCCCTCGCGGTCCCAGCGCACGACGTCGCCGGTGCGGTACATACGGGTGCCCGGGGCGCCGTGGGGATCGGCGACGAAGCGGCCGGCGGTGAGGCCCGGCCGGTCGGCGTAGCCGCGGGCGAGACCGGCGCCGGCGAGGTACAGCTCGCCGGGAACGCCGACCGGGACGGGCAGGAGGCGCTCGTCGAGGACGTACATCCGGGTGTGGGCGAGTGCCTCGCCCAGGGGGACGGTGGTACCGATGTCCCCGCGCTGTGCGTGGGTGTAGGGGTGCCCGGTGACGCACAGGGTCATCTCGGTAGGCCCGTAGGTCGTGCGGACGACAGTGTCCGGGCAGTTCTCCAGGACGCGGGCCACCGCCTGCGGGGAGATCACATCGCCGCCGGTGGTGACTTCCTTCAGCCGGGCCAGGCCCTCGGCGAGGTCCTCGGCCACGACCCGGAACAGGCCCGCGGTGAGCGACAGATGGGTGATGCCGTGGCGCTCGATCAGCTCGCGCAGGGCGTGCGCGTCCAGTTCGCCGGGCGGGGCGACGACCACGCGCCCTCCGTTGAGGAGCGGTGCCCAGATCTCGTACGTCGAGGCGTCGAAGGCGTGCGGGGAGTGGAAGAGCACCCGGTCGCGCGGGCCGACCTGCCAGGACGGGTCGAGGGCCAGATCGACGACGCCCTGGTGTGTGACGGTGATGCCCTTGGGCTCGCCGGTGGAACCGGAGGTGAACATCACGTACGCCGCCGCCTCGGGCGCCGTCGGCACCGGCCGCCACCCGCCGGGATCACGCGTGCCGAGCACCACTTCGACCGGCACGGGCCCGTCCGGGTCCCGGTCGGTGACCAGTGTGTGCGTGCGGTGTGCCGCGTCGACCAGGAGGACGGGGCCGGTGGCGCGGGCGACGACCTCGCGCATACGGGCGAGCGGGTAGGCCGTGTGGACGGGCATGTAGGCGCCGCCCGCCTTCAGCACGGCGAGGAGCGACACGACGAGTTCCGCCGAGCGTTCCATCAGCACGGGTACGACGGTCTCCGGACCGACGCCCGCCTCGGCGAGTTCGGCCGCCAGGGCGCCGCTCTCGCTGTCGAGGTCGCGGTAGGTGAGCCGGGCGCCGTTCGCTTCTACGGCCACCTCGTGCGGGGTGCGGGTCGCCTGGGCCGTGAAGGCCTCCACGAGCGACGCGTGTGTGCGGGGCAGGTCGGGGCCGCGGCCGAGGGCGAGGAGTTCGGCGCGCTCCTGCGGGGTGGTGAGGACGAGTGACCCGAGAGCCGTCTCCGGCCGGGCGGCGGCCTGTTCGAGGATCCTGACCAGGCGCTCGCCGATCAGCCGGGCGGACTCCGGGTCGAAGAGGTCCCGGGCGTAGCCGACGGCGAGGCCGAGGCCCGCGCAGCCGCCGTCGGGCCGGTGGTGTTCCTCGAAGGTGAACTCCAGGTCGAACTTGGCGATGTCGAGCATGTAGCCGTCGTCGGTGCAGACCGCTCCGCCGAGCCGCGGCGGCTCCACGCGCACGTCCTTGACCGACACGGCGACCTGGAAGAGGGGGTGGTGGGCCAGTGACCGGGCGGGGGAGAGTTCTTCGACGAGGCGTTCGAAGGGGAGGTCCTGGTGGTCGTAGGCGGCCAGGGAGACGGCCCTGGTGCGGTCGAGGAGTTCGGTGAAGGTGGGATCGCCGGAGGTGTCGTTGCGCAGGACGAGGGTGTTGACGAAGAAGCCGACGAGGTCTTCGAGTGCTTCGTCGCCGCGTCCGGCGACGACGGTGCCCAGGGGGATGTCGGTGCCCGCGCCGAGCCGGGTGAGCAGGGCGGCCACGGCCGCCTGCATCACCATGAACACTGAGGCGCCTCTGGAGGCGGCCAGTTCACGGAGGCGGGTGTGGGTGTGGGCGTCGAGGGTGAGGGTGGTGCTGCCGCCCCGGTAGGAGGCGCGGGCGGGGCGGGGGCGGTCGGTGGGCAGGGTCAGTTCCTGCGGGAGTCCGGCCAGTGCTGCGCGCCAGTGGGCGAGTTGGCGGGGGCCTTCGAGGTCGAGGAGTTCGCGTTGCCAGAGGGTGTAGTCGGCGTACTGGATGTCCAGGGGTGGCCAGTCGGGGGCTGTTCCGGCCAGCCGGGCGGCATACGCGGTGGACAGGTCCGCCGAGAGGGGGGCCATGGACCAGCCGTCGGCGGCGATGTGGTGCACCACCAGCACCAGCACCGTCTCCCCGGGACCGGTCTCCAACACCCGCACCCGCAACGGGATCTCGGTGCCCAAGTCGAACGGATGGCCTCCTGCCTCCGCGACCAGGCCGGGAACCTCCTCACGAGCGCAGGTGACGAACTCGACGGGCACGTCAGGCCGTTCGAGGACACGCTGGACCGGCTCGCCGTCCAGCTCCGTGAACACGGTCCGCAGAGCTTCGTGCCGCGCGACCACGTCCCGCACGGCCGCCGTGAACGCGCCCCGCTCCAGCGTGCCCGCGATCCGCGTCACCACCGGGATGTTGTACGTCGCCGAAGGGCCCTCAAGCCGGTGCAGGAACCACAGACGGCGCTGGGCGAACGAAGGCGGCAGGTTCTCGGGCCGCGTACGGCCACCCACCACCGCGGGCCTGCCCGAACCGGCGCCCTTCCCCCGAACCGGGTCGAGCCGCCCCAGATGCTCCGCCAGCTGCAGGACCGTCGGCGCTTCGAACAGGGCCCGTACGCCGAGGTCGACGCCGAACTCGGCCTGCAACCGGTTCACCAGGCGGACCGCCAGCAGTGAGTGCCCGCCGCGTGCGAAGAACCCGTCGTCGATGCCGACCTGCTCCACTCCCAGGGTTTCCGCGAAGAGCCGGCACAGCAGCTCCTCCTGCGGGGTGCGGGGCGCGCGCCGCGTCCCCGTCCCGGCGTAGGTGGGTGCGGGCAGCCTGGCGCGGTCGAGCTTGGCGCTGGCGGTCATCGGCAGCTCGTCCAGCTCGACGAACGCGGCCGGGACCATGTACTCGGGCAGTTCCTCGGCCAGCGCGGCCCGTACGGCGGCCACGTCGAGCGGTCCGTCGGCCGGGACGACGTAGGCGACCAGGCGCCGGTCGCCCGGCACGTCCTCGCGTACGACCGCCGCCGCCCGGGCGATGCGCGGGTCGCGCCCCAGGGCGGCCTCCACCTCGCCGAGTTCGATCCGGAAGCCCCGGATCTTCACCTGGTCGTCCGCGCGGCCGACGAACACCAGGCGGCCCTCGCGGTCCCAGCGCACGACGTCGCCGGTCCGGTACATCCGGGTGCCCGGCGCGCCGAACGGGTTCGCCACGAACCGCGAGGCGGTCATTCCGGGCCTGCTCACATAGCCCCGGGCGAGCCCCGGACCCGCCACGTACAGTTCGCCCGGCACGCCGACCGGCACGAGTGCGAGCCCGTCGTCGAGGACGTACAGCTCGGTTCCGGGCACCGGCCGGCCGATGGTGACCGGCTCGCCCGGCACGAGTGGCCCGCCGCTGGCACAGACGGTGGTCTCGGTCGGTCCGTACGAGTTCTCCACCCGGCACCGGGTCGCCCACCGGTCCACCAGTTGCTGCGAGGCGGCCTCGCTGGCGGTGATCACCGTGGTGCCCTGCGGGAACGCCTCTTCGGGCAGCGCCGACAGGAGCGAGGGGGTCACGGTCACGTGGGTGACACCGCTGCCGGGTGGCAGGCCGTGGGTCAGCAGATGCTCGGGATCGCCGGTGACGACGGTGCCGCCGGTGAGCACGGCCATCGTCATCTCCCACACCGAGCCGTCGAAGCCGATCGAGGCGAGCAGCCGCACCCCGGCGCCGGGGCCCGCGCCGAACTGGCGGAAGCGCGCGACGAGCCGGCTGATACCGGCGTGCGGGACGAGCACGCCCTTGGGCTGACCGGTCGAGCCGGAGGTGTAGATGATGTAGGCACCGTCGTGTGCGCCGGGCGGGGGCACGTCCCGAGCCAGGGGCTCGTCGGTCAGCTCGCCGAACACGACCGGATCGTGGCCGGGGGCGGTCAGCCGAGCGGCGTGGTCGACCAGGATCAGCGGCGGCCGGGTGTCGTCGAGCATGTAACTGATGCGCGCGGCCGGGTAGTCGGGGTCGATCGGCAGATAGACGCCGCCCGCCTTGGAGACGGCGAGGAAGGCCGCGACCAGCTCCGCGCACCGTCCCATGGAGACCGCGACCGGCACATCGGCGCCCACGCCACGGCGGCGCAGGCCGCCCGCGACGCGGTCGGTCCACTCGTCGAGCTCCCGGTAGGTGAGGGTGCGGTCGCCGTCGACGACGGCGGGCGCGTCCGGGGTCTCGCGGACCCGGGCGCGGAAGTGCTCGGGGAGAGCGGCGAACTCAACCTCGGGGCCGGTGTTCCACCCGCCGAAGAGGCGGGTGCGTTCCTCGGGAAGCAGCACGTCGAACGCGTGGACCCGGGTGAGGGGTTCGCGGACGGCCCGCTCCAGGAGACGGACAAGGCGTCGGCCGAGGTCGCGTGCGGTGGAGCGGTCGAAGAGGTCGTCGGCGTAGTTCACGACGACGTGGAGCCCGTCGCCGCCCTCCTCCCGTACGGCGAAGAACAGGTCGAACTTGGCGGTGCGCTCCTCGGGCCTGGCGGCCTCGGTGCGCAGTCCGGCGAGGTCGACGGCGAGGTCGGTCTCCTCGACGGCCACGGCGACCTGGAAGAGGGGGTGGTGGGCGAGGGAGCGGGCTGGGGAGAGTTCTTCGACGAGGCGTTCGAAGGGGAGGTCCTGGTGGTCGTAGGCGGCCAGGGAGACGGCCCTGGTGCGGTCGAGGAGTTCGGTGAAGGTGGGATCGCCGGAGGTGTCGTTGCGCAGGACGAGGGTGTTGACGAAGAAGCCGACGAGGTCTTCGAGTGCTTCGTCGCCGCGTCCGGCGACGACGGTGCCCAGGGGGATGTCGGTGCCTGCGCCGAGCCGGGTGAGCAGGGCGGCCACGGCCGCCTGGACGACCATGAACACCGACACGCCCCGGGAAGCCGCCAGCTCCCGTAACTCGTCGTCCACACCGAGCTTCACGCTGACACTGCCGCCCCGGTAGGAGGCGCGGGCCGGGCGGGGCCGGTCGGTGGGCAGGGCCAGCTCCTGCGGAAGCCCGGCCAACGCATCGGCCCAGTAGGCGAGTTGGGCTGGCCCTTTGGTTTCGACGAGCTGCCGCTGCCAGAGGGTGTAGTCGGCGTACTGGATGTCCAGGGGCTGCCAGTCGGGCGCTGTTCCGGCCAGCCGGGCGGCATACGCGGTGGACAGGTCCGCCGAGAGCGGGGCCATGGACCAGCCGTCGGCGGCGATGTGGTGCACCACCAGCACCAGCACCGTCTCCCCGGGACCGGTCTCCAACACCCGCACCCGCAACGGGATCTCGGCGCCCAGGTCGAAGCAGTACCCGGTGGTCTCGGCGACCCGGGCGTCCACCTCACCCGGCGGACAGGACACGAACTCCACCGGCACATCGGCCTGTTCCAGGATCCGCTGGACCGGCTCACCGCCGCTCTCGACGTACACGGTGCGCAGCACCTCGTGCCGGGCGACCACGTCCCGCACCGCCGCCGTGAACGCCTCCCGTTCCAGCGTGCCCGCGATCCGCGTCACCACCGGGATGTTGTACGTCGCCGAAGGGCCCTCAAGCCGGTACAGAAACCACAGACGACGCTGAGCAAACGACAACGGCAGCACGGTGCCCTCCGGATCGTCGCGCCTGGGGGAACTCCCCGAGGCCGTGAACGCGCCCCAGAAACGGAACATGTGAGCGACAGGCCTGAATGCGCTCGATCCTAGGGAGCCCCACGCCCTCCACGGACCTTCGAGCGAACCTCTGTCAGCAAGATGACAGTCCGCCGCTCCGGCCCCGATCGGCGACCGTCCCCGGAGATCTCGGAGCGTGCAGGGGTGGCCGATTATCGTCTACTTCACTCGACGTTACAGATATATCGTTAACGAAGTTCCGTCATCCCTTCCGAGGGCCACCGCCCCGATCCACCAGGACGAGCCATGCATCTGCCACCTCCGCCTCCCCCGCCCGCGCCCCCACCGCCGCCGCCTCCGGTGCGCCCTGACCTGCGTGCCGCCGTTCTCCTGTTGCTGCGGGAACGGGCATACAGCGGCCACCAGATCGTCCAGGAGCTGGAGCGCCGCAGCCTCGGCATGTGGCGGCCCAGGCCCGGGTCGGTCTACCCGGTGCTCCAGCAGTTCGAGGAGCAGGGCCTGGTGCGGGCGACGGGCCGCCAGGGCTCGCGGCTGTTCCACCTCACCGAGGAGGGCGTCCGGCACTGCGACGAGGGAGCGCGGGAGTGGGGCGAGCCCTGGGACGCGTGGCGGGAGACGGCCCACGAGGGTGTGCCCGAGCTGTACCGGCAGCTCACCCAGCTCACCGGCTGCGTCCAGCAAGTGGGCGCCGTGGGCTCCGGCGCGCAGGTGGAGCGGGCGAGCCGGCTGCTGGCCCGGACCCGGCGCGAGCTGTACCTGCTGCTGGCGGAGGACGACGAGAAGGGCGCGGAGGGCGGGGCGGAAGAGGCGCAGTAAGTCCCTTCGCCGGACTCCCGGCTGTCCACATGCGGACTGCGCCACCCGGTGCGGTCGCGGCGCCCGGCACCGTACAGTCGCCGGGCTCCACGAGAGGCTCACGACGTCAGGAGGGGTCTTGTCCAACAGGTCGGCCGATTCCCGGCACGACACGGTCCAGGAGCGCCCCGCCGCCCCGAATGTCCCGCTGCGGCGCAACCGCGGCTTCCAACTCCTGTGGGCGGGTTCGGTCTTCGCCTTCCTGGGCAAGGAGATAGCCGAACTCGCGTATCCGCTGGTGGTGTTGGCGGTGACGGGTTCGCCGGGCTGGGCGGGTGCCTTCGGCGGCGTGCAGATCTTCACTTCGCTGCTGTGCGGTATGCCCGCGGGCGAGCTGGCGGACCGCTACGACCGGCGCCGACTGCTGCTGTGCGTGGAGGCGGCGCGCGCCCTGGCCACCGGCAGCGTGGTGGTGGCGTTCCTGCTCGACGCGGTGTCGCTGCCGCACCTGCTCGCGGTGGCCGTGGTGGTGGGTGCCGTGCAGCCGCTGGGCGGGTCGACCCGGATGCTGCTGGTGCGTTCGCTGGTGCCGCCCCGGCAGCTGACCGCCGCGCTGACCCAGGAGGAGGTCCGCAGTCACGCCGCCGCGACGTCGGGTCCGCCGTTGGGCGGCGCGCTGTACGCGGTCGCGCAGGTGGTGCCGTTCGTGGTGACCGCGTGCTCCTTCGCCGCGTCCCTGGTGCTCACCCTGTTCGTACGGCCGCCGGCCGAGGCCCCGCACGCGCCGATGCGCGCGGCCGAGAGGGAACCGCTGCTGTCGCGGATGACGGTGGGCCTGCGCGCGCTGTGGGGGCACCCCACGCTGCGCACGGGCATGCTGTTCGCCGCCGCGATGAACACCGTGACCGCGCCGGTGATCCTCAGCGTGGTGGTGCACCTGCGCGAGCAGGGCCTGACCAGCACGGCGATCGGTTGCACGACCATGGCCCTGGCCGTCGGCGGGCTCGCCGGGACGGTACTGGTGGCACCTTTGCACAAGCTGCTCGCGCCGGGGGTCCTGATGTTGTGGCTGGGCGGTACGGCGGCCCTGCTGATCGGCTCGCTCGCGGCGCCCTGGGGCCGGTGGTGGCCGGCTCTCGCGCTGTTCCTGCTGGGGCTGGGAGGGCCGTCGATGCGCGTCCTCGTCGACATCCTGATCTTCCGTCAGGTTCCGGACGAGCAACGGGGCCGGGCGGTCGCCGCCTGCATGACGGTGTTCGGCGCGGGAGCGTCCCTGGGGGTGTTCCTGGCGGGCCAGCTCCTGGAGCACTTCTCGGCCGCGGTCACCGTCCTGGTGCTGGCCTCGGTACTGGCGGCGGCGTGGTGTGTGGGCCTGCGTACGCGGGAGCTGCGCAGGGCGAAGTGGCCCGAGGAGCAGGAGGCCTGAGGGACCGCATCGCATCGAGCCCCGCTGCGTTACGGCCAATCGCCTACCCCATCCGGTCACCGCGAGGACCGCTCATTGACAATCCGATGGGCGGTTCCCAGGATGTTGCCCGGTTCAAGGGGCTTGGCCGTCGGCAAACGTACTGAGCTGTCCGAACGTCGGCCGGGAATGGCAGCGGCCCCACCACCAGTCAACTCGACGTGGTTGACGGTCAGAACGGGGGAATACGGCTCTGAATCCGACGACGCCTCGGTGCCGGCGAACAAAGTCCGGAACACAGTAGTTCTGCCCTCGTGCCCCGACCCGGTTAGATCTGGCCGCAACGTGCGAAGTCACGGGGGTGAACGTGTTAGATATCAGCCGGCGTTTGGAGAGGGATCCTCGAAACGCCGTCAGGTCGGTCGGCATATCCCCGCCGACGGACGCCGCCATCAGCAACGCCGAACGAATCATTCAAGAAGCACTGACGAACTACCGTACCGGCGAAGGCCGTTTGATCCGCCGCGTAGACATGGGCGCGGTACGGGACATCCTGCGCGAGGCATCGCTCGCCCTGAAGGGACACGGCGTCGTACGGGTCGCGTGGTGCGGGAGTGCCGACTCCGAGTTCTCCGAGCTGTGCAGCGAGGACATCGTTGGCACGGGCCGTGAGCTGCGTCTGCTGTGGCACCGTGAGGCGGCCCGCAGTGCCGCCGGCCGCCATCTGCTGCGCCGGCTCCTGGACGCCGGCGCCGTCGTCCGGTTCGCCTCCGCTCCGCCGCCCAACATGATCATGCTGGGGGGAGAGACCGGAGTCGTGCGGACCGAGGGTCGGCCCGGGGAGCGGCGGGCCCTGCTGTTCCAGCACGCCGAAGTGGTCGAACCGTTCCGGCGTATGTACAGCGCCCTCTGGGAGCAGGCCGCCGCCTCCCCGGCACCAGCGGCGCCGCCCTTACCCTCCGCACCTCCTCCCCCACCGCCGCCCGCGGCCCCGCCCGGTTTCGGGCCGACCGCCGAGCGGCATTCGGGTGCCCTGAGCCGGATCACCGCCGACGCGGTGCAGAGTCAGGTGCTCCGGCTGCTGTGTTCCGGCGTCAAGGACGAGGCCGCGGCCCGGCAGATGGGAGTGTGCGTGCGCACCTACCGGCGCTACGTCGCCCGCATTCTCAAGAGCCTCGACGTCACCTCCCGCTTCCAGGCCGGGATCAGGGCGGCGGAGTTGGGACTGGTGGCCCACAGCACATCCTGAGGGCGGGCCGCCCGCACACCGTGTCCACAAACGGACCGTGGGTTCCCGCGGCCGGGGCCGAGTGACCGGTAGATGACGCCGGAATTCGCCCGGTGCTCCTTGCTGCCGCCGAGGACGCCTCCATAGGCTGCGGCGCAGCACGCACGTCAAAGGCGGAGCGGACCGGCACACGATGTCCGCTCCCCTTCTCGGTTGCTTTCCCCTCATATCCCTAGGGGTCGGAATGTCGAATCCCTTCGACGACGAGTCACGCCCTTTCAAGGTCCTGGTGAACGCGGAGCAACAACATTCCCTCTGGCCCTCCGGAATCGATATTCCGCAGGGCTGGACAACGGTTCTCGACGACGCCCCGCGGGACACATGCCTCGCTTTTGTGGAGGAGCACTGGACCGATCTCCGTCCGGCGAGCCTCCGGGGCTCTTCGTGACCGGTGTTCCGAGCAGCCCGCCGAAACCGGACCTGCGGCCCGACGAACTGCACGCGTCTCTTTCCTCGCCGACCGCCAGGTCCATGAACTTCCTCAATGAGGTGGCCCAGCACTACCCCGACGCGATCTCTTTCGCGGCCGGCCGCCCCTGCGAGGATTTCCTCGATCTGGCCGCGGTGCACCGTCACCTCGACCTGTTCGCGGCCCATCTGCGCGAGAAGTTCGGCGGCGACGAGCAGCGGGTGCGGGGAACGCTTCTCCAGTACGGCAGGACCAAGGGCGTGATCCACGAACTCGTGGCCCGCCACCTGGAGTCGGACGAGGGCATCCTCGTCGACCCGGAGGCCGTCGTGGTCACCGTGGGCTGCCAGGAGGCCCTCTTCCTGACCCTGCGCGCGCTGCGCCGCGACGACCGTGACGTACTGCTCGCCGTCATGCCGACCTACGTGGGGGCCGCGGGGGCCGCCCACCTCGCGGACATGCCGGTCCTGCCGGTCGCCCAGTCCGACGCGGGCATCGACATCGACGACCTGGTGGCCGTGGCGCGTCGGGCACGGGAACAGGGGCTGCGGCCGCGCGCCTGCTACATCGTGCCCGACTTCGGCAATCCGTCCGGCATCAGCCTCGACCTGGACGTCCGCAAGAGGCTCCTGGAGGCCGCGTACGACATCGGCCTGCTGCTCCTGGAGGACAACCCGTACGGCCTGTTCGACGCCGGACCCGCCGGGAACACGCCGCTGCCCACCCTCAAGTCCCTCGACACCGGGCGCGGCGTCGTCTATCTCGGCTCCTTCGCCAAGACGGGCAACCCGGGTGCGCGCGTGGGTTACGTCGTGGCCGACCAGCGCGTGGGCACGGGTGCCGACGGCGGTACGGAACTGCTCGCGGACCGGCTCGGCGAGCTCAAGAGCATGCTCACGGTGAACACGTCGCCGATCGCCCAGGCCGTGATCGGAGGCAAGCTCCTGGAGTACGACGGGAGCCTGCGCACGGCCAACGAGCGGGAGCGGGCGGTCTACCGCCGCAACCTGCGCCTGGTCCTGGACGGTCTGGCGCGCCGCTTCCCGGCGGACCGGCGCCCGCACGTGACGTGGAACCGCCCCTCGGGGGGCTTCTTCGTGGTCTGCGCCCTGCCCTTCGTGGCGGGTGACGACCTGCTGGCCGTGTGCGCCCGCGAGTACGGGGTGCTGTGGACGCCGATGCACCACTTCTACGCGGGTGACGAGGCCCGCCGTGAGATCCGGCTGTCGGTGAGCCATCTGACACCGGCGGAGATCGAAACCGGTCTGGACCGGCTGGCGCGGTTCGTGGCGGAGCGGGACACCTGAATCCACCCGCGCGGGCCCGGAGACGCGCGGGCCAGGACCGAGATGGGAGGGGCTTGATGCTGCCGTTGTCGTTTGCTCAGCGTCGTCTGTGGTTCCTGTACCGGCTTGAGGGCCCTTCGGCGACGTACAACATCCCGGTGGTGACGCGGATCGCGGGCACGCTGGAACGGGAGGCGTTCACGGCGGCGGTGCGGGACGTGGTCGCCCGGCACGAGGTGCTGCGCACCGTGTACGTCGAGAGCGGCGGTGAGCCGGTCCAGCGGATCCTGGAACAGGCCGACGTGCCGGTGGAGTTCGTGTCCTGTCCGCCGGGTGAGGTGGACACCCGGGTCGCCGAGACCACCGGGTACTGCTTCGACCTGGGCGCCGAGGTCCCGTTGCGGGTGCGGGTGTTGGAGACCGGTCCCGAGGAGACGGTGCTGGTGCTGGTGGTGCACCACATCGCCGCCGACGGCTGGTCCATGGCCCCCCTCTCGGCGGACCTGTCCACCGCGTATGCCGCCCGGCTGGCCGGAACAGCCCCCGACTGGCCACCCCTGGACATCCAGTACGCCGACTACACCCTCTGGCAACGCGAACTCCTCGACCTCGAAGGCCCCCGCCAACTCGCCCACTGGCGCGCAGCACTGGCCGGACTCCCGCAGGAACTGACCCTGCCCACCGACCGCCCCCGCCCCGCCCGCGCCTCCTACCGGGGCGGCAGCACCACCCTCACCCTCGACGCCCACACCCACACCCGCCTCCGCGAACTGGCCGCCTCCAGAGGCGCCTCAGTGTTCATGGTCGTCCAGGCGGCCGTGGCCGCCCTGCTCACCCGGCTCGGCGCGGGCACCGACATCCCCCTGGGCACCGTCGTCGCCGGACGCGGCGACGAAGCACTCGAAGACCTCGTCGGCTTCTTCGTCAACACCCTCGTCCTGCGCAACGACACCTCCGGCGATCCCACCTTCACCGAACTCCTCGACCGCACCAGGGCCGTCTCCCTGGCCGCCTACGACCACCAGGACCTCCCCTTCGAACGCCTCGTCGAAGAACTCTCCCCGGCCCGCTCCCTCGCCCACCACCCCCTCTTCCAGGTCTACCTGTCCATGCAGAGCGGCGGTATCGCGGACTTCGAGCTGGCCGGACTCTCCTGCCGCAACGATCCGGCACGCGCGGACATCGCCAAGTTCGACCTGTCCTTCTTCCTGAGCGAGTGCTGGGGCAAGGACGGCGAGGCCGCGGGTCTGGACGGGTTCGTCGAGTACAGCTCCGACCTGTTCGACCGCGCCACCGCCCATGCGGTGGCACGCCGCCTGGAACGCGTGCTCCGGCAGGTCGCCACGGCGCCCGAGTCGCGGATCGGCGACCTCGACATCCTGGACGCGGACGAGCGGCGGCGCCTGATCGTCGACTGGAACGACACCTCGACGCCGCTCCCGTGCGGCTCGGTCACCCACGTCTTCGAGGAGTGTGCGGCCCGTACCCCCGACGCGCCCGCCGTGGTGTCCGGCCCGGTCACCCTGACGTACCGCCAACTCGACGAGGCATCCAACCGGTTGGCGAGGCACCTGCAGGGGCTCGGGGCGGGCCCGGAGCGCCTGGTCGCGCTGGCGCTGCCGCGCTCGGAGCAGGTGGTCGTGGCCATGCTCGCCGTGCTGAGGACCGGTGCCGCGTACCTGCCGCTGGACGTCACGCATCCGGCCGAGCGCCTGGCCGGGACGCTGGCCGACGCGCGACCGGCGCTGCTGCTCGTGGACTCGGCGACGGCGCCGCTCGTACCCGCGGACTGCCCGACCGTGTGCCTGGACGACCCCGGGACAGCGGCCCGGATCGCCGCCGTGCCGTCCGCCCGTCTGTCCGACTCGGAGTCGGGCGGCGCGGTACCGCCCGACTCGGTCGCGTACGTCATCTACACCTCGGGCTCCACGGGCCGCCCCAAGGGCGTGGTGATCACCCACGCCGGTCTGCTCAACCTGGCACTCGCACTGCGTGACCACCACCGGCTGGGGCCCGACGACCGGCTCGCGGCGGTCACCACCGTCGCCTTCGACGCGTCCGTGGCCGAGCTGTATCTGCCGCTGGTCTCCGGCGCCTGTCTGGTCCTCGCCCCGCGCGACGCGGCACGCGACCCCGCCGAGCTGGCCGCGCTGCTGCGCCGCCACCGGGTGACCGCGCTGCAGGCCACGCCGAGTCTGTGGCGGTCGCTGGTGGCCGAGGTGCCCGACGCGCTCCGCGGGCTGCGCGTGCTCAACGCCGGTGAGGCGCTTCCGGCCGATCTGGCAGGGGACCTGGCGGCCCTCGGCACGGTCGTGGTCAACCAGTACGGGCCCACCGAGACCACCGTGTACTCCACGCTCCAGGACGTCCCGGCCGACGCCCGCACGGTGCCGATCGGCCGGCCGCTCGCCAACACCGCCGCCTACGTACTCGACCCGGGTCTGCGGCCGGTGCCTCCGGGCTCGCCGGGCGACCTGTACCTCGCGGGGCGCGGCGTGGCCCGCGGCTATCTGGGGCTGCCGGGCCTCACCGCGGCGCGGTTCGTGGCGGACCCGTTCGGCCCGCCCGGGGCGCGCATGTACCGCACCGGCGACCGGGCGCGCTGGACGCGGGACGGGGTGCTGGAGTATCTGGGGCGCGACGACTTCCAGGTCAAGATCCGTGGGTACCGGGTGGAGCCCGGCGAGGTCGAGGCCGCCCTCATGGCCTGCCCGGGTGTCGTACGGGCCGCGGTGGTGGCCCGCCCGGACCGTTCCGGAGTCCACGGACTGGTCGGCTACTTCGTCGCCGCGAGCGCGGGCGCCGTGGACACGGCCGCGCTGCGCGACCGTCTCGCGGCGCGGCTGCCCGACTACATGGTGCCGCCCCACCTGGTGGAGCTGGACGCCCTGCCGGTGAACGCGAACGGCAAGCTCGACCGCGCCGCGCTGCCGGAGCCCGAACGGAGGGCGAGGGCGGGCGGCCGGGCCCCGGTGACCGCGCGTCAGCGGCACCTGTGCGCGCTGTTCGCCGAGGTGCTCGGGGTGAGCGAGGTCGGCGTGGACGACGGCTTCTTCGACCTGGGTGGGCATTCGCTGCTCGCGATCCGGCTGGTCGGGCGCATCCGCGAGGCGCTGGGTGTGGAACTGCGGGTGCGCACGGTGTTCGAGGCGCCGACCGTGGAGCGCCTGGAGCGGCTCCTCGACGCGGAGTCCGCCGTGTCCCGCACGCACGAGGGCGTCGGCCCGGTCCTGACGTTCCGCACCGGAAGCGCCGGAAACGCCGACGCCGCCGGGTGCCCGGTGTTCCTGCTGCCGCCCGCGAACGGCCTCGGCTGGGCGTACTCCACGCTCCCCGCCCACCTGCCACGCACCTGCCCGGTGCACGCGCTGCAGGACCCGCGCCTGGACGGCACGGGCGACGTGGCGGCCCTGGGCGTGCCGCAGCTCGCGGCGGCGTACCTGGAGCAACTGACCGCGCTCCGGCCGAGCGGACCGTACGTGCTGATGGGCTGGTCGATGGGCGGGACCGTCGCTCAGGAACTGGCCGCCGCGCTGGAGGAACAGGGCGAGACCGTGGCCCTGCTGGTGCTGGTGGACGCTCCGGCGGGCGGCCCCGACGCACCACCGGCCGGGGTGGCGGAGGCGGTGTACGTCGCCGTGGACGGCGCGGCCGTGTGGCCCGCCGACACCTCCGCGTACCCGTCCGCGGGGGCCCTGCGCGGTGCGCTGCCCGCCGGTCACCCGCTCGCCGACCTGCCCGACCGGGTCCTGCGGCGGCTGCCGCGTGTCGCGTACGAGAACCTCGTCGCGGCCGCCGCGCACCGCCCGCGCCCGGTGCGGGCCCGCACGCTGCTCTTCGACGCGGCCGAACCCGGCCGGCCGGGCCCGGCGCCCTCGGTGGTCTGGAAGCGGTACCTCACCGGAGACGTGCTGACCCATGAAGTGCCCTACGGACACTTCGAGATCGTCAAGAGCCGAGCCATGCACACGATCGGACCGATTCTGCGGAACGAGGTGAACGACATTGGCTGAGGAACAGGTCAAGGTGCTCATCAGGAGCGCCCGTCGGAGGTGGGGGTGGACGTACAGGTGACCACCGCACTGAGCCTCCCCAGTCCCGGCGCGCTGCGCACGGCGGGAGCGATCCCGCTGGCCGAGTCGCCCATGGCCCGGATCACCGGGGTCGGCACGGCCACCCCGGAGAACTCCTACACACAGCGGGAACTGCTCGACGCCTTCGACATCAAGGACCGGCGGATCCGCTCCGTCTTCCTGAACAGCGCCATCGAGCGGCGCTCCCTCACTCTCCCGCCGCAGCGTCCCGACGGTACCCGCGCGCAGGAGTCGCAGGGGCAGCTCCTCGCCAAGCACCGGGCCGAGGGCATCGCCATCGGCGCGCAGGCCGTCGAGGCGGCCCTCAAGCGCGCGGGCCGGGAACTCGCCGACGTGCGCTACCTGACCTGTGTGACCACCACCGGGTTCATGGCGCCGGGCTTCAGCGCCCATCTGATCCGCGAGATGGGCATCGACACGCACTGCAGCCGCCTGGACGTCGTCGGCATGGGCTGCAACGCGGGCCTCAACGCCCTGAACGCCGTGGCCGGCTGGGCCCACGCGCACCCCGGTGAGCTGGCCGTGATGGTGTGCATCGAGGTGTGCTCCGCCGCGTACGTGTTCGACGGCACGATGCGCACGGCCGTGGTCAACAGCCTCTTCGGGGACGGCGCCGCGGCGATCTGCGTGGTCAGCGGGGAGGCGGCGGCCACGCCGCGGCCGGAATGCGGGCCGGAGCTGCTCAAGTTCGCGAGCGGCATCATCCCCGAGGCGATCGGCGCGATGCGCTACGACTGGGACGACGACGCCAACCTCTTCAGCTTCTTCCTCGACCGCGACATCCCGTACGTGGTCGGCGGGCGGGTGGAGACCGTGGTGGGCCGGCTGCTCGACGGCACCGGGCTGCGGCGGAGCGACATCGGGCACTGGCTGGTGCACTCCGGCGGCAAGAAGGTGGTCGAGTCGGTGATGGTGAACCTCGGCCTGACCCGCTACGACGTACGGCACACCACCGCCGTGCTGCGCGACTACGGGAATCTCTCCAGCGGCTCCTTCCTCTTCTCCTACGAGCGGCTGCTCGACGAGGGGCTCGTCAGGCCCGGGGAGTACGGGGTGCTGATGACGATGGGCCCGGGCTCGACGATCGAGACGGCGCTCGTCCGCTGGTGAGCCGCCGCCGGGCGGCCGGCGGTCCCCGCCCCGCTCCCGTGCGACGTCACCCGTCACACCCGGTGGTTCACGCATGCCACGGCACCCATCACACACGGAGAGGCATACGGCATTGTCCGCTCGCACCACGGCCGCCACGGCCGGTACGGATACCAGCACCAGCAACCCACCCCTCGACGTCCTGGAGCTGGGCGTCGACGCGGGCCGCGTCCTGTCCCCCGCCCTCGTCGCCGAGCTGGACGCCTTCTGCGACCGGCTCGAAGCCTCGGCAGCCACCGGGAGGGCCGTGGGCGTCCTGCGCCTGACCGGCGGGGCCGGGGAGCCGGGCCTGCTGGACGAAGGAGTCGATGTGCACCTGGTGAGCAAGTGGGAGCGGGTGCTGCGCCGCATGGAGCGGCTCGGTGCCCCCACGCTCGCCCTGGCCGGGGGCGAGTGCGGCGGCGTCGCCCTGGACGCCCTGCTGGCGGCGGACTACCGCATCGCCGCCCCCGACCTGGTGCTGCGCCTGCACGCGCGGCCGGACGGGATGTGGCCCGGCATGGCGGTGTTCCGGCTCGCCAGCCACGCGGGAGCGGCCCGGGTGCGGCGCGCGGTGCTGTTCGGGGCGCCCCTGACCGCCGCCGAGGCGCTGCGGCTGGACCTGCTCGACGAGGTCGTCGAGGACGCCCGGCGCGAGGAGTCGGCGCGAGCGGCGGTGGAGCTGCTGACCGCCTTCCCCGGGCCCGAGCTGGCGGTGCGCCGGCGGCTGTTGATCGACGCCACGAGTGTCAGTTTCGAGGAAGCGCTGGGCAGCCATCTGTCGGCCTGCGACCGCTCGCTGCGGCGCGAACGCGAGCGGGCGCAGGGCTCGGAGTGGGAGGTGGAGGTCTGATGGCCGTTTCGTTCGAGGACGTCACCGGCGAGCTGTCGACCGCCCGGAAGGCGCTGCTCACCGGGGCGGAGGAGGCGGAGGAGGTCCTGGCCGCGCTGCCCGGCCCCGCCGACCGCACGCCCGCGCAACGGGAGGCGGCGGCCGCCGCGAAGAACGCGGCCCGTCAGGTGCGCGCCCGCTTCCTGGCCGCGCACGCGGACGCGGTCTACGACGAGTTGACGGAGGGGCGCACCCGGCGTCCCCGGCTCGCGGAGCTGGCGGACGCGGCCGCCGTCGCCTTCCCCGGGCTGGCGCCGACGGCGGAACAGATGGCCGTCGAGCGCGGACGGCCTCAGGAGAACAAGGAGGGCCGGGAGATCGACCAGGGGCTGCTGTTCTCGCGGCTCCTGGAGTCGCCGGTGGCGGGCCCGCACCTGATGGACTCGATGCTGCTGCCCACACCGCGGGCACTGGCCGCCCTGACCGAGTTCCGGCGCACGGGGCTGGCGGACCTCGGCTCGGTCCGGGTCGAACGCCGCGGCACGGCCGCGTACCTGACCATGTGCCGGACGGACAGTCTCAACGCCGAGGACAACCGGCAGGTCGACGACATGGAGACGGCCGTCGACCTGGCGCTGCTCGATCCGGCGGTGGGCGTCGGGGTGCTGCGGGGCGGTGAGATGGCGCACCCGCGCTACCGCGGCCGGCGCGTGTTCAGCGCCGGAATCAACCTCAAGGCGCTGCACGCGGGAGATATCTCCCTGGTCGACTTCCTGCTGCGCCGCGAGCTCGGCTACATCGCGAAGCTCTCGCGGGGACTGATGGTGGACCACGCCGGGGCATGGCACTCCCCGACCGTGGTCAAGCCGTGGGTGGCCGCCGTGGACTCCTTCGCCATCGGCGGCGGGGCCCAGCTGCTGCTCGTCTTCGACCGGGTGATCGCGGCGTCGGACGCGTATCTGAGCCTGCCCGCCGCCCAGGAGGGGATCATCCCCGGCGTCTCCAACTTCCGGCTGCAGCAGTCGGCGGGGGCGCGGATCTCCCGGCAGATCGTCCTGTGGGGCCGGCGGATCTGGGCGACGGAGCCGGACGCCCGGCTGTTCGTGGACGAGGTGGTGGACACCGCCGACATGGACCGGGCGGTGGCGACGGCGGCCGAGCGGCTGGACAGCGCGGCGGTCGTGACCAACCGCCGGATGCTGCGGCTGTCGGAGGAGCCGCCGGAGGCGTTGCGCGCGTACCTGGCGCAGTTCGCGATGCAGCAGGCGCTGCGGCTGTACAGCGAGGACGTGATCGGGAAGGTGACGCGCTTCTCGCGGCGCGACTGAGCGGGACCGCGGTCCGCCGCCGTGGCCCGGGGAGGCCCCCGGGCCAACACGGGGGCTAACCCCAGTGCGGCCCGCGGCGGGACTTCCTACCGTGGGTGACATGACCGGAATGGATGCGCGGGACACCGAGCTGAAGAAGGAACTCAACGCCACCCTGCACGCCCGCAGGGAACTGGGCGAGGAGTACGAGTCCGCGCTGGTCGACTCGTTCCTGGAGAAGGTCGATCAGCGCATCGACACGGCGGTCGAGCGCCGGGTGCGGCGGCAGATGGCCGAGCAGCAGATGGTGGTGGCCCGCGGTGAGCGGTCACCGAAGCCGACGGACTCCTTCGGCGAGCGCTACGGCTTCGGCATCGTCTCGCTGGTGCTGGCGATCCCGCTGTCCGGTATCGGCGCCGGGGTGGCCCATCTGCCCGGCCTGCTGGTGGCCTGGGCGGGCATCGTGGGCGTGAACGTGGTGCAGGCCGTCCGTACGCAGCCGGATCTGTTCCGCCGCCGGCACCGGCACCACGACGACGACTGGGAGAAGTGATGCGCGGGGACCGCCGCACCCCCGTTGCCGGGGGGCGGGACGACGGCGGTCCCCGCGAGGGACGTGGACCGGGTCAGGACCCGTCTCACGTCCGGCGTCCAGGAGGTCCGGGAGCCGCTCCGGAGGTCCGTGGACGTTCGGCGCCGGCCGGGGCGGGGAGCCGCTCCCGCCCTGCCGACACCCACTAATGTGCCGGACGCGTGTTAAGCGAGTGCTGCGCGGACGTGACACGCTCGTACCACTTCCGCGAAGCGAAGGCGCCGATCACCGCAAGTTCGCCGCCGCCACGGTCCGTTCACCGCAGGTTCGCCGCTACTTCCCGCCCTTGGCGAGGAAGGCGAGCAGGTCCTGACGGCCGATCACCCCGGTGGGCTTGCCCTCGACCAGCACGATCGCCGCGTCCGCCTTGCCGAGCACGGACATCAGGTCGCCGACCGGCTCACCGGAGCCGACCTGCGGCAGCGGGGCCGACATGTGCTTCTCCAGCGGGTCGTCCAGCGAGGCCTTCTTGGTGAACAGGGCGTCCAGCAGCTCGCGTTCGACGACCGAGCCGATGACCTCGGCGGCCATCACGTCCGGGTGGCCCGCGCCCGGCTTGACGATCGGCATCTGCGAGACGCCGTACTCGCGCAGCACCTCGATGGCCTGGCCCACGGTCTCGTCGGGGTGCATGTGGACGAGGGACGGGATCGCGCCGTGCTCCTTGTCGGCCAGCACGTCGGCGACGCGGGCGCTGGTGCCCTCGTCGTCCAGGAAGCCGTAGTCGGCCATCCACTCGTCGTTGAAGATCTTGCTGAGGTAGCCGCGGCCGCTGTCCGGCAGCAGTACGACGACCACGTCGTCCTCGCCGAGGCGCTCGGCGACCCGCAGCGCGGCGACCACGGCCATGCCGCAGGAGCCGCCGACCAGCAGACCCTCCTCCTTGGCCAGGCGGCGGGTCATCTGGAAGGAGTCCTTGTCGGAGACCGGCACGATCTCGTCGGCGACCGTGCGGTCGTAGGCGGTCGGCCAGAAGTCCTCACCGACGCCCTCGACGAGGTACGGCCGCCCCGAGCCGCCGGAGTAGACCGAGCCCTCCGGGTCGGCGCCGATGACCTTGACCTTGCCGTCGCTGACGTCCTTCAGGTAGCGGCCGGTGCCGGAGATGGTGCCGCCGGTGCCGACGCCCGCCACGAAGTGGGTGATCCTCCCCTCCGTCTGCTCCCACAGCTCCGGACCGGTGGAGTGGTAGTGGGAGAGCGGGTTGTTGGGGTTGGAGTACTGGTCGGGCTTCCACGCGCCCGGCGTCTCGCGCACCAGCCGGTCGGAGACGTTGTAGTACGAGTCCGGGTGCTCGGGGTCCACGGCGGTCGGGCAGACCACGACCTCGGCGCCGTAGGCGCGCAGCACGTTGATCTTGTCGGTGCTCACCTTGTCGGGGCAGACGAAGATGCACTTGTAGCCCTTCTGCTGGGCCACGATGGCAAGGCCGACGCCGGTGTTGCCGCTGGTCGGCTCCACGATGGTGCCGCCGGGCTTGAGCGCGCCGGACTCCTCGGCGGCCTCGATCATGCGCAGGGCGATCCGGTCCTTCACCGACCCGCCGGGGTTGAAGTACTCGACCTTGGCCAGGACGGTCGCCTTGATCCCCTTGGTCACGCTGTTGAGCCTCACCAGCGGGGTGTTGCCGACGAGACTGATCATCGAGTCGTGGAATTGCACCGTTGTCTCCGGATGCTGCAAAAGATGTCGTCAGTGGTGCTGCCAGCCTATGGGCTCCGGCGCCTCCATGACGGTCGTTCACTCCCCGTGGGGATTGGGCCACGGTCCGTGCGGGGCAAGGAGTGGGTGTACGGGTTCGAGGAGGTGGCGGCGAGGCATGACGAGCATGTCGAGGGCGAGAGTGGCCCGGCGCATCGCGGCCGGCGCCGCGTACGGCGGCGGCGGGATCGGCCTGGCCGGGGCGGCCGTGGTGGGTGTGCTGCTGGCCGAGGTCCAGCTGGCCAAGCGCGCCGTGGGCAACGGCACCCCGCAGCCGCCGAGCGCGGACGGCCTGTACGGCAACGGCTTCACGGTCACCGGTGAGCCTCCGCTGCGCCTGCTGATGCTGGGCGACTCCACGGCCGCCGGCCAGGGCGTGCGGCGGGCGGGGCAGACGCCGGGCGCGCTGCTGGCGTCGGGGCTCGCGGCGGTGGCGGAGCGGCCGGTGCGGCTGCGCAATGTGGCGGTGCCCGGGGCCACCTCCGACGATCTGGACCGGCAGGTGTCCCTGGCGCTCGCGGACTCCGATCGGGTGCCCGACATCTGCGTGATCATGATCGGCGCCAACGACGTCACCCACCGCATGCCCCCGACCCGCTCGGTGCGCTGTCTGTCCACGGCGGTACGGCGGCTGCGCACGGCCGGTGCCGAGGTGGTGGTCGGCACCTGCCCGGACCTCGGCACCATCGAGCCGGTGCAGCAGCCGCTGCGCTGGCTGGCCCGCCGCACCTCCCGCCAGCTCGCCGCCGCCCAGACCATCGGCGTGGTCGAGCAGGGCGGCCGCACGGTGTCGCTGGGCGACCTGCTGGGCCCGGAGTTCGCGGCGAACCCGCGCGAGCTGTTCGGGCCGGACAGCTACCACCCCTCGGCGGAGGGCTACGCCACCGCGGCGATGGCCGTCCTGCCCACGGTGTGCGCGGCGCTGGGCCTGTGGCCCGCGGAGGAGGAGCGCCCGGACGTCTCCCGCCGCGAGGGCTTCCTGCCGGTGGCGCGGGCCGCCGCGGAGGCCGCGTCCGAGGCGGGCACCGAGGTCACGGCCGCCGTGCCCACGGGACCGCGGGGCCCGTGGGCGCTGCTCAAGCGTCGGCGCAGGCGCCGGGTCCGGGAGGCGGAGCCGTCGCAGGCCAGCCCCTCGGAGGCACCCTCCACACCCTAAGCAAGCGCTTGGAAAAGAGGTCCGCATCACACCCCGATGCCGGTGACCACGGTCTTACGTACCGGTAACTTGCCCCCTGAACCCTCCTCCGTCGTCGTCTGGAGCCGTGATGCCCGAAGCCGTGATCGTCTCGACCGCCCGCTCCCCCATCGGCCGCGCTTTCAAGGGCTCCCTGAAGGACCTGCGCCCGGACGACCTGACCGCCACGATCATCCAGGCCGCCCTCGCCAAGGTCCCCGAGCTGGACCCGCGGGACATCGACGACCTGATGCTCGGCTGCGGTCTGCCCGGCGGCGAGCAGGGCAACAACCTCGGCCGGATCGTGGCCGTGCAGATGGGCATGGACCACCTGCCCGGCTGCACCATCACCCGGTACTGCTCCTCCTCGCTGCAGACCTCCCGCATGGCCCTGCACGCCATCAAGGCCGGCGAGGGCGACGTGTTCATCTCGGCCGGTGTCGAGATGGTCTCGCGCTTCACCAAGGGCAACTCCGACTCGCTGCCCGACACGCACAACCCGTTCTTCGCCGAGGCCGAGGCCCGTACCGCCGAGGTCGCCCAGCAGGAGGGCACCACCTGGCACGACCCGCGCGAGGACGGCCTGGTGCCGGACGCCTACATCGCGATGGGCCAGACCGCCGAGAACCTCGCCCGCTGGAAGGGCGTCAGCCGCCGGGAGATGGACGAGTTCGGCGTCCGCTCGCAGAACCTCGCCGAGGAAGCCATCAAGAACGGCTTCTGGGAGCGGGAGATCACCCCGGTGACCCTGCCCGACGGCACCGTGGTCAGCAAGGACGACGGCCCGCGCGCGGGCGTCACCCTGGAAGGCGTGGAGGGCCTCAAGCCCGTCTTCCGCCCCGACGGACTGGTCACCGCCGGCAACTGCTGCCCGCTCAACGACGGCGCCGCCGCGCTCGTCATCATGAGCGACACCAAGGCGCGCGAGCTGGGCCTGACCCCGCTCGCCCGGATCGTGTCGACCGGCGTCTCCGGCCTGTCCCCCGAGATCATGGGTCTCGGTCCGGTCGAGGCGTCCCAGCAGGCGCTGCGCCGCGCCGGTCTGACGATCGACGACATCGACCTGGTCGAGATCAACGAGGCGTTCGCCGCCCAGGTGATCCCCTCCTACCAGGACCTGGGCATCCCGCTGGAGAAGCTGAACGTCAACGGCGGCGCCATCGCCGTCGGCCACCCCTTCGGCATGACCGGCGCCCGGATCACCGGCACGCTCATCAACTCCCTGCAGTTCCACGACAAGCAGTTCGGCCTGGAGACGATGTGCGTCGGCGGCGGCCAGGGCATGGCGATGGTCATCGAGCGCCTGAGCTGACCGTGACCACCGCACGACCCTGAGTGAGACATCGGCCCGGAACCCGGCAACCGCCCGGGTTCCGGGCCGCTTTGTGATCCAATCTCCCCCAGGATGTGACCTATCTCCCTCGGTTGAGGGATTTCCGCAGGTCAGGGGTGTTCCACCAGTAACGCCAGAGGCAAGTTCCTGTCCGATTCGTGACGTTACGCACTGACAGCTGGTTAGTCCACCCTTCAAGCTGATGTAGGAAGTCGGGGGTCGACTTTGAACCGGGAGTACGTCAGTGAGCGCCATGCCGATCGCCCTGCTGCTCACCACGGCCGCCACCGGCGCCGTGGGCGTCGCCGTCCTGCGCACCCTGTGGGTGCTGCGTCGACAGGTCGCGGCTCTGCACACCGAGCTGGCCGCGAGCAACGCGGCCGCGGCCCGGGGGCGGGTCCCGGCCGCACGCGCGGCCGCCGAGGCCGATGAGATACGCGCCGCCGTCGCCGCCGCCCTCGCCGAGGAGCGGGAGCGGGAGCTGGCCGAGGCGCGCGCGTTCTGGGCGGCCCAGGAGGCCCGTGACGCCTCCGACGCCCCGACCCTGCTGGGTCTGGGCGACAGCGAGCTGTTCCTGCCCCGGCAGGCCGATTTCGTCGGTCTGGAGCCGCTGGAGCCGGTCGCCGAGCCGAGCGGGGACGCCGACGAGTTCGCCGGGGAGTCCCCGGAGCTGGCCGCGGCCCGCCGCCGGCACCCCTCGCACCCGGACTTCGTACCGGTGCAGTCGCCGGTCGTGAACGACCATGAGCGCACCGTCGCCGCCCTGGAGGAGCTGGCCGCCTCCGCGACCGAGCTGACCGACGTCCGCCCGGGTCCGCTCGGCACCCTCGACGTCTATGTCTTCGCCGACGGCACCACGCTGTGCATGACCCCGGGCCACCGGGAGACGGCGGAGCGGCTGGCCGAGGCGCTGCGCGCGGGCGAGACCCCGGTGCTGCTGGGCGGCTCGGGCATCTCCGGCGCGTACACGCTGACCTTCGCCTGCGGCGAGGAGAACGTCTACATCCTGGCCGACCGGGTCATAGCGAGCCTGTAGGGCTCAGACCCCGGCCCGCTTCTGGGCCTCGGCGACCAACTCCACCGCCTCGTTCACCTGGGCCTCGTCCGTCAGGACGAGGCCCAAGTCGTGTCCGGCGACGGTGATTTGGTCCGCGGCGGCGAACATCCCCGCGTCCGGCATCTCCCGGGGCTCTGCGGTGGGGTCCTCCAGCAACTGGGCCCGCCGGGCCAACTCCCTGGCCAGCGCCAGCGCCTCCGCGGCGGCGCCCCGCTGGAGCCTGCTCTGCGGCGCCCCCCGCAGCCGGTCGGCGAAGTGATCCACAGCCTCGGTCAGACGCGTCGTATCCACCACGGCGCAACCGTACGCGCTGGAACGGGACTGTTGCCAACGGGCGAACCCTCAGGCACCGTGACCTGTAGGACCGGCTTACATCCCCTTTGCGTCCGGAGGCGCCGATGTCCCACGTCCTCTCCGAGGAGACCCACCGCAACATGCTCGCCCGCATCCCCCACTGCACCGGTCGTGAAGTCGCCGACTGGCTGCGCACGATGGAAGAAGGACCGGCCCTCGTCCGCTTCGAGGAGAAGGTCAGCTGGCTCCGCCACGAATACGACCTCGCGTACGGCCACGCGAAGGCCATCGTCCACGAGTACGACCTGAGGAGGGCGGCGCGCAAATTCCTCTAGGCGCGCACAGACGACGAGAAGGGCCCCGGGTCAAAAACCCGGGGCCCTTCCTACGATCCGGTCGTGGATCAGTCGCTGCTGTTGAGGATCGAGATGAGTCGCAGGAACTCCATGTAGATCCACACCAGGGTCATCGTCAGGCCGAAGGCCGCCAGCCACGACTCCTCGCGGGGGGCGCCGTAGGCGATGCCGTCCTCGACCTGCTTGAAGTCCAGCGCCAGGAAGGCGGCGCCGAGCAGGATGCCGATGACACCCATCAGGATGCCGAGCGGGCCGCTGCGGAAGCCGAGACCGTCACCGCCGCCGAAGACGGCGAACAGCAGGTTGACCGCCATCAGCATGATGAAGCCGAGCGCGGCCGCCATCACGAAGCCGGCGAAGCGGCGGTTGACGCGGATCCAGCCCGCCTTGTAGGCGATCAGCACGCTGGCGAAGACGCCCATCGTGCCGAGCACGGCCTGCATGGCGGCGCCGTCCGCGATGCGGTTGTCGACGACGCTGGAGACCACGCCGAGGAAGACACCCTCGAACGCGGCGTAGGTCAGGATCAGCGCGGGGGACGCCTTGCGCTTGAAGGACTGCACCAGCGCCAGGACCATGCCGATCAGACCGGCGCCGATGGCGATGCCGTACGACCGGTTGATGTTGGCGTCGTCGACCGGCAGCAGCGCCCAGGCGAGCGCGGCGGTGACGATCAGGACGCCGAGGGTCGTGCCGGTGCGCAGGACGACATCGTCCATCGTCATCCGGCCAGTGGTGGCCGGCGCCTGCGGCGGCGCGCCCTGCAGGCCCTGCTGGGCGTAAGGGTTCTGCGCGTACGGGTTCTGGGCGTACGGGTTACCGCCCTGCGGCTGGGCGTAGGGGTTGCCCTGCGTGCCCACAGCGGCGCCCCCGGCCTGCGGCTGGGCGTTGAAGCCCGCGTAGCCGTTGTCGCGGCTGAACCCCCGTCGCGAGAAGACCGGGTTGCTGCTCCTCATTTCACTCCTCCATGGCCACCTTGCGCAGCCTTGGCTCAAGAGTAATAGAAAGGCAAAGGAAAGACCCTACTGCTTGGGGAGGATCTTTCCCCTGCTGTGCTGCGCAACACGCTACGCGGCTGCGTGATTCCCCACACCGGAGGCCCCCATTCATGACCAACCCGCTACCTGGCCGGAACCCATCGGTGATCAGCCGAGCGGGAACCCTGTGTAGCACTCGGCCAGATCGGTCATCGCGGCCCGCGACGAGGTGAGCCGGGCCAGCCGGGCGAGCTGGAGCCGGTCCTCGAACGGGGCGGCGTCCGGGGTCCGGTGGAGCAGGGCCGTCATGTCGTGGGAGAACCGCTCGGCCTGCCACACGCGGCGCAGGCAGGTCGCCGAGTAGGCGTCGAGCAGTTGGTCCGATCCGGTGTCGCGCCGGTGGATCAGGGCCCGCGCGAGGGTGACGACGTCGCCCACAGCGAGGTTCAGGCCCTTGGCGCCGGTCGGCGGGACGATGTGCGCCGCGTCACCGGCGAGGAAGAGCCGGCCGTGACGCATCGGCTCGTGGACGAAGGAGCGCATCGGGGTGACCGACTTCTGGGTGACGGGGCCGCGTTCGAGGCGCCAGCCGTCGTCGGTCTCGAAGCGGCGCTCCAGCTCGGTCCATACCGCGTCGTCGGACCAGTCGTCGGGGTCGGTGCCCTCGGGCACTTGCAGGTAGAGGCGGGACACCGAGGGGGAGCGCATCGACAGCAGGGCGAAGCCGCGGTCGTGGCGGGCGTAGACGAGCTCCTCGTGCGAGGGCGGGACGTCGGCCAGGATGCCGAGCCAGGCGTAGGGGTAGGAGCGCTCGAAGGTGCGGCCGAGCCGCTCGGGTATCGCGCGGCGGGCGATGCCCCAGAAGCCGTCGCAGCCGGCCACGTAGTCGCACTCCAGGACCGCATCGCGGCCCTCGTGCCGGTAGCGGACTCGGGGGCGGGCGGTGGTGGCGTCCTCCACGGCGAGGGCCTCGGCCTCGAAGAGCAGAGGGTGACCCTCCTTCAGCTGGAGGGCGATGAGGTCCTTGCAGACCTCGGTCTGGGCGTGGACCATCACCGAGCGGCCGCCGGTGAGAGCGGGGAAGTCGATGCGGTGGCGGGTGCGGTCGAAGCGCAGTTCGATGCCGTCGTGGCGCAGCCCCTCGCGGTCCATGCGCTCACCCGCGCCGGCCGCGCGCAGGACGTCCACGGTGCCCTGCTCCAGGATCCCGGCGCGCTGGCGGTGCTCGACATAGGCGCGGTCACGGCTCTCCAGGACGACCGAGTCGATGCCGGCGGTGTGCAGGAGCCGGGCCAGGAGGAGGCCCGCGGGGCCGGCTCCGACGATGCCGACGGTGGTGCGCATCGGTCGCTCCCTTCACATACGAAAGGCGGCGGTCGCGCTTGTGTTCGTCGGGTGAAGTTTGTTTCACCGGGTTGATGACGTGAGCCTCCGATCGCAACAAGCCGCTGTCAACGGTTCGTGCGGTGAAGTATTCGATGGAGGATGCACGGAAAGAGACCGCGAATCGGGCGGCCGTGCGTGGGTCGGAAGTGCCCGGAACCGGACTTGAACCGGTACGCCCGCGAGGGGCAGCGAGGTTTAAGCTCGCCGTGTCTGCATTCCACCATCCGGGCAGGCCATGGGCTCCGCGTTGAGGTTCCGAGCCTATCGGGATACATCCCCCGAACAGCCGAAGGACGGCCCGATGTTGTCTTATTTTATTGACGTCTGAGGGGGCATCAGCCGACGGTACGGGCCATCCGCACTTGCCAATAGCCTTGCGGGCGACGCTCGGCCACGCATGCGGAATGACGGAATTTCACCTGCCGAACAAGGACGCCCCACCTGTTCTTGACACAAGAGCTCTCAGGGGTCGGCGTCATCCCCAGGTATGACACACCCGCGCCCGGTGCGACCCGAGTCTGTCTTCGGAACCGGAACAGCGGCTGACTACACCGGCGCCCCCGGCGCGGACGATGGAACACATCCCCGAACACGTCCACGTCTGCCGAGGAGCACCTTCACGTGACCACCACACCTATCGCCGGCCGGGCCACCGCCGTGGCCGCGCGCGCCACGGATCTTTCGAAGGTCTACGGACAGGGCGAGACCCAGGTGGTCGCCCTGGATCGGGTCTCCGTCGAGTTCCGGCAGGCCGAGTTCACCGCGATCATGGGCCCCTCCGGCTCCGGCAAGTCCACGCTGATGCACTGCGTGGCGGGCCTGGACACCTTCTCCTCCGGCTCGGTGCGCATCGGCGACACGGAGCTCGGCTCGCTGAAGGACCGTCAGCTCACCAAGCTGCGCCGGGACAAGATCGGCTTCATCTTCCAGGCGTTCAACCTGCTGCCCACGCTGACCGCGCTGGAGAACATCACCCTCCCGATGGACATCGCGGGCCGCAAGCCGGACCGTCAGTGGCTGGACTCGGTCATCGACATGGTGGGCCTGCGCGACCGGCTCGGCCACCGCCCCTCCCAGCTCTCCGGCGGCCAGCAGCAGCGCGTGGCGGTCGCCCGTGCCCTCGCCTCCCGGCCGGACATCATCTTCGGCGACGAGCCCACCGGAAACCTCGACTCCCGCTCCGGCGCCGAGGTGCTGGGCTTCCTGCGCAACTCCGTACGGGAGTTGGGCCAGACCGTGGTGATGGTGACCCACGACCCGGTCGCCGCCGCCTACGCGGACCGCGTGGTCTTCCTCGCCGACGGACGGATCGTGGACGAGATGTACCGGCCCACCGCCGACGCCGTGCTCGACTTCATGAAGCAGTTCGACGCGAAGGGCCGCACCTCCTGATGTTCCGCACCGCCCTGCGCAACGTCCTCGCGCACAAGGCCCGCCTGATGATGACCGTGCTCGCCGTCATGCTCGGCGTCTCGTTCGTCGTCGGCACCCTGGTCTTCACCAACACCCTCTCCAACGCCCTGCAGAACAGCTCCGCCAAGGGCTTCGACCATGTCGACGTCGCCGTCACCGCCGAGGCCCAGGAGTCCAAGGGGAACCAGCTCGCCCGGACGCCCGAGCTGACCGACGAACTGCTGGAGCGCAGCGCCGAGGTGCCCGGTGCCGCCTCCGCGATCGGCGTCGTCCAGGGCTTCACCGCCATCGCCGACAAGGACGGCGACCTCGTCGGCGGCGGCTTCCAGTCCCAGGGCGGCAACTACTGGGGCACCAAGGACGAGCGGTACCCGCTGGTCGACGGGCACGCCCCGAAGGGCGAGAACCAGGTCCTGATCGACTCCGAGACCGCCAAGCGCACCGGGTACAAGGTCGGCGACACCGTACGGCTGTCCATCGACGGGCCGGTGCTCAAGCCCACCGTGGTCGGCATCTTCACGACCGACGACGGCAATGTCGCCGCCGGCGGCAGCCTCGCCCTGTTCGACACGGCGACCGCGCAGAAGCTGTTCGGCAAGGCGGGCACGTACGACGAGATCGACGTGCGGGCAGCGGCCGGGACCAGCGAGGACCAGCTGAAGGCGGCACTGGACAAGGCCCTGCCCAAGGACAAGGTCGAGACGATCACCGGCGGCGAACTCGCCGACGACCAGGCCGAGATGATCTCCTCCTCGATGAGCGGGCTGAAGCAGGGGATGCTGGTCTTCGCCGGGATCTCGCTGTTCGTCGGCACCTTCATCATCGCCAACACCTTCACCATGCTGGTCGCCCAGCGCACCAAGGAACTGGCGCTGCTGCGCGCGGTCGGTGCCTCGCGCCGGCAGGTGACGCGGTCGGTGCTGATCGAGGCGTTCGTGGTCGGCGCGGTCGCCGGAACGGCCGGTCTGCTCGCGGGCATCGGCATCGGCGCGGGCCTGCGCTCCCTGATGGGCGCGCTCGACGCGACCGTCCCCGACGGCCCGCTGGTCATCTCCTCCGGCACCGTCGCCACCGCCCTCGGGGTCGGCGTGGTGATCACCATGCTGGCGGCGTGGCTGCCGGGCCGCCGGGCCGCGAAGATCCCGCCGGTGGCCGCGATGAGCAGCCTGCACGCCCAGGCCACCACCAAGTCGCTGGTGCTGCGCAACACGCTCGGCGCGCTGTTCTCCGCCGCGGGTGTCGCGGTCGTCCTCGCGGCGACCGGCATGGACGGCTCCAGCGGCCAGGCCCCGATGGGCATCGGCGCGGTCCTGCTGATCATCGGTGTCTTCATCCTGACGCCGCTGCTGTCCCGCCCCTTGATCGCGGCGGCCACGCCGGTCATGCGGATCTTCGGGGTGTCCGGCAAGCTCGCCCGGCAGAACTCGGTGCGCAACCCGCGCCGTACCGCCGCGACCGCCTCCGCGCTGATGATCGGGCTCACCCTGATCACCGGGATGACGGTGATGGCGGGCAGCCTCCAGCAGGGCATCGACAAGATGGCCAGCTCGGCGCTGCGCGCGGACTACGTGGTCTCCATGGCCAACGGCAACTACCTGTCCACGGACGTCGACCGGACGCTGCGCGAGCTGGACGGGGTCACCGCCACCAGCCCGCTGCGCAACGCGCCCTCCCGGATCGGCGGCGAGACCGAGTACCTCACCGGCGTCGACGGCTCCTCCATCACCCAGCTGACCGAGCTGCCCGTGGACAGCGGCGCCTTCGAGGTCGGCGGCGGCAAGGTGGTCGTCGACGACGAGACGGCGAAGTCCAAGGGCTGGCGGGCCGGTTCCACGTTCACCGTGCACTACGAGGACGGGAAGTCGGACAAGCTGACCGTCGCCGGGGTCTACGAGGGCAACGAGATGATCCGCGGGATCATGATCGACAACCGCATCCTCACCCCGCACCTCGAAGAGCCCGCGGACATGCAGGTCATGGTGAAGACGGCGGACGGCACCTCCGAGGCGACGAAGGACCGGCTGGAGAAGGCCCTCGGCAACAACCCGGCCATCGCGGTCCAGGACAAGAAGGACATCTCCAACGAGATCGCGCAGATGTTCACGCTGATCCTGAACATGGTCTACGGCCTGCTCGCCATGGCGGTGATCGTGGCGGTCCTCGGCGTCATCAACACCCTCGCGATGTCGGTGTTCGAGCGCTCCCAGGAGATCGGCATGCTCCGCGCGGTCGGCCTGGACCGCAAGGGCATCAAGCGGATGGTCCGTCTGGAGTCCCTGGTGATCTCCCTGTTCGGCGGGGTGCTGGGCATCGGTCTGGGTGTGTTCTTCGGCTGGGCGGCCGGTGAACTGCTGGCCGCGAAGATGCCGACGTACGAACTGATCCTGCCCTGGACCCGGATGGGCGTGTTCCTGCTGCTGGCGGCCGTGGTCGGCGTACTGGCCGCCCTGTGGCCGGCCCGGCGCGCGGCGCGGCTGAACATGCTGGCGGCGATCAAGTCGGAGTAGCTCCGGCAGTGCCCGGGGCCCCGCTTCCGCACGGAGGCGGGGCCCTTCGGCGTTCAGTTCCAGGTGCGGGCGCGCAGGGGCATTCCGGAGTCGCCGGAGTCGGGGGTGCGGACCGCGAGGATCTGGTTGACGCCGATGCGGTTGCGCTCGAAGGCGAGCGCGGAGGCGGCCATGTACAGGCGCCAGACCCGGGAGCGGCCGGGGCTGGTGAGCCGTACCGCGCGCGGCCAGTCGGCCTCCAGGCGGGCCACCCAGCGGCGCAGGGTGCGGGCGTAGTGCTCGCGGATCGCCTCCACGTCCCGCACCTCGAACCCGGCGCGCTCCAGCTGGGCGACGGTGACGCCGACGGGCTGGAGCTCGCCGTCGGGGAAGACGTAGGCGTCGATGAACTCGTCGACGTGGTACGTGGTTTCGTCGCGCTGCGGGCGGCGGGAGATCTGGTGGTTGAGCAGCCGTCCGCCGGGTTCCAGCAGCCCGTGCAGATGGGTGGCGTACTCCAGATAGCGCTGGGCGCCGACATGTTCGGCCATGCCGATGGAGGAGATCGCGTCGAAGGGGCCGTCCTTGAGGTCGCGGTAGTCCTGGACGCGGATCTCGACGCGGTCGGTGAGCCCCTCGTCGGCGGCGCGCTTGCGGGCGTAGGCGGCCTGTTCCTGGGAGAGGGTGATGCCGACGACGCTCACGCCGTACTCCTTGGCGGCGTGCAGGGCCATCGAGCCCCAGCCGCAGCCGACGTCCAGCAGCCGCATGCCGGGTCTCAGGCCGAGTTTGCGGCAGACCAGGTCGAGCTTGTCGTACTGGGCCGCTTCGAGGGTGTCGTCCGGGCCCTGCCAGTAGGCGCAGGAGTACACCATGGACGGGCCGAGGACGATCTCGTAGAAGTCGTTGCCGACGTCGTAGTGGTGGCTGATGGCGCGGCGGTCGGTGCGCTTGGTGTGGAGGTGGCCGCGGCGGCGGACCTCCTCCTCGGGGGGTGCGGGCGGCAGCGGGGTCCCGGCCATGGCGACCAGTCCCCGGACCGCGGCACGGACCTCGGGGTCGCGCAGTGCCTGGGTGAGCGAGCGGGCGTCCTCGCCGCGCTCCCAGATCAGACCGGAGAGCAGATCGAGGCAGGTGTAGAGGTCGCCCTCGATGTCGAGGTCGCCGGCCACCCAGGCGCGGGCGAGGCCGAGTTCGCCGGGCCTCCACAGCAGCCGACGCACGGCCCGGCGGTTGCGGACGACCAGCGCCGGCGCGCCCGGCGGCCCCGCCTGCGAACCGTCCCAGGCGCGGATGCGCACGGGGAGCGGCACTCCCAGCAACTGTTCGACGAGGCCCATCAGCCGCGGCGCGGCGTCTGCCATGGCGCACACCTCCATGACCCAGGAGAACGGGGATACCTGATGTCCAAGTACCCACGTAAACACCAACAGGGCGGCTGCGCAGTCCCCCGTCGGCGTTTTGGAGCACACGTGTCCCACGGGCCCGGGTACGCCGAAGGACCTCCCGCACCACGGATGGCGGAAGGTCCTTCGGGGTTTCGGCGACCTCAGGAGGTCAGGAGGCCTTGGCCTTCTCCTCGGTCTTCGGCGCGACGGCGGCCGGGGCCGGCTTGGCGGCCTCGTAGAACTCCTCGCGCGGGGACTCCAGCGCGCCGAGCGCCACGACCTCGCGCTTGAGGAACATGCCGAGCGTCCAGTCGGCGAAGACCCGGATCTTGCGGTTCCAGGTCGGCATCGCCAGGCCGTGGTAGCCGCGGTGCATGTACCACGCCAGCCGGCCCTTGAGCTTGATCTTGAACTTGCCGACGACGATCATCGCGACGCCCTTGTGCAGGCCCAGGCCCGCGACGGCGCCCTTGTTGGCGTGGCTGTACTCCTTCTGCGGGAAGCCCCGCATGCCGGACACCACGTTGTCGCCGAGGACCTTGGCCTGCCGCAGCGCGTGCTGCGCGTTCGGCGGGCACCAGGCGTTCTCGTTGCCGGCCTTGCGGCCGACCAGGTCCGGGACCTGGGCGTTGTCGCCCGCGGCCCAGATGTAGTCGGTGCCGGTGACCTGGAGCGTCGGCTGGCAGTCGACGTGACCGCGCGGGCCGAGCGGCAGACCGAAGCGGGAGAGCGCCGGGTTCGGCTTCACACCGGCGGTCCACACGATGGTGTTGGAGTCGACCTCCAGCCCGTTCTTCAGCACGACGTGGCCGTCGACGCAGGACTCCATGGAGGTGGACAGGTACACCTCGACCCCGCGGGCCTCCAGGTGCTCCTTGCCGTACTTGCCGAGCTTCGGGCCGACCTCGGGCAGGATCTTGTCGGCGGCGTCGACGAGGATGAAGCGCATGTCCTCGCGGGAGACGCTGGTGTAGTACTTGGCCGCGTCGCGGGCCATGTCCTCGACCTCGCCGATGGTCTCCGCGCCGGCGAAGCCGCCGCCGACGAAGACGAAGGTGAGCGCCTTGCGGCGGATCTCCTCATCGGTGGTGGAGTCGGCCTTGTCGAGCTGCTCCAGCACGTGGTTGCGCAGGCCGATGGCCTCCTCGATGCCCTTCATGCCGATGCCCTGCTCGGCGAGGCCGGGGATCGGGAAGGTGCGGGAGACCGCGCCCATCGCGATGACCAGGTAGTCGAACGGCAGCTCGTACGCCTCGCCCACCAGCGGGGCGATCGTGGCGACCTTGCGGTCCTGGTCGATGGTGGTGACCCGGCCGGTGAGGACCTCCGCCTTGGGCAGCACGCGCCGCAGCGGGACGACGACGTGGCGCGGGGAGATGTTGCCGGCGGCGGTTTCGGGAAGGAAGGGCTGGTAGGTCATGTACGACCGGGGGTCGACGACCGTGACGGTCGCCTCGCCGTAGCGCATCTTCTTCAGAATGCGCCGAGCTGCGTACAGTCCTACGTACCCACCGCCTACTACGAGGATCCTGGGACGCTCCGTGGTGCTCATGCCATCGAGTATCCACCCGCCTCAGGGGGGTGGCTCGTGCGCCCCTTCACAAGCTTGGGCAGGGGGTGTGTTATCCTCCCCGGCCCGCGTGATCCACATCATGCCGATGAGAGGGAACCGGCGCCCGGCGCCGACCGTTGTCAAGGGCGCGTGAGCTGCCTCTCCTTGCTTTCGAAGGCGCCGTGAGGGGTCCGAAACACTCCCGGAGAGCCGCTCCCGACGGGACACCCCTGCACCTCTTCTGAACATGTTCAAGGGGGTGTTGACCCCCCGGAAGGGCCAACCGGCCCCTTTACGGGGCACTGCCGGACCCAATTCCTTGTGAAGAACTTCACGAACTTTTCCGCGGGAGCGCGAACGACGGGCTCTCAAGGACCCCTCGAACCCGCTCAGACGCTACATGACCTGCTCAAGCGAACGCTACCGAGCAGTAACAAGTGGGAGCTACGCCACCGACCAAGCGATGCCGTCGAGGATGTCGTGCTCGCTCACGACGACCTCCTCGGCACCGATCCGCTCCATGATCGCCAGCAGTACGAGCGACCCGGCCCCGATCACGTCCACCCGCCCCGGGTGCATGGAGGGCACGGCGGCCCGCTCGGCGTGCGTGGAGCGCAGCAGCCACTCGGTGATCTCCCGGACCCGGTCGAGGGAGACCCGGGAGTGGTGGATACGGGCGGAGTCGTACTCGGGCAGCTCCTGGGCGATGGCGGAGACCGTGGTCACCGAGCCGGCCAGGCCCACCAGGGTGCGCGCCTCGCGCAGCGGCACGGTCCGCTCGGCGAGGTCGAGGGCGGCCTCGATGTCCGCGCGCATCGCCGCGATCTGCTCGGCGGTCGGCGGGTCGCTGACGGCGCCCTCGCGCACCAGGTGCCGCTCGGTCATCCGTACGCAGCCCACGTCCACCGAGCGGGCGGCGCGCACGTGGTCGTCGCCGACGACGAACTCCGTGGACCCGCCGCCGATGTCGACGACGAGATAGGGCTTGGGCAGGTGGTCGTGCCCGGTCAGTTCCTTGGTGGCGCCGGTGAAGGAGAACTCCGCCTCCTGGTCCCCGCTGATCACCTCGGGCTCCACGCCCAGGATCTCCATGACACCGCGTACGAAGTCGTCCCGGTTCTCCGCGTCCCGGGAGGCGGAGGTGGCCACGAACCGCACCCGCTCGGCGCCGTGCTCCTTGATGGCGGCCGCGTACTCCCGGCAGGCGGCGAAGGTCCGCTCCAGCGCCTCCGGCGCGAGCCTGCCGGTCCGGTCGACGCCCTGGCCGAGCCGCACGATGGTCATCCGGCGGTCCAGGTCGACCAGCTCGCCCGTGGCCGGGTCGCAGTCGGCGACCAGCAGACGGATGGAGTTCGTACCGCAGTCGACGGCGGCGACACGGCTCATCGGGCGTCCTCCTGAATCCCCGTTACACAGGCGCCCTTGCGCCACCACTCCGGCAGCATCGCCAGCGCCTCGTCACCCAGCGGGTTCACACCCGGCCCGGCGGCCAGCGAGTGCGCCACCAGGACGTGCAGGCACTTCACCCGGTCCGGCATACCGCCCGCGCTGGGGAAGCCCTTCAGCTCCTCGATCTCGTCCCGGCGCCGGATGTAGTCCTCGTGCGCGGCGCGGTAGGCGGCGGCCAGTTCGGGATCGGTGGCCAGCCGCTCCGTCATCTCCTTCATCACGCCCTCGGCCTCCAGCGTGCCGATGGCGGAGTTCGCCTTGGGGCACGTCAGGTAGTACAGCGTCGGGAAGGGTGTGCCGTCCGGCAGCCGGGGCGCCGTCTCCACCACGTCCGGCTGGCCGCAGGGGCAGCGGTGCGCGATGGCGCGCAGCCCGCGCGGCGGGCGGCCGAGCTGCTGCTGGAAGGCCGCGACGTCCGCGTCGGTGGGCTCGGTGCGCGGTGTGGTGGGCGGGGGCGTTTCCATAACGTCTTTACAGTCTTTCGTCTCTGTCTATCGGTCGGCGGCGTCGGACTTGTCGACCCCGTCCCAGACATTGGCGTACCAGGCGCGGTCGGCGGCGCCCTGGTCGGTGCGGGTGCGCTTGACGGCGTCCGGGTCGATCACGACGTACCCGGTCTCGCCCGGCATGACGTAGTGCAGCCGCTCCCGGATCCGCTGCTCCGCGTACGCGTCGTCCTTCCAGCGTGCCTTGAGGTCGCGCAGGTCCTCCACCCGCTGCCGGGCCTGCTCCCGCTGCTGCTCCAGATCGGCGATGTCGGCGCGCTGGGCGACGTACTGCCTTATCGGGTAGGCGAGGGCGACGACCAGGGAGCAGACGACGAGGGCGAGCAGGGCGGCGCGGCCGGTCAGCCGGGAGCGGCGGGCCTGCCGTTTGGTCTGGGAGCGGTAGACCCGGGCCGCGGTCTGCTCCCCGAGCAGCCTGATCCTGGTCGCGGTGGAGAACCGGTCCCGGTCCTTCACGGCCATCTGCCCCGCCTCCCGTTCCACACGCGTACGTCCCCGCACACGGTACGGGACCGAGTACGGGGACGTACGTACGACTGGCTACCCCTGGGCGGTGATCAGCCCTTGAAGCGGGGGAACGCCGAGCGGCCGGCGTACACCGCGGCGTCGTCGAGGATCTCCTCGATGCGCAGCAGCTGGTTGTACTTGGCCACGCGCTCGGAGCGGGCCGGGGCGCCGGTCTTGATCTGGCCGCAGTTGGTGGCGACGGCCAGGTCGGCGATGGTGACGTCCTCGGTCTCGCCGGAGCGGTGGGACATCATGCACTTGAAGCCGCTGCGCTGGGCCAGCTCCACGGCGTCCAGGGTCTCGGTGAGCGAGCCGATCTGGTTCACCTTGACCAGGAGGGCGTTGGCGGTGCCCTCCTCGATGCCGCGGGCGAGGCGCTCGGGGTTGGTGACGAACAGGTCGTCGCCGACCAGCTGGACCTTGTCGCCGAGCTTGTCGGTGATGACCTTCCAGCCCGCCCAGTCGTCCTCGAACAGCGGGTCCTCGATGGAGACGAGCGGGTAGGCCGCCACGAGCTCCTCGTAGTACTCCGTCATCTCGGCGGCGGAGCGCTCCTTGCCCTCGAAGAGGTACTTGCCGTCCTTGTAGAACTCGGAGGCGGCGACGTCGAGGGCCAGGGCGATCTGCTCGCCGGGGGTGTAACCGGCCTCCTTGATCGCCTCAAGGATGAGGTCGAGGGCCTCGCGGTTGGAGCCGAGGTTCGGGGCGAAGCCGCCCTCGTCGCCGAGGCCGGTGGACAGGCCGCGGCCCTTCAGCACCTTCTTGAGGGTGTGGTAGACCTCGGTGCCCCAGCGCAGCGCCTCGGAGAAGGACTCCGCGCCGATCGGGGCGATCATGAACTCCTGGATGTCCACGTTGGAGTCGGCGTGCGAGCCGCCGTTCAGGATGTTCATCATCGGGACGGGCAGCAGGTGGGCGTTGGGGCCGCCCAGGTAGCGGAAGAGCGGGAGGTCGCTGGCCTCGGAGGCGGCGTGGGCGACGGCGAGCGAGACGCCGAGGATGGCGTTGGCGCCGAGGGAGCCCTTGTTGTCGGTGGCGTCCAGGTCGAACATGGCCTGGTCGATCAGGCGCTGCTCGGTGGCGTCGTAGCCGACCAGCTCGGGGCCGATCTGCTCGATGACGGCGAGGACGGCCTTCTCGACACCCTTGCCCTGGTAGCGGTTCGGGTCGCCGTCGCGAAGCTCGATGGCCTCGAAAGCACCGGTGGAGGCACCGGAGGGAACGGCGGCACGACCCGTGCTGCCGTCGTCGAGGCCGACCTCGACCTCGACCGTGGGGTTGCCTCGGGAGTCCAGGATTTCCCGGGCTACGACGACGTCGATGGACGGCACGAGCATCTCCTTCATGGGATGTGACGCTTAAGGTGCGGGGCACGTGAGCCTTGCGACTAGAGCCTAACCGCCTGAGGGACTTCGGCCAGCCGACCGACCGTCCCGTGGACAAGGACAGACGGTACCCATTGTTTCTTCACGGAACAAAGGATCGGTGGCGGGTGCAATGAAGGGGACCCCGGTACGGAGAAAAGCCCCGCCCCGGTGCGTACGGGGGAACACGCACCGGGACGGGGAGCCCGTGGGGACGGGGGTGGCCCTCACGGGGGGCCTCCAGTATGGGGGAGGCCGGTATGAGCGGCCTGTGGTCCGGCTATCGGATCACTTGAGGTGGAGCTGCTGACCGGGGTAGATCAGGTCGGCGTCCGCGACGATGTCCTTGTTCAGCTTGTACAGCTTCTGCCAGCCGCCCTTGACGTCGTGCTCCTCGGCGATGGTGCTGAGGGTGTCGCCCTTGACGACCTTGTACTCGCCGTCACCCTTCTTGACCTTCTTGCCGGTCGGGGTGGTGACGGTCTTCTGGGCCTTCTTCTCGGCCTTCTGCGTCTTCTGGGCCGGGCGCTCGGCGGTGCGGGAGGCCGGCTGCTCCTCGGTGGCCCGCGGCGCGGGGGTGGTGGCGGCGGCGCCGGTGTACGGCGTGCTCGACAGGTTCACACCGCAGTGCGGCCAGGCGCCCTTGCCCTGACCGGCGAGGACCTTCTCGGCGATCGCGATCTGCTGGGCCTTGGAGGCCTGGTCGGCGGTGGCGGCGTACTGCGTGCCGCCGTACGCGGCCCAGGTGGAGGCGGAGAACTGCAGACCGCCGTAGTAGCCGTTGCCGGTGTTGATGGACCAGTTTCCGCCGGACTCGCACTGGGCGACGGCGTCCCACTCGGAGGCGGTGGCGGCGGAGGCGTTGCCGGCCGCCATCAGCGGGGCGGCGACGGCGGCGCCGGTGACACCGGCGATGACGATGGCGCGAGTGGCCTTGGACGGACGACGGTGCTTGCCCTTGCCGGAAAACAGCATGGATCGATCCCCTCACCGACGCCTGCGAGGTGAGCTGTCGGGTTCGGGCCGGTTGAGTTGCCCGGCCGCGCACTCGTGCGGTGCGCGGCTTCACCCCTAGCCGGTGCCGGCGGTCGAGTTGCCTCAACTGCCGGTTCCGGCACTTACCTTGGGTCCCCCGCTCCTGCCTACGGCGCTTGACGCGACGACTGTTCCCGTACGGCCGCTGGCAGGATTCGGCGTTGCGGCAGCCGGGGCTCGTGTTGGCGAGCGGTCCTGACCGTAGACACGCGATCCGCGGAATTTCAAAGACGATCAGGGCTTCTGAGACTCATCCCACAGTCTCGCCAAAACGGGCATTCAGCATCAAACGTGACGTCAACTACTGCTGGTTTTCGACCGTTTCGCCCTCAAGATCAAGGGTCTGACCGGGCACGATGTGGTCCGGGTCGGCGCCGATGGTCTCCTTGTTCGCGGCATAGAGCCCGCGCCAGCCGCCGTCCACCTCAAAGGAGTCGGCGATACCGACGAGGCTGTCGCCGTCCCGCACGACGTACGCGTCGGCGGCGCTCTCGTCGGCGGGCTCACCGCGGTGGCGGCCGGTTCCGGCGCCCGTTTCGGTCTCGATGAGGGCGGAATCACTCTCGGTTTGGCCGGAGTTGTCCGAGTTGCCCCGGCCCGGGGTTGCCGTGAGGTCGTCCTCGGACTCCTGGGAGGGGTCACTCTCGGACGAGTTGGAGGGGTCGGTGGATTCCATCGAGTCGCCCGATTCCACCTCTTCGGTGGACTTGTCCGACTTGGTGGAGTTGTCCGCACCCTGAGAGTCGGACTCGTTCACGGAACCGCCGTCGACGGAGTCCAGCAGATCGGACGAGCTGGATGAGCTGGAAGAGTTGGACGAACCAGCCGACCCGGACGAACCGGAGTTGCCGGGCGAAGCGGACTCTTCCTCGGCGATACCCGTGTCGACGTCGGCCGCGTCCGAATCGACCTCAAGACCGGACAGCGGGCCACAGGTCGGCCAGGCGGCCAGACCCTGGTCGGCGAGGATGCGCTCGGCGACGGCTATCTGCTGGGAGCGGCTGGCCTGGTCGGCACTGGGCGCGTACGTCGTACCGCCGTACTGCTCCCAGTTCTCCTGGGTGACCTGGAGGCCGCCGTAGTAGCCGTTCCCGCTGTCCTGGCTCCAGTAGCCACCGCTCTCGCACTCCGCCACCCGGTCCCAGGTGGTGCCGTCGGCGGCGCTCGCGCCGGATGCGCCGAGCAGCGGGATGGCGATTGCGGAGCCGGTCACTCCGGCCGCGACGAAGAGGGCCGGAGCCTGGCGGGGGCGACGGTGACGACCGTTCCCGGAGAGCATGCGGGGACCTTTCGGAGACAGCAGGGACCGCGCGCCGCCCGTGAACCGAGGCGTCGCGCTGACGAGTGAACGTATAGGCAGACGATCACTTGTCACAAGTTAATGCCGCACAGATCACGTGAAGATCACAAACTTGAGTGCGTGTCATGTTTGCGTACCGCCCGTATCGTCCCTTGCTTGCGGCGTGGGCGAGTTGTGGTCGAGCGGTCAGCGGCTCGGTGTGAACTCGACCGGCAGCGTGCGCAGTCCACGCATGATGAGCCCGCCGCGCCAGCGCAGATCGGCCGGTTCGGCGGCGAGCCGAAGGTCCGGCAGCCGGGTGAGGAGCGTGGCCAGCGCGGTCTGTCCCTCCAGCCGGGCGAGCGGGGCGCCCAGGCAGTAGTGGATGCCGTGCCCGTATCCCAGATGCTGGTTGTCGCGCCGGGCGAGGTCGAGCGTGTCGGGGTCCGCGAACCGCGCCGGGTCCCGGTCCGCGGCGGCCAGGACGACCAGCACGGGGTCGCCGGGTGCGATGTCCTGGCCGCCGATGGTCAGGGGGCGGGTGGCGAACCGCCAGGTGGCCAGCTCCACGGGGCCGTCGTAGCGCAGCAGTTCCTCGACTCCGGTCTCCAGCAGGTCCGTCTCCTTCCTGGCGAGGGAGGCCTGGAGCCGTGCGCGCTGGTCGGGGTGGGTGAGCAGGGCGTAGGTGCCGTTGCCGATGAGGTTGACGGTCGTCTCGAACCCGGCGAACAGCAGGATGAACGCCATCGCCGCGGCCTCGTTCTCGGTGAGGTGTTCGCCGTGGTCGGAGGCGCGGATGAGGCCCGAGATCAGGTCCTCGCCGGGGGCGGGTTCGGCGGGCAGCGCGGCGCGCTTGCGGTGGATGAGGTCGGCCAGATAGCCGCGCATCTTCTTCACGGACCGGGCGACCCCGCCGCGCGGTCCGCCCTGATGCCGGATCATCATGCCCGCCCAGTCCCGGAAGTCGTCCTGGTCCTCGCGCGGGACGCCAAGCAGGTCGCAGATGGCGTAGATGGGGAGCGGGAAGGCGAACTCGTGGATGAGGTCGGCGCTGCCCTTCTCCGCGAACCCGTCGATGAGGTGGTCGGTCAGCTCCTGCACACGCGGCGCGAACTCCGCGACCCTGCGGGGCGTGAACGCCTTGCTGACCAGCCGGCGCAGACGGGTGTGGTCCGGCGGGTCGATGTTCAGCAGATGCGTCATCAGCTCGGCCTTGCGCTCACCGGGGATACCGGTCTTGCCCTTGGCGTGCGCGGGCTCGTCGTGGTGCTCGGGGTTCTTGCTGAGCCGCTGGTCGGCCAGGGCCTGCTTGGCATCGGCGTAACGCGTGACCAGCCAAGCCTCCACACCGCTGGGCAACGTGGTCCGGTGCACGGGGGCGTGCTCACGCAGCCAGGTGTAGGCGGGGTAGGGGTTGGCGGCGAAGTCCCAGGTGAAGAGCGTGGGGGCCGTTTCGCCGGGTGAGGTGTGGGGCGCGGGGTGGGGGGAGGCCGGAGCGGGGCCGTCGGGGGAGGTTGCGCGGTGCTTGTCGGGGGTGGAGTGGTTGGTCACTCCTTGACGGTATCCGGCGGGGTGGCGGGGGCTCGGTCGAGGAGGATGTCGAGGGCTCGGTGGATGGCATGCTCGGCCGTCAGGGCCGGGTCGGGGATGACGGGCGTCGTCAGGTCGGTGGCGCCGGGGTGTGCCAGGGCGGCCTGGAGCTTCTCGTCCTTCAGTGCCGTCCGGAGCGCGGGGAGGAGTTGCGCCGCGGAGGCATTGCCCTGCTCGGCCGCCACGCCGAGCCAGTGCAGCGCGCGCACCAGGAGGAGGAAGCCCAGCTCCTGCGCCGGGTCGGGGTTCCCCGCCTCGGCCGCCGTCTGTATATAGGGGAGCGCTTTGGTCAACTCGCCCTTCTCCAGGAGGAGATAGCGGCCGAGCATATGGGCCTGGCTCGCGTCCGCCTCCCCCACCCTGCGCCACCAGTGCTCCGCCTCGGAACCGTCACCGAGCCAGGTCGACAGTGTGGCGAGGAGTGCGGGGGCGGCGGGGTCCTCGCCGGTCTCGGCCCAGTGCTGCACGGTGCGGAGGGCCCTGCAGAACACCCTGTGGCGGTCGGGCAAGCGGTACAGCTTCGTCATCCAGGCCACCGCTTCCCACACCGACAAGGTGAGGGGCGGCGAGTCCGGGCAGCGCGTCGTGTCCTCCACCAGCGGGGCTGCCGCGCGCCAGGTCCCCTCCTCGTCCCCGGGCACAAGCAGCCCGCAGACCCCCAGCCGAGGTCTCTTCGCCCAGTCCAGGTCCTCCTGCCGGAGAGGAAGTTCCAGCCTGACGTCGCTTCCGTAGATCTGGCGCACGTTGATCAGGAAGTCCCAGGTCTCTTCCGAGAGCCCGCTGGTGATGGCCCCGCAGCGGGCGGCGTCGATGGCTGCCCGCACCAACAGATGCGCGGTGGCCCGCCCACCGGGCCGACTCGCCCGGCGCCATTCCTCCCACAGGTCGGGGCCCACCGACAGGAACCGGGTGACCCCCAGGAACATCCGCCACCGGAACGCGCCTTTGAGCCGCGGGTCCCTTTCCTCCGACAGCCGCGCGAGTTCCGCCTTACTCCACTCGCAGGTCAGATCCACGGTGCGGGCGCCCCGCAACGCACGCGCCGTCTGGTCTTTGCCGAAGCGGTGCGTGTCGTACGCCGCGTCCGGCATCGTCGCCAGCACGAGCACGCCCTCATGGGGGAGCTGCGCCAACGGACGCGCCACCAGCGCCGGTTCGTCGAAATGCCTCTCCAGGTCGTCGAGCCACACCACGTACGTTCCCGTACGGTCCCGTCCGCGCAGGGCGGCGGGCAGCTCCCGCAGATCCGTGCCCGGGTGGGCGATGAACACCCGGGTGTCCGGGCCGGCGTTGCGCTCCAGCGCGGCCCAGGCGGTGGCCGTCTTCCCGGCGAGCGGCTCCCCGGTGACGACGACCAGCCCGCCCTCCTTCAACCCCTTCGCCACCAGCCGGTCGAGTTCGGGGTCCCGGTCGCGCGGGACGTACGGCGGCAACTGGGGTTCGTCGTCGAAGCAGCTGACGGGGTGGATGCCGACGGCGCCGCGCCGCAACTCGCTGAGCCGGGGCCAGAAGTCCGCGAGGGCGGGCGGTGAGGACGGGTAGTGGTTGTTGTTGTACTGCACGCCGATCACGGGGCCGTTGACATGGGCGTGCCGGTAGTCGATGTGGTCCTGGGCGTACGGGGGTTGGGCGGGCTCGGGTGAGGTGGGCGCGGGGTCGGGGTCCGGGCCGGAGTCGGGGCCGGGGCCGGGGTCGGGGTCGGGGCCAGGAGGTAATGGGCTGCTGAGCAGGTCGGCGAACAGGTCGCCGAGCGATGGCGCATGCCCGTTCCCCTCCGGGATGACAAAGCCGGCGCTCACCGGTGTCGGACCGGCGCCGAGGACGTCGCCGCACTCCCCGCAGTAGATGTCGCGGTGCTCCACCCGGCTCTCGCAGGACGGGCAGGAGGTGATGTCGCTCTGCCGGAAGTCCCTGATGAAGCGGTTGACGTCAGCGGCGATGATCTCCTTCGTGAACGCCTCACGGATCCTGTCCCGCCAGATCCGGGCGGCGTCCCGCGGCGGCAGTGTCCCGCCGCACACGCCGCCCCGGTGTTCCTCCAGGTCCGCGCTCACGTCCTGCTTCATGGCCCGCTTGTAGAGGTGGACAAACGCCCGCTTCGCCCCGCTCTCCCAGCCCTCGGAGCACATTGACGACACCAGAACCCCGGCCGCCGCAGCCGCCAAATCGTCCAACACGCCCGACATGTATGCCCCCGTGCCCCAGAGCCAGCTCTGTGCGTAACCGTACTAACCTTCCAGCCCCTCGGCAGCCCGCACAGCATCCCGGTAGGCCCGTCCCGCGGCTCTCAGTGCCGCCTCCGGATCGACGCCCTCGGCCTCGGCGCGCACCGCGAGGGCGAGGAGTTCGTAGCCGATGCCGTCGGTGCTCGGCAGGGGTACGTCCAGACCTGCGGTTCTGACCCGGGAAGCCAGCTTCGCGGCGAGGGCGAGGCCGGGCTGGCCGAGGGGGATGCCGTCGGTGACCGACTCCCTCTGCTTCTCCTGCGCCTTGGTGCGCAGCCAGTGCTGCTTGACCTCCTCGGGGGTGCTGGCGGTCTCGTCGCCGAAGACATGCGGGTGACGGTGGATCAGTTTGCTGACGATCGTGCCCGCGACGTCGTCGATGGAGAAGGGGGCGTCGGGGTCCTCCTCGGCGATACGGGCGTGGAAGACCACTTGGAGGAGCACGTCCCCCAGTTCCTCGCGCAGTTCGTCGCGGTCGCCCTCCTCGATCGCCTCGACGAGTTCGTAGGCCTCCTCGATGCCGTACTTGGCCAGCCCCTTGTGGGTCTGCTGCGAGGACCAGGGGCACTCGGCGCGGATGCGGTCCATGACCTGGACGAGGTCGAGGAGCCGGGCGCCGGGCAAGTCGTAGGAGGCGGGCAGCAGTTCCAGCTCCGGCATGGACACCCGGCCGGAACCGGCGAGCCGGGCGAGGCCGTCGGTCAGTGCCGGTTCGCCCTCTCCGGTCGCCACGACCACGACGGTGCGTCCGCCGGCGCAGGCGTCGACCAGTTCCTCCGCGGTCGGGGACGCCTCGACCACCCGTATCCCGGCCTCACGCAGGTACGGCAGCTGGGGGTGCGCGCCGTCCGCGCACAGCACGCTGTCGGCGGAGCGCAGCGCCTGCCAGGCGGGCCAGGAGAGCAGGCCGGGGGCGACGCGGTGGCTGGTGGTGAGCAGGACGATCCGGCCGGTGGCGGCCGGGGCGGCTTCGGGGCTGGTGGTGTTCACGGTTCGAAGCTAACGCACGGCGTGGACGGGGTCTGGGCGGTTGTCCACAGGCAGGGGGATGGGTGTGATCGTATGACTGCGGAGTGTGATGCGCCCTGCGCTGCCCGGACCGCGGGTGGCGGATGGCGGATGGCGGGCGGCGAATGGCTGATGGCGGACCGCGGGCGGCGGATGGCGGGTGCGGCGTACCGTTCCGCCAGCTCGGCGTCACCGCACCACCGCACCCGATCGCCTACGTCGGCTGCTGTTCCGAACCCGCCGCCGTCACCTCGCGCACCCACGGCGTCTTGGCGTCGGCGCGGCTGCTCTTCTCCACGTCCCAGGTGCCGTAGCGCGGGTTGAGGTCGATGTCGAGCTTCTTGGACGCCACGGACAGGGCCTTCCAGAACTCCGGACGGCTGGGGTCGGTGCCGAGCTTGGCGGCGAGCTTCTGCGCCTCCAGCTGGAGCCGGAGGTTGTCGTCCAGGTGCTTCGGGGCTACCCCGTACTCCTGGAGCCAGGCCGTCTCCAGCGCCTCGGCGCCACCGACCTGCTGTTCGAGGCCGCTGCGCATCCGCTGGATCTCCTTGCGGCTGACCGTGACGCCGGCGTCCTGGGCGGCCTGGTGCAGCACCCGCTCCAGCACCATGCCGTGCAGGGTGTCGCGGGTGAGGCTGCCGGTCCGGGCCACGGTCTGGGCGTACTGTGCCTCGTCCGCCACGGCCGCGCGCTGGGCGGCGCGCACCTCGTTCACCCTGTTCTCCAGCTGGGAGACGGTGATCCTCTGGTCCCCGACGACGGCCGCCGCGCCCGGATGCGCATCGTTTCCGCAGGCGGTCAGGACGGGCGCCGCCGCGATGGCGGCGGAGAGGAGGAGCGCGGTGCGACGGCGGCTGTTGCGGCGGTGCAAGGAAACCTCCCGAGGAGCTTGTGCGACGGTGCACAAAGTCTTGCGATGATCGATGGTAGGCAGTGGCCAAGCTCTGGCCAACCCATTCGACCAACGATTCACCAGGACTTCGGGCACCGGCACATCAGCCGTCGGCGTCCCTCCGGGCGCCGGGAGGGAATTCGTTGCCGTCGCGGTCGGCGACCGTGGCGAACCAGGAGGTGGCCCAGACGGTCAGCCGGCCCGGCTCGTGGACCGTCTCGAACGGGTGGTCGTTCCACACCCCGTACGAGGTGACGTACACCGCCTCCCCCGGCCGGAGCCAGTAGTCCTGCCCGAACGGCTCCAGCCAGAGCTCCAGCCACCCCTCGCCGTCGTTCTGCACGAGCATCGGCACGGGGTTGCCGAGCCGCTGGATCGCCTCGAAGCCGAAGTCCCCGGCGTCGGGCATGTTCGCGTCCAGCGGGGCGATGATCCGCTCGATCGCCGCCCGGCGCTCCGCCGGGTCCGGGCGCTCGTCGTCCTCGCTAGCCACGCATCTGCCCCAGCCACTGAAGCGTCCGGCGGATCTCCGCCGCCATGGGGTGGGCGGGGCCCTTGATGCGCTCCACGTCGTGGAGCAGACGTACGAGGGTCTCGTGGGCGGCGCCCCGGTCGCCGAGGGCGAGCAGGAGGTGGCCGATGCGGCGGCGCACGTCGTGCGCCAGCTCGGGGTCCCCGGACACGTACTGGTTCTCGTAGTACGGCAGCAGCGACCGGTACTCGCTGAGCGCCGCCGCCGGGTCGCCGAGCTGTTCCAGGCACTGGGCCGCGTCGTAGCGGAAGCGCAGGGACTGGGGGTCGGCGTGGCCGGCCTCGGCGGCGCGTTCGGCGGCCAGGGAGCGCAGGACGGGCAGCGCGCGCCGGTACTGACCGTCGTCCATGAGCGTGGCCGCGTACTGCTTGCGCAGGGTGCGTACGACGGGCGAGTGCTCGCCGTGCTGCTCGGCGGCGACCGGGAGGATCGCGCCGAGGATGTCGACGGCCTGGGTGATGCGGCCCTCGCCGAGGAGACGCTTGACCTCGTCCACCGCGCGGGCGACGTCCGGCTTCTCGGCGGCGGGCGCGACCGGGGTGGCGGGGGCGGGCTGGGGCGCGGGAGTGCGCGCGCGGTCCGGCCAGGGGGCGTGCGGGCGCAAGAAGGGGCGCGTGGGGTCCAGAGGCGCCCCGGTGGGCGTCCCGCGCGCGGGCAGGAGCGCCGCCAGGTCCTCGTACACCTCCTGCGCGGACGACGGGCGGTGCTGCGGGTCCTTGGCGAGCAGGCGCAGGACGAGCGCTTCGAGCGCCTCGGGCACCTCGGGGCGCAGCCGGCGCACTGGGAGCGGGGGCTCGTACAGGTGCCGGTGCAGCACCCCGAGCGCGGTGGAGCCGGAGAACGGCACGTCGCCGCTGAGCAGTTCGTGCATGAGCACACCGAGGGCGTACAGGTCGGTGTACGGGCCGACCGCGCCGCCCATCGCCTGCTCGGGCGCCATGTAGGCGGGCGAGCCGATGGGCGTGCCGGTGTGGGTGAGGCGGGTGGTGTCGGCGTCCATGACAGAGGCGACACCGAGGTCGAGGACGGTGACGGTGCCGTCCTGCTTCACCATGACGTTGCGCGGTTTGAGGTCGCGGTGGACGATCGGCACGGCGTGCACGGCGCTCAGCACGGCGCACAGTTGCGCGGCGACCGCGACCGCCCACTGCCAGGGGTACGGGTCGTGCTCGGCGAGGTGGTCGGAGAGGTCCGCGCCGTCGACGTACTGCATGACGAGGAACAGCTCCTCGCCCTCACTGCCCGCGTCGTGCACGGTGACCAGCCCGGGGTGGTCGACCTGCGCGGTCACCCGGCACTCGCGCATGAACCGGCGGCGCAGTTCCTCCGCCTCCTGGCCCGCGACCTTGTCGGGGCGCAGCAGCTTCACCGCCACGCGCCGGTCGAGCCGCCGGTCGTAGGCCGTCCAGACCTGGCCCATGCCGCCCTGTCCGATGAGCGTGGACAGTTCGTACCGGCCGGCGACGGTCCGTCCTGTCGCCACGCTCACCTTCCGCCCTCGGTGTCGCCGCTGCCGTTGCCGTCGTGGTGGCGCAGGTAGTCACTGAGCTCGTCCAGCTCGGCGCGCACCTGGTCGATGCGCGC
>NZ_FLSP01000030.1 GCF_900091315.1 Streptomyces sp. DI166
CACCTCGCTCTCCAGGAAGGCGTCCACGGAGGACCGCCGCGCCCGGCGCCGCCCACCGCTGGGGGTCTGCTCGGCGGGAGCCGGTGCCTCCTCCAGCGCGGGCGCCTCGGGAGCCGCGACCGCCCCGGCACCGGCGCCGATCGGCACCTCCAGCACGAAGGCGCTGCCGCTCATGCCGGGCACCTCGTGGGTCTGCAGCACACCGCCGTGGGCGCGCACGATCCCGCGCACGATCGGCTCGTGCACCGGGTCGCCCCCGGCGTACGGGCCGCGCACCTCGATGCGTACGACCTCACCGCGCTGCGCCGCCGCCACGACGACCGTGTTGTCCATGTAGCCGCCCGCCGACACGGGCGAGTTGCCGGTGGCGTCGACGCCCGCGACATCGGCGACCAGATGCGCGAGCGCGGTCGACAGCAGCCTGCTGTCGACCTCGGCCTCGATGGGCGGCGCGTGTACCGCGAACTGCACCCGCCCCGGCCCGATCAGCTCGACGGCGCCGTCCACACCTGCCGCGACGACCGCGTCGAGCATTACCTTCGTACGGGTGATGCCCTCGCCGCCCGCGTCCAGCCGCTGGTAGCCGAGGACGTTGTCGATGAGGGTGGTGATCCGGGAGTACCCGGCCGAGAGGTGGTGCAGCACCTGGTTGGCCTCGGGCCACAGCTGCCCGGCGTCGTCCGCGGCGAGCGCCGCCAGTTCCCGGCGCAGTTCGTCCAGGGGCCCGCGCAGGGACGTACCGAGCAGGGTGAGGAGCTGCTCGTGCCGCCCGGCGAGCGCCTCGTACCGGTCCTTCTCCCGCTCCCCGAGCGCCGCGTACCGCTCCTCGCCCGCGGCCAGTTCCTCCGCGTGCCGCTCCTGGAGCTCCTCGACCTCGGTGACGTGCTTCTGGCGCAGCGCGGTCAGCTCGGAGGCGTGCTCCTCGGCGAGCCGCTCCAGCTCTTCCTCGTGCGCCTTCTCGGCGTCGGCCTTCTCCTGGACCAGGGCGTCGTAGGGCCGCCGGTCGGTGAAGGTCATCACGGCGCCGACGAGCTGGTCCCCGTCACGCACCGGCGCGGTGGTCAGGTCGACCGGCACCCGCTCGCCGCTCTTGGCGAACAGCACCTGCCCGCGCACCCGGTGCTTGCGCCCGGAGCGCAGGGTGTCGGCGAGCGGCGACTCCTCGTACGGGAAGGGCGAGCCGTCGGGGCGGGAGTGCAGGACGAGGGTGTGCAGCTCGCGCCCGCCGAGGTCGCTGGCGCGGTAGCCGAGTATCTGCGCGGCGGCCGGGTTGACGAGCACGATCCGCCCGTCGGTGTCGGTGCCGACGACACCTTCGGAGGCCGCCCGCAGGATCATCTCGGTCTGCCGCTGCGAACGGGCCAGCTCGGCCTCGGTGTCGATGGTCCCGGACAGGTCCCGCACGACCAGCATCAGCAGCTCGTCGCTGGCATAGCCGTAACCGTCGTAGGCCTGCTGGCCGTTCTCCAGGTTCGCGGATGTGACCTCGACCGGGAACTCGCTGCCGTCGGTGCGCCGGGCCATCATCCGGGTCGGCTTGGTCCGCCCGGCCGGGTCCATGTGGTCGGGGCGGCGCATGGAACCGGGGATCAGCTTGGAGTCGAACTGCGGCAGCAGATCGAGCAGCCCCCGCCCCACCAGCGCCGTGCCGGGCGCCTCGAAGGTCTCCAGGGCGATGGTGTTGGCGTTGACGACCGTCCCATTGGCGTTGACCAGCACCAACGCGTCGGGAAGCGCGTCGAGTATGGCTGCGAGGCGAGCAGCGCCTCGGGATGGCCTGCTGCTCACGAGACGCTTCCCTTCTGTTACCGCATCTTGCCGACCGCTCGGGCCATCTTGCCAACCGGCCCGCGACGTGTCACGCGAGGGAGTCTAAGGGCTGGGGCTGTGCCGGAGGCGCCGGATGAGAGGGAGGTCGCACGACGAAGTGACCCAGAACGTATGACCGTGTCCGAGACGCTCGACGAGACCTCCCCGGGACCTTCACCGAGCCGTGACCGCACGCTCCCCGACCGCGGGCAGCAACGGCATGAGCCGGTCCCACCGAGCGATCTCGCACCCGTTCCCCCGCCCGAACCGCGCGTCCACGGGCCGCCCGGCCCAGGTACCGGTGACATGAGCGGTGGCGGGCCCGCCGTACTGCATGGTGCAGAGGCTCCCGTCGGGAACGGGCGCGAAGAGATCCCGCCCGAAGACGGTCTCCCGGTCCAGAAGGTCACAGGCCTCGGAGACCTGGGGATGACTCCCACCATCGGGATGACAGCGGAGGACGTACCGCCCGTCCACCCCACCCCCCACGTTGTCCACGACAACGGTGAGGTGATCACCAAAGCGAACGGGAGCGGGCTGAGCGGAGGCCGGAACGGTGGAGCCCGCGACAGCCACCCCGGCCGCGAGGAGGAGGACCCGCCCCATCCGCCGGCCGGCACGGGAGGGACGGGGCGCGCGATGACTGCCCGAGGGGCGCGAGACCTGCAACATGACCTGCTTAACGCCCCGCGCGCCGGGACGTTGCGAACACGGCCCCCACCAGCGCCAAGGGCTTTGCCCCACACCCCACCTGCCTAGTACCGTAGGGGGCGATTGGTGACACCCCGCTCGACTGTGTCATCATCGGCACGCACCACTCGCGCTCGCGCGGGAGGCTGCGCTGGAGGCGTCGCCTAGTCCGGTCTATGGCGCCGCACTGCTAATGCGGTTTGGGCCTTAAAGCCCATCGAGGGTTCAAATCCCTCCGCCTCCGCCACCTGACCAGGGAGTTCGGCTCATCGGAGCTGGGCTCCCTGAGTCGCGTTCAGGGCCGCTATCAGCCGCCAGATGGCACGTTGCTGGCACCAGCCGCCGTGGGGCGATTCTGACGCGGGATGAACGCTGCGATCCGGCGCGTGGCGTCCTCCGCCATCTCCTCGGCGACGACCGCGTAGATGTCCATCGTGAACGACACCGAGGCATGCCCAAGGATCTCGCTCACGAACTTGATCGGCACGCCAGCAGCGAGCAGCATCGTCGCCGCACCGTGACGCAGATCATGGAAGCGGATCGGCGGGAGCGCTATCCGCAGGGCCACCTCGACGGCGGCCTCGGTTGTCCGGAACTTCCGTGCGATCCGCTCGGCCGGCCAGCCCTCGGCTGCCTTCGTGCGGATGTTGGCGTACCGCTCCAGCAGGATGCGGAAGCGGCTGGAGAGGTAGTCGTCCTTCAGGGCTCGGCCGTCCTCGTAGGTGAAGACGCGGCCCGAGTCCTGATAGGCCTCGCCCCACGCCAACCGCTCCTCCAGCTTGTGCTTGTGCCAGGCCTTCAGGACGCGCACGGTCTCGTCGTCGAGGGGGATCTGCCGGTAGCCGGCCTCGGTCTTGGTGTCGTCGAGGTCGTCGTCCGACTGGGACTGCAGGACGTGCAGACGCTTGCGGGTGAGACTGAGGTCTTTCTCCTCGGCGCCGACCAGCTCGCCGCGGCGCGGCCCGTAGTAGGCGTCCAGGTGGAAGGCGGGGTACAGACGCTCACCGGTGGCCTCAGCGAAGTCGAGGAACGCGCCCGTCTGGTTGGACGTCCACACCATCACCTTGGCGGGGACGACCTTGTTCGCCTCCCACACCTCGACCCGCTCGGCGGTCCACAGCAGCGGCCGGGCCCGGCCCGACTTCCGCTTGCCGCCCTTCGACCGCCAAACGCCGTCAGCCGGGTTGTCCGGCCGAATCTTGGACAGCTTCACGGCGTCGTTGAGGGCGCCGGTGAGGACGGCGTGCACGCGCTTGATACGGCCCTCACTGATCGGGCGGGTGTGCAGCCGGCGGCCGTCGCGCATGGCACGGGCCTCCTTCAAGCGGCGCAGGATCTCGCTCCTGTCGCCCTGCTCTTCCGGCCGGTTGAGCTTCCGCATGGCGGCGTACAACTCGCGCAGATGTTCGTCGGTGAGGTCGACGACCTTGATGTGCCCGAGCCCCGGCTTCCCGTACAGGTCGATCGCCTCGCGCTCAGCGTCCAACGTCGACTTCTTCAGGCCCTCGCCGGTCGCGGCCTCCGACGTCCGCCAGGCGTAGCGGCGCTCCAAGAACTCCCCGAACGTGGTCTTCCGCTCGTCATGCGCCTTCGGCTGCGCGGCCGTGCCGAGCACCTTGGCCAGCTCCGCCTTGCACTCGCGCTCGGTGTCGAACGGGCCGATGCGCGGCTGACGGCGCTTACCGTCTGCGGACTTGGGTGCCTCGTATCGGGCGTACCAGCCGCCGTGTCCCTTCTTCGACAGGTCCGGGCACTGCTTGCCGAGCAGCTTCTTTGTCTCCGGGTCTCGGCATGAACAGGATTTGTACGGTTTCACTCATCCCCCTCTGGTTTTTGCGGTGGCTCGGCCTCGGTTGTTTCCGGCGGCAGCGGCTCCATTGGGATCGAGGAGATGTCCAGTGGCGTCCCGGGCGTACCCGGCGATGGCAAGTCGGCGAGGAACGAAGTCGACGGGCCGATGGCCGGCGGTTGGAAACCAGCAGACTGCATCTGCTCGCGCAGAGTGCGGAGGTCAGCCTCGACCTCGTGCAGCCTCTCCGAGGTGAGTTGCACGATGTGATCGTCTACCGCGTCGGGGTCTGCCTCTGAACGGAAGCGGCGTAGGGACTCGCGGCGGGTGTCGGCGATGATGGACAGCCGCTTCCGGTAGTTCCACCAGTCCTCAACTAGTCGGTCGTGCTCTCGGAAGAATCGGACTCCTTGGGCATCCTGAGTCTTGAACTCGTTGTCCGTGGGCGATGTGGGGATCAGTTCCTGTTCGCCCGTGAACCACTTCAGCGCTTCCCACGTGCCGACAGACTCCCCGGGGAAGATCTCCGTCTCGGTCTCGCGCCCGAGCGGAAACAGAAGCTGGACGGGCGGGATGTTGAGGGCGCGCGCTAGTACGACCAGCTCCCCGACGGTGATCGTCTGACGTGTCCCCTTCTCCAGCTTGGCGATGACTGTGCGGTCCATCGGGAGTCCCAGGCCGGCGCATCGATCGGCCAGGGCCTGGGCGGTCAGCTTCCCGCCTCGAATATCCCGTGCCTGGCCCCGATAGTGCGCGACTCCTCGCCCGACCAGCTTGGCGATCTGTGCCGCCCATTCATTCGCGGTAAGTGCCATGACGGCACATTATCCCGACGCGATGCGACTTGACCACCCACGACGCGACACTCATACTGGCGACCATCGATCGACCGTCACGGAAGATCGGAGGAGCTTTGTCGACCGTGACAGCACATTTCCTGAGTAAGGCGCAGACTGCGGCGCTCTTCAAGGTCAGCGTGCGAACGCTGGAGCGGTGGGCTCAGGCCGGCATCGGCCCCACGCCCCTGAAGCACGGGCCGCGGCTCGTCCGATACGACAACGACGAGGTCCTCGACTACCTGCGCAACGGCGAACTCAGGGAGTCGGCCTCATGAGCGCCTGGACCCGTGCCGCGATCGAGGCGCTCGGTCCGGTCACGGATGTGCCGACGGTGGCGTCGATCCTTCTGGTCAACAAGGACACCGTGTACGCACAGATCCGCCGGGGCGAGTGGACCGCGACCCGCGTGCTCACCCTCGGCCGGAAGATCAAGATCCCGACGCGCGACCTGATCGCGCTCCTGTACGCCCCGGAGCCTGATTCGCAGGTCACCCCGGCCGTGCCAGCACAGTGCCAGCACGGCACATCTGTGCAGGTCGCAGACGTCGAACCGCATACCTCATGCGGTTGCACCCCTGCCGATTCGGCGGTGATCCGCCCTCTCCGGGGCGCATGAAGCGACCCCTCGCGTAAGCGCCGGTGATTCCAGCACCGACGACCGCGAGGGGCCCCGAAGCCCACATCCGACCGACAAGCCGACGGCCGCGAGGGAGTACCAGTCCCATATGCGCGGCCGTGTAAGGAGCTTCTGTTGAACAGACTGCCACACCAGCCGCAGGCGGGCGAGACGCTCGCCGACGAGGCCTATGACCTCCTCCTGTGGGCCGACCGGCTCACCACCGAAGAACTCACGTACCTGATGGGCCTGGCCGGCCGTACCTCCGGCCCGATGTTCCTTGAGGAAGCCCTCTCCGAGGGCAAGATCGCCGACGAAACGGTCACCGCGCTGATCGGCGACGTCTGGTCGTCCGCCGAGTTCCCGGACCGCCATCTCGACCACGACACGTGGCGGTGGATGTTCGACGTAGCTGGGTTCACGGTCGACGGCAAGCAGGCGCAGCGCCCCACGGAGCCGATCACGCTGTACCGCGGCTCAGTGCCGGAGCGCCGGACAGACTGGTCCTGGACGAGAGACATCAGGGTCGCGGAGAAGTTCGCGGCTGGTAGCCCTGGCCGTCCCCCGAGCCGCGTGTGGGTGTGCGTGGTGCCGCCCACGGCGATGCTTGCGGTGAACACCGGCCGGAACGAGGACGAGATCGTCGTCGACACCCGTGGGCTCCAGATCACGGAGTACGTCCGGTGAGGCGGCATCACGGATACCGCCCCCGCAGCGCTCGCATGCGGCACGGCTCCCGAAAGTCCGCCGCCCAGAAGCGCGCCCTGGCGGCCCCGGCCCGCAGCAGCGTCCGCGCCGAACTGCGCGCGGCCCGCACGGTGGGAACCGCCTGATGAGCCGCCCCGCAACCCGCCTCCGCCTGGCCGACACAGGCGGACGGGCGCGCCTGCACACCGCACCAACAGAAGCCACCGCCGGGGAGATCACTCACCTGCGGGCCTGCGCACAGGCCGACTCCCTCGATGTGGACGACTGGCCCGAGTACGGAAGCCTCCCCTGGCTCCAACTCCCCCCGGACGACCCGCGCGTGTACGTCGCCACCTTGGAAGCCGCCGAGTTGCACCGCATGCACGTCGAGCGGATCGCGGCCGACGCGCACACGCAGGCGTTCAACGTCCTCCGGACCGCGGCCGAGGCGCGCGCCGCCCGCAAGGGCACCATGCGCACTCGCACGCCGCACATGCTTACCCCCACCCCTGGCTGGCCACCGATCCAGATTCCCGGTCGGCCTGGCGAGTACCTCACGTACCAGGAGTCCAGCGCGTGACCACTTCGTTCGACCTCTCTCGGTTCTGCGCTCACCCGCTCGACAACGGCCGGTTGTGCGACATGACCGAGCCGACCCACGACGGCGGCCAACTCGGCCACGATTTCCTGGCACCGGATACCGACGGGCCTCTCTGGCTCTCAGACGAGCCCGCGGTACCCGCGCCCCGACGCAGCCGACCGACCCGCGTCACAACCGCGCACCGCGGTCAACTTCGCATGGCTGAGCGCTTCGTCGCCGAGCACGCCGACAACCTGCGGTACGTCCACGGGATCGGCTGGCACGAGTGGGACGGGGCGCGTTGGAAGTCAGATGAGGAACGCGCTGACATGCGGGCGGCCGTGGCCACCGTGAAGACGGCCCTGGCCAGTCTCGCCGACCTGGACAAGGAAGAGCGGGACGACCTGTACCAGGACGCCCGCAAGTCCGAGTCGGCGGCGGGCCTGGAAGGAATGCTCCGGATCGCGTCCGCCCTGCCTCCGATCTCGACGGCATCGAGGCGGTTGGACGCCGACCCGTACCTGTTCAACACCCCAAAGGGCACCCTCGACTTGCGCAACGGAGCCGTGCTCAAGAACAACCGCGAGCACCTGATCACGAAGGTGGCAGGGGGCCGGGTGGGGGGTCGGCCCTACGACGAGTGGGAGACGTTCCTGAAGCGCATCCTGCCCGACGAAGAGGTGCGGGCTTTCGTGCAGCGCCTGTTCGGCTACGCCCTGTTGGGCAAGGTCACTGAGCACGTGATGCCGATCTTCACGGGGGCGGGGGCGAACGGCAAGGGCACCATCCGTGACGCCGTGATGGCCGCCTTCGGCGACTACGCCATCGAGATCGACCCGGCCATGCTCATGGAGTCGAAGCACGAGCGGCACGGCGCCTTCAAGATGCGGCTGCGCGGCGCCCGCCTGGCGTTCTGCTCCGAGACGGAGAAGGGCCGCAAGTTCGCCGAGGCCACCATGAAGCGGCTGGTGGGCGGTGACCAGATCGAGGCCAACCTCATGCACAAGAACCCGATCACCTTCGATCCGTCACACACCCTGATCATGCTGACGAATCACCTGCCGGCCGTATCCGGCGACGATCCCGCAGTGTGGCGGCGCATCTTGGTCGTGCCGTTCGATGTGGTGATTCCCCCGGAGGAGCGGGACGGGGAACTGCCCGAGCGTCTCAAGAGCGCATCGGATGCCGTTCTGGCCTGGCTGTACGAGGGGTGGCTGAGCTACCAGGACCAGGGACTGAATCCGCCTGAGGCCGTGCGCGCCCGCACCGAGGCGTACCAGGCGGACAGCGACGCTCTGGGACGGTTCCTGGCCGAGCGGACCATCGAGAGCCCTCACGGGGTGGTGAAGGCGCGGGAGCTTTTCACGGCCTGGTCCGCCTGGTGCCACTCCAGCGGGCTCAAGGACGACGTGGTCGGCACTGAGGTGACGTTCGCTGCCTCTATGCGGGCGCGCGGCTTCGAGAAGAAGCGGAGCGCGAGTGGCCAGACGTACCGCGGGTTGATGATCGCGGGCTCGGATGAGTCCGAGGAAGAACCCTTCTGACCTGGGCGAGTGTAGGGATGTGCAGGGTTTCCCGGTTTCTCCATAGGCGCGCACGCGTAGCGAGTTTCGGAAAACCCAGCACAACCCTGCACTCGTCACCGACAAGCAAGATCACGCGACGGTCGCAGGAGTACAGGTGATCGACACTAAGCACTGGCTGAAGCAGGCAGCGCGCATCCACCAGGACGCCGAATACACCTACTCCCACCTCGCCCGCGACCTTGCCGACCGGCTCGGCTGGACGGCCGCCCTGAACGTTGCCACGGCCCTCCGTAGTCACGTCTACGGCTGGCCCAGCAGCAACGAACTCCACACCGCCGTAAAGCCGCTGTACGACCGCCTCGGCTGGGAGCAGTCGGCGCTCCTCTGCTGCTGGTTCCGCGACGCACGCAACCGCCCCGGAAGGCGCCCCGGCGGCTGGCCCGCTGCCGCAACCCCGACACCCAAGGAGTCCTCGTGACCGAACCCAGCACGTCCCACGTGGAGCAGCAGGTACAGGCCCGCATCGCGGCGGCCCGCATCAAGGTCCAGGCCGCGCGGGAGCGGCGCGAGGAACTGTCGGCCGCTCGTCGGCGCGGCCTCGCTGCCCGGCACGCGAACAAGCTGCGCCGCCTCGCCGAAGCCGAGCAGCGCCAGGACGACGAGCAGCAAGACCACTGAGACTCCGGCCGTCGACCGGCGGCCGGCCAACCGAGAAGGAGCAACACCATGCAGCACACCGGCGCTTACGGCGACCGCCTCCAGATCAAGGCCGCACAGGGCGAACTCCACGGCGAGCAGCGCCTCACCATCGAGATTGAGCGCGGCACCATCGGCGTGTTCACGCCGGCCGAGGCCCGCCTGATCGCCGCCGATCTCATCAAGGCCGCCGACGACACCGACGCCGCGGCGCAGGAGGCGGCCAGCCCTGACGGCGAGTGCCACAACCACGAGTGCGGGCTGGTCAGCAGCAGGCTCGTCCACGTCGACCACTGACCCGCACAACGGACGGCCGCCCCGCGGGAACCGGGGCGGCCACCCGGCCAACATCCCACACCCTTGGAGGAGACCGAGCATGACCGTTTCTGACCTGGACGCCAAAACCCGCGTCGCTCTCGCGCTCGCCCAGGGCGCCACCTCCGACAAAGCCGGCGAAGCAGCAGGCGTATCAGGGCGAACCGTCCGAAGGTGGCGTGAAGACCCCGCCTTCGAAGCACAAGTGCAGGAAGCCCGGCGGGCGATCCTCGCCGAGGCCGTCGCCGCACTCGGTGTCGCAGCGAAGGACGCCGTGGCCACCCTGCACGCGGCCCTGGCCGACGACTCCGCGAACGTCCGTGTACGCGCCGCCAGCGTGCTCCTGTCCAGCCTGCCGTCCCTGACCGAGCACCTGGAGCTCAGCGAACGCATCGCAGCCCTGGAGGCCGCTCTCAGCCCCGAAAGGACAGCAGCATGACCGGCAAGCTCACTACGCGCCTGGAGCGCCTCGAATCCCGGGTGGGTGCCGTCCCGGACCTGGCCGGCGAAACCCGGCAACACGGCCCGCTGCTGTGGTCGGTGCCCGGCTGCCGCGCCTACGCCCGCGACACCGCGACCGGCGCCCGCCTGACGGTCGTCGGCGGCCCGCAGCCCCTCGTGTACGAGGTGCCCGGCGTGACCCTTGCGGACCTCTCGTGAGCGCGCGTGGGCTGCGGCAGCGCCTGGACCGCCTGGAGCGCGGCACACCGTCGGCGCAGGCCCTCGGCGTCGAGGTGCTCGCCCTGGTCGACGCGTACATCGAGGACGGCGGCGACCTGGCCGAGCTGCTGCCGCTGTTCGGTCTCGCACCCGGAGGGGAGGCGAGCGAGACGTGAGCCGTCGATTGTCCGCACGGATGGACCGGATCGAGCGGGCCGTAATCCCGGTGGCAGGCGGCGCCGAGTGCCGATTCCACTCCGTGTTCTGCCAGTTGGGTGCGGTGTGGCCGCTGGATCGTGCCGTGGTCGATCCGGCGGGCGTGCAGCTGGACGAGTTGCGTGACCTGCAGGCGCAGGGGCGTCGCGCCGCCGGCCTCCCTCCTCGGCCGCATCCGCGGGAGTTGTGGGCGGTCGACCGGCATGAGCGGGTTCCTGCGGCGGAGCTTGCCCAGCGGGAGCGCGAGGCGGCCGAGGCGCTGGCGGCTGCGCTGGCCCGTAACGCGGCGATCGAGGCCGAGCTGCGGGGTGAGCGCCGTGGGTGACAGCCACGTCGAGGCCGAGGTGCAGCGGCGCATCGCTGCGGCGAAGCGGGAGGCCGAGCAGCGGAAGCAGCAGCGGGCAGAACTCGCAGCGGCCCGCCGGCGCGGCCTCGCGTTCCGGCAGGCGGCCCGGCTCCGGAACCTCGCCGCAGCCGCGTTCGACAACACGACTCCAGCAGCGTCCGGCTGCTGAACACGAAGGAGAAAGATCAGCATGGCGAAGACTCTCGGACTGCCGCGCGTCACCCTCGTACCCGACGACCTGCCGGAACCGGTACGCGAAACCCTCGGCTCGTACTACGCGGCCCGCGCCCGGGCTGCGGAGCTCGGTACCCAGCTCGACCGGACGCCCTGGAACGGGCCCAAGGCCGCAGAGCTCGGACCGAAGCATGAGGCTGCCCTCGCGGAAGCCGTGGCGGCGCATCAGCAGCTGTCCGCGGCCACTGTCGCGCACGGGCGGGCGATCTCCGACTTTGCGTCGGTGCAGTTCATCGCGCACATGGAGCGTATCCGTGAGCTGTTGGCGGAGGCGGAGAGGGAGGCGCGGGCTGCGGCGGGTTCGGCCAGTTTGGCGGTGGCTGCGGCTGCGCGTCGTGGGCGGCCGGTGCTGGATCCGGGTGAGAGCGGTGAGGCGCAGCGGTCGGATGCGCGGCGGGCGGCGATGAGTTTGGCCGGGCGGTTCCGGAACATGGGCGGCGAGCTGCCCGAGGGTGTCTGAGGTCGGAGGAGGAGCGGGATGAGTGGTCAGTGGAAGAGGGTCGATCCGAAGCCGTGGGAGCGTGCGATGGCGGCGAGGGCTGCGGGCCGGGCGCCGGAACCGGAGGACCTCGAGGAGGCGCGCCGGCGGGCTCGGCCGGGTGACACCCCGGGCTGGGCCGAACTGGTCGCGGCGAAGGTGATGGGCGAGTCGGGGCGGAAGGTGGTACCGCAGCCGGCCGAGCCGCCGGCCGAGCCGGAGAGCAGGATGGTCCGCGAGCTGAGGCGCCGCTTCGGCACACCGGAGGCGCCGCCGCCCGCGGCGTGACATGAGGCGAGGCCCCGACCGAGCGGATGGGTCGGGGCCTCTGCCATGGGCAGGCTACTGGTCGGCGCTGACAGCGGCTCGCGCGACGCTTGATGACCACCATCTGCCGCCGCCTACGCCCGGCACGCCGGCCTCGTTCAACGTGGCTGCGATTGCGCGCCAGCTCCGGCCGCCCGCCCGCTCGGCGGCGATGCGCTTCCGGACTTCCGGGGGCAGGGGTGCGCGTTGCCGGTTGAGGTGGCGTACCCCGCGGCGGCCCCTGAGCCGGGCTGTGGGGACCGAGGCGGCGAGGAGGACGGCTTTCCCCCAGTCGTCCAGCGGTAGGACGGCACAGAGCCGCTCGGCCGTCGCAGTGGACGGCGGGCGTAGTTCGGTCTCGATGCCGTGCAGTTGGCCGTAGCCGACGCCTGCGAGGGCGCTGAGTTGTCGGCGGGTTAGTCCAGCGTTGAGGCGGGCGGTGCGCAGCAGGGCGCCGACGCCTACGAGGGTGGGTGTCCAGCGGGGTGAGGGCGGGTGGGATGCCATGCCGCACAGCATCCCTACGGGAAGGATTTGCAGGCAAGAGGTTCTCGTAGCCTTCGATTCGAAGGCGACTGAGGCTGGTCACCGTCTGGGTGTGGAGCTGCTGGCCAGCTACATCGGGCAGGGCACGCACCTCTGACAGCGCCGGTCACCGGAAGGGGCGGGCCTCGGTGCCCGCCCTTTCTCGCTCGCCCGCGCGGGCCACACCCGTCTTCGGCAACCGTGGCGATATCGCAACGGTTGGCCCACGACCGCGTGGGCCGCACCCTCGACGGCCAGCCGCACTACCCCTGCGGCGCACGAGATCGTGGCGCTGCACGTGGCGGTGGCAAGGGCGGCGGCCATTGCCGCGTGACCTGCGCTACCCGCGCATGGGCCTGGTCGTCTGCGGACGGCCGGGCCCTCCCGCGTGTGCGACCGGCGTCGGCGTAGGCACCGTCCATCGCGAGCTTTCAGGTGTTCCAAATGGAACACCTGCCACACAGAGCGTGATGGGCACGGACGGGCGCGTCTACAGCGAGTCACGACCCGCGGTGTATCCGGGCCCGGAACCCGGTCCGCGGTTGAGGACACAAGCTTTCACTAGTCAGGAGGTGGGATGACATGGCGGAGACCGAGCGGCTCGACGGCAGGGACGGTGCGATCTGGTCGGCGTATGTCGGGGGTGCGACGCAGGAGGCGATCGCGGCCGAGCACGGCATCAGTCAGCAGCGTGTGTCTCAGGTGCTCGCCGAGGTGCGCGACAGCATCGGCGACGGGGCGCGGATGGATGCCGCGCTGCTCGCTGCGGAGCGGGCTGACGCGCTGCTCGCCGTCGGACGGCCGCCCGCCTCCAGCCGGGCTCCACAAAGACCCGGCCGAAGGAACCTGCGCTGGCCGCCCCAGACGGGGGCGTAGGGACGGCCAGCAGCCTGCGCCGGGGCGGGCGTTCAGCGGTGCCGGTGGCAGCGGCAGTCGCAGCGCAGCGTCATGATGGGCGCCTCCCACACGGGGGCGCCGTCGCGCTTGATGACCTTCGGGCCGGTGCACAGGCGGCACATGCCGCGATGGCACTCCGCCGACATCTCGGCCGCGGTGCGCTTCACAGCGGAAGGTCGGCGAGCGGCGTGAGGTTGTGTGTCTTGCGGCACGGCCCGCATGCGAACAGGCTCGCGCCGGGGCCGGAGCCCTGCTCGATCGCCCGGATCAGGCGCACGCCACGCGCGTAGCTCTGGTGCCAGGCGCACCAGCCCCAACTCGTGGGGGTGGTGGCGGGGGTTCCGGGCTGCGTACTCTCGGCCATGTCGACTCCAACCAGTCGGCCACGCCCGGGGCCGTGTCCAGCGGCCGCCGGGGTTGATTGTCCTGGCCAGCGTCTTGTGACTCCTGGTGTCGACTCGATCCCCCACCGGTAATCTCACCGTGGGATGGATTCCCATCCCGTCCGCGATACCGGGAGCCGCGACATGGGGACCGCGTTAGAGCCGATCGAACTTCCCGACTGGGCATGGGAACGGGCCGAGGTCCGCCAGGCCCTCAAGGCCCGCGACATAGGCGCCGTGTTCCGGCACGCGCAGCAGTACGCCGGCGCCAGCCAAGCCCGCATCGCCACCGCGACCGGCATGACGCAGGCCCGCGTCTCGGAGATCATCAGCGGCCGTCGTGAGGTGTCGAGGCTGGACGTGTACGAGCGGATCGCTGACGGCCTCCACATGCCCGACGATGCCCGGCATCTCCTCGGCCTGGCCGCGGGCCGGGAGCGGCGTGCGGGCGGGGCCGCGTTCGACCTGGCCGCGTTCCCGGAGGTCGTGCGCGTGTACGCCGCGCAGAACTCCGCGGCCGGGGAGATTCAGCAGCAGGCCCGCAGCGCCGCGGAGTTGGACGTTCTGGCGGTGCGTGGGCTCGGGCTGATCGGTCTCAACGACAGCTTGCTGCGCGCCTGTCTGCCGCGCGAACAGGGCGGCAAGGGCCTCAGGGTCCGGGTGGCGCTGCTCGACCCCGACAGCGATGCTCTGGCCCGGCGTGCGGCGGAGATCGGGGAGTCCGCCGAGTCCCTCGCGTCCGGGGTGCGGCTCGCGGAGGCGCGGCTGAGGGAGCTCGCCGAGGTCGGCGATGTGGGTGTGTGGCGGTACCGGATGCTGCCGACGTGGCGTGTCATCCGCACCGACCAGACGATGTTCGTCGGCGCGTTCGATGCCGGGTGGGAAGGCCACGAGAGCGCGCTGTACAAGGTGATGGAGACACCGCACGGCCCGCTGTTCCGGGGGTTTCGGCGGATGTTCGATGCGGTCATCGACGGCGCGCAGCGCACGATCTGACGAGTAGGGGAGGGACCGCAGGTGATCGAGGCGGAGCTGAAGGCGCGCGTGCACGCCCCCGAGGCCGTGATGCGGCGGCTGGAGGAACGAGCCGTGGCGCGGGTTGAGGTGTACCGGGATACGTATTTCGACCGGCCGGACGGCTCGCTGGACAAGGCCGGGCAGGAGCTGCGGGTGCGGACCGTGCACAGCGCCGACGGGACACGGACGGTGCTCACGTGGAAGGGCGCGGCTGTCGATGCGGAGTCCGGGTCGAAGCCCGAGCACGAGACGCGGGTCGAGGACGCCGAGCAGGCGCATGCCATCCTGCGTGGTCTCGGCCATGTGGAGGTGATCGCGTTCGAGAAGCGGTGCCGGAACTACGAGTTCGAGGCGCGCGGCCGGCGGATGCTGGCCACGCTGGTGCGGGTTCCGGAGATCGACGGCACGTTTCTGGAGGTTGAGACCCTCGTCGCCGAGGAGGAGTTGGCGGCTGCTCTGGAGGATGTGCGGGCGGTGCTGGGGGAGCTGGGCATCGGGGCGGGGGATCTGACCAGGGAGACCTATACGGGTGCGGTGGCGGCCCGGCGGGGCTGAGCCCGGACATGCGAGCGGCCCCCGTCCTCGGCGTTCGAGGCGGGGGCTGTGGCCTTGCAGGGGAGGGAGGCTGCGGAGGGGAGGCCGGCACCCCCGGAATCGGGGGTCTGGACGTCTCTCTGACGCTGCCTCCCTTGCCTCCCTGACTGGCCATTTCCGCAGGTCATGTACAGGGAGGCAGGGTAGGGAGGCCGTGAGGGAGAACTCCCTCAGTCCTCGTCGCCTCCCTCGTCGTCGAGGTCGTCGTCGCGGGCGGCGATGGCGTCGAGGATGCGGTCGAGGCTGACGTGCTGTCGGCCGCCACCGGTCTTGTACTCGCCGTGCCCGGCGTCGTCGAGGACGCGCCGCAGGTTCCGGAACGTCCAGCTGCCGTACTCGGCCGGGTTGCGGTCCTGGAGCCCGCGCAGGACGTCCTGCGTGAGCATCTTCGGCTCGTGCCCGAGCACGGCCGCGATGTCGGCCAGGTGGTCGACGGGAGCGAACGCGGGAGCGTCGGCCGGCCCGCCCTCGTACAGCGCCATGGCTCGCTCGACGACCGGGGTCACCTCGTCGATGCCCCGCTCGGGGTCCCGGGCGACGTAGTGGGACCGGATGATCTCGAACGGCTTGGCGGTGAACCCGTAGGTGACTGCCGTACCGACGTCCTGGTCAGGCACCAGCTCCGTGGCCCGGATGCCAGCCTTGTACTTGCCCGAGCCGAGCAACCCGTCGTTGGCGACCTGGTCGCCCACCGCGAACGCCACCCGGTGGGAGGTGTTGCGGGTGACGTCGCGCGGGATGCTGTCCGCGGTCGGGGAGACCGTGACCCAGATCAGGGTGATGCCCACCTTCCGCGCCTTCTTCATCACACGGATGGCCAGCTCAGCAGCCTCTTTGCCGTACTCCTTGGACATGAACAGCTCGTGGCACTCGTCGAACACCACGACCTTGGGTCGCATCCGCTGATCCTTGAGCGCCAGTTCGCGGGTGAGCTTGGTCGACTCGCCGCCCAGTTCCTCGAGCAGCTTGCCCCGCTCGGTCACCTCGTTGGACAGGCCGCGCAGCGCGTCGAGGGCGGCCCTCAGGTCTTCGGGGTCGTCGCCCTTGACCAGGTTCCGCAACCGGGGCTTGAGCGGGTCGTAGTCGACGTTCGTGGCCATCACGTAGACCTCCGCGATGACCAGCGGGTCAAGGATCGCACCGAGCAGCAGCGACACGACGATGGACGTCTTACCCGAGCCCATGATGCCGCCGACGATCCAGTTCGCCGCCATCAGCTTGCCGACGATCGGTTCACCGCGCTGGGACACCGCGACCGGCACGCCCTTGAAGTAGTCGGTCGTGCCCTCGTGCAGCAGCGGCCAGTCGGGTACCGGGCCGTTCAGTGAGCCCTGGTCGGCAACCCACAGGTCGAGGACGCCGGGCATGTTGGGCGGCTCGGTCGGCCACGTCTCGACGGGCTTGCGCAGCAGGTTGTGCGCCAGCACGGTCTTCTTGGCGTTGACCATCTCGACGGTGACGCCCATCGGCAGCTGGAGCTGCGTGTGGTAGCCGTTGCCGAGCCTGGTCGTGGGCGACACCCAGCGGGGCTGCCAGCCTTCCTTGATGGCCGCGTTCATCTGCGGGATGGACAGCTTGCCCAGGGCCCGCAGAATCGCGTTCTCGTCGGGGATGACGCCCTGGTCGCCGGTGTCCGCGGGCAGGGCCCACGTGGGGGCGGTCTTCTGGTTCTTGCCGACCGCCCAGGCGCCGGCCAGCAGCAGGAGCGGCAGGGAGTACAGCAGGGGTTCCCAGATCACACCGGCGAGGAATGCGACCCATCCGACGAACTCGATCACGGCGTTCGTCGGGGCGAGGACGTCGCGCACGTCGTGGTTGTAGACCGCCATCATGATGCCCAGCATCAGCAGGGCGCCGCCGATGCCGACGAGGGCGGAGGCCAGGGCCCGCGGGGCGTTCAGCGCCATCTGGAGCAGGTCCATGCGCCGCTTGTGCCGGGCGAACCGGTAGGCGTAGGCGCGCTGTTCCCACTTGGTGACCATCTCCTCGTTGCCGGACGCCTCAGCAATCCGGATCATGCGGGCGTGCAGCGCCGTGGTGCGGGCCTCCCAGGTGCGGCGGGCGAGGATGCGGGTTCCGCCCCACACGTAGGAGCCGTGACGGACGGTGAACCGCCAGGTGGGGTGCTGGCGGGTGTCGACGAACACGCGGCGCAGCGAGTCGATGCGGACCCGGCGGCGGGGCCGGCGCGCCTCGGGCTCGGCCTGTTCGGGGGCCTGTTGGGGGACGGGCTTGAGCAGCCTCACGGCGGGGGCGGGGTGCCCGTTGACCTGCTCGGGGGCAGTGTCGGTCATGATGTGGTCTCCGGTCGCTCTCTGGGTGGTCCGGGGCCCGGGGACGGCGGCTGCTTGGCGGTAGGACGCCGTCCCCGGGGCGGGGTTACTTCTTGCGGCGGGCGTCTTCGCGGGCCTGCGCCTTCTCGCGGATCGCGTCGACGCGGTTCTCCAGCCGCTTGGTGCCCTTGCCGCGGGCTCGGCGGTGCTCGATGCGGACGCCGAGCGCGATCACGCGGGCCAACTCGCTGAGGTTGTGGGGGTCCTTGTCGGTGAACGCCATGACGGTCACTTCCTCTTCTGGTTCTGGTAGTCGGCCCACAGGCCGCGCAGGACGAGCAGACAGACGGTGGCGCAGACACCCCCGATGGCGACGGCTACCGCGAGGAGCGCGGCGGCCATAGCCAGGAACGAGACGGCGACCGCTCCGCCGATGCCGGCCGCGACGTACAGGCCGACCGGGCGACGGGCGGGCGCCGGGGTCTGCTGCACCACGGGGGTCGCCTGCTGCTGCATGGCCTGCTGGGTGGCGAGGACCGCCGCGACGAGCCGCGCGACGTCCGTGCTCTCGGCGGCCTCGCGTGCCGCCTGCTCGGCCTTTTCCAGGGCGTCACTCACCGCGCCCACCTCTTCGGGGTGCGCATGTGCGGACGGGCGAGCGCGCCGAGCGCGAACGCCACCAAGACGGGCTGGGAGACCGCAGCCGCGGCGACCGTGACCCCGGCGGCGAGGGCCTGCGGGACGAGCAGCAGCACGGCGAGCACCGCGCCGAGGAGAATCCACTTCACGGCGATCACTCCCCACCCTCGGCGAGCTGCTTCTCACGGTCGTACAGGGCATCGATCACGTCCCAGCCACCGGTCAGTTGCCGCTCGTTCATCGCGGCCCGCATCGCCTCCCTGAACTTCCGCTTCGACGGCGGCGGATCGGTGGCGTACAGCTCCGCGGCGAGCATCGCCACGGCCCTGCTGTTCGCCTCGCGGGGGCCTTCCAGCGGGGGCGTGCCGGAAACGTGACCGCCACCCGTGCCGGGGAGGCCGGAACCCCCCGTGCCACCTGCGGATTGATCGTCTGGCACGCCCCCCGACAGCAGGGCCTCCAACTCGTGGTCGGAGACCAGGGCGGGCAGGTCGGTGTGCCAGTCCGGCACGGGGTGCCGGTCGAGGGTCTCGGCGTACTTCTCGAACGCCTCGAAGGCGGTGACGGCGGCATCCGCTTCGGCCTTGCGGGACCGCTTGACGATCCGTGCGGCCGCCCGCGTCTCGTCGGCGCGGGCCTCGGCCACGGCACGGGAGACGGCGATCCGGTCACGGGTGACGGCGCGGGCGCGGTCGATGGCGGCCTGCGCCCGAGCACTGATCCGCGTCGCGTCGCGGTCGACGGCCATGACGAGAGTCATCTTCGCCAGGACAGGGACCAGAGCGCCGACGACCGCGGCCAGGACGTCACCGGCCAGCAGGCCGTGCGCGCCGAGGATCACGACAGTGAGCGGGAGGAACGTCCAGCCGATCACCTGCGGGAGGCGGGCACTGGAGCCCTGCCGGCGGTGCGCGGTCTCCATGGCGAGCCCGTACAACCAGACGGCGTCGTAGAGGACAGCGACGCTGTAGGCGAACGCGGGGTGGGCCTGGGCGGTGAGGATGCCGCCGATGGCGGCGACGGCCCAGGCGACGGCGATGACGGTCAGCACGACCGGCAGCGCCCAGGTGCCAATCTTCGTCAGCTTGCTCATGCTTCGCCCACCTCCAGGGGGGCGGCGGCGCGCACGACGCGGTGCGCGGCCAGGGTCATGCCCTCGCGGTCGCCGGTACGGCGCGCCAGGACGAGGGCGTCGAGGAGGAACTCGACGGGCGGGAGGGGCCGGGCCGACCGGCCCGCCGCGCGGATCGCGGCGGACTCGGTCGGACGGCGCACAGGCCAGCGCGCGGTCATTTGCCGGAGCCCTGACGGCTTCGCCGGTTGACCTCGGCGAGCTTCTTCGACAGCTCCTCGCGTTCCTTGTCGGTCACCGCTGCTCACCCCCGTAGCGGGCCGGTTCGCAGATGGGGCACATGTGTCCGGTGCCGCCTTCGCGGCAGTTGTCGATGCAGCGGCGGCACCACGGGGTGTTGGCGTAGCGGTCGTGGCCGTCGAACCTGGTGTCGGTGGGATCGAAGCGGCGGTGGCAGCGGCGGCAGCGGTTCTTGGCGCGTTCGGCGGCCTCGGTCTCCTCGGCGGTGAGCTTGTGACGGAGCCAGTCCGTGTTCCAGGCGATGCGGTCGGGCCCGTCGGCGAGCCCGTCACGGAGGACGACCCGGGCGAGGCCTGCACGCTCCTTGAGCCGCTCGTCGTAGTCGGGGGCGCCGTAGTCGAGGGTGAGGGCGTCGGCGACGACGTCGAGGAGTGCGCGCAGGTCGCGGGCTTCGGTGGACGGGGTGGGCTTCTTCGTCATCGTGCGTCCACCGCCTCGGCGCCGAGGGCGCGCAGGAGAAGGCGGAGGGCCTCGGTGAGACCGCCGTGCGCCACGGTGTAGGCATAGGTGCTGCTGCCGTCGACGGTGCCGTAGTGGCGCAGCATGCGCTGCGCGACACGGATGGCGGTGTCCAGCTCGGTGACGGCCGGGGGCAGGGCCCCCGCCACGCGGGCGGGGGTCTGCTCGGTCGTGGGCTTGCGGCTCACTGCCCGCCTCCGGTCTGCCCGCCGAGGGCGCGGAGCCGCTTGGGTGCGTCCAGCGCGGCCTTCCTGACCGCGTGAGGGTCGGCGCCGTCGCGGAGCGTTCCGCCGAGCCAGTCGAAGAGGTAGCCGTAGCCGTCGCCCGCCTCGGCGCGGGCGTACTCGATGGCGGTGTACGCCCACAGGAGGTTGGCGACCTCGGGGAGCAGCACGGTGGCGAGAGCCGGGGCGGTGCCCGTCTTCTGGAAGACCTCGGGCATGACCTCGGGCAGGGCGTCACAGACGTCGTCGAGGGTGCTGGCCGGGTTGGGGGTGCTGAGTGCCTCGGTGTAGACCTTGCCCGCGATGTAGACGGCGGCGGCCTGGTAGGTGAGGTGGTCGTTGTCGTGCTGCGGGTGCTCGCGGCGGGCGGGCGTGGGGATGGCGGGCAGGTAGTTGTCGGTGGCGTTCATCAGGCAGCCACCCCCGCCAGGGTGTCGGCGTCGGCCGGAACGTCGATGCGCTCGACCTTGAGGGACGGGGCGCAGGGCTTCATGGGGACGGGGCCGAGGTTGTGGGCCTTGAAGATGCGGGTGATCTCGGCGAGGTCGGGGGTCTGGCGGGAGCTGGGGGTGCGGAAGACGCGCCAGGCGCCGTAGATGCCGGCGGGCAGCTTGTCGAGCACCTTCTTCGCGGCGCGCTTGCCGCGGTCGGCGCGGCGGGCCTGGTCGGTGGCGCGCTCGTACTCGGCGGCGGCGGCCTCGATGGCGGAGGCGTCGGGCATGTCGTCGTCGGTGTAGACGTCGGTGGGGTCGGGGGCCTCGGCCGGGGCCGGCTGGTCGGCCGGGGTGTCGGTGGGGGCGATGGAGCGGACGGCGGTGGCGGCGGCCTCGACGAGGTTGCCGAGCAGGCCACGCACCGTGCGGGTGGTGCGGGGGCTCATGAGAAGGTTGAACACAGCGGATCTCCTGTTGCGTCAGGTTGTTCCGTCAGGCCCCGTTCCGGTGTTGGCGCACCGGGCGGGGCCGCTTGCGTTGTCGGCGGGTTTCCCTGCCGACGACTCCACTCTAGGGAACATCGTGTTCCATCGTCAAGCGTTCTGACGCTGGACAATGGCGCGAGTCGGCGTAACATCAGGTTCCATGACAGTCGATGGAACACTATGTGTCATGGATAAGCGATCACTGGCGCAGATGGCGCAGAGGTTCAGGGAGTCTGAGCAGCGGGCCGAGATCCTGCGGCAGGAGCTCGCAGTGGCGATCCGGCAGGCGGACACGGACGGTGTGGCACAGAAGGACATCTGTGAAGCCACCGGCTACACCCGCCAGCAGGTCCGCCGCATCGTCCTCGCCGGCACCGAAGAGGGGGACGCGGATGCGAGCCAAGACCCCTCGAAGTAGCCGTGCAGCGCCCTGCCGTTGATGGCACGGCGCTGGCACCAAGAGGCCCGTACACGTTCCGACGAGGGTCAACCCCGTCAGACGACAATGTGCCTGTGACCTGCGGCGGAACGTCTCGGCCGGTTGGGGTCCGTCACCGCCGGACGAACCCCAACACACTGCTAATGCGGTTTGGGTTTTAAAGCCCATCGAGGGTTCAAATCCCTCCGCCTCCGCCGTGGAACCAGGGAGTCCAGCCGACATCGGCTGGACTCCCTGAGTCGTTTCCGGACCACCTCCTGAGCCCGCGTACTCAGACGCACTGCGTACCTCACCCCCCTGAACCTGAGCAGGGGGACGCTACTTGGGCCGGGCCGGCGGCGGGAGGGTGAGGGCACGGGCGGACGGCCGCCCGTGCCCCGGACGACGGGGGGTCGTTCGACAGGGAGTGCCGTAGTGACGACGAAGTCCTGGCTCCGTTTCCTGCTTGCCGGTGCCGCGGTGGTCACGCTGGCCGGATGCAGCGAGGCGGACCGCGCGGTGATGTTCGCGCCGCCCTGCCCCGAGGGCCCCGCGGCCAGGCCGACGCAGCGTGAACGGCCGGCGGGCGCGGTCTGGGCATGGAAGACGCCCTACGGAGCCCAGGAGGGCACCTTCCGTGAAGGCCCGATCCCAGGCCTGACGGAGGTGGTCTCGCTCGCGGACAGCGGCCACACCACGGTGGCGGTACGGGCGGACGGCACGGTGTGGTCGTGGGGCACGAATGTGAGCGGCTCACTCGGGCACGGCTCGGCGGAGCGGATCTACGAGGCCCGCCCGCGCCAGGTCAGGGGAGTCGGCGACGCGCACGCGGTCTACAACAGCGGCACGACGTTCTACGTGGTCCTGCGCGACGGCACCGTGATGGCCTGGGGCTCGGACCGCTTCCTGGTCAAGGGAGGCAAGCGGGAGGGCTACGAGGGGGTGACCGTGCCCGAGCGGGTGTCCGGCGTGGGGAACGTGGCCGCGATGGGCCCGGGCGACCTGAACGCCTTCGCGCTCCGCGCGGACGGCAGGGTGACCGGTTGGGGCATCAACCTCACCGACGTCCTGGGCGACCGCAACGACACCCGCATCGGCACGATCCCCGACGTCGAGGGCGTGGTGGACGTGTCCTCGGCGGGCGAGGCGGTGGTCGCGGTGAAGGCGGACGGCAAGGTGTGCGCGTGGGGGAGCAACGCGCACGGCCTGCTGGGCGTGGAGCCGACCGGCGGCCAGACGGCGAACCCGGTCCGGGTGGGCGGCCTGAGGAACATCGTGCAGGTGGCCGGCGGCGCGAACGTGGCGTACGCCGTGGACCGCGACGGCAGGGTGTGGGCGTGGGGCAGGGGTGCGGGCGGCGCGCTGGGCGACGGCGACATCGCGGACCACGTGAGGGCGAAGCCGATACGAGTAACGGGCCTGCCCAGGATCCGCCGCGTGTCCGCCTTCGGCCTCATGGGCCACGCCATCGACACCAAGGGCCGCTTGTGGGCCTGGGGCTCGGGCGCGCCCGCCGCCGAGACCCCCGGCCGCCCGGTCCGCATCCCCCTCCCGGCCCCGGCGCTGGACGTCTCCGGCCACCACGTCCTCGTCCGCCCGAACTAGCGCTTCTCGGCCGTTTCCGCAGGTCACAAGGGGTACGCCTAATGGATTTCACATGGCGGCGGCAGTCATGTAATGTTCTTCCTGTCGCCGCGAGCGGGCCGAAAGGGCCGAGAGCGGCGAAACAACAGAACAAGCACTCGTAGCTTAACGGATAGAGCATCTGACTACGGATCAGAAGGTTGCAGGTTCGAATCCTGCCGAGTGCACAGCACGTCAGAGGCCCTAAGGAGTCATCCTTAGGGCCTCTGGTCTATGTCCTGACGGCAGTTGTTGACGGCAACCGCCTTGGCCGGCTGCCGAGTGCCAGGCGGTTCCCGTTCGGATCGTCTGATCGTTGGGCCGGTTGCGTCGTTGGCTGGCGCTCGGTGGGCGCGGATCGAGCCGTCGCTCTCGGAACGAATCCGAAGAGGGAAGGCGGGTGGCGGGACACGGCGAGGTGATCGACGCGATCAGCTTCAAGTCCCCGACCGGAACGAAGGGGTCAGAGCCGTAGCTTGGTCCCAGCCTTGTAACGACACTTAGGGTTCGCAGCGTCTCGTGGACGGCTGCATGGGACGGTGTTACCCCCTAAATCATCTTCGCTGCAATATGAGGGTGCATGGCAGTCTTCTTCGCTCTTGTTGGGATTTTCGGTCTTGGTGCCATTGCCTGCTTCTTCTGGGTGTGGACCGGAGGGAAATTTTCGATTGGCATTATCGGAGCACATCCCGACAAGCCAAGCCCTCGGGAGTTGAGCGGTGTTACGCGGCTCGGCTACACGCTGCTTGCCGTGACCGTCGTCGGAGGAATCATTCTTTTCCTGTCTAGCGGCGGGACGGACGCGGAAGGAAAGGGTGAGGCTGGGAAGTCTGAGACCGAAAGCGATACTTCTCCTTCGGCCTCCGCTCCCACACCCACCGATGGGGACGACAAGGTTTCTGTATCCACTCCATCCCCCACCCCCGCGTCGTCCAGTCCGGAGATCAGCATCCCGCCACCCCAGGTCACCGTGTACTGGCAGGGAACAACTCACATTCCTTACAACGGAACCGATTTCGACTCGGCGCCACCGCAAGACGCTGACCCTAGCGGTCCCGACCTCAAGGTAAGCCTGACCGAGGGGGAAAAGATCCGCACCTACGGATACTACTTCAACCAGATTCCGTCCGACGCTCCGGAGCCGATCACTATCGATTACTGCAAGAAGCTTTATGAAGAGCGTCCGAAGGGAGTTAGCTACATCAATGTCGGCGTCGGTGACCGTTTCTGCCTCCTGACAGACGAAAAGCGTGTCGCTTACCTTACTGTCACGGGCACTGAACCTCATGGCGGCCGATTTGAGGAAAACCGTGTGGCAGTTAAAGGGGTTGTCTGGAACGACCCAGAAGCCTCTACCGCTGAATGACCGGTCCTCGCCTGGGGCTCAACGAATCCGCCTACTGGGCATTGGCCGCACCCTCGCCATCGTCCTCGTCATTGCCGTCACCCCTCAAGGCATCCCCGACACGGTCGAAGGCGGAGCGTTGGGAGTCGAGCCGCACGAAGGTGTAGATGTCCATGGTCACGCGGATCGAGCTGTGGCCGAGGACTTCCATGATCATGCGGGCGTCGGCGCCCTGTTCGTGGAGGAGCGAAGCGCAGGTGTGGCGCAGGTCGTGAAAGCGGACCTTGCGGACGCCGGCGCGGATGCACAGAACCTCGAAGGAGCGGTTCAGGTTGCGCGGCTCGATCGGGGTCCCGTTCTTGGTGGTGAAGACGAGGCCCTGACCTGTGCCCTTCCAGTTGTCCCCCGCGCCCTTCCGGTCGGCGATCTGCTGCGCGTGCTGGGCGCGGAGTGCGGTCACGCACTCGGCCGGAAGGGCCAGGCGACGGGCCGAGCGCTGAGTCTTCGGCGCGACGATCAGCAGCTCACCGCCGACGCGCTGTAGGGCCTGCCGAACGGTGAGCACACCTTCGTGAAGGTCCACGTCCGACCAGCGCAGACCCAGCAGCTCACCGCGCCGGAGACCGATGCGGACCGCCAGTTCGTACGCGGCCCACAGCCGGTTGTCCCGGGCCGCCGTCAGGAGCTGACGCCCCTCCTTGGCGGTGAGCGGCTCGATCTCGCGCTTGGTTCCCATGCTCAGCTCCACGTTCCGGGCCACGTTGCGGGGCAACTCGTCTTCGCGTACGGCGTGCTGGAGAGCGGCACGCAGGATCACCAGCAGGAAGCGCACGGTCCTGTCAGACGGGAGCTTCTTGCAGCACTTCCGGAGGGCGCAGCAGCGCCGCTTGTGCTCCGGCCGCTTCCTGTCCTTGCCCTGCGCGCAGCACTGGCAGGTGATCGCCGTCTTCGCGAGGAAGGCGCGGATGTCGCGAGCGGTGAGCCGGACCAGCTTCTTCTTGCCGAACTCCGTGGTGACGTAGTTGCGGACGAGGGACTCGTAGTTGACGTAGGTCGTCCTGCGGACCTTGCCCTTGGCGACGTTCGTCAGCCAGTACGTCAGGTACTCGGCGATCGTCATCTTGTTGGTGGCGACCGGCAGGCCGTTGAGGGAGTCGGCCTTGAGCTTGGTCAGCTTCTCGTGTGCCTCGTCCCAGGTCTTGCCGTAGACGCTGCGCCGCTTGTACGTGCCGTCCGTGGTCAGCACGTACGCACTGCCCTCCCAACGGCCGTCCTTGCGCTGGTAGATGGTGCCCTCGTTGTTGGCGTTCTTCTTCGGCGTGGCCATCAGGCGGCTTCCTGTTCGGTCTGGAGGGATATGTAGGCGTGCACGGCGGATTCGCTGATACGGCGGCAGCGGCCGATCTTGAAGGAGGCGAGTTCGCGCGAGCGGATCAGGTCGTGGACCTTCCAGCGGCTGATGCCGAGACGCTCGGCGACCTGGTCCACGGTGAGCACGGCGGTCGTCATGCAGGCACCAGCCCTTCGTGCTTGAGGCGTTGGATGTTGGCGATGTCGTGGCGGACCTGGGCGGCGAGGAATTCCTCACCGGGGCGGTAGCCACTGTTGAGGTAGGTCCAGGAGGAGGCGGTGACGAGGGTGGTCTCGTCGGTGGTGGGGTGGCCGGCGCGGGCACGGGCGGCTTCGGCCTGGGCGAGGCGCCAGGCACGGCGCACGTCGCGGAGTGCGCCGAGGGTGGTGGAGTAGGCGCGGGACTTGGTGGAGAAGTGGCCGCGGAAGCCGAGCATGTGGGCCCACTTCCAGAGCTTGAGGTGGGCGAACTCGGGGAGGTGGCCGAGGTCCCATGCGGTGCGGATCATCTGGCGTACGTGCTGCTGAATGGGCAGGGCCTTGATGGGTTCGGCCTGTCCGGTGCCGTCGCAGTCGGCGCACCGGTCGTGGAAGCCGTCCGGGCCGCGTACGTAGCCGCGTCCGGCGCAGGGGCGGCACATCAGGGTGCGGTCTACGGTGCCCGCACCTTCGGCGTTCTTGGTGGCGTACTTGGCGACGTATCCGGCGACCTTGGCGTCGGTGTACTCGGCAACGCGGGCGTCGGTGAGTTCGCCGTCGCCCAGGGCGGTGATGGGGTCGACCTTGAACCGGCGGCCCCAGGCGATGACGCGTTCGCCAATGGCGTCGGAGGCGACGACGAGCCGGGCACGCTCAACCGCCAGTCCCACGGCGGCGCTCAGGGCGTCGAAGGTGGCCCAGGGCGGGGGCTCGGTGGTGTGGCCGTCGGGTCCGTCGAAACGGATCACGGCGTGGAAGTGGACCAGGCCGCGCTTCTGGTACTCGGCGACCTTGGCGAAGGAGACGCGCAGGGCGGCGTTGAGGGCCTTCTGCGTCATGTCGAGGTGCTCGGCCAGGGCGCGGCGAAGGTAGGTGGTGAACCGTGCCCAGAGCTGTCCGGCGTGGGCGTTCCAGAGCACGGCGCCGGTGTAGTCGTACGAGGCCGGGTCGAGTGGGGTGCCCAACACCGGGTCGTCCTCGGCGTGGTGGGCACCGCAGCCGCATGAGCGGGCCTTGTCCGTGCTGTCGGTCTTGCGGTTGTGGACGGGGCCGAAGGAGGGGGCGGTGAGGGTGACGAAGGCACGGGGGTGATCGCGGACGGTTTCGGCGACGTTCTTGCCGCCGGACAGTCCGGCCTTGATGAGGTGGTAGGTGTCGGCCGCGTAGATGCGGGAGCAGGCGGGGCAGCGGGAGGAGCGCCGGTTGCCGCAGGTGGTCAGCGCGCGTCCGGAAGGCTCGTCTTCGGAGCGGTAGGAGCGGACCACTTCCTTGGTGGTCTGGTCGGTGGTGACTGACCAGCCGTGGAGGTTGACGGGGCTGGTGCAGCCGTGCAGGTCGCGGACCTGTTCGGTGACGCGGTCGAAGTCGTGGGTGTTGGCCAGCTTGATCAGGTCCCGCAGGCCGGGGCTGATCACGTGGCGCAGGTCGAGGGGGCGGCGCATGGGTGGCGGGGTGTCCCTTCTGGCGTGAGAGTGGGGCCTGCGGGCAGCAGCGATCAGCGCTCGGGCTGCTGCCCGCAGGCATGGCAGTTCGGGCCCAGGGGCGGGCGAGGGTGGGAAGCGCCGGAAGGCCGCCGGGGCGAGCGCGGCGCTACAGAGCGGCGTGGAGGGCCGTGGCCATGGGCAGGCCGATGCCGAGCCGCATCTTGAGCTGGGCCGGAGTGATCGTTTCTCCGTGCTCGGCGTGGTGCGATGCCGCGATGGACCGTGCTTCGGTCAGCAGCGGTTCGGGAACCTTGACCGCGGGCGCGGCCGGAGCCGGAGCGGTGAGCGGAGCAACCGGGGCCGGGGTCGGTACCGGGGCGACGGGCGGGGCAGTCGCCGCGACGTGCGCAGGCTCGGCGGGGGCCGGGGCGGGCTCTTGGGCCGGTTCCGTCTCAGTGGCGGGCGCCGGTTCGGCTGCATGGGCGGCGACCGCGTGGAACGAGCGGAGGAGCTGGGGGCCGACCGCTCCCCAGCCGAGGAGGAGCAGGGGCGCCACGGCGTCGATGGCGGCGCGGCCGTAGTGTCCGGCGACGACGGGTTCGGCGATGTTGAGGGCCAGGGTCAGCAGGCCGGAGACGTGCATCAGCCGGGTGGCCGCCTTCATCTGCTCGGGCGGCACGCCACGCAGGGACAGGTAGCGCAGGGCCACGAGGAGCCCGACCACGGACAGGTCGACCATGGGGGCGATCAGTGGTGCGATGGGAGCGGGGACGCCCAGGCGCAGGGCCAGGGCCCAGACGTTGCCGAAGGAGAAGACGAACGCCAGGAGGGCGATGATGCCCATGACCACGGTCACGGTGCGCTGGGTGATCCGGTCCTCACTCATGGGGGTTCACCTCCTTTCGCGGTGTCGGTGGGGGAGCTGGGTGGGGTTGGGTCAGGGCTTCGGGGCGAGGCCGGCCATGTGAGCGGCGTTCGGGCCGAGGTAGGTCTCCAGGACTCGGCGTTCGTGGGCGTTGGCGACGCGGTACGCGGCGATGCCGATCCGACCAGCGCGGTCAAGGTCCCCGACGGCGATCGCCTTGCGCATGTGCCGGATGTAGATCCTCATGACCCGGCGCATCTCAGGCCGCCATGGACGGGGGCTCGGGGTCGTTCTTGGTGAGGTCCACGACGTCCTGTCCGGTCAAGTCCTCCAGGAGCCGGGCCGGGTGGCGCACCAGGTGGCAGGTTTCTGCGGCGACGCGGGCGGCGTCCTCGTCGGCGACGTAGGGGGTACGGATGCGGATGAAGCCGGGGCGGCCGTGCTGGGACATGACCGCGACACCGACGTACGCGGGGTCCTGAAGGTTGACCGGGCTCGCGTCAGGCCACTCCCGGATGTCGTCGCCGAGGGCGGCCACGGCGGCATCCGCGGTCTTCTGCGCGAAGGACAGACCGACCGGGCACACGTCGCGGATGAAGGTGGGGATGGCGTCCCCGGTGGTCTTCTGCGTGGTGAGCAGGGTCAGGAAGCCGACTGAGCGTCCCTTCTTCACCAGGTCCTCCACGAGGCGGGCGTTGTCCGCCGCGAGCGCAGCCAGCCGCTTCGTGGTCGGGTCGGAGCCCTTGTGGTCGCGGAAGTAGGTGTGGGCCTCGTCGATGACGATGACGACCAGTGGCCAGTCTGCCGAGGGGCCGACGTGCCACATGTTCTTCCTGCCCAGCACGCTGCGGATGCTCGCGGAGCGGGCGCGGCGCAGCTCCACCAGCTCCTTGAGCAGCTTGTTCGCTTCCTCCAGGTCGTCTCCGCAGAAGGCGAACGCCCGGTGTACAAGGTCGGCGTAGTCGCCCTCGTAGGCGTGGGAGACCTTCCCGTCGAAGAAGACGAACTGAACGGCCGGCGAGGGCGCCCAGTCACACACCAGCCGGTTCACACACGAGGTCTTCCCGAAGCCAGGCAGACCGCCGACCGCCACCCCGGGCACTTCCTTGAGGGGCACGAAGACGGGCATGCCGTACTCGTCCACCCCCAGCTCCCACTTCGCGTACTCCTCCGAAGGGCGTCCGGTGGGCACATGAACGGTCGGCGTGATCAGCGGGTCCACGCGCACCCCGCGCAACACGACGTGTCCGGGCCTGTCCCCCGGTAGCGCCGACACACGGGTCATACGCCAGGCGTCCGCCAGGTAGGGGGCGGCCTTCTGGAACTCCGCCAGACCGACGCCCGGCAGGCAGCCCGCCCGCGCGATTACCCCGTACGCGTCATGCGTGACCTTCAGGGCCGGGACCAGGACGCGCGGCTTGATCGGCTTGCCGTCCGTGTTGGCCAGCGATGCCATGGCGGTCGGCATCTTGTCCGTGGCCGACAGGTTCAGCATCTGCGCGAGCCGCTTCCACGTCCGCCGAACCCGAACGGCCTGCCGGATCGACTGCCGGGTCATGGCGTCGGCCCGCAGGTAGCGGACCACCCGCACCAGTGCCCACAGGGCGATGCCAGCCAAGCCCACCGCGACCAGAACCGGGGCGTAGCCGATCACCTCACTCACGTCGTTCAAGGTCACTTTGCTTCCTTCTTTCGATTCCGGTTTCGGGTGAGTGCTGAGGGCGTCGGCGCAGCGAGGATCAGGCAGATTTCCGCGCGCTGGACCGCGTCAGCAGGCGGAAAGCCGTGGTTCGCCCACATCGCCGCGACGAGACGAACCCTGTCGTCGTGATCGGCGACCGACAAGCAGATCTCCGCATGACGAAGAGCGGATGCGGGTGGAAAACCCGCCCTCTCCCACACCGCCGCGACACTGTGAAGCCGGGTGTCGCGGTCGGTGCGGGAGAAGTCGGTGCCGCTCACGCCGTCTCAGCGGCCGGGGCCGAGCCGCCGACCAGGTCGAGACGGTCCGCGCGGTACGCGATGCCGTCCGAGAGCGACCCGTTGAAGATCCGGGCCCACGGGGTGGCGAACAGCTCCACCGGGATGACCGGCACGCCGGGCTTGAGGCCGTTGGGGAGACCGGTCTCCGGAACGGTGACCTTCATGGCCTCCGCCCGGTCCTCCTCCATGAGGAAGAGCGTGACCGTGAACAGCTTCGCGCCGGTCTCACGGTCGGTCGCGAACTGGGTCTTCTCGGCGTCCGAGTACTTCGGAACCGCCAGGGTGCCGGCCACGAACGACGTGGACGGGAGCACGCCAACACGGATACGAGGCATGGGTGTTACGTCCTTTCGGTAGGTGCTCCGCCAGATGGCGGGGCGTGATCAATAGAACCTCGCTCACCTAGCCATGTCAAGCGAGCGAAGCTTGCTAGGCGGGCGGGGTTATGGGTGTGCCTTTGTCGGAGGGGTGTGCTAGGGCAGCTAGATCTCGCTACCCTGTGAGGTATGACGCCTGCTAGCCCTGCTAAGCCCGACCGTCGGCCGCCCTATCAGCACGCGGCCGACGAGCTCCGGCGCGAGATCAAGGCGGGCCGCTACAAGCCGGGCGAACAGCTCCCCTCCTACCGCGAGCTGCAAGAGCGCTTCAAGGTGGCGAACATGACCGCCCGCTCGGCGCTCGGGGTGCTCAGGGATGAGGGGCTGATCTACACCATCCAAGGCCGGGGCAGCTTCGTCGCGGACTTCGAAGGCTCGGGTGCCGATTACACGGCGCCCGCCTGGTACCTAGGGAAGCCGCCCGAGGATCCCGCCGAGGAGACTGCCGCCAGCGCCCCCCGTGAATGGCCGCCCGGCGAGAGCCCTTTCGGTGACTCCGGAGAGGCAAAGGCCGGCGGTGCCGATCCCTCCCTCTCCGAAATGCTCACCGCGTTGCGCGACGAGATCAGAGCGCTCAGCGTCGAGCATCAGGAACTGCGCCGGGAGTTCGAGGAGTTGAAGAAGGCGCAGCAGTCGCCGCGTTCCTGATTCGCGTGACCTCTTCTCGCATTTCCCTCGCTTCGCGGCCGAGTCTTGCCACGGTGGTCGTCATCTCGCGGACCATCGCGGCCATCTCTGCCAGCTCCCGGTTGTGAATGTCGATCAGCTCCTTTCCTGCGCTGGATATGTGCTCGGTCATGTCTCCCCGTTCGCTGTCGTGTCGTTGTTTCGCGCGGCCTTCACCCAACCGCCGGGGGCTTGCCCGAAGGCTTGCCCAGCGGTCGTGTGCGACCGGATCGGGGCTTGTCCTTGCCGTCTGGCGACCCGTCACCGAGGTTGTTGCGACAGGTCTACCGGCCGGACCGGCCACGTACGAGGCTTGCGGCGCCGCGCTCCCGTCGGACGGGCTGAATCCGTCCTTCGATTTCGTCAGCGTCCCCGCAGGCGGGAAATCGCGGTTCTGCGCGCGCACGCCACTCGTCCTTCCAGTCGTCGGCCAGGAGCATCAATAGTCCGGAGAATCGCCGGTTTGGGTAACCGGCACTTCGGTGCTATGTTGCGCGGCTCGGTCCATCCGGGGTCGCCTATAGGGGTGTCGAAATCCGCATCGGTGTGACCGCCGTTCCTGTGATCCATGCCACTTCCCCATCTTTGGTTGACCTCCTGCGCTCACTTGCTACAGGTGTCGAAAGCCCTGCCCGTGTGACACCTCATTTTGTGATCTGGGTCACTCGGTAGAAGTGGCCCGTTGGGCGCCCTCCGCTCATCTCGAACTATGCGGCCCCCAGCCTGTGGATAAATTCCGCAGACTCGCAGAACGAATAGGCAGAAATGGCGATTCAAGCTCCCATAAGGGCATTGAAGCCGTGGAACGGATGGGAAGGCGGGGACAGCGCATGGTCGTGCAACCGGCCAGGGGCCAGGGCAGCGGAGCTGTTCAGAGTTTCTTTACTGGATCAAGGCGGCCCGCCTACGGCGGGCCGCGCGCGCTGGCGGCCAGGGGCCGCCGCCGCTCCTTGTCTCCGCCACCGCTCCGGCGGCCCCACCCGCTCAGCGCGCAGCCCTGCCAAGGCGGACGGCCAGACCGGGGAAGCAACCCGACCACTCCGAGCACCAGGACCAGGCCGACGCGCACCCAGCACGACCACGCCACCAACCGCCCACCGCTCCACGCCGCATGGCCCGCAGAGCCGCAGTCCGAGCCCAGAGGACGGGCCGCGTCGGCAACGTCCAGGCGGATCGAGGTGCGGCCTGTGACGATGGAAGCAGCGTGGCCGAGGACGGCACGGGGTTGCTGGAAACACACGTGACGGGTGCTCAGTCGGCGCACCCGCCGTCGTGGCTGACTTTCGCTGGCTCAGCTCAGAACCCTCTCCAACTCGACATCGCGAAGCCGGGGTTGCGGCCGCACCCACGTTCGAGCACGCCAACCGCCCCGGTACCATCGGCACCGGGGTCCTGATCAGGGCTTCCGTGACCGGACCACCCGGAATGCTGTCCAGGCTGAGGGGTGGTCCGGTCTTTGAGTTGTCGGCCGTAGCCGTGCGAGCAGCGCCGACGAACTGGCGCTTCGGAATCAGCTCAGAGCCTTGCCCACCTCGAAGATGGTGGGTCGGTCTCCTGGCGAATGGCTGAGCATGGCGTCGATCAACTTGCCCAGCTCACCGGGCGCCTTCACGAGCCGGCGCCGACCGTCCGCCACGGCCTCTCGCTGCACCGAGCGGGGAGCGTCGTCCGGGTACTCCATCGCCCGCCAACCGGTAGCAGAGATCAGCAGGGAGGCGCCGAGCGCGTACACGTCGGCTTCCTGCGTCGGCTCGGCTTCTCCCGTGTCGAGCACGCTGCGGGCGATCTCCGGTGCCTCGTAGTGGACGAGGCAGCCGCGGAACGGGAAGTCGTACCCCTCTGGCACGTTGCCGCCCTGGGCAAGGGCGAGGTCGATGAGGTGTGTTCGTTCCGGGCCGATGATGAAGTGGGCGGGCTGTACGTCACCATGCGCCCAGCCCTTGGCGTGCAGTTCGGCAAGCGCCTCGACGCAGCCCAACGCCACGCTGGTGTGCGGTGCGATGGACGAGTCCGGCCTACGACAGGGCTCCCAGAGCTGGTACAGGTCCGGCCCTTCGTGCCACGGCTGGAAGTTCCAGGTACCGCGTTCCCACTCGCCGTACGCGAGGTCGACCAGGCCGAGGCGCAGCAGAACGGCCCCTTCACGTGCGGGCGCGAGGGCGGTCCAGGGTTGGGCGGCCCATTCGGCCGTAGCCTCGATCGGGTAGCCGACTTTCACGGCGTAGTGGCCGCGATGGCTTTCTACCTCCCACACCGTGGAGCCCCGGCGGTCCAGGACCATGCGCTGGGACGTGGGCATGAGCGCGTCGAGCACCACGATCGGCAGTTCAGGGGGTGACCCGGGCAACGTCTGTTCTCCTTCCGGGCGAACGCGGCCGACCACGAGTCGAGGCCGGCCGCGTCGCTGCTGTCGCGTCCTACTCTTGGTAGTCCTGACCGTACGGACGGCCGCAGTCCGAGTCGCACTGCGCGAGGTTCGTGCCGTCCACGGTCCACAGGTCGTCGAAGACCTTGAACCCGGCCGCCTTCATGGCGCGCGCCGCGGTGATGACCATCAGCAGGTCGCGGGGCCCGCCGCCCGGCTTCGGGTTGTGGTGCAGGAAGCGGCCCGCGTACCGCTCGCACAGCCTCGCGTACTCCTTCGTGTGCAGGATGAGCGCGTGCAGGCCGAGGTCCACGTCATCGGACGGGACCATGGGGACGTTGGCCGTGGCTGCGGTGACCAGGAAGGCGACCGCCTGGTCCGCGATCCGCGCGGCGCGCTCGGGCGACTGCCCGTTGTGGACGACCACGAAGTGGGCGAGGCTCTCGAACAGCTCCTCACCAGCCACCGCGCGACCGGTCTTCAGATCGTTCACTGTTGCCGTCATGCGACTACTCCTCGTGTGTGGCGGTGCGTGGGTTGGATGGCCGGCCCCGAACGGGGAAGGGGGAGCCGGGGAGTTGGCACCCGTCCGGGGCGGCCCGTCTACTGGCCCATGGCGAGAGCCATGCCGATCACCAGGCCGCACGAGCCGCTGATCATGATCACGAACAGGACTCCTGCGTACCGGCCGACAGCGCGCATCACAGCCCGTCTCGACTGTTGCCGTTCCTGATGGCCAGGCGCGCGCTCAGTTCCTCTCGTGGACTCGGCGCCACCACGTTGTCCGGCATGGCATCCCATTCCGTGCCGCCGCCGATCGGCCTCATCTGCACCCGACCGCCGAGCGCACCCATGACGACGCCGATCCGGTCGCGGGCGCTGTCCTTCGCCAGTTCACCGATGCCTGGTCTGGTCTGCTGGTTGCTCGCCATGAAAGGAGCATCGCGATCAGGGCACCCCTGCCAAAAGGTCAGGCTGATTACCCAACTTGGGTAACATCGCGGCAAGTAGAGAATCAGCGACGTTGCGTAGCCCTCGCAGTGTGGGAGCTTGCCGATGCCCGACGCAGACCGGCCGCAGGAACTGCCAGCCAGGCTGCTCACCGATCCCGAGATGATCGATGCGTGCCGAGTGCGGGACTTCGCCAGAGTCTTCCGGCTGGTGAAGATCAAGGCGGGCATCTACCCATCCATGATCGCCAGGCGCTGTGAGCTGACCCCAAGCCGTGTCGGCGAAGTCATCGCAGGGCAGCGCCAGTTGCAGCACATGGACGTCATCGAGCGCATCGCGGACGGCTTGCGCATCCCAGGGCACATGCTCGGACTCGCCCGCCGGGTGTGGGAGACACCCCAGGCCCTCGTGGTCACCGAGCGAGAGGTAGTCCAGGAGCCCGAGCCGCAGACCCCGGCCGCTTTACCTGGCCCGGACGTGGACAGCATTCTGGCCCTGGCCACACGAACGAGCCTGAACGCAGCCACCCTTGAAGCCTTCCGCTCCTCCATCGAGGACTACTGGCGACGGGACGACCAGCACGGAGGCGAGGCACTGAGGCCGGCCATCGTCGGCCAGCTCCGCCACGTCGTCGGTCTCTTGAAGGAGAACCAACCGCCGTCCATCGAAAACGGCCTGTACGGAATCGCCGCCGAGCTGGCACGCCTCACCGGCTGGACCTACTTCGACGCCCGCCAGTACAACCAGGCCCGCGCGTACTTCACCGAGGCCCTCCAACTGGCCAAGGAGATCGACGACCGCCAGTTCATGGCCAACGTCCTTGCCTGCATGAGCTTGCAGGGCACGTACCAGGACAAGCCCGCTGACTCCCTGGCCTTCGTGACGGCCGCCCAGGACCAGGCCCGCTCGGCCGTCGACACCACCCCACGGGTCCTGTCCATGTTGTCGATGCGCGAAGCCTTCGCTCACGCCACGCTCGGCAACCGGGACTCCACGCACCGGGCGATCGGGGAGGCTCACCGCCATTTCGAGCTGATTCGGGTGAGCGACCCGGATCCGTCCTGGGTGTCGTACTTCGACGAGACGAAGCTGATCGTGGACACGGGGATCGCTCACGGCCGACTGGGCGAAGCAGCCACCGCCGAACCTCTGATCGCGGACGCGTTGCGGCGCGAGGCCCGCACCAACCATCGCGGCCGGGCGTTTCACTCGTTCTGGCTTGCCCGTACGCAGCTGGATCAGGGCAAGCTCGACCAGGCGTGCGACACCGCCACGCAGGCACTGGAACCGGCGTCAGCAGTGGCGTCCGAGCGCGTGTCAGGCCATCTTCGGGAGTTCTACGACCAGTTGGCCCCACACAGGCAGGAGCCCGTAGCCCTGGCCTTCGAGGCGCGGCTACGGGCACTCCTCCCGCCGGTTAGCGGATCGCTTCGTCCATGAGCAGGTAGAGCAGGCCGACGAGCGAGCCGCTGCTCACGACCTCCCGGCGATCGATCATGCCCCGCACCTCAGAGAGGGGAATCCACTCGATGCGGTCGGACTCGTTCTTCTCCGTGGGCGGCCCGGCATAGGTGGCGCCGTCGATCCTGAAGACGTGGTGCTGCGAGTCGGTAATCCCGTTGGCCGGCTCGGCGTAGATCAGGGGCTTGATGGGGCCGGGGCGCCAGCCCGTCTCCTCTAGAACCTCACGGGCCGCAGCCTCCTCCGGAGTCTCGCCCTCCTCGACCAGGCCCATGGGCAACTCCCAGGCCCACGAGTCCGTGATGAAGCGGTGCCGCCACATCATCAGGACCTCTTGACGATCGTTGACCACGGCGGCCACGGCCAGGTGCCGCAGACGAACAACGTGGTACTCCCACCTGCGCCCGTCAGGCTGCTGGACGTCGACCAGGCACAGATTCACCCACTTGTTCGTGTAGATCTGTCGCTCACCGTGCGTCTTCCACTCCATACCTGCAGCCCTTCTCGATCCGGCCTACAGGATCTCAGACCAAGATGGCATGCAACATAGGGTTCAACGACATTCACGTCAGAGTGACGAAATGGATGTGTTGAGTCGGATCACTCGCAATGGCGGCGGGGCAGGTGGTGGTAGTGGCGCAGCAGGCGTTGAGGGGCCCCATCGTGATCACATCCGGCCGACGGCCTGGTCGACTTCCAGTAGTTGACAGCGAAGGTCACGCGTCGGGTCAAACCTAGGCATCTGTCGTACACATGGGTGAACAGAGGCAACAGTTTCACTACAAGGGGTGACTGAAGTCACACTTTCCCATCGACAGTGAGGTCTGGTCCTCTTATGCTCGTTAACAAGTGGGCGGGTAGGTGTCTGCTCAGGGAGCGGGGGGCATGAACTACGAGACGGGCATGAAGCCGGGCGGCGCACACAGGAGGATACAGTGACAAGCCTGCCAGACTTCTCTGAGCCGCCAGTGGTTGAAGTGGCGTGCGGGGTTAAGTTCCGCAAAGTGCCGGAGCTGAGTGGCATTCGGCTTGCTCCTCTTTATGACATGTGGAAGTCGGAACTGCCTCAAATTGAAGAACAACCGACCCTTCCATCTGTAGAGTCTGGTCCGGCTGGCTCGAGTCCTAAGATCAGGGTAGATTTTCCATCCCTGAGGGAAACTCGCTACTGGTTCCATGGTGAAAACGGGAATGATCTAGTTCAGTTGCAGCCGGATCGACTCATCGTTAATTGGCGTAGCTGCGGAGTTGGTGACACGTATCCCCGGTTCGCATATGTCCTGAATCATTTTTCTCGACGTGTCGCTGATGTTTCAAGGTTTGTTGAAGAGTCATTTCGATCGAAGCTTGAGATTCTTCATGTTGAGCTGAGTTACATCAATACGCTCCGTGCTGGAGAGTCTGGCCAATGGGACTTGGAGGACATCTTCCATACCTGGCCCGACTTTGCGACTCACCATCTCGGCCGCCCGGCAAATTCGCAGATAGTCTTTGACTTCCCGATCGAGAGTACCCGCACTGGTAGAGATTTCTTCTTGCGTGTTTCCATTGAGCCTGGAGTTGTGGGTGATGAGACGCCGGGTGCATTCCTGACTATGACGACCCAAGGTAAGCCGTCGAGTACGTCAGTTGATGGGGCCTTGGATGCTCTCAAAGAGGCTCATGATCATCTCGTGAGAAGCTTCGCGGAAATTACGACGCAGACAGCTCATGAACGCTGGGGGAAACGCTCATGACTCTGATGGCAGTGGAAGCGATGAATCCCGTGGTTACTGGGTTGACCACGAGGAGAGCAGCGTCGGCTGGCCCATCCGTCGACAGTGCAACGACTCGTCGCACACGGCGTCCCAGGGTAGGGCCGTCGGCCACAATCGATGTCCAAGAAGAGGGCGCGGGAGTGCCGGACATGGGCCTAGCGGTTGAGAAGATCAACAAGCTGCTGGCTCTGCCTAAAGCTTGGGATGGATACCGTGCCGAGCAAGTCACCGTCGAGGCCGGTGTGGCAATGCTTCACGTTCTGCTCTCGGTCATGGATCGGCGCAGCTTGCAGCCTCAGATCTTCCCACTCCCTAACGGTGGACTCCAGGCTGAGTGGCATGTGAGTGGCAATTCGATCGAGATCGAAGTTGCCCCTGATGGCCAATCTGGATGCGCGCTAGCAGATGGGCAAGATGAAGCTGAAGTTGAGTTCAGCATCCCAAGTCGGCGAGACAGGCTTGTCGAGTTCCGTAGGATCCTGCTGCACTTCTCCCTGCAAGCAAGAAGGCCTGCTTCTAGGTGAAGTCTGTGTTATCGGGGGCGGGGATGAGTGAAGAGCAGGAGATTCTCGATGGGGATCTGCTCTGGCGGAGAGTAAACACCAAAGTTCCAAGCATGATCCGTCGCGATAGTGTGACGCAGGAGGAACTTGGGCCCTCTAGTGCGGCATTTAAGCCCCATGATGACGGTACCTCCGTCTATGTTCGCAGGATTCTAGATGAGCACCGTGTGGAGCCGACTGGCTTATCTGAAGATCCGCATGACTCCATCTGGGAGCTGGAAGTTAAGGGCGTGCGGGATCAAGATCTTGATGTAGTTCCAGATCCGTGGCCACCGGATGTGCCAGAGCCAGAACATCCACGCCATGCTGCACATGCACTCATCGTAGGATGGCAAGGACTTTCACAGAATCAGATAGGCAAGAAGGCGAAGGAGCTTGCGCGTCAAGCTTCCTGTGTTCATCATCCAGACGGTATGTAGCCTGATGGCACGCCCTCTTGACTCGGTGTTTTCTGTTGCGAGACGCGCATTGTGGACGTTTGAAGGGCAGCGCTGGATCACAGTGCTTGACGGCAACGCTGACGGCAACGACGGCACACAGAGGCCGTTGATCACGATCGCCAGCGATCAGCCGGGGGAAGGCGGAGCCCCCGCCCAACGCACTGCCCGATCCTACGGATCAGAAGGTTGCAGGTTCGAATCCTGCCGAGTGCACAGCAAACCAGAGGCCCCGTGGAGCAGTCCACGGGGCCTCTGGCTTTTGCGGAGGGCTGTACGTGCCGTCCCGTCGCCCTTAGTACGTAGGTGCGCCCTCTCAACGGCCGTTCCGGCGCTCGCAGATGGTGCCTTCGCCGTTGGTTGGTGACCGGCACACCTTCGTGCGGGGCTCGTTCACCTCAGTTGTCCCTCAAATGTCTTGCTGCACCCCTATTGGGCGTTTGATGATCACATGCGTGCCGCAAACCCCCGCTGACCAGGGGAGATGCTGCGGCACGTCCAGTGGTGACCAGCTGGACGCAAGACCGAAGAGGGGAACATTCTGAAGATCAAGAGACTGACCGCTGCCACCGCCGCGATAACCGCAGCCGCGATCCTCAGCACGGGTCTCAGCCAGGCTGCTGTGGCCGCCGATCAAGGCACCACGGCCGGTTCGGCGGTTGTCGGTGCCGACAAGCCCATGACTGCCGCGGAAGAGCTGGCCTCGCCCGAGGGGCAGAAGCTTCTCGCCATGCTGAAGGTCATCGACGAGATGCCCGCCGGCGTGGAGCAGCGAGGAGAGGCTGCGGTCCAGGCTTATCTGGACGAGCACCTTGCCGGCACGAATCGGGGGGTTCGCGGTTGGTGGCAGACTGCCAAGTGCGTGGGCTCCATCACGGCTGCCATTGCCGGCGGTGCGGTCCCCGTGGCGAAGATCCTCAAGTTGAAGGCGTTCATCAAGAAGGTCGGTTCCGTGAAGGAATCCGCCTACCTCCTCATCCGCGTCGCCAAGGGTGAGGAGAAGATCAGCGAACTGGGTGCCACGCTCGGTGGCCTTGCCTCGGTGGTCCTCGGTATCGACGGGATCAAGAGGAACTGCAAGTGATGGGGAGTGCTGGAGCGTAATGACGAGCACCAAGGCACGTACGACGGCACTGATCACGCCCATCGAGCAGGAAGCGCAGAACGAGGCGAAAGCGCTGGCTGGTGAAGGGCGCACCGCCAAAGCCATCCGGCGGCTGCGCAAGGACTCGGGCCTCGGTCTGGCCACCGCCCCCGTGGCACTGGACCTGCTCACTCAGGGCCACACATTGCCCACCACCTACGGCGAGGCGCTTGATGCCCTACGGCAACTCGATGCCGCACTGGTCGCCGAGATGACCGATCTGCTCAACGGCGGGCACCGCGACTCCGCGATCAAGCTGCTCAGGGAGCGGACCGACATGGATCTCGCCGGGGGCTACCACCTTGTCACGGAGCTGAGCGCTCGGCTGGATACGCAGTAGTCGTTTGCGGCAGGCCGCCGCCGCGCACAGTGAGAGGCCCCGGCGAGACCCGGGGCCTCTTGCGCTGTGGGCGGGTCCCCGGCGGCCTCCTCCGGCCTGTTCCAGCGTGCACGTTGGGTGTGGGGCGTGACAGAGAGCTGCGACGCCGATCGTCACCGGCATAAGCACGATCTGTGTCTTCCAGACCAGTTGCTTCCCCCGATAGGCGCCCCACAACGCGACCACGGCGAATGCGCCGACGGTCATGAACGCGATGGGGGTGAGGTGGTTCGCGGAGGCGTGTTGCCCGTTCCCTCAGCTGTACGTCCACCGCCACGCGTTCGAGCTGTACACGCACTTGATCGCCGCGCCGCTGGCCGTCGTAGTCGTGGCGCCGTGGTCGCTGTTGCGGCAGAACTGGCCCGCTGAGTAGCAGTTTCCGGCGTTGGAGCGGATGGAGCAGGTGCCGGTCGAATCCTGGGCGGAACTGCTGCCGCTGCCGGTGTCGGCGGCCCTGGCGGTGGTCGTCTTGGTGACGGTGATCGTGGGGGCGGGCTTCGCCTTGGGCTTGACGGTCTCCGTGACCGTGGGGCCGGGTTCCGGGGTGGCCGTGACGGTCGCCGTGATCGTCGTCGTGGGTCTGGGCTTGGCCTCCACCGGCTGCTGCCCGTCGTCCCCGTTCGCGGAGCCGATCAGCGTGCCCGTCAGGAGCAGGGCCGTGCCGCCGACCCATACGAGGACGCGCTTGTGCAGTGGACGTGAGTCGGGCCCGCGTGGTGCCGGAGGTATGGGTGTGTTGTACGGGTTGGTCATATCGGCCCCCAGGATGCTCGGGTGGGGTGACCGTATTCCTGAGACGGGGCATGTGTGGAGAGTGTGCGGGCGTAGTGGCCGTTCTGTGATCCGAGTCAAGTCGCGTTCCTCGGTCAGATGTTCCTGCCCCTACGGCAAGCCGAGCCCGGCACTCACGCCACGTGACGGCGAAGTCCGGTGCTCAGCGGCACCGACCGTGGGTGCCCCCGACAGCGTTCTGACCTAGGGTGGTGCTCGCTTACGAGGGGGCAAGGTGAACGGCAATCCGATCTATCACTTGATCGCGCTGGGCGTGGCGACAGTACTGATGGTGCCGTTGCCCGTGGCGATGCTGGCCGGGTGGACTCCGCCGTGGTTGCGCGGGCAGCGGGGCGGGGTGCGGCTTCAGGCTTGCGGGGTGCTGGCCATCTACGCCATGGTGCTTGCCAACAGCCTGCCGCGCATCGCCGACGCCTCGTTCGAGACGGTCATGCTCTTTACTTGCATTGGACTCGGCTTCAGCGTCGTCGCCGGAGTGCTGCTCCTGCTGTCCGCGCTCAGGAACGCGCGGCGCGCAGGGCGCTGATCGCCCCCGGCGGTCCCGAACACGCACAGCCGCAGGACCAGGAAGCGGCCCACCCCCGCGGCCCCCGACGCCGTCAAGTACACCGTCTGTTCCCAGAGCAGGGACGGGGACGGGTGCAGTGTGTGCAGGAGCAGGATCGCCGCTGACGTCACTCCGTACGCCACCGCCGCCGAGCCCCCGGACTGGAGGTGCCGGCGCAGCCCCGGGCGTTTGCCCGTCGTGAAGGTGAACAGGGCGTGCAGCTCCGTGCAGAGGAGCGTGGACGCCACCGTGATCAGGGCGTTGGCCAGCGCCCACGGCATCGTCGTCGCCAGCAGGGGCACCGTCGCTCCGGAGGCCAGGCCCACCCCGCCGCCGCACACCACGAACCGGGCGAAGGACGCGAGCGGCGAGGTCATGGGAGTTCCTTCCGGGAAGGAGCGGGGAGTTGTGCGGACGTGGCTTTGATCGGCCGCGTCCAACGATCCCGTTCTCCGCCGTCCCTTACGAGGTGGCACGCTCCCCGATCGGGGGTGGTGCCAGCCCCACCATGCGAGGGGGGCCGGCCAACCGCCCCTACTTGAACGCCCCCACGTACCGCGCCGCCCACTCTCCGTACGCCCGCGGCCGACGCCCCAGCAGCGCCTCCGTGTCCGGGCTCACCCGGCGCAGCGCCTCCGGCGGCGTGCCCAGCATGTCCAGCGTTGTCTCCACCACCGGCTCCGGCATGAAACGCACCATCCCGTCCCGCGCCTCAGACCGGGAAAGTTCCACGAAGCGCACCGGCTCCCCCAATACCTCCTGCAGCGCCGCCACTTGCTCGCGCGGGGTGATGGGCGCCGGGCCCGTCAGGTCGTACACCTTCCCCTCGTGGCCCCGCTCGCGCAGCACCCTCGCCGCCGCCTCCGCTATGTCCGCCGGGTCCACCGTCGGCAGGGCCACGTCGCCGAAGGGCGCCGCCGCTTCGCGGCGAGCACGGACCGACTCCGCCCACTGGAAGGTGTTGGAGTGGAAGCCCGCGGGGCGCAGCAGCGTCCAGTGCATGCCCGCTCCCTTGACCGCGTCCTCCAGCGTCGGCGGCAGGTGGCCCGTGCCCACGCCCTGCGAGGAGAGCAGCACCACCCGGTTCACGCCGGCCGTCCGCGCGGCCGTCAGTACCGGTCCCAGGTCACCGCCCGCGCCCAGGAACTCCCCCGAGGTCAGGAGGAAGAGGGCCTTGGCCCCGGTCAGGGCCGGTTCCAGGGTTTCGGGCGCCGCCAGGTCCGCCTGGTGGTGGCGGACCGTCGCCGGCAGGGCACCGTCGGCCGGGGGGCGCCTCGACACCGCCGTCACCGACTCCCCCGCCTCCACCAGTGCCCGCACCAGCGGCTGTCCCACATTGCCCGTCGCTCCGGTCACCACGATCATCGTCGTACTCCGTTCTGAGGTCTCGTCAACTTCCTGCTCAGGAACGGTACTTTTTAGAGGCAAGTAGGTACCTAGAGGAAAGTAATGGGAGAAGGAGCCGATGTGATCGAGGCCACAGTCAGTAGGAGTGAAGTCGCACCCGAGAATGCCTGTCCCATCGCACCCGTCGTCGACATCGTCTTCAGTCGCTGGACCACGCCGATCCTCTGGGCCCTGCACGAATACGGCACCCAGCGCTTCGTCGAGCTGGAGCGGCGGATCTCCACGATCACGCCGAAGGTACTGACGCAGCGGCTGCGGCAGTTGGAGCGGGACGGGCTGGTCGTACGGACGTACTACCCCGAGGTGCCGCCGCGTGTGGAGTACGAGATCAGTGACCTGGGGCGGAGTCTCGCGCCGCTGTTCGCCGCCCTGTCCGAGTGGTCCGTCAATCTGCCCCGCGTCGAGCAGGCACGCCTCGAATACGACGCCCGCGACGGCAGGCAGCGGCGCTGAGGGTCAGGCGTCGCCCTCGCGGAGTTCGTCGATGTACCCCTGCGCCAGTCCCGTCGTCCGTGTGAACCAGTCCGTCAGTACCGCGATCTCGTCCGGCGAGTAGTCGGCGAACAGTTCCATCAGGCGGCCGTAGTACGGGCCGTACAGCGCCTCCACGCGCGTGACCGCGTCCGGTACCGCCGCCACGCGCACCCGGCGGCGGTCGGTCGGGTCGGCGACGCGGGTGATGTAGCCGGCGCGCTCCAGGCGGTTGAGGATGCCGGTCATCGCGCCGGTGGTGACGTGGGCGTGCTCGGCGAGGTCGCCCGCGCTGAGCAGGTTCTCGCCCGCCTTCAGCACGCAGCCGAAGCAGAGCAGGTCGGTGATGTTCAGGCCCAGCCGCTGGGCCATCTCCTGCTGGCCGAGCAGATGGGCCGCGATGAGGGAGTCCATCGCCTCCAGTGCCTGGGCGGGGGTGGCGGCGGGGCGGCGCGGCTTGGCGTGCATGTGGTGCAGTTACCTCACTTCGTGAGAGGTTTCGGTGATAAATTCCTTAGGAAGTGAGAGACATTCTCATTCCTGAGGGGGCATGGCCTGTGAGCGCACAGTACGACGAGGGGCACACGGTCGCGGGGTGGACCGGCACCGCGATCGCGACGGTGGGCGGCTCGGTGGCCGGGGCGGGGGTGTGTCTGGTGTCCCCGCTCGTCGTCGGCGGCGGCCTCGGCATCTGCCTGCTCGCCCTGCTCACCACCTGGGCGCTGCATCTCACCGGGTGGGGCAAGGGGCCGGGGCCGCGGCCCCGGGAGCAGTGGCCCATGGGGGTCCGTGATCCGCAGGCCCGTGCGGGGCACCCGGAGTGCCTCGGCTGCCGGCTGGCGGGGCGGGGGCGTAGGGGGCGGGGCAGGCCGGAAGCGCTTGCCGTCACCGCCGTCTCCGGCGAGGAAGCCGTACAGCTCACCCCCGCCGAATAGGCCGCGCCCGCTCGATGTCAGTGGCGGCGCCTACGCTCGACCCGATGGCACAGGCATGGAGGTGTTCGGGGCTGCGCTGGGCGGCGGGCGGTCCCGAGCTGGGCTGGGAAGGGGGTCGGCGCACCGCGCTGACCTGGGGGAAACGGGTGGCCTTCGCGGTCGAGGAGGGGGGAGTGCGGACCTGCGTGGGGGCGCGGGGGCACGCCTGTCCGGTGCGCGCGGTCGTGTCGGGGCGCAGTACGGGCGCGCGCTGCGAGGAGTGCGCCCGCCTGGACCGCGCGCACTCCGTCGCCGCGGACACACTCGCCGACGATCCGCGGCCGTACCGCGTCTATCTGGCCTGGTTCGGGCCCGGCATGGTCAAGGTCGGCATCACCGCCGAACAGCGTGGCCCCGCCCGCCTGCTGGAACAGGGCGCCGTCTGTTTCACCTGGCTCGGCACCGGGCCCCTGATGGCCGCCCGGCGCACCGAGGAGCTGCTCCGCGCCGCACTCCGCGTCCCGGACCGCATCCCGTACGCCGACAAGCGCGCCGTACGCTCCGTGCTGCCCGCCACCGCGCCCGAGCGGGCCCGCGAGGTCGAGGAACTGCACGCCCGGGCCCTCGCCCTCCCCGGCTGGCCCGAGTCCCTGACCCCCGCCCCCTGCGACCCCGTCGACCACGTGCCTGCCTTCGGCCTCGCCCAACTCCCGCCCGCCGTCGGCGAGGTGACCGAGCTGATCGCGGGTGCCGCCCTCACCGGGACGCTGGCCGCCGCGGCCGGTCCGGATCTGCATCTGCGTACCGCTACCGGTGTCGTCGTACTCGACACCCGGCTGATGAGAGGGTGGGGGCTGGTCCCCGCGAGCGACGGCCGCCCGGCCCTGCCGCTACGGCCGTTCAAAGCCCCCTCCGCAACCACCCAGGACGGACTGTTCTGAACGCACGCGGCTGGCACGGCCGTTCAGGACAGCCACACCCCAACACCGCCCCTTCCTAAGAGCCCCCTGTGAATTTCTCAGGAAAATCACAGGTTGTAGAAAGCGTGTTCTCAGAGGGCCCCGACACAGTGGCCGCCATGACCACGACCTCGCCCCAGGGGCGCACCGAACTGCTGAGGCCGGACGGGAGCCCCGTCCGAGTGCTTGTGGTGGACGACGAGCAGTCGATCACCGAGTTGCTGTCCATGGCCCTGCGCTACGAGGGTTGGCAGATCCGCAGCGCCGGCGACGGCTCGGGTGCCGTGCGCACCGCGCGCGAGTTCCGGCCCGACGCCGTCGTCCTCGACATGATGCTGCCCGACATGGACGGACTGGCCGTCCTCGGCCGGCTGCGGCGCGAACTGCCGGACGTGCCCGTGCTCTTCCTCACCGCGAAGGACGCCGTGGAGGACCGTATCGCCGGGCTCACCGCGGGCGGCGACGACTACGTGACCAAGCCGTTCAGCCTGGAGGAGGTCGTCGCGCGGCTGCGCGGGCTGATCCGCCGCTCCGGCGCCGCCGACCGCCGCTCCGACTCCGTGCTCGTCGTCGGCGACCTCACCCTCGACGAGGACAGCCACGAGGTCACCCGGGGCGGCGACTCCATCCACCTCACCGCCACCGAGTTCGAGCTGCTGCGCTTCCTGATGCGCAACCCGCGGCGCGTGCTCAGCAAGGCGCAGATCCTCGACCGGGTCTGGTCCTACGACTTCGGCGGCCAGGCCAACGTGGTCGAGCTGTACATCTCCTACCTGCGCCGCAAGATCGACGCCGGTCGGGAGCCCATGATCCACACCCGGCGCGGTGCCGGATACCTGATCAAGCCCGCCGTGTCATGAGCGGACGACGACGGACGCGTCCGCGGCGGAGACGAGCGACCCTGCGGACGCGGCTCGTCGTCGCCTCCGTGGTGCTGATCGCCGTGGTCTGCGCGGTGATCGGCACGGTCACCACCCTGGCGCTGCGCTCGCACCTGTACGAGCAGCTCGACGACCGGCTCAGCGAGGTCGCCGGACGCGCGGCCGGTTTCGGCGCGCCCCCGGGCGGCGAACCCGGTCGGGAGAACGCGGTCACCAAGAGCGACCCCTTCACCCTCGCCGACTTCGTCACCCGCGGCCCCCAGCCCGAGGGCACGGTCGTCGCCGAGGTGGAGGGCGGCGTCATCACCGCGGCCAAGGTCGGCAAGAAGGACGACAGCAGCACCGACTTCAGCGGCATGGTCGCCGAGGACCTCGACGACAGCCAGAAACAGGCCCTCGCCGCCGTGACCCGCGACCGCGACAAGCACACCGTCGACCTCGGCAGCCTCGGCGAGTACCGGGTCACGTACAAGACGGGCGCCAACGGCAGCTACTACGTCGCCGTGCCCACCGAGGAAGTCACCGGCACCCTCAACACGCTGATCCTCATCGAGATCAGCGTCACCGCGGCCGGTCTGATCGCCGCCTCCCTCGCCGGGACGGTCATCGTCGGCGTCGCCACCCGCCCGCTGCGCAAGGTCGCCGCCACCGCCACCCGGGTCTCCGAACTCCCGCTGCACAGCGGCGAGGTGAACCTCAACGAGCGCGTCCCGGAGTCCGAGTGCGACCCGCACACCGAGGTCGGCCGGGTCGGCGCCGCCCTGAACCGCATGCTGGACCACGTCCACGGCGCCCTGCACGCCCGCCAGCGGAGCGAGACCCGGGTACGGCAGTTCGTGGCCGACGCCAGCCACGAGCTGCGCACCCCGCTCGCCTCCATCCGCGGCTACGCCGAACTCACCAGACGCGGCAGGGAACAGATCGGCCCCGACACCCGGCACGCCCTCGGCCGTATCGAGTCCGAGGCGGGCCGGATGACCCTGCTCGTGGAGGACCTGCTGCTGCTCGCCCGGCTCGACGCCGGACGGCCGCTGCAGTTCGAGCAGACCGACCTCGTCCCGCTGGTCGTGGACACCGTCAGCGACTCCCGCGCGGCCGGCATGGACCACAACTGGCGGCTCGACCTGCCCGACGAACCGGCCCTGGTGACGGCGGACGCGGCCCGCGTCCAGCAGGTACTGGTCAACCTGCTGGGCAACGCCCGCAAGCACACCCCGCCGGGCACCACCATCACCGCGCGGGTGCGACGGCAGGGCACGTGGATGTGCGTGGACGTCGAGGACAATGGCCCCGGCATCCCGCCGGATCTGCTGCCGCATGTCTTCGAACGGTTCGCACGCGGCGACACCTCGCGCTCGCGCGCCTCCGGCTCCACCGGCCTGGGCCTGGCCATCGTGCAGGCCGTGGCGGCGGCGCACGGCGGCGCCGTGACCGTGGACAGCGTGCCCGGACGGACCGTGTTCACGGTCCATCTGCCCGCGCCGACGGTCCATCTGTCCGCGCCGACGGTCCATCTGTCCGCGCCGACGGTCCATCTGTCCGCGCCCGCGGTCCATCTGCCCGCCCCCGAGCGCCCCGACATGAACCGGCAACCGCACTCACAGGCACAGCACAGCCTGACCACACGGGCGGAACAGGGCGCCTGACCAGAGTCGTTCCCATGCGAACCGACTCTTCTCCCGGCACCCTGCCGGCGCGGGAGCACCTCCCGGCCGGAGACGCCGGTACGCCTGTTCTGGACGTAGTGATCCCCGTCTACAACGAGGAGAAGGACCTTCAGCGGTGCGTCCTGAGACTGCACGAGCACCTCAGCCGCACCTTCCCCTACGCCTTCCGCATCACGATCGCGGACAACGCCTCCACGGACACCACCCCTTACCTGTCCCGGCAGTTGGAGCAGTGGCTCCCCGAGGTAAGGGCCGTGCGGCTGGAGCAGAAGGGCCGCGGACGCGCCCTGCGCACCGTCTGGTCCGCCTCCAACGCCCCCGTCCTCGCCTACATGGACGTGGACCTGTCCACCGACCTCAACGCGCTGCTGCCGCTGGTGGCCCCGCTGATCTCGGGCCACTCCGACCTGGCGATCGGCTCCCGGCTGGCCCGCTCCTCGCGCGTGGTGCGCGGCCCGAAGCGGGAGTTCATCAGCCGCACCTACAACCTCATCCTGCGCGGCTCGCTCCAGGCCCGGTTCTCCGACGCCCAGTGCGGTTTCAAGGCGATACGGCGGGACGTGGCGCAGGTGCTGCTGCCGCTGGTGGAGGACAGCGGCTGGTTCTTCGACACCGAGATGCTGGTGCTCGCCGAGCGGGCCGGGCTGCGCATCCACGAGGTGCCGGTGGACTGGGTCGACGACCCCGACTCCACCGTGCACATCGTGCGGACGGCCACCGAGGACCTCAAGGGCGTCTGGCGGGTCGGCAGGGCCCTGGCCACCGGATCGCTGCCGCTGGACCGGCTCGCCCGCCCCTTCGGCGACGACCCGCGCGACCGCGGCATCAAGGACGTACCCAAGGGACTGGCCCGCCAGCTCCTCGGCTTCTGCGCGGTCGGCGCCCTGTCCACCCTCTTCTACCTGCTGCTCTACACCGGCTTCCGGCAGTTCACCGGCTCGCAGGTGGCCAACGCCCTCGCCCTGCTGGTCTCGGCCGTCGCCAACACGGCCGCCAACCGGCGCCTGACCTTCGGAGTGCGGGGCGGCGCCGGTGCCGTCCGCCACCAGGCCCAGGGGCTGGTGGTGTTCGCCATCGGCCTGGCCCTGACCAGCGGCTCGCTGGCCGCTCTGAACGTGGCCAGCGCCGAGCCCGCGCACTCCACCGAACTGGCGGTCCTGATCGCCGCCAACCTCGCCGCGACCGTGCTGCGCTTCCTGCTCTTCCGGGTCTGGGTCTTCCCGGACCGACGCGAGGACCCGGCCGTCACGGCCGCCCCGGCCAGCCCGACCGCCACGGCCGGCCCGGCCACCACGGCCGCTACGGCACCACTGCCCACCTACAGCGACCCACTGCCCACGCACCCCGACCTACTGCCCACCTACACCGACCTGGGGGACCACCGATGACCGTCATTCCTACGAGTACGGCGGTACCCGAGCCGCCGACCACCCCGCCGACGGCCCCTCCGGTGGCCCCGCACCCCGCCCCACCCGGCCGCCCCGCCGACCCGCGCTGGGTCCGCCCCGCCTTCCTCGGCCTGCTGCTCGCCACGGCCGTCCTCTACCTCTACAACCTCAGCGCCTCCGGCTACGCCAACTCCTTCTACTCCGCGGCCGTCCAGGCGGGCAGCGAGTCCTGGAAGGCGTTCTTCTTCGGCTCGCTGGACGCGGCCAACGCCATCACCGTCGACAAGCCCCCGGCCTCACTGTGGCCGATGGCCCTGTCGGTGCGGCTCTTCGGCCTGAACTCCTGGGCGATCCTGGTCCCCGAGGTCCTCATGGGCGTCGGCACGGTCGCCGTCGTGTACGCCGCCGTACGCCGCCGGTTCAGCCCCGCCGCCGGTCTGATTTCCGGCGCGGTGCTGGCGCTCACCCCGGTCGCTGCGCTGATGTTCCGGTTCAACAACCCTGACGCGATGCTGGCCCTGCTGATGGCGGTGGCCTGCTACTTCGTCATCCGCGCCCTGGAGGACGGCCGCACCAAGTGGCTGCTGTGGGCCGGTACGGCCATCGGCTTCGCCTTCCTTGCCAAGACCCTCCAGGCCTTTCTGATCCTGCCCCCGCTCGCGCTCGTGTACGGCGTCTGCGCGCCGGTCTCCGTGAAGAAGCGGGTCGGACAGCTGGCCGCGGGCTTCGCCGCGATCGTGGTCAGCGGCGGCTGGTGGGTCGCCATCGTCGAACTGTGGCCCGCCTCCTCGCGCCCCTACATCGGCGGCTCCCAGAACAACTCCTTCCTGGAACTGACCTTCGGCTACAACGGCCTGGGCCGGCTCAACGGCGAGGAGACCGGCAGCGTCGGCGGCGGGGGCGGAAACGGCGGCGGCAACTGGGGCGAGACCGGCTGGGACCGCCTGTTCGGCGCGAACATCGGCGGCCAGATCTCCTGGCTGATCCCGGCCGCGCTGATCCTGCTGGTCGCGGCCCTGGTCGCCACCCGCAAGGCGAGGCGCACCTCGGTGACGCGCGGTTCGTTCCTCGTCTGGGGCGGCGCGCTGATCGTCACCATGCTGGTCTTCAGCTACATGCAGGGCATCTTCCACGAGTACTACACCGTCGCCCTCGCGCCCTACGTCGCCCCGCTCATCGGCATGGGCTCGGTGCTGCTGTGGGAGCGGCGGGAGAAGGCCTGGGCGTCGCTCACCCTGGCGGGCGCCATGACGGCCACCGCGGGCTGGGGGTACGTCCTGCTCAACCGGTCCTCCGACTATCTCCCCTGGCTGAAGTGGCTGGTCCTGGTGGGCGGTCTGGCGGCGGCCCTCGGGCTGGTCTTCGTGAGCCGGCTCGGCCATCGGCTTGCCCTGGGTGTCGCGGGCCTGGGGCTCGTGGCAGCGCTGGCCGGGCCCACGGCGTACACCCTCACGACGGTGAACGAGGGCCACTCCGGCTCGATCGTCACCGCGGGCCCGTCGGTGCAGGGCGGACGGGGCGGCGGCCCCGGTGGCGGCGGTGGCCCGGGCGGGGGCGGCCCCGGTGGCGCCGGTGGCGGCTTCCCCGGGCAGCAGGGCAACCAGCAAGGGCAGCAGGGCGGTGGCATGGGCCAGCCGCCGACCGGTGGCAATGGCGGCAACGGCGGCTTCCCGGGCGGCGGGACCATGCCGGGCCAGCAAGGGAACCAGCCGGGCAACCAGCAGGGGAGCCGGCAGAACGGCGACGGCGGTATGCCCGGCGGCGATGGCGGCGATGGCGGCGATGGCGGCGGTGGCGGCATGGGCGGCCTGCTCAACGGCGCCTCGGTCTCCGACGAGGCCAAGGCCCTCCTGGAGAAGGACGCGGGGGACTACACCTGGGCGGCCGCCGCGATCGGCGCCCAGAACGCCGCGAGCTACCAGCTCTCCACCGGTGAGCCCGTGATGGCGATCGGCGGCTTCAACGGCACCGACCCGTCCCCGACGCTGGCCGAGTTCAAGCAGTACGTGGCCGACGGAAAGATCCACTACTTCATCGCGAGCGGCTCCGGCGGCGGCATGGGCGGCGGGCGCGGCGACGGCACGTCCTCGCAGATCAGCGCCTGGGTCGAGGAGAACTTCGAGGCGGTGACGGTCGACGGCACCACCTTCTACGACCTGACGTCCGGGTAATGCCCTTGTACGCCGTATAGGAGTAGCTCTACGGTGTACAGCATGTCGACGTCCTCACCGGAACACCCCCAGGCCGCCCCGCCGCAGCCCCGGCCGCAGCGGGGCGGCCACCCGCAGCGCTGGCTGATCCTCGGCGTCCTGTGCCTCGCGGTGCTGACCGTGGTGCTGGACAACACCGTCCTGAACGTGGCCATCCCCTCGCTCACCCGGGAACTGGGCGCGAGCACCTCCGACATCCAGTGGATGATCAACGCCTACTCGCTGGTGCAGTCGGGCCTGCTGCTCACCGCGGGCAGCGCCGCCGACCGCTACGGCCGCAAGAAGATGCTGGCCATCGGGCTGGCCCTGTTCGGCACCGGTTCGCTGGTGGCCGGACTCGCCGACTCCACCGGTCAGTTGATCGCCGCCCGCGCCGGGATGGGCGTCGGCGGCGCGCTGCTGATGACGACCGTGCTGGCGGTGGCGATCCAAATCTTCACGCCCGAGGAGCAGCCCAGGGCGATCGGCATCTGGGCCGCCGTGAACTCCCTGGGCTTCGCCGCCGGTCCCCTCCTGGGCGGCTTCATGCTGGACCACTTCTGGTGGGGCGCGATCTTCCTGATCAACATCCCGGTCGCCGCGCTCGCCCTGGTCGCGGTCGTCGTCCTCGTCCCGGAGTCCAAGAACCCCCAGGGCGACCGCCCCGACCTGCTCGGCGCCGTCCTCTCCACCATCGGCATGGCCTCCCTGGTGTACGCGATCATCTCCGGCCCGGAGCACGGCTGGCTGTCGGGCCGGGTGCTGGCCACGGCGGCCGTCGCGGTCACGGTGCTGGCCGCCTTCGCGTACTGGGAGAGCCGTATCCCGTACCCGATGATCGACATGCACTTCTTCCGCAACCGCCGCTTCACCGGCGCGGTCTCGGGCGGTGTGCTGATCACCTTCGGCATGGGCGGCTCGCTCTTCCTGCTCACCCAGCACATGCAGTTCGTACTCGGCTACGAGCCGCTGGAGGCCGGTCTGCGGATCGCCCCGATGGCCCTGATGATCGTGGCGCTGAACTTCAGCGGTGTGGCGGCCAAGTGCGCGGCCCGGCTGGGCACCCCGCTCGCCATCGGGCTCGGCATGGCGGTGATGGCGGCCGGGCTCGCCTCCATCGCGGTGGTCGACTCCGGCGGCTACGGCGGTACGTTCCTGGGCCTGGTCCTCATCGGCACCGGCGCCGCCGTGGCGAGCCCCGCGATGTCGCACGCCATCATGAGTGCGATCCCCCCGGAGAAGGCGGGCGTCGGCGGCGGGATCAACGGCACCGTGGCCGAGTTCGGCACCGGGCTGGGGGTGGCCGTGCTCGGCGCGCTGCTCAACTCGCGGTTCGCGGCGCTGATTCCGGTGGCCGCGACCTCCCTGCCGGCGGCGCTGGCGGCCGCGGGGTCGGCGGAGGAGCGGCAGCGGGTGACGGACGCGTTCTCCTCCGGGCTGCAGACGAGCCTGCTGGTGGGCTCGTTGGCCGTGCTGCTCGGCGGACTGGTCGCCGGGGCGTTGCTGCGGCGGGCGGAGAGGGCAGGGAAGGCCTGACGGGGCGGCGTACGGTGGGCGGGCGACTGCGGGCAGCATGGTGGCTGGTCACACAGTTCCCCGCGCCCTCTTCGGGGCGTCCAGCGTGACCCGCGGGGTTGAGTCGAGGAAGGTGCGCCATGGGTAAGGCAGCCGAACGGCGGGCCAGCGTCTGGCTTGAGGGCGGTACGCGCCGGGGTGGCAGGGGGAGCGGCCAGCCGTCCGGGCTGGACCGCGAGCGGATCACCGAGGCGACCGTGCGCCTGCTGGACGCGGAGGGCCTCGCCAAGTTCTCCATGCGCCGCCTGGCCGCCGAGCTGAACGTCACCGCGATGTCCGTCTACTGGTACGTCGACACCAAGGACGACCTCCTCGAACTCGCCCTGGACTCCGTCCACGGGGAACTGCGGCTGCCCGACCCGGAGGCGGACGAGGACTGGCGCGACCAACTGCGCACGCTGGCCGGCGAGTACCGCGCGATGCTGGTCCGCCACCCCTGGATGTCCCCGCTGGCCGGGACCTACCTCAACATCGGCCCCAACTCGCTCGCCTTCTCCCGGGTGGTGCAGCGCGTCATGGGCAGGACGGGCCTGCCCGCCGAGGGCATGACCGGCGCGATCTCCGCCGTCTTCCAGTTCGTCTACGGCTTCGGCACCGTCGAGGGGCACTTCTACACCCGCGCCCGCAGCACGGGCATGACCCCCGACGCCTACTACGAGCGCGCGATGGAGACGGCGATCGAGAGCCCCGCCACGGCCGAGGTGATCGGGGAGGCGAAGGAGATCATGGAGGCCCGGGGCGGGGAGAACGTGGCGGACATGCTGGAGCGCGACTTCGCCTTCGCCCTGGACCTGCTGGTGGCCGGCATCGAGGCGATGGTGACCCGAGTCCACCGCAGGTGACCCGACGGGTGACCCGCGCCCGCCGCAGGTGACCCGACGGGTGACCCGCGCCCGCCGCGAGTGACCCGGCGCCCGATTCATCGCCTCCGCCCTGGGAGGCACCCCAGCGGCCGGCTCGTCGCCCCGTCCGGGGAGTGAGCCCGGCGGTCAGCGGGTCGACCGCGCCTCAGGAATGACCCGGCGGCCGCCACCTCAGCCCCTCGATCCGGGAGTGACCGGCCGCCGTCTCAGTCCCCACCCAACCGGGGAATGACCCGGCGCCCGCCTCATCCCCCCTCCACCAGCCGCGCCGGAAAGCCCCCCGTGGCCACCGGCCCCCACCGCTCCGGTGTGATCCGGATGATCGACTTGCCCTGCTTGACCATCGCCGCCCGGTACTCGTCCCAGTCCGGGTGCTCCCCGGCGATGTTCCGGTAGTACTCCACCAGCGGCTCCACCGAGTCCGGCGTGTCGATCACCTCGGCGGTGCCGTCCACCTGCACCCACGGGCCGTTCCAGTCGTCGCTCAGCACAATGACGCTGACCCGCGGGTCCCGCTTGGCGTTGCGCGTCTTGGCCCGTTCGGGGTACGTGGAGACCACGATCCGCCCCGAGTCGTCCACCCCGCAGGTCAGCGGCGAACCCTGCGGGCCCCCGTCCGCCCGCCGCGTCAGCAGGATCGCCCGGTGACGCGGCCGTACGAAGTCCAGCAACTCGTCCAGCGAAACGGTGGTGTTGGTCGCGATGTTGGGTGCCATGGCGTCAGCCTAGGGCGGGTTCCTTCTCCGCGCCCGGAGCCTGCGCCTGCGCCTGCTCCAGCGCGCCGGTGGTGCGCAGCGGGACCTCCTTGATGAACAGGGTCACCAGGAAGGCGAGGAAGGCGATCGGGGCGACGTACAGGAAGATGTCGGCGATGCCGTGGCCGTAGGCGCTCTCCAGCCAGGTGCGGATCGGTCCGGGCAGGGCGTCCATGTCGGGGAGCTGACCGGAGCCCATCGCCTTGCCGGCCGCGGCCTGCTCCTCGGGGCTGAGGGTGCCGATGGTGTCGGTGGCGTAGTGGCTGATCCGGGTCGTCATCACCGAGCCGAGCGCCGAGACGCCCATCGCGCCGCCGAGGGACCGGAAGAAGGTCACCACCGAGCTGGCGGCGCCGAGTTCGTGCGGGGCGACCTGGTTCTGCGTGGAGAGCACCAGGTTCTGCATCATCATGCCGACGCCGAGACCCATCAGGCCCATGTAGACGGCGATGTGCCAGTACGGGGTGTCGTAACGCATGGTGCCGAGCAGGCCGAGCCCCGCCGTGACCAGCACACCGCCCACGACCAGCCAGGACTTCCACTTGCCGGTCCGGGTGATGATCGCGCCGGAGACCGTGGAGGACACGAACAGACCGGCGATCATCGGGATGGTCGCGACACCGGACATGGTGGGCGACATGTCGCGGGCCAGCTGGAAGTACTGGCTGAAGAACACGGTGCCCGCGAACATCGCGACACCGACCAGCAGGGACGCCAGCGAGGCCAGCGCGATGGTGCGGTTGCGGAACAGGCGCAGCGGGATGATCGGCTCGGCGGCCCTGCTCTCCACGAAGAGGAAGACCAGCGTCAGCGCGAGGGCGCCGCCGACCATGGCGTAGGTCTGCCCGGACAGCCAGGCGTACTTGTCGTCCGCGAAGGTGACCCAGATCAGCAGCAGGCTGACGGCGGCGGTGATGAAGAAGGCCCCGGCCCAGTCGACCTTGACCTTGCGCCGGCTCTCCGGCAGGTGCAGCGTCTTCTGCAGTACGAACAGGGCGAACAGCGCGAACGGGATCCCCACGTACAGGCACCAGCGCCAGCCCAGCCAGCTGGTGTCGGTGATGACACCGCCGACCAGCGGACCGCCGACGGTCGCGACCGCGAACGTGGCACCGAGGTAGCCGGAGTAGCGGCCGCGCTCCCGCGGGGAGATCATCGCGGCCATGATGATCTGGGCGAGCGCGGTCAGACCGCCCGCGCCGAGACCCTGTACGACCCGGGCGCCGATCAGCATCCCGGAGTTCTGCGCGATGCCGGCGAACACCGAGCCGACGATGTAGATGACCAGGGCTATCTGGACCAGGGCCTTCTTGCTGACCAGATCGGCCAGCTTGCCCCACAGCGGCGTCGACGCGGTCATCGCCAGCAGCGCGGCCGTCACCACCCAGGTGTACGCGCTCTGTCCGCCGCCGAGGTCCGTGATGATCTCGGGCAGGGCGTTGGAGACGATGGTGGAGGACAGGATGGCGGCGAACATGCCGAGCAGCAGCCCGGAGAGCGCCTCCATGATCTGCCGGTGCGTCATGGGAGCGTCGCCGGAGCCTCCTTCGTGCTCGGCCTGAGCCCGCACACCGTCGGGTGTGGTCGTTGCCATGGGCTTCCTTCTCTTGTGCGGTCTGCTCTTACGCGGTGATCGCGGTGATCGCGGTGATCGCGGAGGTACGGGGGTGGGGGACTGCTCGTCGAAGCAGCGGCGCAGCCGGGCCATCAGCTCGGTGAGCCGGGCGACGTCCTCGTCGCTCCAGTCGCTCAGCCGCGCGGCCAGCAGCCGGGTCGTGCACCGGGCCAGCTCCTGCACCCGGTCCCGGCCGGCGGGCGTCAGGCGCAGGATGCGGCCGCGTTTGTCGGACGGGTCGGGGGAGCGGTCGATCCAGCCCCGCTCGGCGAGGTGGGCGACATGCCTGCTGGTGACCGACATGTCGACGGCGAGCAGCTCCGCGAGCCTGCTCATCCGCATGTCCCCGTGCCGTTCCAGCAGCGTCAGCGCCGCCGCGGACCCGCTCGGGCAGTCCGCGGGCAGCGCCCGCCCCAGCTCCCGTTTCACGGCCCCGAAGGCACTGAACTGCCGCACGAGCTCCTCGTAGAGCCCCTGCTCGGCCATCACATCTCCCGATTTTGTCGCTTAGGGCAACCATAGAAGTTATTGGTTGCTGCAGGCAAATAAAATGGGGGTGCCGGGCCTCAAAAGTTGGCAAAGGCAAGTATTGCGACCGTAAACACCCAGGTGGCGACGGGTGCGGTCAACCGGTGCTCCCGGTGCCGCCGGTCGGGACCCGCGCTTGGGCGCGCACCCCGGATTCGCTAGGGTTTCGGGCCATGGCTAACACCCAGGACCCCCAGGGCAACTACGACCCCGCTGGCAGCACGCAGATGTTCCGCGCGTTCGTCGACGAGGCCCCTCAGGGGCAGCAGCAGGCGGCCGCTTCCTCCGGTTCCCGCATCGGCCTGATCGTCGGTGCCGTCGTCGCGATCGCGGTCGTCGTGGCGGTGGCCTGGCTCGCGCTGAAGTAGTCCGCGCGGCAGCAGCGGGCGCCGAGGTGGCAGGCGCCGAAGCGGTCCGTTCCGGAGCGCTCCGCGCGGCTCACCGCCACCGGACGGACACGTCCCGCGTCTCGATGCGCATGCCGAGCGGCACACGCCAGGCGTCGACCGCAACGAGGGAAGTCCGGTGAGCACCTTCACTCCACGTGAGGTGGCCTACGACCGCTACCGGGCCGCGGTCAACAGCTCCCGCAGCGTGCTCGGCTGGCACGCCGACGACGTGCGCACGGACCGCGCGCGACTCCTCCATCGCGCCGCGCACAGCATCGCCGCCGCACTCGACGGACCGGCACGCGTGCACCTGCCCGAGCCCGACGACGACGCCCTGCACTTGCGGGAATGCCGTCCCGTACGGACCGTACTCGTGCCAACCCCCAACTATCGTTGTTTTTCAACCTCTTTCGGGAGGTTCCTGGCATGGGACGGCCGCGTAAGACGCCCGAGGGGAGCCGTACGACGCGGCTCGGTCTCGGGGGCGAGCATCAGAAGCAGCGTGCCCGCCTGCTCGCCGAGCTGATGCCGGGCGAGCCGTGCGCGGTTTGCGGGGAGCCGGTGTTCCCCGAGCAGGACCTGGACGCCGACCACGAGCAGGCGCGCCCTCGGCGGCACGCGGGCCACGCGGCTGCTGCACGCGTCGTGCAACCGGCGGCTCGGCGCGCAGCTGGGCAACCGGCTCCGCTCCGGCCAGGCCGCGGCCGGCGCTCTGCCTCCGCCGAAGTCGGGAACGCCCTGCTACCGGTGCGGGTGTCCCTTGATGCGTGCCCAGCAACTGCGCACCGCGGCGCGGCCGTGCGGGGATCAGGCGTGGCAGCACGCGCGCTGCGGCACCGACGGCTGTTCGGTGCCCGCGGGCTTGCTGTAGCGCGGGGTCCGGGGGCCGTCTCGCGCGCGAACAGGTGGCCTGCGGGTTAAGTCTGCGGGCCGCCGAACAGCCCGAAGACGGGCGGACGGCAAGACTCCTGACGCGAAAGCGGCCTCGCCCCATACCCTGACAGTGTCGAGCTGTTCAGAGAGGGGCAAGGCCGTGTCGCCTTCAGATGGTAGCCCGGACCCGTACGCCGAGCCGCTGGTGTTCGGCCAGCGTCTCCAGATCCTTCGCACCCGGAAGGGCATGACCCGCGAGCAACTCGGCGGGCTGCTCGGCAGGTCCGGATCGTGGGTCAAGGGAATCGAGACAGGGCGGCTCAAGACGCCCAAGCTCGACGTGATCCTGCGCATCGCCGAGCTGTTGCGCGTCCGCGACCTCGCGGACCTGACCGGCGACCAGTCTGCGCACGTCGACCTGTTCGCCGGCCCCGGCCACCCGCGCCTCGCCGCGGTCAAGACCGCTGTCGACGCCTTCCCACTCACCACGCAGCGCGAGGCGCCCCCGGCCACTCATCTTCACGCGCGGCTCGCGCAGGCATGGAAGGCGCGACACTCCGCACCGAATCACCGCGAGGTGATCGGCACCCTGCTGCCGGACCTGATCCGTGACGCTCAACTCGCCGTGCGGCAGGCCGACACCGGGACGGACCGCAGAGCAGCTCAGGCCGTACTCGCCGAGGTCTACTCCCTGTGCCAGTTCTTCGTGGCATACCAGCCGGATCCCGCCCTGTTGTGGCGCGTCGCCGAGCGCGGGCTGATCGCCGCGCAGGAGTCCGAGGACCCGCATGCGATCGGTGTAGCCGCATGGCTTGCTGCGCAGGCACACCGTGATGCTGGCCCGGCGCACTTCGACGCCGCAGACGCGGTGAACCGCGAGACTCTCGCGTACCTCGAACCGCAGTTGCCGGACGCCTCGAACGATGTCCTCGCCATCACGGGCGCGCTCACCTTCGAGGCCGGCTACACCGCAGCCCGACGCGGGGAGACGGGCACGGCATGGCGGCACTGGGACCAGGCCCGAGCCATGGCCGACCGGCTTCCAGAGGACTACTACCACCCGGTGACGTCGTTCTCCCGGGCCATCATGGGCGCGCACGCGGTCACCGTCGCCGTCGAGCTGCACCAGGGCGGCGAGTCCGTACGCCAGGCCGCCCGCGCCGACGCCGTCACCATCCCCTCAAGGCCGCGGAGGGCCCGGCACCGCATCGAAGAGGCTCGCGGCTTCCAACTCGACGGACAGCCTGACGTCGCCCTGGCCACGCTGGAGAAGGCACACGAAGCTGCTCCCGAGACGATCAAGTACAACGGGTACGCCAAGCGCATTGTGCTGGAGGAGGCCGAGGCGAAGGTTCCGGCCCGGCGTCGTCGAGCCTCCGAACTCGCGGTGAAGCTCGGCATGTTGGCCGCATGACGTAGGGGCACAATCTGTGCCCCTGCCTCTCCTTCGACGCTCCTACGGTCGAAGACCACGAAGACCCCGGCGACCGCGCGAACGGTCCCGGGGCGTGGTCGACGCTGCGAAGGAGCGCCAACACCGTGAACGCTACACACCGTTTGCCCCTCGGCGAAGAGCAGGACGGCGAAAGGCCGGCCGCCTACGAACCCCGGCTCGGCGACACCGTCGAGGACACCGAGAGGAACAAGTGCGGCAAGGTCGCGGGCTTCGTCGGCCCGTACATCCAGCTGCGCCCCATCGGGGGCGGCATCGAGTGGGATGCGCGGCCCGAGCGGCTGCAACCGGTCCCCGCTGGAACGGCCCTGAGCGAGGGCGTCTCCGTGGCCAACGCGCGCTCGCGGGGCGAGTGCCCGTGACCGTGGCCGAGGCTCCGCCTCTGTCTCCGGAGTGCACGCTGGCCCGCGAGCCCGGCTACGGCGCCGCGCACGAGGAGTGCCGCCGGACCGACGACATCCCGCTGCCCCACGGCGGCGGAATCCTGCTGCAGCGCCGCTGCGGGTGCGCCTGCCACCGGCAGGCTCCACCGGAGCCGTGACGAACCCTGTCCACGCCTTGGTGCCGGCGTGGACACTGCACTGACGCACCCCCACGGCGACCGCCGGGTCAGGGTCGCGAACCGCACAGACCCCCCTTCCTGCTGGGACCGCAAGACCGGCGGGAAGGGGCCGAGCCTGCCCGCCGGGATTCCCGCAAGAGTCCCGGCGGGCGGGCGCACACACCGGCCCCCGTCCGTCTGACCCCCCTTTGCAGATGGGCGGGGGCCTCGCCGTGCCGGAGCGCTACACCGAGCCGGTGATCCTCGACCTGATCGTGCCGAAGAACCTCGCTCGCCGGCAGCTCAACCCAGGGCAGCGCGCGCTGATGGCGCTGGAGTATGAGCGGTTCTACGCCGCGGCGCAGCACAAGGGGCGGCCTAAGGATGACGGTTCCGAGGCGGCGCGGTCACGGAACGCAGAGGAAACGTGCGCAGATCTGCGCACGACCGGGGAACGGGTCGAACCGCAGGCCCGACGCGAGCAGCGCTCCGACGAACGCGCCGTGAGGGTGGTTGGTTCTTCCGGTCGAGCAGTCCAGCAGGCCAAGGCCGTGCAGCGTGACGCGCCCGACCTTGCCGACGAGGTGCGCCGCGGCGAACTCGCCCTCGACCGAGCCGAGCCCGGCGCGCGCCACGGGACAGCACTGCGCCGCCCGGACTCACGCAAGATGAGCCGGGCGGCACGGTTGTCTCGTCAGACGGCGTGCAGGCCGTGACGGTCCCGAGGCGCACCCCGGCCGCGCTCTGCCGACCGGCCGCCGTCGACGCCCCGCAGCGCGGGCCGCTCCTGGACGGCTTCCGGCCGGTAGTCGTCGGCGGGCACGATTCCCGAGGCGACCGCCAAGGCGTGCGCGTCCCGCCTCACACGCTCCTGTCGCGTCGCCGGTTCGCCTTTTACCGCGGTGTCGAGCTGCCGCAGGGCGCGGAACAGCAGCAGCCGTGCGTCCTGCTCGCGCGCCAGAGCGTCGGCCAACTGCTGCTCGACGACCGCGAGGCGCTCTTCAGCGCTGGAGGCCGCCTCGGCGCGGGTGTCGTAGACGCTGGCCGGGCGCTGAGCGAGTAGCTGAATGGGGGTACGGGCCTGCATGGGCCTGGCTCCCTGTCACTGAGGGGTCTGGATCAAGACGCCGTTCGGTGGTTGCCCCCACCGGCGGCGCCGCTGTGATCCGGAGGCTGTGCTGCCCCGGCGGATACCGCTCCTTCTCTCGCGCGTGAGAGATGAAGATCGGGTCTCCTCCGAGGTACGTCACCGTGACGTCGTGCTCCATGTGCGCGCCCAACAGAAAAGACCCCTCATAGAATCTGTCGACGCACACCGTCCAGGTCCGCTCCTTCCGCGCGCCCTCCCCGATCGGCGCCGGAAGCTCCTCCTGCGACTCCACGGTCCCCCAGTCGACCCCGAGCGCCCCGATGATGTGCGTCCCGAGGGTCACGGTGCCCGAACGCACGGGGCTGCCCCCGGGGTTGTGAAAGCGCACGGTCACCTCCTCGCACCAGCGCTTCTCCCCTTCCGCCCGCTCCGGCGCGGACCAGGAGAGGCCGGCGGGGGACGGCTTGCCGGGGGTGGTGGAGGGCGGCGCACTGGGGGCCGCGGAGGTCGTACGGCCGGCCGGGGCCGAACTCGCGGGCGTGCGCCCGGCCTTGGCGCCCCCGCTCGACGGCACCGGCCTCGCGGCGTCGCTCGTACGGCCGGTCGGGCTTGCCGAAGTGCCGCTGTCGGCGGCCGAGTTCGTCGCGTCCGGGGTCGCCGTGTCCAGCGGTACCAGCGTCACCTCCCCCGTCGGCCCCGCCGTAGGACGGGCCGTGGTACCCGGCGCCCCCACGGCCGTATAGCCGTCTCCGCCGCCGGAGCCCCCGCACGCGGCCAGCAGGCCGACCAGGCACACGACGGCCGCCGAGGCGCCGATCAGGGCGCCCTGGCGGCCATGTGTCCATGCCGTCGCCCGAAGCATCGCGCCATGGTGGCTGACGCTTCGTCAGAAGGGAAGGGTTCAGTCGGAGATGAGGCCCTCGCGCAGCTGCGCCAGCGTGCGGGTCAGCAGCCGGGAGACGTGCATCTGGGAGATGCCGACCTCCTCGCCGATCTGCGACTGGGTCATGTTGGCGAAGAACCGCAGCATGATGATCCGGCGCTCCCGCGGCGGGAGCTTGGCCAGCAGCGGCTTGAGGGACTCGCGGTACTCCACGCCCTCCAGCGCCGTGTCCTCGTAGCCGAGCCGGTCGGCCAGCGAGCCCTCGCCGCCGTCGTCCTCGGGCGCCGGGGAGTCCAGCGAGGAGGCCGTGTAGGCGTTGCCGACCGCCAGGCCGTCGACCACGTCCTCCTCGGACACGCCCAGTACCGCGGCGAGTTCGGTGACCGTCGGGGAGCGGTCCAGCTTCTGGGACAGCTCGTCGCTGGCCTTGGTCAGTGCCAGCCGCAGCTCCTGGAGCCGGCGCGGCACGCGCACCGACCACGAGGTGTCCCGGAAGAACCGCTTGATCTCGCCGACCACGGTCGGCATCGCGAACGTCGGGAACTCCACGCCCCGTTCGCAGTCGAACCGGTCGATCGCCTTGATCAGCCCGATCGTTCCGACCTGGACGATGTCCTCCATCGGCTCGTTGCGGGACCGGAACCGGGCCGCGGCGTACCTGACGAGCGGGAGGTTGAGCTCGATCAGGGTGTCACGGACGTACGCGCGCTCGGGGCTGTTCTCGTCCAGCGCGGCGAGCCGCAGGAACAGGGAGCGGGACAGGGTGCGAGTGTCGATCGCCCCGGAGGTGGGGAGAGCCGGGGCCGGTGCGGCCTCGGCCTCGACAAGGGCCGTTACGTCGTCGTCGAGCGCGGGCGCAGCCTCGCTCTTGGTGAGCGTGAGCACCTTCGAGCTGCCCTGGTCTGCGGACATGCCACCCCCTTTGGGTCGCGGGACGGTCGCGGCGAACGCTCCCACTGGAGAACGCAGCCTTCACCTGAATACCGGAGCCGAAGCCACGGCAAACGCGCTTCCGGAAGAATGTCACATGTCGGCAACACGCTGTAGTGACATGTCGACATGTAAGACGTGAATCCGCCCTGGAAACAAGGGGTCTGACGCTATTTCGACAGGAAAATGTCGGCAACGGCGCAGGTGAGCGATTCGCTCTCCCCGGTGATAGTTCGCTCGGGCATTCGAGCGAGGCTCCGTCAGGCGTCGATCCGGTTCGCCGACCGCAACCGCTGGAAGCTACGCGCGAGTAGCCGCGATACGTGCATCTGGGAGACGCCGAGTTCGGCACTGATCTGCGACTGGGTGAGGTTGCTGTAGTAGCGCAGCAGCAGAATTCGCTGTTCCCGCTCGGGGAGTTGGACCAGCAGATGCCGGACCAGGTCGCGGTGCTCCACACCGTCCAGCGCGGGGTCCTCGTAGCCGAGCCGGTCCAGCAGTCCGGGCAGTCCGTCGCCCTCCTGGGCGGCCTCCAGCGAGGTGGCGTGGTACGACCGCCCCGCCTCGATGCAGGACAGCACCTCGTCCTCGCTGATGCGCAGCCGCGCGGCGATCTCGGCGGTGCTGGGGGAGCGCCCGAAGGCCGTGGTCAGGTCCTCGGTGGCGCTGTTGACCTGCACCCACAGCTCGTGCAGCCGGCGCGGTACGTGGACGGTGCGGACGTTGTCCCGGAAGTACCGCTTGATCTCGCCGACGACCGTGGGCATCGCGAAGGTCGGGAACTGCACCCCGCGGTCCGGGTCGAAGCGGTCGATGGCGTTGATCAGACCGATGGTGCCGACCTGGACCACGTCCTCCATCGGCTCGTTGCGGGAGCGGAAACGGGCGGCCGCGTAGCGCACGAGCGGGAGATTCGCCTCGATCAGCGCCCCGCGCACCCGGTTGTGCTCCGGCGTACCCGGCCGGAGTTGCTTGAGCTGGGCGAACAGCACCTGGGTGAGCGCGCGGGTGTCGGCACCGCGACTGCGCGGGGCGGGCTCGGGAGCTGGGGGCGGGGCGGCATCCGCGGATGCCTCCGGGGCTGCTTCCGGGGTCGCTTCCTGGAGAGGCGCAGTACTGGCCGGCACGGTCAACTCCACCTCTTGATCCATCAACTCATCCGTCAAAAGCGGTCATAGCATCACAAGACATGTGCACTGTGTGCAAGCACCGCATAACACCGTGTTGAGGGATGAGTGAGGGCAAAAATGTGCGAACACATGAAAAAACCCTCCGTCGCAACGACGGAGGGCTGCGGGCCGACTGCGATAGGGCGGCTACGGCGGCTCAGTACTCGTAGTCCGCGATCACCCAGGTCGCGAACTCCTTCCAGAGGGCCACGCCCGCCTGGTGCTCGGGGTGCTCGACGTACCGGCGCAGCGCGTCCACGTCGTCGAAGCCGGAGTTGATCGCGAAGTCGTAGGCGATGGGGCGGTCGCTGAGGTTCCAGCCCAGCTCCCAGAAGCGGATCTCGGAGATCTTCTCCGGCAGCGCCCGGAACGCCTCCTCGCCCGCCACGACGCGTGGGTCGTCGCGCTTGACGCCCTCGTTGAGCTTGAACAGGACGAGGTGGCGGATCATGAGTCTCCTCCGTTGGCGATCCACGTCGCGAAGTCGCCGAGCGCCTTGGCGGCGTCCGATATGCCCTCGAACCCTATCTGGACATAGTCGGCGGCCTTGGCCGGGTCCGTGATGATCACATAGAGCACGAAGACCACGAGCACATAGACGGCGAGCTTCTTCGAATTCACCGCCACCGCGGCCTCCCTGCCCTTGTCGCCCAGAACGGGCCCCCTGTTGACGGCGGTGAGTGTAACCGCCGACCCTCCCCGGACGATCAACCCCCGCACGCACGAAGGGCCCCGTCTCGCGACGAGGCCCTTCACAAGCGGTAGCGGAGGGATTTGAACCCTCGGTGACTTGCGCCACACTCACGACCACGTCATGACCGGCATCGACCGCCTGCCCACCGTCGCGATCCTCGACCGGCTCAACGCCCTCGACGACGCCCCATGGGCCGACCTGCACGGCAAGCCGCTGGACAACCGGCGCCTGTCGAAGATGCTCGCGGAGTACATGACGGCCGACAACGAGCCGATCACCTCCCGCAACATCAAGACCGCCGGGAGCGTCCTCAAGGGCTACTACGCCGCCGATCTGGCCGACGCGTGGGCCCGCTACTGCCCCCCACCCCCGAAAAGTCCGCTACCTCCGCTACCGGGCACCGAAAGCCTGCTCTGACCAGCCACAACGCGGTAGCGGCAACCACCTGCGGTTGCCGCTACCGCCCCGCTACCCATCCGCTACCGCTACCCCCTCCCGCTACCCCGAACAGGCCCCTGACCTGCGCGGTAGCGGAGGTAGCGGAAGTAGCGGACCTCAGAAGCGGCCCCCGACAGGGCCCGCTCCGAATCCCACCCGTGAGACGAAGGAGCGTCACCGCATGGACACGGCTCACCTCGCCGACTCCATCAACCCGACCCTCGTACTGCTGACCGTTGAAGAGGCCGCCCGGCGGCTCCGTATCGGTCGCACCCTGTGCTACCGGCTCATCGGCTCCGGAGAGCTGGAGTCCGTCTCAGTCGGGCGGCTCCGCCGCGTCCCCGCCGAAGCCGTGACCGACTACGTGGCTCGCCTTCGCGCGGCCCATCGTGCCCCCCTCGCTGCCGCCCCCATGGCCGACGCTGCCTGAGAGGACTCCGTGGAAGAGAAGAAGAAGCGCACTCGACAGCCGAACGGCCGTTCGTCGATCTATCTGGGCAAGGACGGCAAGTGGCACGGTCGGGTCACCGTCGGCGTACGCGACGACGGCAAGCCCGACCGGCGGCACGTTGAGCGGAAGACCAAGCCCGACGTGGTCGCGGCCGTGAAGGAGCTGGAGCGGATGCGCGACGCCGGTACGGTACGCAAGCCGGGCAAGCCCTGGACGGTCAAGGCGTGGCTGACGCACTGGATCGACAACATCGCATCGCTCGCCGTCAACGAGAACACCATGGTTGGGTACGGCGTCGCCGTGCGGAAGCACCTGATCCTCGGTCTCGGTGCCCACCGGCTCGACCGGCTGAAGCCGGAGCACATCGAGACCTTCTACGCCAAGATGCAGGCGAACGGCAGCAGGCCCGCGACCGCCCACCAGGCGCACCGCACCTTCCGGACCGCGCTCAACGAAGCGGTACGGCGCGGCCATCTCACGCAAAACCCCGTGGTGCTCGCAAAGGCGCCGCGCGTGAGCGAGGAGGAGATCGAGCCGTACACCGTGGAAGAGGTGCAGCGCCTGCTGCGTGCTGCCGCTCGCCGACGGAACTCCGCGCGGTGGGCCGTGGCGCTCGCCCTGGGGCTTCGTCAGGGTGAGGCACTGGGACTGAAGTGGTCGGATGTCGACTTGGACAACGGCGTCTTACTGGTACGCAGGAGTCGCCGACGCCCGCGCTACGCGCACGGGTGTGGGGACACCTGTGGCCGCAAGGCCGGGTACTGCCCGCAGCGCCAGCGGACGAACCCGGAGACCGCCGACACGAAGTCCCGCGCAGGGCGCCGCGCCGTGGGGCTTCCTCCACAGCTTGTGGACATGCTGCGAGCGCACGAGCGGCAGCAGCAGGCGGAGCGCGCGGCGGCTGGAGACAAGTGGACGGACGAAGGCTGGCTGTTCGCCACCGAGACCGGTCGCGGCACGTCGCCCCGCACTGATTACGACGACTGGAAGGAGCTGCTGAAGTCCGCGAAGGTGCGGGACGGTCGTCTGCACGATGCCCGTCACACGGCGGCCACGGTCCTGCTCATCCTCGGCGTGTCTGAGCGGGCCGTCATGGGCCTCATGGGGTGGTCGACGACGGCGATGGCAGCGCGGTATCAGCACATGGTCGACACGGTCCGCCGTGACATTGCGCGTCAAGTCGACGGGCTCATTTGGAAGCCGAACGACGATGACGACGGCGCCGCTGGGGCGCTCGTACGGGCCAACTGAGACGGAAACTGAGACGGAGATGCGCGAAGGGTCCGGTTCGAGGAACCGGACCCTTCGTCTACCTGCGGTAGCGGAGGGATTTGAACCCTCGGTGACTTGCGCCACACTCGCTTTCGAGGCGAGCTCCTTCGGCCGCTCGGACACGCTACCGAGGGAGACCTTACAGCACGGGGGCCCGTGCTCAGAAATCGGTATTCATCGGTTCCGGAAGAAGTCCGTGAGCAGTGCGGCGCAGTCCTCGGCCAGTACGCCCTCGATGACCTCGGGGCGGTGGTTGAGGCGGCGGTCGCGGACGACGTCCCAGAGGGAACCGGCGGCGCCGGCCTTGTCGTCGCGGGCGCCGTAGACGACCCGGTCCACCCGGGACTGCACCAGCGCGCCCGCGCACATGGTGCACGGCTCCAGCGTGACGACCAGCGTGCAGCCCGTCAGCCGCCACTCGCCGAGCTGCGCGGCGGCCCGGCGGATCGCCAGGACCTCCGCGTGCGCGGTCGGGTCGCCGGTGGCCTCGCGCTCGTTGTGACCGGCCCCGAGCACCGTCGTACCGTCCGGGGACAGCACGACGGCGCCGACGGGCACGTCCCCGCCCCGGACGGCCAGTGCGGCCTGGTCCAGGGCGAGGCGCATGGCGGCCCGCCAGCGGTCGCGTACCGGGTCGGAGGGACCCGCGGGTTCGGTCGGGGTCAGCGGACGGTCTCCAGGACCTCCGCGGCGCCCAGGGCCTCGGCGATGGCCCCCAGCGCGTCATCGGCGTCCAGGGCCTTCAGCTCCTTCTCGGTGACGCCCAGGTCGTCGAGGATCTCGCTGTCGCCGACGGGAGCGTGCGGGACCGCCTCGGAGGCGGGGCCGTCCTCGTCGTCGGAGTCGCCGTCCGGCTCCTCCGTACCGTCGAGGTCGAGGGAGTCCAGGTCGGCGCCGTCGTCGCCGGGCTCCCTCCCGAGCAGTTCGTCGGTGAGCAGGATCTCGCCGTAACTGCTGCGGGCAGCGGCGGCGGCGTCCGAGACGTAGATACGAGGGTCGTCCTCGCCGTCGATCCGGACGACGCCGAACCAGGCGTCCTCCTGCTCGATCAGCACCAGCACCGTGTCGTCCTCGGGGGAGGCTTCACGGGCCAGGTCGGCCAGATCCGACAGGGTCTCCACATCGTCGAGCTCTGTGTCGCTCGCTTCCCACCCGTCTTCGGTGCGCGCGAGCAGTGCGGCGAAGTACACCGTGACTCTCCCACTGGTCATAGGCGTGCCGGTTGGGGGTCCCCCCGGCGGAGGTTGCGGGCGGGAGGAGCGGGCTCCGAGCCCCACCCACTCGGAATCGTGGCAGAAACAAGGCGTTCAGGGGACGTCTTCGGCTCCCTGTGTCCGCCCGTTTTGATCGTCCACCAGCGGGATCGTACGCGGACCGCGGCACGCTCCACGCACCAGGCGGCCCAACTGCGGGCGGAGCGGGGCCGAATGCCCTACCAGCGAAACGTGCGCATGCGCATGGCGTGGCGCAGCCGCGCGGCCTTGGCGCGGCGGGGCTGCACCCGTTCGCGCAGCTCCCTGGCCTCGGCCAGTTCCCGCAGGAACAGGGCGCGGCGGCGTCGGCGTTCCGCGTCGGTCTCCGGCGGCGCGGGGTCCTCCAGGAACTCACTGTCAGGCATATGCACACCCCCAGTACGTCCCTCCCACTTTCCCTCTGATGGGCGGTTTGATGCCAGCGCGAGGTGTGTCCCGGCACGGTTACTGTTAGGGACATGCGTCTCCACGTCGTCGACCACCCGCTGGTCGCCCACAAGCTCACCACGCTGCGCGACCAGCGCACCGACTCCGCGACGTTCCGGCGGCTGGCCGACGAGCTGGTCACCCTGCTCGCCTACGAGGCCACGCGGGACGTCCGCACCGAACAGGTCGACATCCAGACCCCGGTCGAGCGGACCACCGGCGTCAAGCTGTCCCACCCCCGTCCGCTGGTCGTGCCGATCCTGCGGGCCGGGCTCGGGATGCTGGAGGGCATGGTCCGGCTGCTGCCCACCGCCGAGGTCGGCTTCATGGGCATGATCCGCGACGAGGAGACGCTCCAGGCGTCCACCTACGCCACCCGCATGCCGGAGGACCTCTCCGGGCGGCAGGTCTACGTCCTGGACCCGATGCTGGCCACCGGCGGCACCCTGGTCGCGGCCATCCAGGAGCTGATCAAGCGCGGCGCGGACGATGTGACGGCCGTGGTGCTGCTCGCCGCGCCCGAGGGCGTGGAGGTCATGGAGCGGGAGCTGGCGGGCACGCCGGTCACCGTGGTCACGGCCTCGGTGGACGAGCGGCTCAACGAGCACGGCTACATCGTGCCGGGCCTCGGCGACGCGGGTGACCGGATGTACGGGGCGGCCGAATAGGCCCCTCGGGTTCTCTGCGGACTTCGGTTCTCAGCAGGACTTCTTCGACGCGGCGGGCGTCGGCTCGGGCTTGGCCAGTGCGGCCAGGGCCTTGTCGGCGTCCGCCTTCGTCGTGAGCTTCTTGAAGCCGCTGCCGATGATCAGGTCGACCTCCTCGCCCTTGCGGCCGGGGTCGGTACGGCGCTCGGCGCCGGTGAGCTGGGTGGCCAGCACCGGGAGCGAGGTGTCGAGGGCCGAGGGCGGGCCGAGCAGGACGCCGGCGCCCTTGACCTTCTTGTCGTACTCCTTGGTGGCGTTGCCCACCTCGCCGATCTTGAAGCCGCGCTTCTCCAGCTCGTCCGCGGTCTTCTTGGCGAGGCCGCTGACGGGCGTGGCGTTCAGCACGTTGACGGTGATCCGGCCGGGCTTGGGCAGGGCGGCGGCGCGCACCGTGGGCGAGGGGCTGACCTTGGTCCCGCAGTCCGCCTTGGGACCGGCCGCCGAGGCCTTGCCGCCGTCGCCGGTGAAGACGTCGATGAGCTGGAGCGTGCCCCAGCCGAGCACGCCGAGCACGGTCACGGAGGCGACCGTCATCAGCACGAGCCTGCCGCGCCGCCGGGGTCGGCGCATTCGCGGGTATTTGTCCCCCGTGATCCGGTACTGGCCGCCCATGCCGGGGGGAGTCAGCATGCTCATGGGCGCAGCGTAGTGCGCCGGGGCGATGATGCCTACTAGATGATCATTCGAGACCGGTCAGGAGAACCCGAAAGGGCCAAACCTTCACCGGGGGAGCACGTGACGAGCCGGTTCTAGTCCAGCTCAAGCACGCGTGCGTGCAGCACCTGGCGCTGCTGGAGCGCCGCGCGGACCGCCCGGTGCAGACCGTCCTCCAGGTACAGATCGCCCTGCCACTTCACCACGTGGGCGAAGAGGTCGCCGTAGAACGTGGAGTCCTCGGCGAGGAGGGTTTCCAGGTCGAGCTGCCCCTTGGTCGTCACGAGCTGATCGAGGCGGACCGGGCGCGGTGCGACGTCCGCCCACTGCCGGGTGCTCTCCCGGCCGTGGTCGGGGTACGGCCGGCCGTTTCCGATGCGCTTGAAGATCACACGGAAAGCCTACCGGTCCCGACGTTCCGGGCGCAGCCATGGCGCCGGAGTGCGACGCTGGAAAAACGTCTGCATACCGGGTCGAATCGGAACAGGTGCCTGAGATGAGTGACCGCGAAACCATGCCCTCGGCCGCCGCTCCGGAGAAGCCCGGCAGCGCCCCGGCCCTCCCCGCGCCGGCTCTGGAGATCGCCTCCGGATACGCCTTCACCGGTCCCGCCCTGGACCTCGGCGCCCTGATGTGGGACGGCAAGTGCCTGGCCGACGCGCAGATCCGGGTGCCGCTGCCGATGCTCAACCGGCACGGCCTGGTGGCCGGCGCCACCGGAACCGGCAAGACCAAGACGCTCCAGCTGATCGCCGAACAGCTCTCGGCACAGGGCGTGCCCGTCTTCCTCGCCGACATCAAGGGCGACCTCTCCGGGATCTCGGCGCCGGGAAAGCCGGGTGAGAAAATCTCCGGGCGCGCCGCCGAGGTGCACCAGGAGTGGACGCCGACCGGCTTCCCCGCGGAGTTCTACGCCCTCGGCGGACTCGGCCACGGCATCCCGGTCCGGGCCACGATCACCAGCTTCGGACCCGTACTGCTGGCCAAGGTCCTCCAGCTGAACCAGACCCAGGAGCAGTCCCTCGGCCTGATCTTCCACTACGCCGACACCAAGGGCCTGGAGCTGGTCGATCTCAAGGACCTGCGGGCGGTGGTCGCCTTCCTCACCTCCGACGAGGGCAAGGCGGAACTGAAGAACATCGGCGGCCTGTCCACGGCGACGGCGGGCGTCATCCTGCGCTCCCTGACGGCCTTCGAGGCGCAGGGAATGGGCGACTTCTTCGGCGAGCCGGAGTTCGACACGGCGGAGTTCCTGCGGACGGCGCAGGACGGGCGGGGCATGGTCTCGGTCCTGGAACTGGCTGCGGTCCAGGACAAGCCGCAGCTCTTCTCGACGTTCCTGATGTGGCTGCTCGCCGATCTCTTCCACGACCTGCCCGAGGTCGGCGACGCCGACAAGCCGAAGCTGGTGTTCTTCTTCGACGAGGCGCACCTGCTCTTCAACGACGCGTCCAAGGCGTTCCTGGACTCCATCACGCAGACCGTGCGCCTCATTCGCTCGAAAGGGGTCGGCGTCTTCTTCGTCACACAGACCCCGAAGGACGTACCCGCCGACGTCCTCGCCCAGTTGGGCAACCGCGTCCAGCACGCGCTGCGCGCCTTCACCCCGGACGACCAGAAGGCCCTGAAGGCCACGGTGAAGACCTTCCCCAACTCCGGCTACGACCTGGAGGAACTCCTCACCGGCCTCGGCACCGGCGAAGCCGTGGTCACGGTCCTGAGCGAGAAGGGCGCCCCGACCCCGGTGGCGGCCACCCGCCTGCGGGCCCCCGAGTCCCTGATGGCCCCCGTCGAGGCGACGGCCCTCCAGCAGGCGGTGACGTCGTCACCCCTGTACGACCGTTACGCACAGGCTGTGGACAGGGAATCGGCGTACGAGAAACTCCAGCGCCCACAGGCGGGCAAGGGCCCGGACGAGGTCAGGGGCAAGGGCCCGGACGAGGTCCGACCGGAGCCGAAGCGGGCCGAGCAGCGCCGCCGCCCGAAGCAGGAGGAGGACCGCTCGATGGCGGAGCAGGTCATGGGCAGCGGCATGTTCAAGTCCCTGGCCCGCTCCATCGGCACCCAGATCGGCCGCGAAATCACCCGCTCGGTCTTCGGCACGGCCCGACGGAGGCGGTAGACCCGCTTCCGCCGGGCGGTTCAGCGGCTTTCTAGGAGAAGAAGTCGCGCGGGTCGGCGCCACCGGTGCAGATGTACTCCGAGTGGGTGAACCCGTAGTGCGTGGTCGAGTTGCTGGAGGAGCCGCCCGACCGGATCGTCGCGGCTTCGAGCCAGAGCGAGCCGGACCTCTCCCAGAGCGTCGCCTTGAACGGGAGGTTGTTCACGTAGGAGCTGATGCCGTTCCACGGATACGTGAGGCCGTATTCGATGAGCTCCCAGCAGTCGAAGGTCCTCGTGGTTTCGAGAGCCATGGTCCGGAAGTTCGTGCTGCGGTAAAGGCACAGCTGGTCGGAGTCACACCCTCCTACTGCCGAGGCGGGTGTCGCGGTCGCCGCGAGCCCGCTCACCGCCAGTCCACCGGCAAGCGCCATCGACGCCAACTTGCGCTGCAGGTTCACTGACAGCTCCCTCGGATTCGGGCGACAGGTTTCGACACCCGAGTCTTTCGGCGGGGAGCCGTTCTTTCCACGCTCTGGGAGTGCAGATATACGGGGCGTGGCGGAGGCGGCGGGTCCGCCTCCGCCGGAGGCTCAGCGACTGGCGCCCTCGGAGGGCTTCTTGCTCTGCTCGACCGGCTGCGGCCTCGACGCGCTGCGGGCGGCTTCGGCGCGCAGCAGGGCGCGCAGGACGGCGTAGGGGTCTGTGGGCATGGGGGTGCTCCTTCGACGTGCTGATGGAGGGACGCGGGTGGACCGGTTCCATCAGCAGCGAAGGATCACCGAGCGCTGGCCGGGCGGGGTGTGGGGGCGCGGGGACGGAAGTGCCGTTCGAGGGCGCGGCGCGGGGCGCGGGCGTGCGGCGGGGGCGGGGGCCGGGGAAGAGACTCGGCGGACCGCCGCCGGGCGTACCGCCGCGTCCAGGACGTCGTACTCGACGACCTCCACCACCGGCACCCCGGCCGGTGCCGCCGGTACGGCGAGGGCGAGCAGCAGAACGAACGCCCGCAGCCAGGCTCGGCTGCGCGAAAGGCGACGTGCGGTGCTCACGCATGTCGTGTCCCCGGCGCACCCGCCGACTCCTTCGCGCGGCACCGAGATCCGCCCGCACGGCGTACGGACAGCGTGGAGTTCTGCCTAGGGAGGCGTCGGGAACTGCGCGACTCGGCCCGCCCTACTTGGCGGAGCGCTTCGCCGCCTTCATTTCCTGCTTGTACGCCCGTACCTTCCCCAGTGACTCCGCCCCGGTGATGTCCGCCACCGACCGGTAGGACCCGGCCTCGCCGTACGCGCCCGCCGCTTCCCGCCACCCCTTCGGGGTCACCCCGAGCTGCTTGCCCAGCAGGGCGAGGAAGATCTGGGCCTTCTGCTTGCCGAAGCCGGGGAGTTCCTCCAGGCGGCGGAGCAGTTCCCGGCCGTCGGACACGCCCTTCCAGACCAGCTCGGCGTTGCCGTCGTAGTGCTCGACCAGGTACTGGCACAGTTGCTGGATGCGCTTGGCCATGGACCCCGGGTAGCGGTGCACCGCCGGTTTGTCCGACAGCAGGGCCGCGAAGGCCTCCGGGTCCTGCACGGCGATCTCGTGCGCGTCCAGATCCTCCGCGCCGAGCCGGTCCGCGATCGTACGGGGACCCTTGAACGCCCACTCCATCGGAACCTGCTGGTCCAGCAGCATCCCGACCAGCGCGGCGAGCGGACTGCGCCCGAGCAGCTCGTCGGCCTCGGGCTCCTGGGCGAGGTGAAGGGTGACGTCCATGGGTCGATGATCCCGCGTCCCGGCTCGGGTCGCTCGCCAGTACCTCCCGTACGTCCCGGCTCGGGTCGCGCGCCAGTACCTCCCGTACGTCCCGGCTCAGGTCGCGCGCCAGTACCCCAGCGCGTGCATCCGGTCCTTGGCGACGCCCAGCTCCTTGCGGGCGTAGGAGGACAGCGAGCGGGTGGTCACCGTGTCGCAGGCGATCCAGACGTACGGGTGCTCCGTGCCCTTCAGCAGGTCGGGCAGGCCCGTGCGGACCGCGTCGACGAGCCCGTGCCGTACGACCTCGTGCACCTCGTGCCGGGACCGGTCGCCGCGGAAGGGCAGCCCGTCGAGGCTTCCCTCGAACCAGATCGTCGCCGGGGCCGAGCCCAGCGCGTCCAGGAGGGAGTTCAGTGCGGGCAGGGACGCCGGGTCCGCCATGGCGAAGACGTGCGACGGCTCGGGGCTCGGGTGCTGGAAGCCGGTGCCCTGGACGGTCGCCTCGACCGTGGCCCCGGCCTTCGCCGAGCGCGCCCAGTCGCTGGCCACCCCCTCGTGCAGCGCGAACTCCAGGCTGAAGGTGCCCGCCTCGACGTCCGGGTCGACCAGCGTGTACGCCCGCTGGTGCGGCTTGCCGTTGTTCTCGAACCACAGCCGCACCCACATCGTCGGGTGGACCCCGGTGGCCGCGAGCATGCCGCCGTCGGTGAGGTGGAGCCGCCGGTAGTCGGGGGTGACGTCCTCCGCGCCCGTGACCGTGAACTCGAAGTCCTTGGCGCCCATCAGTTTCAGGACCGTCCCCTGCCAACCGTGCCCCTGCCCCATCGGCTCTTCACCCTTCGCGTACTATTCCGGCGTCAAAGTTAGGCAAGCCTAACCTAAAGCTCAGTGTCAGGGACAGGTCAGTGTCAGGAACAGGAGGGCGACCGGTGACCGCAGCGATCTACCGCGACGCCTGGGGCATCCCCCATCTGCGCGCCGACGACGTGCGCGAACTCGCCCGCGCCCAGGGCCGCGTCACCGCCCTCGACCGGGCCTGGCAGCTGGAGGTGGAGCGCCGCCGCGCCGAGGGCACCTCGGCCGCCCTGCTCGGCCCGGACCACCTGCCCTGGGACCGCTTCGTACGCCGCACCCGCCTCGACGACACCGCCCGCCGCTGCTGGACGGAGCTGGAGCGCGAGGACCCGGAGACGGCCGACTGGGTGCGCGCCTACGTCGACGGCGTCAACGAGGGCCTCACCGGGGCGAGCCTCCCGCTCGGCACGCCCGGCCGCTGGGAGCCCTGGACCCCGCTCGGTATCTGGCTCGGCATCCACATCCTCTTCGCGGGCTTCCCCGCCAAGCTCTGGCGCGAGCAGGCGGTCCGGCACCTCGGTGAGGAGGCCGTGGGCCTGTTCGCCACCGACGGCCCCGGCACCTCCGGCAGCAACGGCTGGCTGGTCAGCGGCGAGCGCACGGTCACCGGCCGGCCGATCATCGCGGGCGACCCGCACCGGTTCATCGAGGACGCCGGCGTCTACCAGCAGATCCACCTGTCCTGCCCGGAGTTCGACGTCGTCGGCCTCGCCGTCCCCGGCATCCCCGGCATGGCCCACTTCGGCCACACCGGCTCCGTCGCCTGGGCCATCACCAACGCCATGTCCGACTACCAGGACCTGTACCGGGAGCGGCTGCGCCGCACCGGCGCGGGCGTGGAGGCCCTCGGCCCGGACGGCGTGTGGCGCCGGGCCGCCCGGCACACCGAGACGATCGAGGTGGCCGGTTCCGGCGAGGCACCGGTCGAGGTCGAGATCATCGAGACCGACCGCGGCCCGGTGATCATCGGCGGCCCCGAAGGACTCGACGACGGCTCCGACGCCGACTGCGCCATCAGCCTGCGCTACCCGCCCCGCGTCACCGCCGACCTCGGCTTCGGCGCCCTGTTGCCGCTGCTGCGCGCCCGCAACACCGCCGACGTGGACCGCGCCTTCGACCACTGGGCCGAGCCGGTCAACGTCGTCCAGGCCGCCGACACCGAGGGCGGCGTCCTTCACCGCGTCGCCGGAAAGGTCCCGCGCCGGGCCGCCGTCAACGGCGTCCGCCTGGTCCCCGCCTGGGAGCCCGGCCACGAGTGGCAGGGCTGGCACGAGACGCCGTACGGCGGTCTGACCGACGGAGTCGCCGTCATGGCCAACCAGCGCGGCCTCGCCGAGCCCCTCGGCGTCGAGTTCGCCGCCCCGCACCGCGCCGACCGCATCACCGCCCTGCTCGCGGAGTCGCAGCGCTGGGCCCCCGGCGACATGGCGGCCGTCCACACCGACACCTACCTGGGCTCCGCGGCCCCCCTGCTGGACCACGTCGCCGCCCTCGACGGCCTCACCCCCGAGGCGGCCCGCCTCCGCGAGACCCTCCTCGCCTGGGACCGCCGCATGGACGCCGACAGCCGTCCCGCCGCCCTCTACGCGGCCGTACGCACCGCCCTCGTCCGCCGCCTGGCCGCCCACCCCGCCTTCGCCGCCCTGACCACCCCGCCCGCCTACCCCGAGGTCCTGCTCCCCTGGCTGGCCCTCGTCCCGCGCATCGCCTACGCCCTCGCCCACCTGCTGCGCGCCGAGAAGCTGTACGGCGTCGACCGCCCCGAGGAGGTGCGCGCCGCCCTGGAGGAGGTGGCCGCCGACCCGCCCACCGGCACCTGGGGCGACACCCACCGGCTCGCCCCCTGGCGGGCGATCCCGGCCGAGTACGACGAGCCCGCCCTCTCCGGCGACCACGACTGCGTGCTGTGCACCTCCGCCGTTCCCGGCCTCACCGACCTCGCCGCCCGCGGCCCCGCCGCCCGCTACGTCTGGGACCTGGCGAACCGCGAACACAGCCTGTGGGCGGTCCCGTTCGGCGCCTCCGGGCAGCCCGGCACCCCTCACCACCGCGACCAACTGCCCCTGTGGACGCGGGGAGACCTGATCCCCGTGATCACCGACTTCGACCGACTGGAGAAGGAAACCGATGTCTGAGCCGCTTGAATCGGTGTGTGAGCCGCGTGAATCGGTGTCCGAGCCGAACAGACCGGTCTCTGCGCCCCGCGAACCGGTCCACGAGCAGCCGGTCGAAGGATTCGGCACCGTGCGCATCCTGCGCCTGGACCCGCAGGCGGACGCCGACATCGTGCACGCCTGGGTGAGCGAGGAACGCGCCTCCTTCTGGGGCATGAACGGCCTCACCCGCGACCGGGTCGCCGAGATCTACGCCCACCTGGACACCCTCGACACCCACCACGCCTTCCTCCTCCAGCGCGACGGTGTCCCCGCCGGCCTCCTCCAGACCTACGAGCCCGAGGCCGACCGGGTAAGCGAGTGCTACGAGGTCGAGCCCGGCGACATCGGCGTCCACCTGCTGCTCGCCCCCGCCGGCCCCGAGGGTGCCCGCCCCGGCTGGACGACCGCGCTGCTCAAGGCCGTCACCGCGTACGTCTTCCTGACCCTGGACCGCAAGCGCGTGGTCGTCGACCCCGACGCCGCCAACGACAGGGCCGTCGCCCGCTTCCTGAAGCAGGGCTTCGAGACGGGCCCGCTCGTCACGCTCCCCGAGATCGACCTCCCGGACGTCCACCTGCCCGAGAAGAAGGCCCAACTCGCCTTCCTGCGCCGGGAGGTAGCCTTCGCGAGATGACGCCGGAAGACTCCGCGAAATGACGCCGGAAGACTTAGTCGCCCACTACGGCCTGGAGCCGATACCGTGCGAGGGCGGCCTGTTCCGCCGTACCTGGGAAGGCCCCGCGCGACCGGACGGACGCCCCTCGGGCACCGCGATAGTCGCCCTGCTCACCGCCGAGCCGGGCGACTTCTCCGCACTGCACCGCCTCACCGGCGACGAGGTCTGGCACTTCTACCTCGGCGACCCCCTGGAGATGCTGCTCCTCGCCCCCGACGGCACCTCCCGCACCCTCGCCCTGGGCCCGGACATACTGCACGGCCAGCAACCGCAGTTGACCGTCCCCGCGGGCACCTGGATGGGCGCGCGGGTGGTGGACGGCGGCGCGTGGACCTTCTTCGGCTGCACGATGGCGCCCGGCTTCACCTACGAGGACTACGAGCACGGCGACGCGGAGAGCCTGCTGGCCCGCTATCCGCACGAGGCCGAGCGGATCGTGCGACTGTGCCGCCCATGAGACTGCTGGAAGGACAGGTCGCGCTGATCACCGGGGCGGGCGGCGGCATCGGCTCGGGCATCGCCCGGCGCTTCGGGGCGGCGGCACCGTCACCCACGTCGCCTCCGTCGAGGCACGGATGCCCGCACCGGGCCACGCGCACTACGCGGCCGCCAAGTCCGCGGTCGTGATGCACGCCCGCGCGGCTGCCCAGGAGTACGGCCCCGACGGCATCCGCGTCAACACGGTCTCGCCCGGCCTGATCGAACGGGACGGCCTGGCCGAGGCCTGGCCGGAGGGCGTACGACGCCGGCGGGAGGCGTCGGCCGTGGGGCGGCTCGGGCGCCCGGAGGACGTCGGGGACGCGTGCGTGTTCCTGGCGTCGCCGCTGGCCTCCTGGATCGCCGGCCACGACCTGGTCGTCGACGGAGGGGCCACCGCGCGGCCCACCTGGTGAACGGGTGAGTGCCGAGCCGGTCGCGTACGTACGTATCCTCATGGCGCAGACCGGCGAAGACGGAGAGACGACGTGGTCCGACGGCGCGGAGTTCAAGGGCTGGTGCTGCTGGCAGCCGTGCTGGTCCTGCTCGTCCTCGGCGGCGCGGGACCGGCGTCGGCGCACGCGGCGCTCCGAGGCACCGACCCGGCGGACGGCTCCGTCCTCCGTACCGCGCCCCGCCAGCTCACCCTGACCTTCACCGAGTCGGTCGGCCTGCTCGACGACTCGGTACGCGTGATCGGCCCCGACGGCCGCCGCCTGCGCGTGGGAGCGGCCGAGCACGGCGGCGACTCCGACACCGCCCGTGTCGCCCTGCCCCGGAAGATGGACGAGGGCACGTACACGGTGGCCTGGCGGGTGGTCTCGGAGGACAGCCACCCGGTCTCGGGCGCGTTCACCTTCTCGGTCGGCAAGCCGTCCCCCACCCCGGCCGTGGTCGACGCGGGCCCCACGGAGGACCCGACGACGGCGGCCCTGCACAAGATGGCGCGCTATCTGGCGTACCTGTCGGTGTGCGTGCTGATCGGCACGGCGGTGTTCGTCGTGGTGTGCCGCCCCGGGGACACGGCACCGCTGCGCCGCCCGGCGCTGATCGCCTGGTGGACGCTGACGGCGGCGACAGTGGCGCTGTTCTTCCTGCGGGGCCCGTACGAGTCGGGCGAGGGCCTGGGGGCAGCCTTCTCCGTGGACGCCCTGACCCGTACCCTCCAGGGCCGCCCGGGGTGGGCGCTGCTGGCGCGACTGGGACTGCTGATGCTGGTGGCGGCGGGCTGGCTGGTGCGTCGCCGCCTGAAGTACGTACCCGTACTGGGCGGGGTGACGGCGGTTGCCCTGGCCGCCACCTGGGCGGCGTCGGACCACGCCTCGGCGGGTATCCAGGTCCCGGTGGCGATGACGTCGGCGGTACTGCACCTGCTGGCGACGGCGGTATGGCTGGGCGGTCTGGCGGCGATGGCGCTGACCCTGCGTGGCAGGGCCCTGACCCCCGAAACGGTCACCCGCTTCTCCCGCCTGGCGTTCGCGTCGGTGGCGGTGCTGGTCGTGACGGGTGTCTACCAGTCCTGGCGGGGCCTGGGCTCCTGGAACGCGCTGACGGAGACGACGTACGGCCGCCTGCTGACGTTCAAGCTGGTGGCGGTGGTCCTGCTGCTGGGGGCCGCGGCGGTGTCCCGGAGCTGGACTCGGAGCCTGGCGAGGGCGCAGGCCCCAGTCGTCCGGGTCCCGGAACCCGTGGGCGGCCCGCCGTTGCCGGAGCTTTCGGAACCCCCGGCGCCGCCGGCCCCCGACCACCGTGCCCTGCGCCGCTCGGTACTGGCCGAGGTGGCGGTGGGCGTGGTGGTCCTGGTGCTCACCACGGTGCTCACGGCGACCGTGCCGGGCAGGGCGGTGGCGGAGGCGGGCGCCGGGGCGGAGACCTCGCGACCGGTGGGCGGCACGGTCGCGGTCACGGTCCCCTTCGACGTGGGCACCCCCGGCGGTTCCGGCAAGGTGGAAATCACCCTCGACCCCGGCCGGGTGGGCGACAACTCCCTCCAGGCGGTGGTCTTCGCGGCGGACGGCGGCCTGGCGACGGTGCCGGAACTGAAGGTGTCCTTCACGAACACCGCCCAGGACATAGGCCCGCTGGACGCGGGCCTGACGGACAAGGGCGGTTACTGGGGCAACAGCTTCGTGAACCTGCCGCTGGCCGGGACGTGGACGATGAAGGTGACGGTGCGGGTGTCGGAGATCGACCAGGTGACGGTGGAGCGAACGATAGAGATCACCTGATCCTTTTGCCCCCGGCCTCCGGCTCCCGGCCTCCGGCTCCCGGCTCCCGGCTCCCGGCCTCCGGCTCCCGGCCTCCGGCCTCCGGCTCCCGGCCTCCGGCCTCCGGCTCCCGGCCTCCGGCTCAGTGATAGGCGTGCACGACGGCATGCCCCTTGCCCCGCCCGATCATCCATTTGTTGACGGGCGTGGTGATCACGAAGGCGACCGCGAACCCACCGAGAAGGGCGCCCCAGAAGAGCCCGTCGTCGAGCTGGGCCTCCATGGCACCGGGCGTGAGCGCGATGATCGCGTTGTCCACGAGCTCCATGACGGCGATGGAGACGGTGTCGGCGGCGAGGGCGACCTTGACGGCGGCCCGCAGGTCGAGCCCGGCGCGCCGGACGGCGAAGAGGGTGAAGGAGTACCCGAAGAGGAACGCGAGCCCGATCGCGAGCACCATGGTCGGCACGTTGCCCCATCCGAGGGCGGTACCGATCACCATCCCGAGAATCTCACCGATGGCACACCCGGTGAGGCAGTGCAGGGTGGCCTTGACGGCCATGGCCCAACTGGCGCCGGACAGATGCGCGGAGTGATCACCGTGGTGAGCGTGCTGACCGACGTGCTGGGCACTGCGAGTGCCGTGGTCGGGTTGGCCGCCGTGCCCTCCGTGGCTGTGACCGCTGTGATCCATGGTGGAGCCCCCATTCCCCAATAGACGTAGCCCGTGTCTCCCGGACCACTGAGGTCAACCATATACCCCCCAGGGGTATTCAGCGACGCCGGAAAAATCTGCGGCGAACGTCAGGAGCGGCTCCGTATGGTGTCCGGATGCCGACGTCGATCAAGCAGTTCCAGGTCACCTTCGACTGCGCGAACCCGGAACGCCTGGCCCGCTTCTGGTGCGAGGTCCTGGGCTACGAAATCCCGCCGCCCCCCAAGGGCTTCGCGACCTGGCAGGACTACGACCGCTCCCTGCTCCCGGTCCACCAGGGCGAGGGCTTCGCCTGCGTGGACCCGACGGGGGTCGGCCCCCGCCTCTACTTCCAGCGGGTCCCGGAGAACAAGACCGTCAAGAACCGCGTCCACCTGGACGTCCGAGTGGCCACGGGCCTGACGGGCGAGGAACGGCTGGCGGCCCTGGAAGCGGAGTGCGCCCGCCTGACCGCCCTGGGCGCCACCCGCGAACGCCTCCTGCGCGCGGACGCCGACTACGAGTCGTGCATCGTGATGCGGGACATCGAGGGGAACGAGTTCTGCCTGGACTGAGCGACGGGGGACGGATCAGCGCCCCGTCTCGCCCCCGCCCAACAACTCATCCAGAGCCCCCCGCGCCTCACCGACCCCCCGCCGCCACGCCTCACTCCGCAGCCTCTCGGAGTCCCACTCGACCACCGCGTCGCCACCGCTCACGCAGTAGCCGTAGACCTGATGGGCCACCGAACCAGCGAGCAGGCGGTCATAGTGAAACGACCCTTCAAAGGCGGCCCAAGCCACGGCCCGTGCCCCCTCAGACAGCCGCCGAAGCGCCGCACCCGTGTACTCACGCAGATCGACCGAACGATCATTGAAGTCGATGTCATAGGACACCAGCCCAAGCCGCTCAACGCGCTCCGGCTGCCCGAGCAGGGGAAAGGCCAGCACGGCATCGGGCACCATCCCGACCAGCCGAAAAGCCTCCCTCGGCAAGGGAGCGTTCCCGGCACCGACAACGAACACATTCACCGAAACCGGCCCTCGCCAGCACAGCAAGTTCTGCACATCGCCGGTCACCGGGCCCCCTCCTGCCATCGCCGCGCGGTGTTTCTGGAGTGCTGCCAGGTCGCGGTCCAAGCGACAGTATTCCTGGGCGTAGTGAACCGAGCGCGGCTGCGGAGGTTCAGCCCGTCGGCCACGGCGGCAGGTCGGTGTGCCGGACCCGGTACCCGCCGCTGGTGACGGGCGCGAAGGCGGCAGGCGCCATGCACGGCCCCACCGAGAACTCCGTACCGCCTTCCTCCGTGTACGTGGTGTTCACGCCGTCCGCCCAGGAGAATCCCACCCGGTCACGGGACGCCCGCCCCGGCTTGCCCCCGCCGGCGTCATGGACGCTGAACCCCAGCCGCCTGCCCACCCAGTCCGGCCCTCCTGCGCTCACCTTGAAGATGACCGCGGTCACTGTCGCGCTGCCCGGCGCGGTCACCAGGCAGTCCACTGTGCCCTCGGCGGTGTAGGTGACGTCCCTTTCCGCGGAGTAGTGGGAGACGGTCACCGTGCCGTACGCGTCGGTCGGTAAGCCGGTGGGTACGCCGGGGAGCGGTCTGCTGTAGGGGGCGGCGTGCGCGTCGAACGTGAACGAGCGGATGTCGGCGTCATCCAGATACGGCAACCTGAACTCGCCCGCCCCGGTCACACTCGCGTGCGACGACCGCCCGCCGGCCGTGCCGCCAGTGGCCGAGGTGGGCGAGGCCGCCGCCACGGTAATGATCGCGGCCACTGCCGCCGCCTTGCGGGCATGGGGGATGGAACGCACAGGCCTCATGGGATCTCCCGAGCTGGGTGAGAGGGCGGAGAAGCACCGCCCGCACCATCCTCGGACCTTCGCCCTGACCAGTCGTCGTTCCCGAGACGCAAACGGCCTTGGGCCTGTGGCCGCAAAAGCTGCGGAGGGTGTACGCGCGAAGACTGAGCCGGAGATCCCCACCGAGACGGAAACCGTGCCAGGGTGCTGAGTCACACCTTCTTGACGACGATGGTGTCCGGGAGGAGCCTCTCCAGGTCGTCCACGTCCGAGGTGAAGACTGTGACCTGCCCTTTCTGCTGACGTGCGATGACAGCGAGCACGGCACCGATCGCGTACTTGTGACCGTGCAGCTTGGCCTTGGCCAAGAGACGCCGGGCCTGACGGGCCTCGTCCTTTCCGATGTCGGCGACCTTGAGGCGGGAGAGCACCCAGTCCCAGCGCTGCTCGGTGGTCCTGCCGTCGTACGCCTCGACCAGGGTCATCGGAGACGTCACCACCTCGGCCTCACCCTCAGCCGCGAGGCCGAGCCAGGCGATCATCCTGCGGTCGCCGCGCACAGCGAGGGACAGGGCCTCGCAGTCGAGCACGAAGACGCGCAGTGGCCGCTTCCTGTGCTCACCGGCGCGCTTCTTCACGCGGCCTCTCCACCGTGTTCTCCGGCGGAGTGGCGGCGCTCGTGCTCGGCGTCGAGATCGTCCAGCTCTGCGAGGGCTGCCGCGCGCTCGTCTGCGGTGACCGGCCCGTGTTCTTCCTGCAGCCAGTCGACCAGCTCCAGCAGCCGGTCCCGATCGCGCTTGAATCGCAGTGCTTCGGTTACATATGCCGAAAGTCCCCGCTCAGCCGCGTCGGCGCGGATCTCGTCGAGGAGTTCCTCCGGGATCGTCACCGTGACTTTCTTCGTCGCCATACTGGAGACCATGCTCCTGGTGTAAGCACCCATACCAGGGTTCCTGCCCCAGTCGGGCCCAGGATGCGGATGGATGCTCCCGGAGTCTCCTTGATGCTGATTGCTGGGAAACTGCCGGCTTCGGTCTCGTCTGAACGACCGTGAACGGTGCTGAATGAGACGGACACTGAGGCGGTGGCGCGGTCCTAAGCTGCTTCCCAGCTGAAGCGGCCCTCCAGACGGTCTGGGCTGAGGTAGGCGTATCCGTAGCCATGGGCGAAGTTCAGGTAGTACTGCTCGTCGAGGTCGGTGCCCGCCAGACAGAAGTAGAAGCGCCATGGCGCCTCGACACCGGCCCAGTCGGGGTAGACGGGTCGGCCGCCGAGGTAGTCGTTAGCGTCGACGGTGCCGTACGCCTCCAACTCCTGCTCCACCTCGTCCGGTACCGGCATTAGGTCGATCCGGAACTCGACAGGCACCTGCTCCTCATTGGGGCCGAAGCGCCATAGGGAGCGCCCCTTCGTCCCGCTCGGTCCGATGGCGGCAAAGCCGGGGGTCCGGCCGCCGGGCTGGATGAGCAGGACGGCTTCGCCGTCTTCAGCGGCCATGCCGCCGGTCTCGTAGTCGTCGTACGACAGGAAGAGGTACGCCATACGTCGCTCGTCGCCGGGCTCCCCGGGAACGGGGAACTGCCCGATGAAGTCCAGTGGCTCCCGCGTGCCGGGGTGCACTGGCCAGCAGGGCTCGTCCAGCCATATGGGATCACCGCCCAGCTTGGCGACTGGCTCGGTGATGGGCTCCTCGGCCGGGTGGAACTTCATCTCAAAGCGGGGGAGGTAGCCGGCATCGTACGGGCCTTTCGCCCCATCGACAGGTTGCGGCAGCAGCATGGCCGGACTGTAGCCGTCGGGTCCGACAACCCGTGACCTGCGACCCCGCCCCATGGCACCACGCCCCCGCCTCAGTGACGGGGTCGCCGACAGGGAGTCGGCAACGTCGGCCAACCGCCCGGTGTCCCTGGGTGACCATCCGTTGCCGTCCGGCGTTGGTCGGCACTGTCCGCGCCTGTTGGTGTCAGCCGGTGATGTCAACCGACCGACTCCCTCTCGCAGGGTGCTACTACCTCGCGTGGATGAAGATCACGAGGGCTGTGGCTCCCACAGTGAAAACGGCTCCCATCCACGCCGCCATCAGTCCTACGTAACGGAAGGTCGCGTAGGCCTTGGAATAGCCGTTGCTCCAGACTCCCCCGTGCGCCTTGGCCGCCGCATCCCGCCACCCCGGCAGTCGGTAGCCAGAATGACGCCCAGAAGCGACATCATCAGCGGGCACAGGATGATGATCACGGCTGCTATCACCGGCTCATTCTGCGGCGCGCGATCACCATGGGAAGCCGGCCGGCTTCCCCTCAACCCACTGCTGTGCGTTGAGAGGGCTACGTGCCATGGCCCAGGGCTGCCTGTGTCGAGCCGCTGGACAAGTCCCTGTGCGTCGTACAACTGCCCGGCTGATCCCCTGCTCGACCTGACAGTCGCCGCGATTGCCGCTGACCGGACCGACAGCGGAGGAAAGGCAGCACACAGCGCGCATACCGCAGTATGCTCGCGGTATGGCTGACACCACACGCATCACGGTGACACTCCCCACCGAGCAGGTGGCGGAGCTCAAGAAGATCACGGACAACATCTCCGGCTACGTGGCCGAAGCGGTCGCCAGGCAGATCCGGCACCAGCTCCTGGGGGCCGACCTGCGTAGCCACACAGACGAGCACGGGGCCTTCAGCGAGGAAGAGCTGGCCGAGGCGCGGGCGCGGATCTTCGGTACGACGCAGGCCGCCGGTGGCGCGAGCGCCGCGTGAGCGGGCACATCGAGACCGTCGTCCTGGACAGTGAGGGGCTGTCGGCCTGGGTGGCGCAGGACCGGAAGGTTCTGGCGATGTTCCAGGTGCTCCACGACATGGGAGCGGACCTTGTCGTCAGCGCCAACACCATCGCGGAGGTGAGTCACGCCAGGGTGAACCTGCCCCGACTGCAATGGGCGCTCTCCCGGGTCAAGGTGGAGCCGGTCACGGAGGCGACGGCCAAGGCGGCGGCACAACTGCTCAAGGGCGCCGGTCTGCACGGACACAAGTACGCGATCGATGCCACCGTCGCGGAAGCGGCTTTGCGTCAGCCTGGCCCGGTCGCCATCCTCACGTCGGATGTCGACGACCTGACCCGGCTGTGCGGCAGCAAGGTCCGGATGATCGGGCTGTAACCGCGACATCGCCCCGGGGCCATGGGCAGATCCGCGTGGATCCGCAGAAATCAGAGTCGCCGCAGGTCAGCCCGCGATGGGTGCATGAGGCATCGACGGACGCGGGGGCATGACCGCGTTCGGTGCCATAGCTCCTCAGGGTCTGCGTCGGTCGCCCTGGAGGGACTGAGCGTGCGCCTTGCCTGCTTGAGGATGTGTCCTAAATGTCGCCTATCAATGCAACTGAAACTGCAACCAGGGCATGCCGAAGAGCCGGATCGCAGTGAGCGGTCCGGCTCTTCGTTTCGCCTGTTCAGGCGGCTGCGGAGGATACGAGATTCGAACTCGTGAGGGGTTGCCCCCAACACGCTTTCCAACTGTGGTGGTGGGGTGGCGGCGTGCGTTCGGGGGCGTTCACCTGGGTTCACGGG
>NZ_FLSP01000031.1 GCF_900091315.1 Streptomyces sp. DI166
CGCGAAGAACATGAACGCCTCGCTGGAGCTGCCGACCGCCACCTCCGGTCCGCGCGGTCCCGGTGAAGCTGCTGTTCGACAACCGCATCGTCATCAACAACCACCTCAAGCGCGCCCGGGGCGGGAAGATCTCCTTCACGCACCTGATCGGCTACGCGATGGTGCAGGCCATCAAGGCCATGCCGTCGATGAACTACTCCTTCGCGGAGAAGGACGGCAAGCCCACCCTGGTCAAGCCTGACCACGTCAACCTCGGTCTCGCCATCGACCTGGTCAAGCCCAACGGCGACCGCCAGCTCGTCGTCGCGGCGATCAAGAAGGCCGAGACGCTGAACTTCTTCGAGTTCTGGCAGGCTTACGAGGACATCGTCCGCCGCGCCCGCGACGGCAAGCTGACGATGGACGACTTCACCGGCGTCACCGTCTCCCTGACCAACCCCGGCGGCCTCGGCACCGTGCACTCCGTGCCGCGTCTGATGCCCGGCCAGTCGGTGATCATGGGCGTCGGCTCCATGGACTACCCGGCGGAGTTCCAGGGCACCTCCCAGGACACCCTGAACAAGCTCGGCATCTCCAAGGTCATGACGCTCACGTCGACCTACGACCACCGGGTCATCCAGGGCGCCGCCTCCGGCGAGTTCCTGCGCCAGGTCGCCAACCTCCTCCTCGGCGAGAACGGCTTCTACGACGACATCTTCGAGGCCCTGCGCATCCCCTACGAGCCGGTCCGCTGGCTCAAGGACATCGACGCCAGCCACGACGACGACGTCACCAAGGCCGCCCGGGTCTTCGAGCTGATCCACTCCTACCGGGTCCGCGGCCACGTCATGGCCGACACCGACCCGCTGGAGTACCGCCAGCGCAAGCACCCCGACCTCGACATCACCGAGCACGGCCTGACCCTGTGGGACCTGGAGCGCGAGTTCGCCGTCGGCGGCTTCTCCGGCAAGTCCCTGATGAAGCTGCGCGACATCCTCGGCGTGCTGCGCGACTCGTACTGCCGCACCACCGGCATCGAGTTCATGCACATCCAGGACCCCAAGCAGCGCAAGTGGATCCAGGACCGGGTCGAGCGCGGCCACACCAAGCCCGAGCGCGAGGAGCAGCTGCGCATCCTGCGCCGGCTGAACGCCGCCGAGGCCTTCGAGACCTTCCTGCAGACGAAGTACGTCGGGCAGAAGCGGTTCTCCCTGGAGGGCGGCGAGTCCGTCATCCCGCTGCTGGACGCGGTCATCGACTCCGCGGCCGAGTCCCGCCTGGACGAGGTCGTCATCGGCATGGCCCACCGCGGCCGGCTGAACGTCCTCGCCAACATCGTCGGCAAGTCCTACGCGCAGATCTTCCGCGAGTTCGAGGGCAACCTCGACCCGAAGTCGATGCACGGCTCCGGCGACGTGAAGTACCACCTGGGCGCCGAGGGCACCTTCACCGGCCTGGACGGCGAGCAGATCAAGGTCTCCCTGGTCGCCAACCCCTCCCACCTGGAGGCGGTGGACCCGGTCCTGGAGGGCGTCGCGCGCGCCAAGCAGGACGTCATCAACAAGGGCGGCACCGACTTCACGGTCCTGCCGGTGGCGATCCACGGCGACGCGGCCTTCGCGGGCCAGGGCGTGGTGGCCGAGACCCTGAACATGTCGCAGCTGCGCGGCTACCGCACCGGCGGCACGGTCCACATCGTCATCAACAACCAGGTCGGCTTCACGGCGGCCCCCGAGTCGTCGCGCTCCTCGATGTACGCCACCGACGTGGCCCGCATGATCGAGGCCCCGATCTTCCACGTGAACGGCGACGACCCCGAGGCGGTCGTCCGCGTTGCCCGTCTGGCCTTCGAGTTCCGCCAGGCGTTCAACAAGGACGTGGTGATCGACCTCATCTGCTACCGCCGCCGCGGTCACAACGAGTCGGACAACCCGGCCTTCACCCAGCCGCTGATGTACGACCTGATCGACAAGAAGCGCTCGGTGCGCAAGCTCTACACCGAGTCCCTGATCGGTCGCGGCGACATCACCCTGGAAGAGGCCGAGCAGGCGCTCCAGGACTACCAGGGCCAGCTGGAGAAGGTCTTCACGGAGGTCCGCGAGGCCACCTCGCAGCCCGCCGTCGCCGAGCACGTGGACCCGCAGGCGGAGTTCCCGGTCGCGGTCAGCACGGCCGTCTCCGCGGAGGTCGTCAAGCGGATCGCCGAGTCCCAGGTCAACATCCCCGACCACATCACCGTCCACCCGCGTCTGCTGCCGCAGCTGCAGCGCCGGGCGACGATGGTCGAGGAGGGCACCATCGACTGGGGCATGGGCGAGACCCTCGCGATCGGCTCGCTGCTCCTTGAGGGCGTCCCGGTCCGGCTCGCCGGCCAGGACTCCCAGCGCGGCACCTTCGGCCAGCGCCACGCGGTGATCATCGACCGCGAGACGGGCGAGGAGTTCACGCCGCTGATGTACCTCTCCGAGGAACAGGCGCGGCTGAACGTCTACAACTCCCTGCTCTCCGAGTACGCGGCGATGGGCTTCGAGTACGGCTACTCGCTGGCCCGCCCCGAGTCGCTGGTGATGTGGGAGGCGCAGTTCGGCGACTTCGTCAACGGCGCCCAGACGGTCGTGGACGAGTTCATCTCGTCGGCGGAGCAGAAGTGGGGCCAGACCTCCGGCGTCACGCTCCTCCTCCCGCACGGCTACGAGGGCCAGGGCCCGGACCACTCCTCGGCCCGCCCGGAGCGGTTCCTCCAGCTCTGCGCCCAGAACAACATGACGGTCGCGATGCCCACGCTCCCGTCGAACTACTTCCACCTCCTGCGCTGGCAGGTGCACAACCCGCACCACAAGCCGCTGGTCGTCTTCACCCCGAAGTCGATGCTGCGTCTGAAGGCCGCCGCGTCGAAGGCGGAGGAGTTCACCACCGGCCAGTTCCGCCCGGTCATCGGCGACAGTTCGGTGGACCCGGCCGCGGTCAAGAAGGTCGTGTTCTGCGCGGGCAAGGTCTACTACGACATCGAGGCCGAGCGGCAGAAGCGCGGTGTCACGGACACGGCGATCATCCGGATCGAGCGCCTGTACCCGCTGCCGGGTGCCGAGCTCCAGGCCGAGATCGCCAAGTACCCGAACGCCGAGAAGTACCTGTGGGCCCAGGAGGAGCCGGCGAACCAGGGCGCGTGGCCGTTCATCGCCCTGAACCTCATCGACCACCTGGACCTGGCGGTCGGCGCGGACGTGCCGCACGGCGAGCGCCTGCGCCGCATCTCGCGTCCGCACAGCTCGTCCCCGGCGGTCGGCTCGGCCAAGCGCCACCAGGCCGAGCAGGAGCAGCTGGTCCGCGAGGTCTTCGAGGCGTAAGCGCCGGTTCGAGGCGTAAGCGTCTGGCTGTCCGGCAGGGCCGTACCCCGATCGGGGGTGCGGCCCTGCCGCCTTATCCTGTGGGCATGTACTTCACCGACCGTGGCATCGAAGAACTGGAGAAGCGGCGCGGCGAGGAGGAAGTCACCTTCGAGTGGCTCGCCGAGCAGTTGCGCACGTTCGTCGACCTGAACCCCGACTTCGAGGTCCCGGTGGAGCGCCTCGCGACGTGGCTGGCCCGCCTGGACGACGAGGACGACGAGTAACACCCCACACGCAGGGCGTCTCTTGGAGGCGCCCTCTTCTGTTTCCCGTGCGGCCTCTGCGATGTTCCGCTGCTGCGCGGTGCCGGCCCGTCAGTCGCGCGGGCGGGTCACGTCGAACGCGAGCCCCAGCGCCCCGTGTGCCAGCAGCACCGCTCCCGCGATGAGCCAGCCGGGGCTGCGGCGGTGCAGACCCCAGACCGTGGCCGGGACGCCCGCTGTGAGCTGGGCGAGGTGCAGGGCGCGCGCCTGGGGGGTGCCCGACCAGGGGAACCAGGGGGTGAAACGGCCCACGTCCACGGCGTCCAGTTCCGCGCGAACCGTCTCACGCCAGCCGGCGCGCTCGACGGGGTGGGCGCCGGGGTGCGCGCGTACGGCGGCGCGCAGGCGGTCGGCGGGTTCGCCGGGGGCGAGGCCGTCGGGGAGGGCGACTCCGGCGTGGGTGAGGACCGCGAGCAGGCCCGCCAGGCGGGCGGGGGCGTCGGCGTCCGGGTCCGGTTTCGTCAGGGCGTCCAGGGCCTCCATGTCGAGCACCGGGTCCAGGCCCAGCCGGGCGGCGAAGGTGTGCATGGCCTCGTCCTCACCGACGGGCGTGCCGTTGCGCAGCCAGATGTAGCCGACGGGGCGGCGGAAGCCGGACGCGAGGGTGAACCCGGCGCGGTCCTCGTCCCACCACAGCGCGAGTACGGGCCAGGGCGCGCCGACGGCGAGCGCGCTCGCCCAGCCGGTGAGCACGCGGTCGACCGGCTCCTCGTTCTGCGCCCAGGGCGTGCCCTCCGGCACCAGCACGCTCCACTCCTCGCCCGCCGGGGCGAGGAGCATGGGTTCCCGGAGCAGCGGGGCGACGGGGGCGACGGATTCCGGCTCGGCGCGGCAGAGCAGCAGGGCTCCGGGGGTCGACATGCTCATACGGTAGGGCGATCTGTGGCGATTGGTCACTTTTGAACCCGACGGTCGACCTCCCCTCACCCCCGAAAGAGTGTCTTGACTTTCCCCGAGCGCGATATATCGTGATTGACAGGAGACGCGATATGGCGCGTTGTCACGGGGAGGTCGTCACCATGACCGAGTGGTCCGTCACGGAGCCGAAGAAGCTCACCTTCGACGAACCGGTGCGCGAGCTGCACGTACGGATCGTCAACGGAACGGTGAACGTGGTGGGCACCGACGAGGGTTCCGCCCGCCTCGAAGTCTCCGCGGTGGAGGGCCCACCCCTGGTGGTCACCCAGGAGCGCGGCACCCTCACCGTCGCCTACGAGGACCTGCCCTGGAAGGGCTTCCTGAAGTGGCTCGACCGCAAGGGCTGGCGGCGCAGCGCCGTGGTCTCGCTGGCGGTCCCGGCCGACACCCGCGTCGAGGTGGGCGTGGTCGGCGCGGGCGCCGTGGTCTCCGGGGTGCGCGGACCCTCGGTGGTCAAGGGCGTCACCGGCGACACCACACTCGTCGGCCTCTCCGGCCCGGTCCGCGCCGACACCGTCTCCGGGAACCTGGAGGCCCAGGCCGTCACCGGCGACCTCCGCTTCAACTCGGTCTCGGGCGACCTCACCGTCGTCGAGGGGTCGGGCCCCTCCGTGCGCGCGGACTCGGTCAGCGGCTCGATGATCGTCGACCTCGACCCGGAGGGCCCGACGGACGTACGGCTCACCAGTGTCTCGGGCGAGATCGCCATCCGCCTCCCCCACCCGGCCGACGCCGACGTCGAGGCCAACACCGCGAGCGGCACCATCTCCAACGCCTTCGACGGACTGCGGGTGCACGGCCAGTGGGGCGCCCACAAGATCACCGGCAAGCTGGGCGCGGGCAACGGCAAGCTGCGGGCGACCACCGTCTCGGGCTCCATCGCCCTGCTGCGCCGTCCGGCCCGCGAGGAGGAGCCGTGGGAGGCGGAGTTCTGGGAGGACGGCCCGGCGGAGACCGCACCGCCCGGCTCGGCGGAGACCGCACCGCCCGGCTCGGCGGAGACCGCACCGCCCGGCTCGGGGGAGAATTCCGAGGCCGGCCAGGACTCCACACCGCCCACCGAAGCCGACCCGGGCGACCCGGCCGACGGCACGACCGACGGTACGACCGACAAGAAGGTGCTCTGACATGCCTCCCGTCTTCGCCCACGGCCGTCTCCGCCTGTACCTGCTCAAACTGCTGGACGAGGCGCCGCGCCACGGCTACGAGGTGATCCGCCTCCTTGAGGAGCGCTTCCAGGGCCTGTACGCCCCGTCGGCGGGCACGGTCTACCCCCGGCTGGCGAAGCTGGAGAGCGAGGGCCTGGTCACGCACACCACCGAGGGCGGCCGCAAGGTGTACGCCATCACCGACGCCGGACGCGCCGAACTGGCCGACCGCAGCGGGGAACTGGCCGACCTGGAGCTGGAGATCCGGGAGTCGGTCGCGGAGCTGGCCGCGGAGATACGGGCCGATGTGCGCGGCGCGGCCGGGAACCTGCGCCGGGAGATGCGCGCGGCGGCCTCCGAGGCCCGGCAGGACGGCAAGGGCAAGGCGGGCGGCGGACCGCTCGGCGACCTCGGCGACCTGACCGACTTCACCGACAAGGAGGCCTGGCGGGCGGCCAAGGAGGAGATGCGGCGGGCCAAGCAGGAGTGGAAGGAGCAGGCCCGGCGTGCCAAGGACGAGAGCCGTCGGGCCCGCGAGGAGGCCCAGCGCGCCCGGCGCCAGGCCAAGGAGGCTCAGGACCGGGCCCGCGCCCAGGCCCAAGAGGAGATGCAGCGCATCGCCAAACGGGTCCAGGACCATGTGCAGGACCACTTCGCCCGCGGCGACTGGCCGACCGGCGTGCGCGAGGGCCTCACGGAACTGGCCAAGGAGTTCGGCGAGTTCGGGAAGGACTTCGGCAAGGAGTTCGGGAAGGACTTCGGCTTCGGCCGCCCCGGCACGGCGACCGGCCAGACCGGCCAGACCGACCGGCACCCGGAGTCGTCGGACGCCCCGGTGTACTCCGAGACCCCGGAGGACTTCCCCGCCGAGTACGAGCCGTCCTGGGCCCAGGAGGACGCCAAGGACTCCACCGGCGACCCGGCCCGCGACCTGGAGCGGCTGCTGGACCGCTTCCGTGACGACATCCGTGACGCGGCCCGCGACCACGGTGTGACGGCGGATCAACTCCGCGACGCCCGCAGGCATCTGTCCACGGCGGCGGCCCACATAGGGGCACTGCTGAGGGGGCCGAAGGCGTAGCGGCTCAGCCGGCCTTGGCCTCTCCCTGCCCGTAGAGGACCCGGGTCACCGACGCGCTGGTGACCCCGTGGTCGGCGAGGACCTCGGCCGGCACCCCGGGGGAGGCCGTGAGGGCGAGCAGGATGTGCTCGTCGCCGATGTGCCGGTCGCGGTGGGCCAGGGCGATGCGCAGGGAGCGTTCGAGGACGCCCTTGGCGTCCCGGCCGAAGGACCGGCGGCCGGACCACCAGCCCTTCCCCCCGCGGTCGCCGGACATCGCGCCGACGCCGTGCACCTCCTCGACCCGGGCGACGATCTCGGCGACGTCGATACCGAGTCCGGCGAGCGCGTCGGACTCGGCCTGCGACAGCCCGGCCCGCCTCCGCGCCTCGCCGAGCGCGTCGCGGACGGACTCCCTGCGCTCCGCGAGCCCCAGCGCGGCCAGCACGAAGGAGGCACGGCTGCCTTCCCGGTCGAGCAGGGCGAGCAGCAGGTGCTCGGTGTCGACCGTGCCGGCGCCGGACCGTTCCGCGTACTCGACCGCGCCCTTCACCACGGCGCGGGCGTCCTTGGTGAACCGCTCGAACATCAATGCCTCCCGTACTTCTTGTGAACGGCCTGCCTGCTGACTCCGAGCTCCGCGGCGATCTCCTGCCACGACCACCCTTGATTGCGCGCACTGCGCACCTGTACGGCTTCCAGTTGCTCCAACAGCCGCCGCAACGCGGCGACGGCCCGCAGCCCAACCCTCGGGTCACGGTCACCGGCACGTGCGGCGAGATCGGTTGCCTCACTCATACCTGTCAACATAGGTTGACGAACCCACCCCTGTCAACCTGAGTTGACAGGGGTGGGTGATAACCGGCGGAGCCAGAGACCCTCAGGAACCGGAGTTGGTCAGCACAACCTTCCCGAACAGCTCCCCGGAGGCCATGCGCTCGAAGCCCTCACGGGCCCGGTCCATGGGCAGGACCTCATCGATGACGGGCCGCACGCCCGTGGCGGCGCAGAAGGAAAGAAGATCCTCCAACTCGTCCTTGGTCCCCATGGTGGAGCCGACGACCTTGAGCTCCAGGAAGAAGATCCGGGTCAGCTCGGCGTGGGAGGGCCGGTCCCCGCTGGTGGCACCGGAGATGACGAGCGTGCCGCCGGGCTTCAGCGACTTGACGGAGTGCGACCAGGTGGCGGCACCGACGGTCTCGATGACGGCGTCGACGCGCTGCGGCAGCCGCGCCCCCGACTCCACGGCCTCGACCGCACCGAGTTCGAGAGCACGCTTGCGCTTGGCCTCGTCCCGGCTGGTGGCGAACACCCGCAGCCCCGCGGCCTTGCCGAGCACGATGGCGGCGGTGGCGACACCACCCCCGCACCCTGCACGAGCACGGAGTCACCGGGCCGCACCCCGGCGTTGGTGAAGAGCATCCGATACGCCGTCAGCCAGGCAGTAGGAAGGCAGGCGGCCTCCTCGAAGGACAGCTCTTTGGGCTTGGGAAGGATGTTCCAGGTGGGCACGGCGACCTGGTCGGCAAAGGTCCCCTGATACCGCTCGGTGAGGATGGACCGGGGCTCCTTCGGCCCCACGCCGTGCCCACTCTGCCCAATGACGGAGTGCAGGACGACTTCATTGCCGTCCTCGTCGACACCGGCGGCGTCGCACCCGAGGATCATCGGCAGCTTGTCCTCGGCGAGGCCGACGCCGCGCAGGGACCACAGGTCGTGATGGTTGAGGGAGGCGGCCCTGACATTGACCACGCTCCAGCCGGCACGGGCCTGTGGGGCAGGACGCTCCCCCAACTCAAGGCCGCTGAGCGGCTGGTCGCGATCGATTCGGGCGGCATACACAGCAAACATGCCCCGACGATAGGCCCGCCCCACCCCCACCGAAACGGCCCACACCTGTGACACATCCCCTCTTGTGCCCCCTCACCCCACCCACCCGCAGACAGCCACGAAGCCCGGCCACATCCAGATGCTCTGCCCACCCACCCAGGCCACTTTCAGCCCGTCCGGCGCTTGAGGACGAGGCCGTCCAGGCCGATACCCACCCACCCCCACCCCCTCCAGCCCGTCCGGCGCTTGAGGACGAGGCCGCCCAGGCCGACGGGGGTCCAGGGGGCAAAGCCCCCTGAGCGGGGTCGAAGGGGCGGCAGCCCCTGGGGACGGGAACGGGAAGGGGCGGCGGGGGCGAAAAAACGCCCCCCACCCGCACCACCACCCACCCGGCCCAACCCCCGGGTAAAGAAATAACCCCGGCCGATACACCCGACCGGGGTCACCTCACCTGCGTACAGAACTCAGCGCCGCACAAACCTCAGCGCCGAGCCACCCCCTCGGCCCGAGCCGCAGCAGCAACCGCGGCCGTAACCGCCGGAGCAACCCGCTCGTCGAACGGCGACGGAATCACATAGTCGGCAGCCAGATCGTCCCCGACGACAGACGCCAACGCCTCCGCCGCCGCGATCTTCATCCCCTCGGTGATCCGAGAGGCCCGCACCTGCAACGCCCCCGCGAAGATCCCCGGAAACGCCAGCACGTTGTTGATCTGGTTCGGGAAGTCCGACCGCCCGGTGGCCACGACGGCCGCGTACTTGTGCGCGACCTCGGGATGCACCTCGGGGTTCGGATTGGCCATGGCGAAGACAAAGGCGCCCTCCGCCATCGAGGCGACAGCCGACTCCGCGACGGTGCCACCCGAGACCCCGATGAACACATCGGCCCCGGCCAGCGCGTCCTCCAGCGACCCCGAGATCCCGGCCTTGTTCGTGAACCCGGCGACCTCACGCTTGACGTCCGTCAGATCCGTCCGGTCCGCCGAGATGATGCCCTTGCGGTCGGCCAGCGCGACATCCCCGATCCCGGCGCTGACCAGCATCTTCGCGATGGCGACCCCGGCCGCCCCGGCCCCGGAGATGACCGCGCGGAGCTGCCCGATCTCCCGCCCGCTCAGCCGCGCCGCGTTCCGCAGGGCGGCCAGCGTCACGACCGCCGTACCGTGCTGGTCGTCGTGGAAGACGGGGATGTCCAGCTGCTCCTGGAGCCGGCGCTCGATCTCGAAGCACCGCGGCGCCGAGATGTCCTCCAGGTTGACGCCCCCGAACGAGGGAGCGAGCCGCACCACGGTCTCGACGATCTCGTCGACACCGGTGCAGTTCAGCGCGATCGGCACCGCGTCCACGCCGCCGAACTGCTTGAACAGAATCGCCTTGCCCTCCATCACCGGAAGGGAGGCCTCGGGCCCGATGTCTCCGAGCCCGAGCACGGCCGTACCGTCCGTCACGACGGCGACCACGGAGGACTTCCACGTGTAGTCGTGGACGAGTTCCGGCTGCTCGGCGATGGCGCTGCACACTTTCGCCACGCCGGGCGTGTACGCCAGGGACAGGTCGTCCTTGTCGCGGACCGGCACGGTGGCTTGCACTGCCATCTTGCCGCCGCGGTGCAGCGCGAACGCGGGGTCGAAGGAATCGAAGGGCTCCGCCTCTCCGTCCTGACCCGTATCGCTGTCGCTGCGAGGATTGACGATCTCCGCTGCCACTTTGTCTGACCCCTTAAGTATTCATGGTTTGAGGGTGGCCACTCCCAGGTGAGGGGTGGGCGGGCACCGCGCACGGCCCAGTTACCGATACGTACGGTCACTTGAGGGCGCATACGCGACGGGCGCGCCGCACACGCGCCCTGAGCCCCGGATGAGGGGTGTAAAGCACCTTCTTACCGGACGGACGCCGTCGAGGACGAGTCCAATAGGCGCAAGCTCACATGGCGGAACGAAGAACGATCATCGATCACCGTTTACCGGTGACATGAATCATGCGCCGCCATATGGACAACTGGTCAATCCCCCTTGACGCACGCCCGATTGACGCTCAAGCGCACGGCCAGCGGAACCTACCGACCGGTCACATCCTGAGACAGACCGGAGATCTTGCGGCCGGAAGGGGAGATTCCCGGAAGAGATGCGGTCGCGATGTCCTGACCTGTAGTGGTTCGGGGGTCACCCGTTATCCGATTTTGACATAGCGGGCACCCTGAATCGCACAGTCCGAATGGCAAGATGCCGTAATCACACGAGGTCGCGACACTCGAAGACGTGTGCTCTCGTCGACCCATCGGCAACTCCACCCATCCGCCGGAGGAACCCACCATGACCGCAAGCACCACCCGTCGTACGACCGCCGCGCGCTCCCGGCTGGCAGCGGTCGGCTCGATCGCGGTCGCAGGCGCGCTGATTCTCACCGGCTGCGGTGACCAGACGGACAGCAGCAGCTCCGAGTCCAAGGAGACCGGCAAGTCCAGCACCGCGCCGCTGTTCGACAAGCTGCCCAAGAAGATCCAGGACGCCGGCGAGATCAAGGTCGGTACGAACGCCGAGTACGCGCCCATGGAGTTCCAGGAGGGCGGCAAGATCGTCGGTGTCGACCCCGACATCGCCGCCGCGCTGGGCGAGAAGCTCGGCGTGGACTTCAAGTTCACCTCCGGCTCCTTCGACGGCCTGATCACCTCCCTCAACTCGGGCCGCTACGACATCGCGATGTCGTCCATCACGGACAACAAGCAGCGTCAGGAGGGCCTGGACGACAAGGGCAAGAAGCTCGGTCCCGGTGTCGACTTCGTGGACTACTTCCTGGCCGGCACCGCGGTGTACGTCCAGAAGGGCAACCCGAAGAACATCAACTCGATCGAGGACCTCTGCGGCCAGACCGCGGCCGTCCAGCGCGGCACGACCTACGAGCAGGCGCTGAAGGACCAGTCCAAGAAGTGCACGGACGCCGGTGAGAAGGCCGTCAAGATCGAGTCGTTCGAGAACGACACCGAGGCCCAGACCCGGGTGAAGTCGGGCGGCGCCGTGGCCGGCGTCAACGACTACCCGGTTGCCGTGGACCTGGCCCGCAAGGCCGACAACGGCAACGCCTTCGAGGTCGTCGGCGAGCAGATCGACGCCGGTCCGTTCGGCATCGCGGTGAACAAGGACAACAAGGAGCTCACCGCAGCGCTGGAAGAGGCCGTCAACGCCATCATCGAGGACGGCACCTACAAGAAGATCCTTGAGAAGTGGGGCGCCGAGACCGGCGCGATCGACAAGGCCGCCATCAACGGCGGCAAGTGACCGTCCCGAGCACGTTTGAAGGGCAGTCACCGTGACTGACAAGTTCGACAAGGAGCCGGCCGACGGCAAGCCGTCGGCCGGGGTCTCCAAGGAGGGCACGGCCCTCGCGCCGGAGGCGATCAAGGCCATCCCGGTCCGGCACTACGGCCGCTGGATCAGCGGTGTGATCGTGCTCGGCCTGCTGGCCCTGCTGATCAACGCGTTCGCCACCGCCAAGAAGATCAACTGGGGCGCCGTCGGGGACTACATCTTCGACCCCACCGTCCTGGCGGGTGCCGGCCGCACGCTCCTGATCAGCATCCTGGCGATGATCATGGGTGTCGTCCTCGGCGTCATCCTGGCCGTGATGCGGATGTCCAAGAACCCGGTGACCAGCTCGGTCGCCTGGCTCTACATCTGGATCTTCCGCGGGACCCCGGTCTACGTCCAGCTGCTCATCTGGTTCAACCTGGCGCTGGTCTTCGAGTACCTGAACCTCGGTCCGTTCTACAAGGACGAGATGGTGCAGGTCATGACCCCGTTCATGGCGGCCCTGCTGGGCCTGGGCCTGAACGAGGCGGCCTACATGGCCGAGATCTGCCGCGCCGGCCTGATGGCCGTCGACGAGGGCCAGACGGAGGCCGCCCACGCGCTCGGCATGAGCCACGGCAAGACGCTGCGCCGCATCGTCATCCCGCAGGCCATGCGCGTGATCGTGCCGCCCACCGGCAACGAGTTCATCAACATGCTGAAGACCTCGTCGCTGGTGTACGTGGTGACGTACAACGAGCTGCTGCGCGCCACGTCGACGATCGGCTCCACGTCGTACGCGGTGATGGAGCTGCTGTTCGTGGCCTCCATCTGGTACCTGGTCATGACCAGTGTGTTCAGTGTCTTCCAGTACTACCTGGAGCGCCGTTTCGCCCGCGGCTCGCTGCGTCAGCTGCCGCCGACGCCGTGGCAGAAGGTCAAGGCGAACCTGATCTCGATCGGCGGCCGTGAAAGGGGTGCGTCGGCATGACCGCCATGGTGAAGGCCGAGGGCGTCCACAAGGCCTACGGCGCCGTCCAGGTCCTCAAGGGCATTGACCTGGAGGTCCAGACCGGTGAGGTGTTCTGCCTCATCGGCCCCTCCGGCTCCGGCAAGTCGACCTTCCTCCGGTGCATCAACCACCTGGAGAAGATCAACGCCGGCCGGCTGTACGTCGACGGCGAGCTCGTCGGCTACCGCCAGAAGGGCGACAAGCTCTACGAGCTCAAGGACAGCGAGGTCGCCCAGCAGCGCCGGGACATCGGCATGGTGTTCCAGCGGTTCAACCTCTTCCCGCACATGACGGCCGCCGAGAACGTCATGGAGGCCCCGATCCAGGTCAAGGGCGTGAGCAAGTCCCAGGCCAGGGAGCGGGCGCACGAGCTGCTGACGAAGGTCGGTCTCGGCGACAAGGCCGGGAACTACCCCTCCCAGCTCTCCGGCGGCCAGCAGCAGCGTGTCGCCATCGCCCGTGCGCTGGCGATGGAGCCGAAGCTGATGCTGTTCGACGAGCCGACCTCGGCACTCGACCCGGAGCTGGTCGGTGACGTCCTCGACGTCATGCGCGACCTGGCCGAGTCCGGCATGACGATGGTCGTCGTCACCCACGAGATGGGCTTCGCCCGCGAGGTGGGCGACAGCGTGGTCTTCATGGACGGCGGCGTGGTCGTGGAGTCCGGCAACCCGCGCGAGGTCCTGACCAACCCGCAGCACGAGCGGACGCAGGCGTTCCTGTCGAAGGTCCTCTGACAGCACGACGCCGAAGGGGCGGTACGGGTCTCCCGTACCGCCCCTTTCGCATGGCGCCGGCGCCTACTTCAGCGCCAGCAGCAGCGTGTCCGAGGGTGAGCACCACACCGGGCGGGCCTCGCCGAAGCCCTTCTCGCGCAGTACGCGCGCGTGCCACTGCGGGGAGGGCATGTCGCCGTCGGCGTGGTCGCCGTAGATCTCGAAGCGGCGGGCGGTCGGTTCGGCGAGCACCGGGTCCTCGGCGGCGACCTGCCACCACTCGGCCCAGTCGAGGGCGCCGGCGTCCTTGGCGCGGTCCATGCCGGCGTGCCGCAGCGCGCGTTCGGCCTGGTTGATCCGGGGCGTGGTCTCGTCGATCATGTGGTCCGCGTTCATGAAGACACCGCCGTCGCGGACCAGCCCCGCGACCTGACCGTAGAGGGCCGCGAGGGGTTCGCTGTGCAGCCAGTGCAGGGCCGTGGCGGTCAGGACGGCGTCGTAGGACTCGTACGGCAGTTTCGCCGTCCAGGCGGGGTCCTTGAGGTCGGCGGTGACGAAGCTGGCCCGTTCGTCGCCCTCGAAGGTGCCCCGGGCGATGGTCAGGAGCGCCGGGTCGAGGTCGACGCCGGTGCTGGTGGCGCCGGGCATCCGGGCCAGCAGACGGGCGGTGATGGAGCCGGTGCCGCAGGCCAGGTCGAGGACCCGGGGCTTCGGTCCGACGAGCGCCTCGACCATGTCCAGCATGATCCGGAAGCGCTCCTCCCGGTCGGGCATGTACCACTCCTGCTGGCGGTCCCAGCTCTCCTGCCAGCTCTGCCAGTCGGTACGGGTGCCGGTCGTCATGGGAAGCCCCCTCCTCGGACGGATGCGTAATACCCTGGAAGCACGATCAGCTGTTACTCCGACCGCACCACGACCATAGAACGCCTCCGTAAGGACTACAAGTGGAACTGGCCTATTACTCGGACTACGCCGTACGTCTCGTCAACAGCGAGGACCCGGCCCGGGGCAAGGACACGCTGACGTCCGTCGAGGCCGTCCGCGAGCTGTTCGGCGCCAACCAGTCGGCGGCGCGGCGCGCGACGGAGGCCGACGTCACCCGCTTCCGCTCGGTGCGGGCCCGGCTGCGCGCGGTCTTCGAGGCGGCGGACGGCGGCGACGAGACCCTCGCGGTGGACCTGCTGAACTCACTGCTGCTGGAGTTCCCGGTCAGCCCGCAGATCTCCGGGCACGACTTCCGGGACGACGACGGGCGCCCGCTGTGGCACATGCACCTCGCCGACCACCCCTCCAACGCGACCTCCGGCTACGCGGCCATCGCGGCCATGGGGCTGGCCTTCCACCTCACCGAGTACGGCGTGGACCGGCTGGGCCTGTGCCAGGCGGCGCCGTGCCGCAACGCCTACCTCGACACCTCGACCAACCGGTCCCGGCGCTACTGCTCCGACCGCTGCGCCACCCGGGCGAACGTGGCCGCCTACCGGGCCCGCAAACGCCTGGAGGCGGACCGGTCGGAGAGCACCGGCCGGGCCGCGGAGAGCACCCAGAGCGCCCGCGCGAGCGGCGAGCGCTGATCCGCCCTGCGCGGCCGGAACCGGGCCCGCACCCTGCCGAGCACCAGCTCCTCCGGGACCGTCCCGTAGTCGGTGCTGTCCCCGCCCGCGTACGCGTTGTCCCCGAGCACCCACCAGCCGCCCTCGCGGCGCTCCGCCGCACGCTTGACGACGAGCAGGTCCTGCTGGAACGGATGGCGCAGAACGACCACGTCACCGGGCCGGACACGAGCCCCCCAGTGCACCAGCAGCCGGTCGCCGTGGTGCAGCGTGGGCACCATCGACGGCCCGGTCACCTCGGCCGGCCCGAAGGGCAGCAACGGCCGCCCGCGTTCGGTCTCCTGCGACAGTTCCGGCATCAGCGGCACCTCCCCTGTCCTATCCTCCACCAGTCTCGGCCCGACCCCGGACTTTTGTCCTAAGCCCAAGGGGGCACTCGCGAAAACCCGTCCCTCAGGGAGTAATGTCCCACCTGAGAAGACGATCACGAGGAAGGAATGCTCCATGCTTTCCCGCCTGTTTGCCCCCAAGGTGAAGGTCAGCGCGCACTGCGACCTGCCCTGCGGTGTGTACGACCCTGCCCAGGCCCGCATCGAGGCGGAGTCGGTCAAGGCCGTGCAGGAGAAGATGGCCGCCAATGACGACCCGCACTTCCAGGCCCGTGCGACCGTCATCAAGGAGCAGCGCGCCGAGCTCGCCAAGCACCACGTGTCGGTCCTGTGGAGCGACTACTTCAAGCCCCCGCACTTCGAGAAGTACCCGGAGCTGCACCAGCTGGTCAACGACGCCCTGAAGGCCCTCTCGGCCGCCAAGGCGTCCACGGACCCGGCCACCGGCCAGAAGGCGCTGGACTACATCGCCCAGATCGACAAGATCTTCTGGGAGACCAAGAAGGCCTGATCCACGGCCTGTTGGGAGCGCTCCGACCGGCGGTCGGTGCACCATCGCGGGTCGACGGGCGTTTCCGGAAGGGCCCGGCCGAGCACTCGGCCGGGCCCTTCGGCGTTCGTGGCATGCTGGCCAGGTGGACACCGAGGACCTGGTACGGCTGCGGCGGGCGCGTGACCGGATGGACCGGGAGTACACCGAGCCGCTCGACATCGCCGCGCTCGCGCGGACCGCGCTGATGTCCCCGGGGCACTTCCAGCGCAGCTTCCGCGCCGCGTACGGGGAGACTCCGTACGGCTATCTCATGACCCGCCGGATCGAGCGGGCCAAGGCGCTGCTGCGCCGGGGGGACCTGAGTGTGACGGAGGTGTGCATGGCGGTGGGATGCACCTCGCTGGGTTCCTTCAGCGCGCGGTTCACCGAACTGGTGGGCGAGACACCGAGCGCGTACCGGGCCCGGCCGCACGACGACGGGGCGGTGATCCCGGCCTGCGTGGCCCGCCGGTTCACCCGTCCGAAGGGGAAGAAGCGGGCGTAACGGCCGAGAGGGCGTGCCGCTCGGCAGGCGGGACTTTGCGGACACGGCCTAGCCTGGCGCCATGGACATCAGGCTGAAGAACTGCTTCCTCGCCGTCGACGACCACGACAAGGCGATCGCCTTCTACCGGGACGTCCTGGGCATGGAGGTCCGCAACGACGTCGGGTTCGAGGGCATGCGGTGGGTGACCGTCGGGTCGCCGTCCCAGCCCGACGTGGACATCGTGCTGGAGCCGCCCGGCGCCGACCCCGACATCTCCCCCGCCGACCGTGAGGCCATGGCGCGGCTGCTCGCCAAGGGCGTGCTGCACGGGGTCAACTTCACCACCGACGACTGCGACGCCCTCTTCGAGCGGGTGCGGGAGGCCGGCGGCGACGTCATCCAGGAGCCGATGGACCAGCCGTACGGGGTGCGCGACTGCGCCTTCCGGGACCCGGCCGGGAACATGCTGCGGTTCATGGAACCGAACAAGTGAACCCCGCGGTCGATCTACGATCGCGTCCATGACCATCCGCTGGACGTACGCCTTCGTCGACCGCCCCGCCGGCTCCTTCGGCGCCGCCTGCGACTTCTGGACCGCCGTCACGGGCACCCGGCTGTCCGAACTCCGGGGGGACAAGGGCGAGTTCGTCACCCTGCTGCCGGAGTCCGGCGACGCGTGCGTCAAGGTGCAGGGCGTGGGCGCGGGGCCGGGCGGCGCCCATCTCGACTTCGCCGTGGAGGATGTCGCGGGGTTCCGGGAGGACGCACTGCGCGCGGGCGCGGAGTCGGTCGCCGATCACGGGGAGTGGGCCGTACTGCGGTCGCCCGCCGGGCAGTTGTTCTGCTCGGTCCCCTGGAGCGGGGAGGCCGAGCGCCCGCCCGTCGTCCACGGCACCCGGCTCGACCAGGTCTGCCTGGACACCCCGCCCTCGCGTCACGACGCCGAAGTCGCCTTCTGGACGGCACTGTTGCCCGCCTGGGAGTCCCGCCCCGGCTCCCTGCCGGAGTTCCATGTCCTGCGGCCACCGGCCGGGCTGCCGGTCCGCATCCTCATCCAGCGGCTCGGCGAGGAGCGCCCCACCTCCGCCCACCTGGACCTCGCCTGCGCGGACATCGGGGCGAGCCTGGCCGCCCACGAACGCCTCGGCGCCGAACTCGTACGCCACGGCGCCCACTGGAGCGTGCTGCGCGACCCGGCGGGCGGCCTGTACTGCCTGACGGGCCGGGACCCGCACACGGGCGGACTGCCCGCTCAGGGCTCCACGGTCGAATAGGCGTAGGCGCAATCCACGACCGTGCCGTCGGGTCGGGGCGTGGGTGTCTTTCCGGGACCCGGGCAGTCGGAGTCGTGTGTCGGCCGCGGCTCGAACTCCTGCCACCGGTACGTCTTCCCGTCCTCGCCCGGCGGCCGGGAGTCCTGGAGCCACAGCGTGGCCCCTCCGGCGACGGTCACCGCGACCGCCCACACGACCACTGCCCATCGCCATAACCGGCGCCGTCGCATGCGTGTGATCCCCTCTCAGCCCGCGGGTGTGCGGAGTATGCCGTTGATCAGGACGTCGATGCCCCAGGTGTCCCGGTCTCCGGGGGCGAACAGGGGGCCGCGCAGGGCTGTGACCATGGGGTACCGGTCGGGCGGGAGCGCGGCGAAGTGCGCGTCGGCCGCCGCGACCGCGGTCTGTTCGTCCTGCGCCTTGGTGTCGTACGCGCTCTGTTCGGCCGCCGCCGCGGCGGCGTGGAGGTAGAGCAGGTCCACGGCCCAGGCGGCGGTGGTGTCGTCGAGGCCGCCCTCCTTGAGCAGGGCCAGCATGCGGTCGATGACGAGCAGGGCGTTGTCGCCGGTGGGGATGGCGCCGAGGGCGACCTGGGCGAGCCCCTCGTGGCGGCTCATCGCCTCGATCGCGGCCCGCATCAGGGCGTGCAGCCGCTCGCGCCAGCCGGTCCCGGCGGGGGGCGCCGTGTGCGGGACGGGGGCCAGGGCCTGGTCGAGCATGGCGGCCATCAGGTCGTCGCGGTTGGCGACGTAGACGTAGAGCGAGGCCGGGCCGGTGTCGAGTTCCTTGGCGACGCGGCGCATGGTCAGGGCGTCCAGGCCGTCGCGGTCCAGGATGTCCAGGCCGGTACGGACGATGACCTCGCGGCTGAGGGGCGCCTTGGCGGGCCGCGCGCGGCGGCTGACCGGTGGGGTGCTCATGGGGGAAGCCTAGCCCGGGCACGAACGACGTTTGACACGAACAGCGTTTGACACGAACAACGTTCGTTACATACGGTCGCCGTCATGACCGAAGCGAACAGTGTTCGTTACGTACAACGTTCGCGTCCAGCCGCACCAGGGGGAAAACCCATGTTCCTGATCACCGGCGCCCGCGGCGCCGTCGCCGCCCACCTCGCCCAGCTGCTCCACTCACGGGGCCTGCCGATACGGCTCGGTTCAGCGCGCCCCGGCGAACTCGACCCGCCCGGCGGCGTCGGGACCGTGCCGCTCGACCTCACCGACCCCGCCGGTTTCCCCACCGCCCTGAACGGCGTCGACGCGGTGTTCCTCTACGCCCGCCCCGAGCAGATCCACGACTTCGTCGGCCACGCCCTCAAGGCCGGGGTCGAGCACATCGTGCTCCTGTCCTCCGCCGGAGTCCTCGGCCCCGACGCCGAGAACGACCCGCTGGCCCGCTCGCACCTGGACGTGGAGCGCGCCCTGCTCGACTCCCCGCTGACCACCACGATCCTGCGCCCCGGCGCCTTCGCCTCCAACGCGGCGGCCTGGGCCTGGCCCATCCGGTCGGGACAGCCGATCAGCCTCCCCTACCCGAACGCCCACAGCGACCCCCTCCACGAACGGGACATCGCCGAGGCCGCCCTCGCCGTCCTGACCGACCCCCGTCTCCGCGGCGGCCACTACACACTCACCGGGCCCGAGTCGCTGACCTTCGCAGAGCAGATCGACCTGCTGGCCGAGGTGCTGGCCCAGCCCGTGGCCGTGCGCCACGTCAGCCGGGAGGAGTGGAAGCTGGAGACCGCCGACTACCTGCCCGAGCACTACGCGGAGCCACTGCTGAACTGGTGGCGCTCCCACGACGGCAGGCCCGTGCCGCTCACCGACACGGTGCGGGAGCTGACCGGTCACTCCCCCCGCCCCTTCACCGCCTGGGCCACCGATCACCTCGCCGACTTCCGCTGACCGGCCCTCACTTCCACGGCTCCACCCCGACCACGGCGTCCACCGGGATCGGCCCGTACACATGCGGGAACTCCTCGCCGCCGGGCTCGGCCGCTTCGTAGCGCACGGGCACTGTCAACCGGTCCGGGTCCACGACCAGGACCACCAGATCGTCCAGGTCCGAGAAGAAGGCCGCCGCGATGCGCGGGAGCTGGGTGCGCGTGGAGCAGTGGATGAAGCCCTCCTGCTGGAGGGTCCGGCCGCGGGTGGAGATCTCGTACATGCCCTGCGCACGGGCCGCGTCCCACTGGGAGCGTCGGGTCAGATGGACGATCGGTTCGCTCATGCGGTCACGCTACGGGCCCAGCCGGGCCGCCCGCGCCCGCAAGTACCGTTGCTCCGGCAGGCTCATGGTCTGCCCGGCCGCCGACTCGTAGGCGGCCCGCGCCTCCTCGTAGGCTCCGGCCCGCTCCAGCAGATGACCCCGTACGGCGTCCCGGCGGTGACCCAGTTCGCCCTCCAGCGCGTCCACTTCGGCGAGCCCCGCCGCCGGGCCGCGCACCATGGCGACGGCGACCGCGCGGTTCAGGCGCTCCACGGGGCCGGGGACGAGGCGGACCAGCACGTCGTAGAGCCCGAGGATCTGCTCCCAGTCGGTGGCGTCCGCGCTGGGCGCCTCGTCGTGGACGGCGGCGATGGCGGCGCGCAGTTGGTAGGGACCGGCGGGGCCGCTGCGCAGGGCGTGGGTGATCAGGGCGATGCCCTCCTCGATCGCCGCCTTGTCCCAGCGGGAGCGATCCTGTTCGTCGAGGGGGACGAGGTCGCCGTGCGGTCCGGTGCGGGCGTCGCGGCGGGCATCGGTGAGCAGCATCAGGGCCAGCAGCCCGGTCACCTCGCCGAGGTCCGGGAGCAGCCGGTGGGCCATCCGGGTGAGCCGGATGGCCTCACCCGCCAGTTCGCGCCGCTGCAGGCTCGCCCCTGAGGTCGCCGTGTAGCCCTCGTTGAAGATCAGGTACAGGGTGTGCAGGACCGCGGGCAGCCGCTCGGCCCAGCGGTCGGGCCGCCCGAAGCGCACCCCGCGCACCTTCTGTTTTGCCCGGCTGATCCGCTGGGCCATGGTCGCCTCCGGCACCAGATAGGCGCGGGCGATCTCCGCCGTGGTCAGTCCGCCGACCGCGCGCAGGGTGAGCGCGATCTGCGCGGGCGGGGTCAGATTCGGATGGCAGCACAGGAAGAGCAGGGAGAGGGAGTCGTCCTCGCGCGGCGCCCGGTCCGCACCGGTGGCCAGGCGCTCCCCGAGCGCCACCGCCTTCTCCTCGCGCGCCCGCCGGGCTCCCTCCGCCCGCAGCGCGTCCACCAGCCGCCGCGAGGCCACCTTGATCAGCCAACCGCGCGGATTGTCCGGCACCCCTTTCGCGGGCCACTGCCCGGCCGCGGCGAGCAGGGCCTCCTGTACGGCGTCCTCGGCGGCGTCGAAATGGCCGTACCGGCGTACCAGCGCGCCGAGGACCTGCGGCGCGCTGGCGCGCAGCAGGTCCTCGACGGGGGTACTCATGGGGTTCAGATGTCTCCGCCCGCCTCGCCGATGGGCCGGATGACGACCGGGTAGACCGGCGCACCGGCTGGCTGGGGGCACTCCAGCACGCGGGCGGCGATCTCGGTGACCCGCTCCAGGCTGGCGCAGTCCAGGACCCAGTAGCCCGCCATCAGCTCCTTGGTCTCGCTGTACGGGCCGTCGGTGATGACGGGCTTGCCGTCGTCGCCGAGGCCGACGTGCCGGGCCTGCGCGGGCTCGGTCAGGCCCTGGGCGTCGATCAGTTCGCCGCTCTCGGCGAGTTCGTCGTTGAGGGCGCCCATGAAGGAGAACATCGCCTGGATGTCCTGCTCGGTCCAGACCGGGGAGCCCTCCGGTCCGCCGCCCTTCATCACCTCGTAGTCCGCCTGGCTGCCCTGCACCATGACCAGGTACTTCATGACTCGCTCCTTCGTCTCGGGCCGCCCGTCCGGGCGGCTCTTCACAGGGGACGTCGGAGCCGGGCCCGCGCTCTCGACATGGTGCGGCGGGAAAACTCAGGAATTTTTCGCGGCGGGCTGTTCGGCCTGTTCCGGGCCCTCGGAGCCATCCGGGCCCGCGGGCCGCTGCGGGCTCTCGGGCCGTTCCGGGCTCACGGACCGCACCGGCGAGGGCTGGGGGTGATGGTGGTGCGTGCGGTGGTGCGGGTGCGGCTCCTCCTCGGCGCCCTCCTCGACGTACGCCTCGCAGTCGGGATTGTGGCAGGGGCCCGGCACCCAGCGCGGTACCCACGCGCCCAGCGTCTTGTGGCGCCGGACGACCGTTTCGACGGACTGTCCGCAGGCCGGACAGGCACGTGTCTCGCTGTCCATGTCCTCAGGGTAGGACGGTCAGCGCTTGCGTGCGTAGGTGCGGACGACCACGCCGTTGCCGAACGTACGGACGTCCTCCAGCGTGAAGTCGGTGACGGCGAAGCCGGTGCCGAACATCGGCATGCCCGCGCCGTACACCTGCGGGTAGGTCTTGATCACCAACTCGTCGATCTCGTCGAGCAGTTCGCCCGCGACCTGCGAGCCGCCGCAGAGCCAGATGCCGAGTTCTCCCTCCTCGGCCTTCAGCTCGCGGATCCGGCCGACGAGGTCCTCCTCGATGACGGTGACGTTCGGGTCCGGGGAGGTGCCGAGCGAGCGCGAGGCGACGTACTCGCGCAGATGGCCGTACGGGCTGGTGACACCGGCGTCCAGGGCGAGCTGATAGCTGGCGCGGCCCTGGACGACCGTGTCGAAGTGGAGGTTCTCGGCGCCCTTGAGGCCGAGCTGTTCGCGGCCCTGGACGGGGATGGTGTCCGGCCACTGCGCGGCGAGGTAGCCGAGGAACTCCTCGTCCAGGAAGGCGAACATCGAGGAGGCGTCGCCGTCCGGGGCGCCGATGAAACCGTCGATGGAGCAGGCGACGAAGTACGTGAGCTTTCGCAAGCCGGTCTCTTTTCGTAGGCTGACCGTGAACAACTCCAGTTGTAGTACTTCGCTTGTAGTGGTTGCAAGCGTATTTATGGGCCGGGACTGAAGTGGGAGAGGAGATTCCGCATTGGCCAGGAATCCGGAGCGCCGGGCCGCGCTGGTGGACGCCGGGGTGGAGGTGCTGGCGCGGGAAGGGGCGCGCGGGCTGACGTTCCGCGCGGTGGACGCCGAGGCGGGGGTGCCGGTGGGTACCGCGTCCAACTACTTCACCGGCCGCGACGACCTGCTCCGCCAGATCGACGCCCGTCTGCACGTACGGCTCGCCCCCGACCCGAAGGTGATCGAGGAGCTGCTGGAACGGCCCAAGGACCGGTCACTGGTCGCGGCGTTCATGCACGACCTGATGGACCGCGCCACGCGGGACCGCACGGGATACCTGGCCCTGCTGGAGATGCGCCTGGAGGCCACCCGCCGCCCGGAACTGCGTGACTCGTACACCGCGTCCGTGCGCGGGGACCTGACCGAGGGCATGGAGTTCCACCGCGACGCCGGTCTCCCCGGCGGTGACGAGACCGTCGCGGTGCTCTATCTGGCGATGCTCGGCCTGATCCTGGAGCACCTGACCCTGCCGGGGGTGCTGGACGGCGTGCTGCCGGGGGTGAGCGTGCCGGGGGGGCTGATCGACCGGATCGTGGCGACGATCGTGCCTCAGGACTGACGCGGCTCGCCGGAGTTGCGCGGCTCGCCGGAGTGCCGCGGCTCGCGCCACATGGGGAACATCTGCGGGCCGTCGGGCAGTTGCAGCGGCCGGCCGAGCAGATCGAACCCGAGCCGCTCGTACAGCTTCCGGCTGCGCTCGCTGCTCGCCTCCAGATAGGCGGGGGTGCCCTCACGGTCACAGCGGTCGAGGACGGCTCCCATGAGCGCGGAACCGATCCCCTCGCCCTGCCGGCCCGGCCGGACGCCGATCATCCACAGGTACTCGTGGGCGCGGTCGGTCGGGTGTATCCCGGCGGTGAGCCTGGCGATGAGTTCGACGCGCTCGTTGTCGGGGTCGACGGCCGCCCGCACCTGCGCGGGCCCTTCGTCGTCGGCCTCGTGGCCCCCGGCGGGCGTCGGCAGCCAGAGCGCGCAGGCGGACCCGTCCTCGGTCATGTCGATCCGCCCGGCCTCCAGCACGATGTCGGCGAAGGCCGCCATGAGGCGGTGGTGGGTGGCCCGGCGGTACTCGTCCCCGGGGAAGACCCAGCCACTGACGGGATCGTCCTGGAAGGCCGAGTCGAGCAACCGCACGACCAGGTCCCGGTCGCCCTGGCCTGCCTGCCGGATGCCTGCGCTCATCGTCCGCCCCTCCGTGTGAACCGGCGGTGATCGTATGGCGGTTGGCGGGTGCGGTGGTGCGACGGGGCCGAGATTGACGGGAATTGGCCCCTGCCGGTGGCAGGAACCCACACGCCCTCACATGAACGGGCCCCGCACACCGTGGGGATGTGCGGGACCCGCCTGGCCGGAGCCGGTGGTCGTGCGGGGTCAGGAGCCTCACGACCACCGGTCCGGGGTCTTCGGTGAGCTAGGTGGTGCGTCGGGTGACGAACTCGGCGAGGGCCAGGAGGCCGCCCGCCGACTCCGGTTCGGGGACGGCGCGGGCCAGTTCCTGCATGGCGCGGGCCATCCGGTCGGCGGCCTGGACCTGGGCCCAGTCCCGTCCGCCCGCCTGTTCCACGGCCAGTGCGGTCCGGGCCGTCTCCTCCTCCGCCGCCAGACCTCCCTTGCCGTGGGGTACCGCGTACAGCTCGGCCAGCGCGGCCGCCGCCGGAGTGCCGGAGGTCAGCGCGGCGACCACGGGCAGCGACTTCTTGCGGGCCACCAGGTCCGCCCCGGCCGGCTTACCGGTGCGCCGTGGGTCGCCCCATATGCCGATCACGTCGTCGATGAGCTGGAACGCCAGCCCGGCCTGCCGGCCGAAGGCGTCCATCGCCTCGACGTCCTCCCGCGACGCTCCCGCGTAGAGCGCGCCGAGGGCGCAGGCGCAGCCCAGCAGCGCCCCCGTCTTGGCCTCGGCCATGGCGAGCGTCTCGTCGAGGCCGACGTCGGAGCAGGCCCGCTGCTCCAGGGCGGTGTCCGTGTGCTGCCCCTCGCACAGTTCGACGACACAGGCGGCGAGCCGGCCGGCGGCCGCCGTGGACGCCGGGTGCGGGTCCTCGGCGAGCAGCCGCAGGGCGAGCGCCTGGAGCGCGTCCCCGGCGAGGATCGCGTTGGAGTCACCGAACACGGTCCAGGCCGTGGGCCGGTGGCGCCTGGTGGTGTCCCGGTCCATCACGTCGTCGTGCAACAGCGTGAAGTTGTGGACCAGTTCCACCGCCGCCGCGGCCCGCACCGCCGCCTTGCGGGCGGGGGCCCGCCCAGCGCCTCGGCCGCGGTGAGGACGAGCGCGGGGCGGATCGCCTTCCCGGCGTTGCCCGCGGCGGGCGTGCCGTCGGCGTGCTGCCAGCCGAAGTGGTAGAGCGCGGTCCGGCGCATGGCGTCCGGCAAGGATTCGATGGCGGACCGCAGTTCGGGGTCGACGGCTCCTCGCGCACGCTCCAGGATCGCCATCGCCTCCTGCCCGTCGAGCGGACCCGGTCCGGCGTGTGTCTGGGTCCCGATGGGCCTCCGCCTTTCACGCGTCTCGGACGATCGCCGTACCCCAAGGGTGTACCCGCCCCGGAGGGCGGGGACACCGGCTGCCGGGGGCTGGGTCACCGCCAGCGTCCGATCTCGACGTTCTCCAGCACGCCGAGCGCGTCCGGGACCAGGACCGCGGCCGAGTAGTACGCGGTCACGAGGTACTTGATGATCGCCTGTTCGTTGATGCCCATGAACCGCACCGACAGGCTGGGCTCGATCTCGTCCGGGATGCCGGCCTGCTGCAGACCGATGACGCCCTGCTCGGCCTCACCGGTACGCATGGCGATGATCGAGGTGGTACGGGCCTCGGTGACCGGGATCTTGTTGCACGGGAAGATCGGCACCCCGCGCCAGGTGGGGATGCGGTTGCCCGCCATGTCGATGGTCTCGGGGACGAGCCCGCGCTTGTTGAGTTCACGCCCGAAGGCGGAGATGGCCCGCGGATGGGCGAGGAACAGCTTGGTGCCGCGGCGCCTGCTGAGCAGCTCGTCCATGTCGTCGGGGCTGGGCACGCCGTCGTGCGGCTGGAGCCGCTGGTCGTACTCGCAGTTGTTGAGCAGGCCGAACTCGCGGTTGTTGATCAGCTCGTGCTCCTGGCGCTCCTTGAGCGCCTCGACGGTCAGCCTGAGCTGCTGCTCGGTCTGGTTCATCGGCTGGTTGTAGAGGTCGGCGACCCTGGTGTGGATGCGCAGCACCGTCTGGGCGATGCTCAGCTCGTACTCGCGGGGGCTGGCCTCGTAGTCGACGAAGGTGTGCGGGATGTCCGCCTCACCGCTGTGGCCGGCGGCGAGGTCGATCTCCTTCTCGCCGTACTTGTTGGCGCGCTGGGCCGGGATCGCGCGGTGCGCGGTGAGGTGCTCGCGGAGCGCCTCGGAGCGCTCGGCGACCTGTTCGACGTCCTGCCGGGACAGCACGAGGAGGGTGCAGCCGGTGACCGTGCGGACCGTGTACTCCCAGATGGCGTCCTCGCCGAGCAGGGCGTGGTCGCCGAGGTAGGCGCCGTCCGCCAGCACACCCAGCGACTCGTCGTCGCCGTAGGGGCCGGTGCCGATCTTCTCCACCCGGCCGTGCGCCAGCAGATAGACCTCGTCGGCGGGGCTGCCGAAGGAGGCGAGCACCTCCCCCGCGGCGAGTTCGCGCTGCTCGCAGCGGCGGGCGAGTTCGGTGAGTACGTCCAGGTCCTCGAAGTCCCGCAGCGGGGGCAGCTCGCCCAGCTCGGCGGGGATGACCTCGACCCGGTCACCGGTCTTCACGAAGGTGACGCGGCCGTCCCCGACGGCGTAGCTGAGGCGGCGGTTCACCCGGTAGGTACCGCCCTGCACATTGACCCACGGCAGCATCCGCAGCAGCCAGCGCGAGCTGATCTCCTGCATCTGGGGTGCCGACTTGGTGGTGGTGGCCAGGTTCCGCGCGGCGGCAGTGCCGAGACTCTGCTGCGGCCTGCTCTCGTCAGTGCGGATCTCTTCGCCTACCGACATAAGGAATTGCCCTCCCGGTCATGCACCGACGCCGATCGCGCCGGGCATCGAATCGCAGGGCCAAGCCTTCCTTACGCAGAGTGTCGATGCTATTACACGAAAGAGCGGGAATGGATCACCAGCCGCTTGGGCACACGGGCGTCGCGAACCGCGATCATGTTCGACAATGGTGCCGTGACCAGCCTCGACGCCCTTCAGCCCCGGCTCCCCTCGCCGCTTGAGGAGATCGTGGACGAACGATTCGCCCGCTGCGGGGTGCGGCTGCTGCTCAAGCGCGACGACCTGATCCACCCGGAGCTGATCGGCAACAAGTGGCGCAAGCTCGCGCCCAATCTCACAGCGGCGGCCGGCCGGCCCGTCCTCACCTTCGGCGGCGCCTACTCCAACCATCTGCGCGCCACCGCCGCCGCGGGCCGCCTGCTGGGTCTGGAGACGGTCGGGGTGGTCCGGGGCGACGAACTGGCCGGCCGCCCCCTCAACCCCTCCCTCGCCCGCTGCGCCGCCGACGGCATGCGCCTGCACTTCGTCGACAGGTCGACGTACCGGCGCAAGACCGAGCCGGACGTCCTCGCCGCGCTCCTGCGGGAGGCAGGCGCCGAGGAGGCGTACGTCGTCCCGGAGGGCGGCAGCAACATCCGCGCCGTGCGCGGCTGCCGGGCCCTCGGCGAGGAGTTGCGCGGCCACTGCGACGTGGCCGCGGTCGCCTGCGGCACCGGCGGCACCCTCGCCGGACTGGCCGCGGGTCTCGGCCCCGGCCGGCGGGCGCTCGGGGTGCCCGTGCTCAAGGGCGGTTTCCTCACGCGGGAGATACGGGCCCTCCAGCACGCGGCGTTCGGCGGCCCGCGCGGGGACTGGTCCCTGGACGACCGCTTCCACTTCGGCGGCTACGCGCGTACCGGACCCGAACTGGAGTCCTTCGCCGCCGACTTCGAGGACCGGCACGCCGTCCCGGTGGAGCGCATGTACGTCGCCAAGCTGCTGTACGGGCTGCTGACGCTCGCCGAGGAGGGCGCCTTCGCGCGCGGGGCGACGATCGCGGCGGTGATCACGGGACGGCCGTTCCCGGCCTCCTGATCGCCTCACCCCTCCTCGCGGAAGGCCGCCGCGGCCGTAGTGCAGGCGCCAGGCGTCGTGGACCTCTCACCCCTCCTCGCGGAAGGCCGCCGCCTCCTCCAGGTCCAGCCTTCGCAGCAGGGCGCGCAGCATCTCGTCGTCGATGTAGCGGCCGTCCCGGAGCTTGACGAAGACCTCGCGCTCGGCACCGATCATCTCCCGCGAGAGGCGGCGGTAGGTGTCGTCGACCGTCTCCCCGGTGACCGGGTTGACCTGGCCGAGGCGCTCCCAGACGGCGTTGCGGCGGCGCTCCAGGACGCTGCGCAGCCGGTCGGCGAGCGGGGGCGGCAGGGCGTTGCGCTCGTCGGCGAGGAGTTCGTCGAGGCGCTGCTCGGCGGCGCGGGACGCCTGTGCCTGGGCGTTGGCCTCGGCGAGGGTCTCGGCCCGGACGTCGCGGCCGGGCAGCTTCAGCAGCCGGATCAGCGGGGGCAGGGTGACGCCCTGGACGACGAGGGTGCCGATGACGGTGGTGAAGGTGAGGAACAGGATCAGATTGCGCTCGGGGAACTCCTCGCCGCCGTGCACGGTGAGCGGGATGGAGAAGGCGATGGCCAGCGAGACCACGCCGCGCATGCCCGCCCACGCGATGACGAACGGTCCCTTCCAGGTGGGGTTGTCCTCCCGCTCCCTGATCCGGGCCGACAGCATGCGCGGCAGGAAGGTCGCCGGGTAGACCCACACGAACCGGGAGGCGACGACCACCAGGAAGACGACGATCGCGTACGCGGCGGCGCGTCCTCCCTCGTACTCGCCGAGTCCCTTGAGGACGACCGGCAGCTGGAGTCCGATCAGCGCGAACACCGCCGATTCGAGGACGAAGGCGACCATCTTCCACACGGCCTCCTCCTGGAGGCGGGTGGCGAAATCGACCTCCCACGCGCGGTGCCCCAGCAACAGCGCGACGACCACCACGGCGAGCACTCCGGAGGCGTGCACCTGCTCGGCGACCGCGTAGGCCACGAACGGGATCAGCAGCGAGAGAGTGTTCTGCAGCAGCGCCTCCTTCAGATGGGTGCGCAGCCAGTGGATCGGCACCATGAGCAGCAGTCCGATGCCGATGCCGCCGATCGCCGCGACCAGGAACTCGGCGATGCCGCCCGCCCAGGTGGCGCCCTCGCCGACGGCGGCCGCGAGCGCGACCCGGTAGGCGGTGATGGCGGTCGCGTCGTTCACCAGGGACTCGCCCTGGAGGATGGTGGTGATCCGCGAGGGCAGCCCCACCCGGCGGGCGACGGCCGTGGCCGCGACCGCGTCGGGCGGCGCCACCACCGCGCCCAGCACCAGGGCGGCGGTCAGCGGCATCTCGGGAATGAGCGCATAGGCGGCCCAGCCCACCACGAAGGTCGCGAACAGCACGTACCCGACCGACAGCAGCGCCACGGGCCGGATCTGGGCCCGCAGGTCGAGATAGGAGCTGTCGGTGGCGGCCGTGTGCAGCAGGGGCGGCAGGATCAGCGGGAGGACGACGTGCGGGTCGAGGGTGTACTCGGGGACGCCGGGCAGGTACGACACCGCCAGGCCCACCGCGACCAGCAGCAGCGGCGCCGGGACCGGGGTGCGCCGGGCGGCCGCCGCGACCGCGGCACTGCCCGCCACCAGCAACAGCAGGGGCATCACGTCCATGGGCCTCGCCCGCTCTCTCGTCGCCGTCCGGCCCGCCGATTTTCCGCGCGGCCTTGCACACGCCCGTCGTAACCTGGCAATCATGAAACAGTGCACGCATGCCGACGTGCTGCCTCACCCGGAACCAGGTCCGCTGAGCGAGACCTGTCCGGAGTGTCTGGCGGACGGCACCCACCCGGTGCAGCTGCGGCTGTGCCTCAGCTGCGGTCACGTCGGCTGCTGCGACTCCTCGCCCGGACGGCACGCCACCGCGCACCACAAGGAGTCCGGACACCCGATCATGCGGACTTTCGAACCGGGTGAGGCCTGGCGCTGGTGTTTCGTGGACCACGTCCTGGTGTGACGGCACGACTGCGCATCCGGACGGTTCGAGTGCGGGCGGCCTGGGTACGTCAAACCGGCGCGCGCTCTTCCCAATTGGGCTCGCAGACCCCCTAGCCACGGAGCGTATCCGTGTGTTTACTATGAGTGACAGCATGGGGTTGGGGTCCTGGGGACAAGAAAGTTCGGAGCGCGATAGCGTCACCGCTGAACCACACATCGCGTTACCCCGAGGGGCGACCCTCGGCCCCGAAAAGCTTGTACCACCTTGGAGGTGAGGGTGTCCCAGATCGCAGGCGAGCCCGCGACCCAGGACTTCGTGGAAGTCCGGCTGCCGGCTGCGGGTGCCTACCTGTCGGTGCTGCGTACGGCGACTGCCGGCCTCGCGGCCCGTTTGGACTTCACCCTCGACGAGATCGAGGACCTGCGCATCGCGGTGGACGAAGCGTGCGCGATCCTGCTTCAGCAGGCCGTGCCCGGCTCGGTGCTCAGTTGCGTCTTCCGGCTCGTCGACGACTCGCTGGAGGTCACCGTCTCCGCACCGACCACGGACGGTCACGCACCGTCACGGGACACGTTCGCCTGGACCGTGCTGTCCGCGCTGGCGGGCAAGGTCTCCTCCGCCGTGGACGACGACAAAACCGTTTCGATCAGCCTCTACAAACAGCGCGGCGCGGGACCCGGGCCGGCGTGAAGGACGGGGACGGGCCGGTGCGGGACGAAGAGCGCGGCACACGGGAGCTGCCGGCCGAGAACGCCGACAACGCGGTCGCTCCGGGCGGTTCCCGACACCTGGCGGACGGCGTGGACGGCATTCCCGAGCAGGCCAGGCCGCATCCTGAGGACGACGCGGCCGGCGCGCCGGAAGCGCCGGACGGCGCCGCACAGGGCTCGCCTCGCCAGAGGCGGAACGGGGGCACCCCCGGCCGGGCTGAGACAAGGGCTCGACAGAGGGCGACGGGCGGGACGATGAGCGAGCACGAGCGAGACGACGAACAGGGCGTGCCGGCCACGCAGCACGAGGCGCCGGTGCGTGAACCGCAGGACCGCAGCGGGGCGCGCGCCATGTTCGTCGAGCTGCGCGGGCTGAAGGAGGGCAGCCCCGAGTACGCGGAGCTGCGCAACAAGCTGGTGCGGATGCATCTGCCGCTCGTGGAGCACCTCGCCCGCCGGTTCCGCAACCGCGGCGAGCCGCTGGACGACCTCACGCAGGTCGCCACCATCGGCCTGATCAAGTCGGTCGACCGATTCGACCCGGACCGCGGTGTGGAGTTCTCCACCTACGCGACCCCGACGGTCGTCGGCGAGATCAAGCGGCACTTCCGCGACAAGGGCTGGGCGGTGCGCGTCCCGCGCCGTCTGCAGGAGCTGCGTCTGGCGCTGACCACGGCCACCGCGGAGCTGTCCCAGCAGCACGGCCGCTCCCCCACGGTCCACGAGCTGGCCGAGAAGCTGGCCATCTCGGAGGAGGAGGTGCTGGAGGGCCTGGAGTCCGCCAACGCCTACTCGACGCTCTCCCTGGACGTCCCCGACACCGACGACGAGTCGCCGGCCGTGGCGGACACCCTGGGCGCGGAGGACGAGGCGCTGGAGGGCGTGGAGTATCGCGAGTCCCTCAAGCCGCTGCTGGAGGATCTGCCGCCGCGCGAGAAGCGCATCCTGCTGCTGAGGTTCTTCGGCAACATGACCCAGTCGCAGATCGCGCAGGAGGTCGGCATCTCGCAGATGCACGTCTCGCGTCTGCTGGCCCGCACGCTGGCCCAGCTGCGGGAGAAGCTGCTGGTCGAGGAGTAGGGGGCCGCGCCGGGGTACTACTGGGAGGCGTTGCCGGGCCCCCGGATACCGAGGGCCCGGGTGGTCTCGGCGTTCACCAGCAGCACCAGCGCGGCGACGGCCACCACCGCGAGGGCGATCCCGGCGGGGATGGCCATGCTGTCGGCCTGGAGCAGGTTGTAGGCGACGGGCAGCGCCAGGATCTGGGTGATCACGGCCGGGCCGCGCGACCAGCTGCGCCGGGCGAGCAGTCCGCGGGCGGCGAGCAGCGGCAGCAGGGCGAGGACCATCAGCGTCACTCCGCCGGTGATCGCCTGCTGCCGGTCGTCCGGGTCGCCGGTCACGCCCAGGACGAGGATCCAGATCCCGCCGGCCACCAGGGCGAGCCCCTCCAGCGCGGCGAGGGCCGCCGCGTACGTCAGCCGCCGCGGGCGGGGTCCGGCTTCCGGGGCGGGGTTCTGCTCATCACTCACCCCAGCAGGGTAGCCGTCGCGGGGTCCGCTCCCTCGGGCACCCGGCGTGCGCGCGGGGCGCCCGTGGTGAGGTTCACGCACCGATTCTCATATTGGATCTCTGTTCGGTGTGGGCTCGGTACCCCCCAGTAGGTACGCTGCCATCCATGCGTGCACTTCTCGTGGTCAATCCGGCGGCAACCACCACAAGCGCACGTACGCGCGATGTCCTGATCCACGCGCTCGCCAGCGAGATGAAGCTGGAGGCGGTCACCACCGAGTACCGCGGCCACGCCCGCGACCTCGGACGGCAGGCCGCGGAGAGCCAGGACGTCGACCTGGTCGTCGCCCTCGGCGGCGACGGCACCGTCAACGAGGTGGTCAACGGACTGCTGCACAACGGCCCCGACCCGGAGCGGCTGCCGCGGCTCGCGGTGGTCCCCGGCGGCTCCACCAATGTCTTCGCCCGCGCGCTCGGTCTGCCGAACGACGCGGTGGAGGCGACCGGCGCACTACTGGACGCGCTGCGCGAGGGCAGCGGGCGGACGGTCGGCATGGGAATCGCCTCGGGGACGCCGGGCACCGAGGACGAGGGGGTTCCGGCCCGCTGGTTCACCTTCTGCGCGGGGCTCGGCTTCGACGCGGGTGTGGTCGGCCGGGTCGAGCAGCAGCGCGAGCGGGGCAAGAAGTCCACGCACGCCCTCTATATGCGGCAGGCGCTGCGCCAGTTCCTCCAGGAGCCGAACCGGCGGCACGGCACGATCACCCTGGAGCGGCCCGGTGCCGAACCGGTGACCGATTTGGTGCTCTCCATAGTCTGCAATACCGCTCCGTGGACCTATCTGGGCAATCGCCCGGTGTACGCGTCGCCTAAGGCCTCGTTCGATACAGGGCTCGACGTACTCGGTCTCAGCCGCATGTCCACGCTCGCGGTTGCCCGGTATGCGACCCAGTTGCTCACTTCGTCCCCCGAGCGGGGACCGCACGGCAAGCATGCCGCCTCACTGCACGACCTGGACCAGTTCACCTTGCATTCGAAGGTCCCGCTGCCCCTTCAGATGGACGGCGACCACCTGGGACTGCGAACGAGCGTGACGTTCACAGGCGTACGCCGTGCACTGCGTGTGATTGTGTGAGCAGAACTGGCTAAAGTCCTTTCACTCGAACGTTTAGGCCAGGGTCCACCCCATGGAAGTACGGCTGTGACCTAGTCGACACCGAGGAATCAAAAAAAACTTTCCGGAAGGGGTTGTATCCGCCGCTGAGGTTTGCGAGTCTCTACGTGGCGATCGAGACAGCCCGCAACACCGGCTCCACAGATCACCGGAACCCCTCTTCACATCACAGGACCACGCCAGGGAAACCTGACGGTCGGCCCTTCACTTGTTGAGGGATTCGTGAAAGCGTTCACATTCACAAGCAACTTGCACGTAATACCAAGGAGAGGTAGCAGCCATGGACTGGCGTCACAACGCCGTTTGCCGCGAGGAAGACCCCGAGCTCTTCTTCCCCATCGGCAACACCGGTCCTGCGCTGCTGCAGATCGAGGAAGCCAAGGCCGTCTGCCGCCGCTGCCCGGTTATCGAGCAGTGCCTGCAGTGGGCGCTTGAGTCCGGCCAGGACTCCGGCGTCTGGGGTGGTCTCAGCGAGGACGAGCGTCGCGCCATGAAGCGCCGTGCCGCCCGCAACCGGGCCCGTCAGGCCTCCGCCTGACCCACCCACCCCGCCTGAGCTTGGCGGCGCGTACAGCGAGTACGCATCTCCCGCCCCCGAGCCGCAGCGCGCAGTACCCCCGATGCGCTTAGCAAGAGCAGCACGAGCTTTTGGCCCCGGACCTTTCGGTCCGGGGCTCATTGCTTTTCCGGGGCCCTACGCTTTTCGGGACCCTTGCGAAGCCCCCGCCAGTACGGCCTACTTGTGCGCCCGCACCGGAATGTCCAGGATCACCTGCGTACCGCGCTCCGGCGCCGGGACCATGTCGAACGTACCGCCCAACTCCCCCTCCACCAGGGTCCGTACGATCTGCAGGCCCAGGTTGCCCGCGGTGTGCGGGTCGAAGCCCTCCGGCAGGCCCACGCCGTCGTCCTGGACGGTGACCAGCAGGCGGGCCTCCTTGGTGGTGCCGCCGCGGACCGCGGAGACCTCGACGGTTCCGGTCTCGCCCTGACGGAAGCCGTGCTCCAGGGCGTTCTGGAGGACCTCGGTCAGCACCATCGACAGCGGCGTGGCGACCTCGGCGTCCAGGATGCCGAAGCGTCCGGTGCGCCGGCCGGTCACCTTGCCGGGCGAGATCTCGGCGACCATCGCCAGCACCCGGTCGGCGATCTCGTCGAACTCCACCCGCTCGTCCAGGTTCTGGGAGAGCGTCTCGTGCACGATCGCGATCGAGCCGACCCGGCGCACCGCCTCTTCGAGCGCCTCCCGGCCGCGGTCGGACTCGATCCGCCGGGCCTGGAGGCGCAGCAGGGCCGCGACCGTCTGGAGGTTGTTCTTCACCCGGTGGTGGATCTCCCGGATGGTGGCGTCCTTGGTGATCAACTCGCGTTCGCGGCGGCGCAGTTCGGTGACGTCGCGGAGCAGCACCAGCGAACCGATGCGGGTGCCCTTGGGCTTGAGCGGGATCGCCCGGAACTGGATGACCCCGTCCTCGGACTCGATCTCGAACTCACGGGGCGCCCAGCCGCTGGCCACCTTGGCGAGCGCCTCGTCCACGGGGCCGTGGGTGGGGGCGAGTTCGGCGGTGGTCTTGCCCAGGTGGTGGCCGACCAGGTCGGCGGCGAGGCCGAGGCGGTGGTAGGCCGAGAGGGCGTTCGGGGAGGCGTACTGGACGATGCCGTCGGCGTCGAGGCGGATCAGGCCGTCCCCGACCCGGGGCGAGGCGTCCATGTCGACCTGCTGGTTCGCGAACGGGAAGGCTCCGGCCGCGATCATCTGCGCCAGGTCCGAGGCGCTCTGCAGATACGTCAGTTCGAGGCGGCTCGGGGTGCGCACGGTGAGCAGGTTGGTGTTGCGGGCGATGACGCCGAGAACCCGGCCGTCGCGCCGGACAGGGATCGACTCGACCCGGACCGGGACCTCCTCGCGCCACTCGGGGTCGCCCTCGCGCACGATGCGGCCCTCGTCGAGGGCGGCGTCCAGCATGGGGCGGCGGCCGCGCGGGACGAGGTGGCCGACCATGTCGTCCTGGTAGGAGGTGGGGCCGGTGTTGGGCCGCATCTGGGCCACCGACACATACCGGGTGCCGTCGCGGGTGGGGACCCACAGGACCAGGTCGGCGAAGGACAGGTCGGAGAGCAGCTGCCACTCCGAGACGAGCAGGTGGAGCCACTCAAGGTCGGACTCGTCGAGAGCGGTGTGCTGGTGGACCAGCTCGTTCATGGAGGGCACGGGTGCGAGCGTACCCGGGGGTTTGTGCGGCTCCGAAACGGGCGGCCGGCCGTCGGGGCCCGTACGGCGGAAGGGGCCCCGGAAACACCCGCGGGCCGCGGCGCCTGAGAGGGACCCTCAACCCTCCCGGCACCGCAGCCCGGAGCAATATCGGCCGTGGGGTGTGCGGTCCCGGTCGGCCGAAGGATGAGGAGCCGGGGCAGTCAGGGCAGAGAGCCTCGGTTCCTCCGTCCGTCTTCCTGTGCGGGGAAGACGGAAGCTGCTGCGCGTCCTCGTATCACATGGACTCTCCACACCATTGTGGACTAGACCACTCGACGTGTCCATGCGTTGAAGGATGTTCGTTGTTGTGACGCCCGACGCGGGGCGCGCCACCGGCTCGGGCGCCCCGACATCCACCACGAAGCCTAACCCGTGTGGGTTCATGTGCGGGGCCAGATGGACAGGGCAATTTCCGCCAGCGCCGTCAACTCCGCGCGGCTCGCGCCGTCGCGCGCCTGCTGGGACATGCCCTGGACGACAGCGCCGGCGTGCCGGGCCAGCGCCCGGGCGTCGGTGTCCGCGGGAAGGCGGCCCGCGGCGATGTCCGCCCGGATCCGGCTCTCGACCGCGGCGATGGCCTCGTTGCGCTTCTCCCGCAGCCTCTCCCCCACTTCGGGGCTGGTGCAGTTGGTGGCCGCGTGGGCGTACAGGCAGCCCTGGGGGCGGTCGGGGGCGGTGTAGCACTCGGCGGCCTCGCGCAGGATGCGGGCCACGGCGGCACGGGCGGTGGGCTCCTCGGCCAGGGCGCGCTCGCCGAAGGCCGCGTAGCGCCTGCCGTACTCGGCCACGACCTCGTCGAACAGGGCCCGCTTGTCACCGAAGGCCGCGTACAGGCTGGGGGCGCCGATACCCATGATCCGGGTGAGGTCGGAGACGGAGGTGGCCTCGTAGCCGTGCTCCCAGAAGGCCATGATCGCCTTCTCCAGCGCGGTCTCGCGGTCGAAGGAGCGGGGCCGGCCACGGCGGCCGGCGGGCGACGCGGGGACGGTTCGGGGGTCTTGGGTGCGCTCCATGGGGTGAATTCTATAGCGGGCACTAGAGAAAGAATCCCGTCGTGCGCTACGGTCTTTCTGTAGCGATCACTAGACAAATGTGGGGGTGTGGCATGGGCGTGCTCACGGGCAGGACGGCGCTGGTCACGGGGGCGAGCCGGGGGATCGGACGGGCGGTGGCCGAGCGGCTGGCCCGCGACGGCGCACGGGTGGGCGTGCACTACGGCAGCAGCGAGGCGGCGGCGAAGGAGACGGTGGCCGGGATCGAGGCGGCGGGCGGCAGCGCCTTCGCCGTCCGGGCGGTGCTGGGGGCGCCCGGGGACGCGCGGGCCCTCTGGGAGGCGTTCGACCGGCACGCGGACGGGGTGGACATCATGGTGAACAACGCGGGCGCGGCCACCTTCGCGACCGTCGGCGACACCGACGAGGAGCTCTACGACAGGGCGCACGCGCTCAACGCCAAGGCACCGTTCTTCGTCATCCGGGAGGGGCTCGGGCGGCTGCGCGACGACGGCCGGATCATCAATGTCACGGCGGCCACGGACTTCGGGATACCCGCCATCGCCGCCACGCACATGGCCAAGGGCGCGGTGACCACGCTGACCCGGTCGCTCGCGGTCGAGCTGGCGCCGCGCGGCATCACGGCCAACTCCGTGGCGCCGGGGTTCATCGACACCGACCTCACCGCCCCGGTGCTGGCCGATGCCGGAATGCGGGCGCACGCGGAGTCGGTCTCGGTGTTCGGGCGAGTGGGGACGACTCAGGAGGTGGCGGACGTGGTCGCCTTCCTGGCCTCGCCGGACTCGCGCTGGATGACCGGGCAGCACCTGGACGCGACGGGAGGGTCGCTGCTGAGCCTGCAGTGACAGGGCGCCGGGAGCCCGCGTTCGCCTGGGAGGGAGGGCCCTCCTCTGTTAGATTGGTCTAAACCACATAGCCCTTCTCGGGTACCGGTTGAGTCCCCTCTTCAGATCGGCAGGCCAGCGTGGAAGTTGTCATCGTTCCGGACGCCAAGTCGGGTGGCGAGCTCATCGCCGACGCCATGGCGCGGCTGCTGCGGCGCAAGCCCGACGCCCTGCTCGGGGTGGCCACGGGCTCGACGCCGCTGCCCATCTACCAGGCTCTGACGGCCAAGGTGCGGGCCGGCGAGGTGGACACCTCGCGGGCCCGGATCGCCCAGCTCGACGAGTACGTGGGGCTGCCCGCCGAGCACCCGGAGTCCTACCGCTCGGTGCTGCGGCGCGAGGTGCTGGAGCCGCTCGGGATCGGCATGGACGCGTTCATGGGCCCGGACGGCACGGCCGAGGACGTCCAGGCGGCCTGCGAGGCGTACGACGCGGCGCTGGCCGAGGCCGGTGGCGTGGACCTGCAGCTGCTGGGGATCGGGACCGACGGGCACATCGGGTTCAACGAGCCGTGCTCCTCGCTGGCCTCACGGACCCGGATCAAGACGCTGACCGAGCAGACCCGGATCGACAACGCCCGTTTCTTCGACGGGGACATCGAGCAGGTGCCGCACCACGTCATCACCCAGGGCATCGGCACGATCCTGGAGGCGCGGCACCTGGTGCTGCTGGCCACGGGCGAGGGCAAGGCGGACGCCGTCGCCGCGACCGTGGAGGGACCCGTGGCGGCCGTCTGTCCCGCGTCGGCGTTGCAACTGCACCCGCACGCCACGGTGGTGGTCGACGAGGCCGCCGCGTCCAAGCTGAAGCTGGCGGACTACTTCCGCCACACCTACGCCAACAAGCCGGACTGGCAGGGGATCTAGGGCAAGCCCGTCCAGGGCGCCCCCAGGACGACCCCATCCAGGGCAACTCTGGGTACAAGAAAGGCGCCGGTCTTCCCCCATCCGGAGGACCGGCGCCTTTCTGTCTGTGGCGGCTGGCGGCTGGCGGCTAGCGGCCGGTGATGTACTCCGCCGCCGCTCGGCCGCAGGCGCGGGCCGCGCCGTGGGTGGCTATGTGGAGGGCGCCGCGGGGGGCGGACTGGGGGACGCCCATCTCGACCACGATGGTGTCGGGGCGGGCGCGCAGCAGGGTGTCCAGGGCCCGCGCCATCCACGGGTGGCGGTGCTCGTCGCGGACCACGGCCACGATCCGCCGCTCCCCCGCCGCCTTCAGGGCCTCCTCCGCCGCGGACTCGTCCGTGCCGGTGGTGGTCCCGGTGCCGGGCAGCAGCACGGCCAGTTCGGCGCCCACGCCCCACGGGGTCTCGTCGCCGACCGCGATGTTGGCGACCGGGCTCAGAGCGACCACGTGGACGGGCTCGGCGACCGGGGTGTGCCCGACGGCCGGGGTCACGCGCAGGGCGCGGCGGGCGGCGACCATGCCGACGTCGGACGGCTCGGCGTCCGCCGCAGCGGCGGCGCCCGCCGTCCAGCGGGCCAGCGCCCTGACCCGTTCCGCCGCGTCCGCCAGCCGTTCCTCGGGGAGTTCCCCGGTGCGTACGGCGGTGACCAGGGCGTCGCGCAGGCGCCGTACCGTGTTCTCGTCGTTGAGGCCGCCGCCCACGCAGATCGCGTCGGCGCCGGCCGCGAGGGCGAGGACGCTGCCGCGCTCGATGCCGTAGGTGGCGGAGATGGCCTGCATCTCCATGCCGTCGGTGACGATCAGGCCGTCGTAGCCGAGTTCGCCGCGCAGCAGGTCGGTGAGGATCGGCCGGGACAGGGTGGCCGGGCGGGTGGCGTCCAGGGCCGGGACCAGGATGTGCGCGGTCATGATCGCCCGTGAACCGGCGGCGATGGCGGCGCGGAACGGGACCAGTTCGCGCTCGGTCAGCACGTCGAGTCCGACGTCGATGCGCGGCATGGCCTCGTGCGAGTCGACGGCGGTGTCGCCGTGGCCCGGGAAGTGCTTGGTGCAGGCGGCCACGCCCGCGGCCTGGAGGCCGGTGACATAGGCGGCGGTGTGCCGGGCGACCAGGTCGGTGCCGGCGCCGAAGGAGCGCACCCCGATGACCGGGTTGGCGGCGTTGGAATTGATGTCCGCGGACGGGGCCCAGTTGAAGTTGACCCCGCACGCGGCGAGCCGGCGGCCCAGTTCGTGGGCGACCGCGCGGGTGAGGTCGACGTCGTCGACGGCGCCGAGGGCGTGGTTGCCCGGGAAGGAGGAGCCGGTGCGCACCTCCAGCCGGGTCACGTCGCCGCCCTCCTCGTCGATGGCGACGAGGACGTCCTCGCGCTCTGCGCGCAACTGCGCGGTGAGCGCGGCGACCTGCTCGGGCGTGGCGATGTTCCGGCCGAACAGTCCGACCGAGGCGAGGCCCTCGCCGATCCGGCGCAGCAGCCAGTCGGGGGCGGTGGTGCCGGGGAAGCCGGGCTGGAGGACGGTGAGCGCGTCCCGCGTCAACGTATCGCTGGCGAAAGTCGTCATCGGGTGCGGTTATCCCTTCACGGCGCCGGCGGTCAGACCGCTGACGGCCCGGCGCTGGAGGAAGACGAAGAGGATGAGGATCGGCACGGCGAACAGTGTCGAGGCGGCCATGGTGGCACCCCAGTCGTTGCCGAACACCGTCTGGAAGCTGGTCAGCCACAGCGGCAGGGTCTGTGCCTCGGCGTCCTTGTTCAGCACCAGCACGAGGGCGAACTCGTTCCAGGCGGTGATGAATCCGAACATCGAGGTGGCCATCAGGCCCGGCGCGAGCAGCGGCAGGATGACCCGGCGGAACGCCTGGATCCGGGTGCAGCCGTCGACCATCGCCGACTCCTCCAGCTCGGCCGGCACGGCGGCGACGAAGCCGCGCAGGGTGAGGATGGTGAACGGGAGGATCATCATCGTGTAGAAGGCGGTCAGCGGGACGAGGCTGTTGAGCATCGAGGCGTCCCGGACGATCATGTACATCGCGATGATCATGACTTCCCAGGGCGCCATCTGGGCCAGCATGAAGCCGATGATGAAGCCGCGCCGCCCCTTGAACCGCATCCGCGCCAGGGCGAAGGACCCGGCCAGCGCGATGACGAGGGAGAACACCACGGCGAGGACGGTGACGGTCAGCGAGTTGGTGACGAACGTCCAGAAGTGGTCCGCGCTGGTCGCGGTCTTGAAGTGCTCGAAGGTGATGTCGGTCGGGAACCAGACCGGGTCCTCGGAGATGATGTCGCCGGTCGGCTTGAACGCCGTGGCGATCATCCAGTACACGGGGAAGACGAAGCCGATGAACAGGACGACGGCCGTGGCGTTGGGCCAGATACGGCCGAAGAGCGAGCGCTTCACAGCCCGGCCTCCTCTTCTTCCTTCTCTTGCTTGAGCACGATCCGCAGGTAGTACGCGGTGAGACCGACCATGATCAGGATGGTCAGGAAGGCGATGGCGGCACCCATGCCGTAGTGCTGGTTGCCGACGCCCTCGATGTAGGCGTACACGGGGAGGATCTCGGTGAGGCGGTCGGGGCCGCCCTGGTTGAAGGTGTAGACCTGCACGAACGCCTTGAAGATCCAGATGATCTCCAGGAACGTGGTCGCGTACAGGAAGGGCCGCAGGAACGGCAGGGTGACCGTCAGGAAGCTCTTCCAGACGCCTGCGCCGTCGAGGGACGCGGCCTCGTAGAGCTCGCCCGGGATGGTCGTCGTGGCGGCGTAGAGGTTGATCGCGACGAACGGGATGGACATCCAGACGATCAGCACGGTGACGACGAAGAACGTCGACATCTGGTCGCTGGTCCAGCTGTAGTCGGCCATGGAGTGCCAGCCGAGCTTGTCCAGCACCCAGTTGACCACGCCGAAGCGCTGGGCGAAGAGCCACTGGTAGACGGTGGTGGCGGCGACCACGGGCATCGCCCAGGCCAGCACCAGGCCGATCATCAGCGTGAACCGCATGCGCTTGCCGAGCCGTGCCAGCAGCAGGCCGACCAGCCCGCCGAGAAGCATCGTCAGGGCGACGTTGACCGCCGTGAACACGATCGAGCGGAGGGTCACCCGCCAGAAGTCCTCACCGGTGAGGACCTCGGTGTAGTTGTCGACGCCGTTCCACTCGGTGACGTGCTGGATCAGCTGCGCCATGTTGAGGTTCTGGAACGACAGCAACAGATCCTTCAGCAGCGGCCAGCCGAGCAGCAGCACCGTGGCCGCGACGGCGGGCAGCAGCAGCAGGTAGGGGGCGAGCGCGCCGATGCGGGACGCTCTCGGGTTCGGCCTGCCGGATCCTGCGCCGCCCGCTGTCTTGCGGACGTCCGCCGGGCCGGAGGGCGGCCGTTCGGTCTGCACGGTCATGCTCGCGTTCTCTTCCTCCTAGACCTGCCGGTACGCGGGGAAGGGGGCCGCTGTCCGCGGCCCCCGCCCCACCTGCGCCTTACTGCTGCTGCGACAGGCGCTTGTTGAACTCGTCCTCGACCTGGGCTGCCGCCTGGGCCGGGGTCTTACCGTTCAGCACGGCGGTCATGTAGGTCTTGATCGGGTTGGGCGCGTTCTCCACCGCGGCCCACTCCGCGATCAGCGGCGTGGTGCCACCGCCCGCGGCGGCCGGCGCGGCGGCCTCGGCGACGGCGTTGCCCTCCAGGTTGCTCTGGAGCGCCTCCTTGTTCGGGATGACGCCGTTCTCCTTGGCGAGCTGGCCCTCGAACTCGTCGGAGAGCGCGATCCGCAGGAACTCCTTGGCCAGCTCCTGCTTCTTGCTGCCCGCGGCGACGGCGAGGTTGGAGCCGCCGAGGAAGACACCCTCGGGCTTGTCGGCCGTGGCACCCGGGATCGTGAAGTAGCCGATCTCCTTCTCGATCTTCGGGTTGGCCTCGATCGCGATACCGGCCTCCCAGCCCATACCGATGAAGGCGCCGACGTTGCCCTTGCCGAAGACCTCGCCCTGCTGCGGGGTGGCCTCGTCCTTGTCCTTCGGGGCCTTGGAGAGGGACTGGAACTTCTTGTAGGTCTCCATGGCGGCGGCGACCTTCGGGTCGTCCAGGTTGGAGACGTACTTGTCGCCGTCCTTCTTCACCAGCTCGGCGCCCTCACCGATGGTGAGGCCGACGAAGTGGTACCAGTTCTGGCCGGGCAGGTAGATCGGCTCGGCGTCGGTCTTCTCGCCGATCTTCTTCAGGTCCGCGTAGAACTCGTCCCGGGTCTTGGGGGTGTCCTTGATACCGGCCTCGGCCCAGACGCTCTTGTTGTAGAGCACGACGCGGTTGGCGAAGTACCAGGGGGCCGCGTACTGCTTGCCCTCGAAGACCGAGGAATTGTTCAGGGACTCGGTCCAGTCGGCGCCGATCTCGGACTTGAGGTCGGCCAGTTCGGCGAGGCCGCCGGTCTTGGCGTAGGCCGGGGTCTGGGTGTTGCCGATCTCGAAGACGTCCGGCGGGTTCTCCTCCGACAGGGCGGTGGTCAGCTTCTGCTGAATGCCGTTCCACTGCTGGACCTCGAACTTGACCTTCGCCTTGGTCTTCTTCTCGAAGGCGGCGGCCACGTCCTTCTGCCACTGGTCGGGGGACGAGCCGTCCATCACCCAGACCGTGAGGGTCTGGCCCGCGTAACCGTCCGCGCCGGCCTTCTTGCCGTCGTCGCCGTCGTCGCCCCCGCACGCCGCGATGGAGACCATCATTGCCGCGACACCGATCGCGGATATCAGCTTGCGCTTCACGCCACCCTCCTCAGGGATGCCCATGGACCCCCCGCCCATGGGCCGGGACCTGGACCAATGGTGTAGACCAGTAGGTGGAGCTTGGACCAGACCAAAATTCCTGTCAAGGGGGTCAGAAAGGGCGCTGACCAGCCGTTATGCGACCTACATATGCAGGAACCTTTAAGTAAGAAGGCAGCGAAAATAGCGTTGCCGGAGTAATCTCATCCGCTAGACCACTCGGCTTTATGGACTAGACCAAAAGCAGTGGCGACGGTATATAGAAGGGATCACGAATGTGAGCCGCATCCGGAGCCTGGAAGGCAGAGCATGAGCACCGACGTCAGCAGTGCGGAGAACGAGGGTGGGGCGACCGTCCGTACCGCGCGCGTGCCGAAGTACTACCGCCTGAAGAAGCATCTCCTCGACATGACGGAGACCCAGGCGCCGGGCACGCCCGTCCCGCCCGAGCGCACGCTGGCGGCGGAGTTCGACACCTCGCGCACCACGGTGCGCCAGGCCCTCCAGGAACTGGTCGTCGAGGGCCGGCTGGAACGCATCCAGGGCAAGGGCACCTTCGTCGCCAAGCCGAAGGTCTCGCAGGCGCTCCAGCTGACCTCGTACACCGAGGACATGCGCGCCCAGGGTCTGGAACCGACCTCCCAGCTGCTGGACATCGGCTACATCACCGCCGACGACCGGCTCGCCGACCTGCTCGACATCACCGCGGGCGGACGCGTCCTGCGCATCGAGCGGCTGCGCATGGCCAACGGCGAGCCGATGGCCATCGAGACCACCCACCTGAGCGCCAAGCGCTTCCCGGCGCTGCGCCGGTCCCTGGTCAAGTACACCTCGCTGTACACCGCGCTGGCCGAGGTCTACGACGTCCATCTCGCCGAGGCCGAGGAGACCATCGAGACCTCGCTGGCCACCCCGCGCGAGGCGGGCCTGCTCGGCACCGACGTGGGCCTGCCGATGCTGATGCTCTCCCGGCACTCCCTGGACCGCGACGGACAGCCGGTGGAGTGGGTGCGCTCGGTGTACCGGGGCGACCGGTACAAGTTCGTGGCGCGCCTGAAGCGGCCCGCGGAATAGGCCCGTTGCACACCGGCGGCCCTCTCGTCCCACGCGGGGCGGGAGGGCCTTCGTGCTGCCCAGGGGCGATCGAGGGACACGGAGGGGTTCCGCTGCCGCGGCCCGTGGCCTACATTGCCTGCGCATTGCACGGATCTGCGGTGAGGGGAGGACCCCGGGTGCCGGACGCCCCGAAAGCGGACCGACGCCCTGTGGTGACGCCGGTCCGCGTCCTCATCGCCCTGTGCCTGACCGCCCCCTTCGTGGCGATGCTGTGGGTGGGTTCCTACGCGCGCGCCGAACCGGCTGTCGCCGGCGTCCCGTTCTTCTACTGGTACCAGCTGGCCTGGGTGGTGCTGTCCACCGCGCTGACCCTGGCCGCGTACAAGCTGCACCGGCGCGACCGGCGCTCCCGCGGGGCGGCACCCGACGGCGAGTGAACCGGCGCGGGGCGCGGCCGGACTCGTACAGAATTCCCTCCATGGACTTCGAGATCCGGCCGGTCGGGCCCGCCGAGCACGACGAACTGGGTGAGATCACCGCGCAGGCGTACCTGAGGGACGGACTGCTCGCCTTCGGCGACGCCGACTGGTACCTCGGCGAGCTGAAGGACGTCGCCAAGCGCGCCGCCGCCGCGGACGTCCTGGTCGCCGCCGACTCCGGCCGCCTCCTCGGCGGCGTCACCTACGTCCCCTCCGGCGGTCCGATGGCCGACCTCGCCCGCTCCGGAGAGGCCGAGATCCGTATGCTCGCGGTCGCCCACGAGGCCCGCGGCCGGGGTGTCGGCCAGGCCCTGGTCCAGGCTTGCGTCGACCGCGCCACCGGCTCGGCCACGGGCATCGTCCTGTCCACCCAGCCCTCGATGCGCGCCGCCCACCGCATCTACGAACGCCTGGGTTTCACCCGCGCCCCGGAGCGGGACTGGCACCCGTTGCCGGAGCATCCCGAGTTCACTCTGCTCACCTATGAGTTGACGCTCTGAGACCAGCGCGACACAACATCTGGGGGTGCTATCGCAGCCCGGCACAAGATGTATGCTCATGCTCGCTGTCGCCGCAGGGGAATCCGGTGCGAATCCGGAACTGTCCCGCAACGGTGTACTGGCGTGTGTCCGCACGCCTGTTCAGTCCGAGGACCTGCCGACAGTGCACCCGGCCGTCCGGTCCGGGTGCCCGACGTCCGGGCCTCGTGGGATGGGCCGGTGGACGCGACGCCCCGTGCGCTCGTGCTGCCCGCTGTCCTCCGCGTGGCCCCGTGCCGAGCGAGGGAGAGCCCCACGTGACCATCGCGCCAGCCGATCCGGCTTCAGCCGCACCGGTGGAGACGGACGGTCCCGGTGCCGCGCTGCTGCGGACCCTGACCGAGCTGACCGCCGACCTCCCCGACGCCGACCCCGGACGGGTCGCCGCCGCCGCGCTGCGCGGCCGGTCCGCCCGCGCGGACGAGGCGGAGCTGCGCGAGCTGGCCACCGAGGCGGCCGCCGGGCTGATCTCCGAGGACCCGGCCTACTCGCGGCTGGCCGCCAGGCTACTGACGGTCTCCATCGCCGCCGAGGCCGCCTCGCAGGGCGTCACCCGCTTCACCGAGTCCGTGGCCGTCGGGCACCGCGAGGGACTCATCGCCGACCGGACCGCCGAGTTCGTACGGCTGCACGGCGAGCGGCTGGACGCGGTGATCGACCCGGCCGCCGACGACCGCTTCGGCTACTTCGGGCTGCGCACCCTGCACAGCCGCTACCTGCTGCGCCACCCCATCACCCGCAAGGTCGTCGAGACGCCCCAGCACTTCATGCTCCGCGTCGCCGCCGGACTCGCCGAGGACGACAGCGCCCGGTCCGTGGACGAGGTCACCGCGCTCTACGGGCTGATGAGCCGGCTCGACTACCTGCCCTCCTCCCCCACGCTGTTCAACTCCGGCACCCGGCACCCCCAGATGTCGTCCTGCTACCTGCTGGACTCCCCCAAGGACGAGCTGGACTCCATCTACGACCGCTACCACCAGGTCGCCCGGCTCTCCAAGCACGCCGGCGGCATCGGCCTGTCCTACTCCCGTATCCGCAGCCGGGGTTCACTGATCCGGGGCACCAACGGGCACTCCAACGGCATCGTGCCGTTCCTGAAGACGCTGGACGCCTCCGTGGCGGCCGTGAACCAGGGCGGGCGGCGCAAGGGCGCGGCGGCGGTGTACCTGGAGACCTGGCACTCCGACATCGAGGAGTTCCTGGAGCTGCGGGACAACACCGGTGAGGACGCCCGCCGTACGCACAACCTGAACCTCGCGCACTGGATCCCGGACGAGTTCATGCGCCGGGTCAACGCCGACGAGCAGTGGAGCCTGTTCTCCCCGGCCGACGTGCCCGAGCTGGTGGACCTGTGGGGCGAGGAGTTCGACGCCGCCTACCGCAAGGCCGAGCAGGCCGGGCTCGCCCGCAGGACCATCGCGGCGCGTGATCTGTACGGACGGATGATGCGGACCCTGGCGCAGACCGGCAACGGCTGGATGACCTTCAAGGACGCCGCCAACCGCACCGCCAACCAGACCGCCCTGCCCGGCCATGTCGTGCACTCCTCCAACCTGTGCACGGAGATCCTGGAGGTCACCGACGACGGGGAGACCGCGGTCTGCAACCTGGGCTCGGTCAACCTCGGCGCCTTCGTGCGCGACGGCGACCTGGACTGGGAGCGGCTGGACGCCACGGTCCGCACGGCCGTGACCTTCCTGGACCGCGTGGTGGACATCAACTTCTACCCGACCGAGCAGGCCGGCCGCTCCAACGCCAAGTGGCGTCCGGTGGGCCTGGGCGCGATGGGCCTGCAGGACGTCTTCTTCCAGCTGCGGCTGCCCTTCGACTCCCCCGAGGCCAAGGCGCTGTCCACCCGGATCGCCGAGCGGATCATGCTCGCCGCCTACGAGGCCTCCGCGGACCTCGCCGAGCGCAACGGCCCGCTCCCGGCCTGGGAGAAGACCCGTACCGCCCGGGGCGTGCTGCACCCCGACCACTACGACGTCGAGCTGACCTGGCCGGAGCGGTGGGCGGCGCTGCGCTCCCGGGTCGCCGAGGTCGGTCTGCGCAACTCGCTGCTGCTGGCGATCGCGCCGACGGCGACCATCGCCTCCATCGCGGGCGTGTACGAGTGCATCGAGCCGCAGGTGTCCAACCTGTTCAAGCGCGAGACGCTGTCGGGTGAGTTCCTGCAGGTCAACTCCTACCTGGTGAGGGACCTCAAGGAGCTGGGCGTGTGGGACGCCCGCACCCGGGAGGCGCTGCGCGACGCCAACGGCTCGGTGCAGGGCTTCGCCTGGATCCCGGAGGACGTGCGGAAGCTGTACCGCACGGCGTGGGAGATCCCGCAGCGCGGTCTGATCGACATGGCGGCGGCCCGTACGCCGTTCCTGGACCAGTCGCAGTCGCTGAACCTGTTCCTGGAGACGCCGACCATCGGCAAGCTCTCCTCGATGTACGCCTACGCCTGGAAGTCCGGGCTGAAGACCACGTACTACCTGCGCTCGCGCCCGGCGACCCGGATCGCCCGCGCCGCCCAGGCCACCGTCCCCGTCCAGCAGGCCGCCGACCCTGAGGCGGTCGCCTGCTCCCTTGAGAACCCCGAGTCCTGCGAGGCCTGCCAGTAATGTCCACCCGTAACCAGAACCTGCTCGACCCGGGCTTCGAACTGACTCTGCGCCCCATGCGCTACCCGGACTTCTACGAGCGCTACCGGGACGCGATCAAGAACACCTGGACCGTCGAGGAGGTCGACCTCCACTCGGACGTCGCCGACCTGGCGAAGCTCACCCCCGCCGAGCAGCACCTGATCGGGCGGCTGGTCGCCTTCTTCGCGACCGGTGACTCGATCGTCGCGAACAACCTGGTGCTGACGCTGTACAAGCACATCAACTCCCCCGAGGCGCGGCTGTATCTGAGCCGTCAGCTCTTCGAGGAGGCCGTGCACGTCCAGTTCTATCTGACGCTGCTGGACACCTACCTGCCCGACCCGGAGGACCGGGCGGCGGCGTTCGCGGCGGTGGAGAACATCCCCTCCATCCGCGAGAAGGCCGGGTTCTGCTTCAAGTGGATCAACGAGGTGGAGAAGCTGGAGCGCCTGGAGTCACAGGCGGACCGGCGGCGCTTCCTGCTCAACCTGATCTGCTTCGCGGCCTGCATCGAGGGCCTGTTCTTCTACGGTGCCTTCGCCTACGTGTACTGGTTCCGCAGCCGGGGCCTGCTGCACGGCCTTGCGACCGGCACCAACTGGGTGTTCCGCGACGAGACGATGCACATGAGCTTCGCCTTCGACGTGGTGGACACCGTCCGCAAGGAGGAGCCGGAGCTGTTCGACGACCGGCTCCAGGAGCAGGTCACCGACATGCTGCGGGAGGCCGTCGAGGCCGAGCTGCAGTTCGCGCGCGACCTGTGCGGTGACGGCCTCCCGGGGATGAACACCGAGTCGATGCGGCAGTACCTGGAGTGCGTGGCCGACCAGCGGCTGACCCGGCTCGGCTTCGCCCCGGTGTACGGCTCGGAGAACCCCTTCTCCTTCATGGAGCTGCAGGGGGTTCAGGAGCTGACCAACTTCTTCGAGCGGCGTCCCTCGGCGTACCAGGTGGCGGTGGAGGGCACCGTCGACCTCGACGAGGACTTCTGAGCCGGGCGGTCCGTCCCGGTGGGGCGGTCCGCGTTCAGCTGGCGGTCGATCCGGCGCTCGTGGCGCATGCCCGCGAGCGCCGGTGCCGCGAGGAGGAGGAAGAGAACGGTCACGGTCAGGAATCCGATGAATGCGTCCATGAGGTAAGTGTCGTACGGCAAGAACACTCCTGACAGTGGCAGGACTGCCTGACACCGTCGAATTACTGCCAATGGCGTGCGACACTGGCCGCATGCTGAGGAACGTGGCGGTGGCCCTGCTCGACGGTGTGCATCCCTTCGAACTCGGAGTGGTCTGCGAGGTGTTCGGCCTCGACCGCAGTGACCAGGGGCTCCCGGTGTACGACTTCGCGGTCGTCTCGGCCGAGGGCCCCACGCTGACCACCCATGTCCCCGGCTTCACGGTCAGCACCCCGCACGGCCTGGACCGGCTGGACGAGGCCGATCTGATCGTCGTCCCGGCCGGGAGCCACTACATCGACCGGGAGTACCCGCCCGCGCTGCTGGAGGCCCTGGTACGCGCCGTGGACCGGGGCGCCCGGGTGCTCAGCGTCTGCTCCGGGGTGTTCGTGCTCGGCGCCGCCGGGCTGCTCGACGGACGGCGCTGCGCCGCCCACTGGATGCAGGCCGAGCAGCTCTCCCGCCGCTACCCGCGCGCGAAGGTCGAGCCCGATGTGCTCTACGTCGACGAGGACCCGGTGATCACCTCGGCCGGCACGGCCGCCGGCATCGACGCCTGTCTGCACCTGGTCCGCAAGGAGCAGGGCGTGGAGGTCGCCAACGCCATCGCCCGGCGCATGGTGGTGCCGCCGCACCGGGACGGCGGGCAGGCGCAGTACGTCGACCGCCCGCTGCCCCGCTCGCAGTGCGACACCGTCGGCGAGGTCCTGATCTGGATGGAGCGGCACCTCGACGAGGAGGTCACCGTCGAGCAGCTCGCCGACCTCGCGCACATGTCCCCGCGCACCTTCGCCCGCCGCTTCCAGCAGGAGACCGGGACCACGCCCTACCGCTGGATCCTGCGCCAACGGGTGCTGTTGGCCCAGCAGTTGCTGGAGACGACGGACGAGACGGTGGACGCGATCGCGGGCCGCACCGGGTTCGGCGCGGCCGCCGCGCTGCGCCATCACTTCGTACGCGCACTGGGAGTCACCCCGAACGCCTACCGGCGCACCTTCCGGGGCCCGCGGGCGGCCTGAGCCGTTACCGGGGCACCGGCTTGAGAAGCAGGTTGTGCGGACGCAGCGTGATGCCCACCCGGGTGGCGTCGTTGGAGCCGGACACCTGCTCGAAGCGGTACTTCGCGGCCACCGCCGCCGTGATCAGCGTCAGCTGCGCCATGGAGAAGTGATCGCTCGGGCACTTGCGGTTGCCCACGCTGAAGGGGTTCATGGCGTATTTCGGGACCTCCTTCGCCCGTTCCGGGAGCCAGCGGTCCGGGTCGAAGCGGAGGTTGTCCGCGTACGACTGCGGATCGCGCTGGATCGCATACGGGCTGTAGATGATGTCCGCTCCCGCCGGAATGCGATACCCGCCCAGCTCTGTGTCGGTCACCGCGCGACGGGTCAGAATCCAGACGGCCGGGCGCAAACGCATGGCCTCGACGACGACATTGTTGGTGTACCGCAGCGCCCGCACATCCTCGAATGCGACGGGACGGCCACCGGTGACGGATTCGACCTCCGCGGCGACGCGGTCGGCGTGCTCCGGGTGTTCCGTGAGCACCTGTAGCAACCACATGATCGTGGACGCCACGGTTTCGCTTCCGGGGGTGAGTATCGCGACCACCTGGTCGTGGATCTCCTGTTCCCCGATCGGTTCGCCATTCTCGTCCTTTGCCTCCAGCAAGGCCGTCAGCAAATCGTCCGGCTTTTGACCAGATGCCCGCCGCTCGGCGACGATCTCGTCGACCAGAGCGTGCAAATCGGCCAGCGCCCGGTTGAATTTGCGGTTGGGCGGAAGCGGCAGCCGGTAGAGCGGCCCGGCCGGTATCACCATCCGGCGGTACATCCCCCGGAAGACGGTCGCCAGCGCGACGCACAGCCGCTCCGCCCGCTCGTCCATGTAGTCGCCGCGCAGCAGACAGCGGGCGGCGATCCGGACGGCCACCCGGAACGACTCCGAGGTGCAGTCGATCGTCTCGCCGGGCCGCCAGCGCACGGTCAGCGCATGCGCCTCCTCCTCCATGATCGGCCCGTAGCCGGGGATGGCGTCGAGCCGGAACGCGGGCTGGATGGTGCGCCGCTGGCGGCGGTGGCGGGGGCCGTTCGCGGTGGCCACGCCCTCCTTGCCGAGCAGGCCCTCCAGGGACTCCCAGAGCGGTCCGTCGATCTTGAAGTCGGTGGACAGGGCGAGCGCGCCGGTCAGCTCCGGCGTGGTGACGGCGTACACCGTCTTGGGGCCGAGCTTGAGCCGGACCACGTCGCCGTGCGCGCGCAGGCCCGCCATGAAGGCGAGGGGGTCACGCACCAGCTTCCAGCCGTGGCCGAGAAGCGGAACGCCGCCGCCCGCCACCGGAGGCTCCCGCAGTTCGGATTCCGCATATATCTGCGCTTCGGGCTTCACAGACTCGACGGTCATTTCTCACCTGCCGCTTCGTTGTTGACGTACGGGGGCGTGGACCGGTCGTCCCAGCTGTCGACCATGTACCGGCCGGACTCGTGGTGGAACCAGTAGACGGTGCTGAACCAGTTCCGCATATTGCAGACGCAGGCCCGTACGGCGGCACTCAGTTCCTTTCCCCGCACAGTGCCGTCGGCGAGATCGTCGGCGAATCGGAGGGCGGCGCGTTCGGCGACCTGGAATTCGGATATGCATTCCTCGATCCGGCGCCGTACTTCCGTCACCGATTCCTCCAGGGTCAGCCCCTCGTGTTTGATGAGGCTGATTCCCAGATTGTGGACCTCGTCGCCCGCCAATTCCTTCGGCAGCGAGCAGAGGTCGTTGTACCAGGCGGCGAATTCCTGACTGAGCAGCGCCGCCCGCCGATATGCCGGGTGTTTCCGTACCGAGTCCGGCAGTTCACATCCGGCGCTCGGCTCCAGCAGATCGGTCCAGATCCAGTGGGCGAAGGTGAGGCGGCGCAGCGCCAGGTATTCCTCGACGGTGGGGATGACACCATGGGTGCGGTTGTGGAATTCCCGGTCGTACGCCTCGATCACCGCGTGGAAGTGCCGGGCGAACCGGGCGTTCCAACTCTCGGGCAGGAACCCGTACAGCCGCAGCACGCTGTCCGCGAACCCGCCCACCAGCGGGTCCTCGTGGCGCAGGTGGTCCCCGGGGGAGTCCAGTGCCGCGTGCAAGCGGAACCTCAGCCGCCGCCAGGCCGACGGGCGGCGGTGGACGATGTCGCGGTCGTGCCGGTCGTCCCAGACGAAGAACCACGCACTGTAGTCGGCAATCGCCTGGAGGACGTCGTCGGGGGCGCCGATGTAGTAGCCCGCCATGAGGTCGGTGTAGCAAAGTCCGTCGGCATATTCCTTCACCTTGTCCGCCGGCATGAGCCGCTTTTCGAGCAGCCAGGCGCGTGTCTTCTCCTGAAGCCGGGGCCAATACGGATGGAGTTGCCGGGGAAACGCCGCCTCGATCACGGGAAGGGAGAGCGATGGTGGGACCGCGACCGCAGTCGGCGTGGATGTGGTGCCGTGTGGGAATGCATGCACGAACAAGCCCCTCTCAGCCGCCAGTTGCGCACACCCCTCCCGCCGTGCCGGGCGTGCGCCGTTGCGTATCCCCGCACTTCCCATTCAGCACTACAACTGACCGGTCTGGGAACGGATTTGCTCCATTCACTACCCCACGATGCCGAGAATCTCCCCTTGTGTGACTGAATATGGGGCACTAGAAGGCAATGGGATCGAACACCTGACGGACGTACGAACGGCGCCTGTTCCGGAAGTGGTTCCTGAACAGGCGCCGTGCGCCTGGGACTTGGGAGACGTCAGTCGTTCGCCACGACCGGGTAGCGGGGCTCGTTCTCGGCCATCTGACGCAGCGCGTCCTTGCGCTCCCGCTTGGAGAGCCGGTCGATGTACAGGTAGCCGTACAGATGGTCGGTCTCGTGCTGCAAACACCGCGCGAAGTAGCCGGTGCCGCGGACCTTGATCGGGTTGCCCTTCTCGTCCTGGCCGGTGACCTCGGCGTAGTCGGGCCGGGCGAGCGAGGCGTACGCGGTCGGCACCGACAGGCAGCCCTCGTTGCTGTCGTCCAGCCGGCGCTTGTCCGCGGGCAGCTCCACCAGCTCGGGGTTGCACACCACACCGACGTGGCGCACGCCCTGGTCGTCCTGGCAGTCGTAGACGAAGACCTTCAGGTCCACGCCGATCTGGTTGGCGGCCAGGCCCACGCCCTCAGCGGTGCGCTGCGAGGCGAACATGTCCGCCACCAGCTGCTCCAGCTCCTCGCCGAACTCCGTGACGTCCTTGCACTCCTTGTGGAGCACCGGGTTGCCGACGACGGTGATGGGCCGCGAGGTACCGCGCTCACGCCAGGCGTTCTCGCGCTCCTCGGTCTCCTCGGTGTCGATGACGAAGCCCTCGTCGTCCACGGGGAGCACGCCCGCGTGCTGCTGATCGGTGTCCTGCTGCGCCATGACCGACGTACGCCTTCCTGAAAACCAAGTGAGTTCTGCGAATACAGGGTAAAGGGGAGGGCTCAGCAGACCTCTTCCAAGTCCCGCCAGTCCCTCGAATCGGGCGAGTCCGCCACCCAGCCGTCCAGCAGCCCCCGGACCAGCGAGGCCGGCGCGGCCACTCCGCACTCCCGCTCCGGGACCCACAACTGCCCGTCCGTGCGGTGCCCGAGCGGGCCGGGGTGGCCCGGCTCGCTGTGGTCGTGCGGGTCCAGGTGCTCCTCGTCGCCCTCGTCGGAGGGCATCCGGGACTCCGAGCAGGTCCGGCACAGCAGCCGTACCGAGGAGGACCAGTCCTCCGCCGCGAACCCGGCGTCCGCCGCGAGCCGCTCCAGCGCGTCCCGGTCCGCCTCGGTGGCCGCCTCCAGCAGCACCACCCAGGTCGGCACCGGCGAGGGCGCCCACAGCTCGATCTCGTCGAAGACGGGGTACGCGTGCCCGGCCGCGGTGGTCCGCTCGCCGTGCGGGACGCCGTCGTGCAGTACGACCTCGCCCCAGCGCCGCCCGGACGACGGCAGCGGGATGGACAGCACCTCGATCCGCGCCGGGTCCAGCCTGCGGCCCCACACCACCTCGGCCTCCCCCTCCGGGGACAGCCGTACGGCGGCGCTGCCGAGGTCCATGCCGACGGGTTCCCCGGAGTCGGTGGCGCCGCCCGGCACCCGCAGCCCGTAGGCCTGCCAGGCCCGCCGGGCCAGCGGCCAGTCCTGCAGCGCGGTGGCCGCGATACCGACGTTCCACCAGTCGGGCGCCCCGGTCTCCCGGTCGAGCAGCGCCACGGCCCGCAGGCCCGCCGCCCGCGCCTGCTCCCAGTCGTGCCGGAACTTGTGCAGCAGGGCGAGGTTGAACCAGGACTCGGACAGCCAGGGCTCCAGGTCGGCGGCGCGGGTGAGGAGCGCGCCCGCGTCCTCGTACCGGCCGTCGCCGATCAGCGTGAACGCGCGGTCGGTCGCCTTCCGCCAGGAGGCGGAGGGCCGGTGCCGTCCCTTGCCGAAGATCCTCACGATTCCCGCCTGCCAGTTCCGAGGAGTGGGCCGGCTGTGCCCCCGGGACAGCCTCTTGGAGACCCTCTCCCTCGCATCCAACCACGGACCGCTGGAGAGGCGCTCATTACCCATGGGTTACCCCGCCCGACCCAAGGTCAGACAGTCCCTTGACAGCTCCCTGCCCGAGCCGTTGCGCACCGCCCCGGTCGTTCAGCAGCACCCGTGCCAGCGCCTCCACGACCTCCGGAGCGTACTCGTCCGCCGTGCCCAGACGCAGCTCCTCCAGCGCCTTCAGGGACCCCCCGGGCCCCGCTCCCCGCGCCTTCTCCTCGTAGGCGTTGACCGCCCGGACGATCCGCGCGGCCGGCGGCTGTTCCGGGCAGGGGTCGGCCTGCCGCTCGACGATCACGGCGACCGAGCCGTCCACCCCGGTCTGCCGGACCACGGCGCCCCCGAGCAGGGCGATCCGGCGCTGTTCGGCGGCGGGCAGACCGGCGGTGGCCCCGGCCGGGACCGGGTCGAGGAGGCTGAGCTGTCCGATGTCGTGCATCAGGGCGGCGTACTCCAGCACGGTCAGTTCGTCCCCGGACAGCCCCAGGTCGCGGCCCACGGCGACGCTGAGCGCGGCGACACGGCGGGCGTGCCCGGCCGGGGTGTACCCGGCGACCTCGGTGGCGCGGGCCAGGGAGGCGATGGTCTGCCGGTAGGTGGCGCGGACGGCGGCGTACCGGCGGAAGGAGAGCTGGGTGAGCAGCAGGGGCAGGCAGAACACGGGCAGCGCCCACAGGCCGACGACGGCCACCGCGAGCGCCATCACGGCGCCGGTGGCGCAGACCGCCGAGCCGATGCCGAGCAGGCCGCGCAGTTCGTCCCGGAGCAGGGGCGCGAAGGGCCAGCCGGTGCGGGAGTGGGCGAGCGCGGCGGAGAGCACCGCGTCGCACAGGGAGGTGAGGGTGAGCAGGGCGACGATCAGCAGGGCGTAGGCGGCGCCGCCGAAGTCGTCGAACACGCCCCGGCTGTACAGGGGTTGGAAGCAGCAGGCGGCGAAGCCGACGGTGAGCACCCGGCGGGCCAGGTGGTCGCGGGCCCGTGTGGCGTGCCGGGCGCCGCCGAGCAGCGCGGCGGCGAAGACGACGGCGACGACCTGGAGGGCGCCGTGGTGGCTGGGCTGCCCGGCGTGCGTGCCGAGGAGGGCGTACGCCAGCGCCCCGGCGGCGCCGAGCGGTGCCGCTTCCCGGGCGGGGGCGCCGGTCCAGCGGGTGAACTCGCCGAGCGCGATGAGCGCGCCGAACGCCAGCGCGACGGGACGTTCCGCCAGACCGTGCCGGAGGGTGTCGAGGAGAGCGACGGCGACCAGCAGGGCGGCGCTGCCGTGGATGAGGGGCCGTGACCGGCGGCTCACCGCTGGACCACCGTGGACCGGGGCCTGGGCGGGCGCGGCGCCTCCGCGGTGACGGCGGGGTGCCAGCCGTTCCGGGCGACGGATCTGACCAGCGCCTGGACCATCCGCGGGTCGAAGTGCGTGCCCGCGCACCGCTCCAGCTCCGCCAGCGCCACCGGGACCGGCCGGGCCCTGCTGTAGGAGCGGTTGGAGGTCATCGCGTCGAAGGCGTCGGCGACGGCGACGACCCGCGCCGACTCCGGGATCTGGGCGCCGACCAGTCCGTACGGGTACCCGCTGCCGTCCAGCCGCTCGTGGTGGTGCAGTACGGCCCCCCTGGCCTCGCCGAGGAAGGAGATGCCGCGGACCATCTCGTGGCCGTACTCCGGGTGGAGTTCGATGATCCGGCGTTCCTCGGGGGTGAGGGGTCCGTCCTTGCGCAGCAGCCGGGTGGGCACCCCGAGTTTGCCCACGTCGTGCAGGATGCCCGCGAACCGCAGCACCTCGACGCGCTCGGCGTCCATGCCCAGTTCCCGGGCGATCATCATGGACGCCTGTCCGACCCGCTCGCTGTGGCCGCGGGTGTAGCCGTCCTTGATGTCGACGGCCTGCACCAGCGCCCGGATGGTCGCCTGGTGGGCCGCCCGCTCCCGGTGCACCTGGGCGAAGACCCACCAGGAGACACCCATCGGCAGCAGGACGAGCAGCGCGGCGACGGGGCCGTACGGGCTGCGCCACAGGACGGCCATCATCAGTCCGGCGAGACCGTGCACGGCGATCGGGGCGAGGGAGCGCAGGAAGAGCCCGCGCCAGGCGCGCCGGGCGGGCACCCGCTCGGCGACGACGAGGATGGAGCCGTCGAGGACGGTGAGCACCAGGCAGAAGGCCAGCACGGCGGCCCCGGCGGGCAGCAGGGCGTAAGGGAAGTCGGGGGCGACGACCGCGTCCCGGCCGCCCAGCGCCCAGTGGACCCGGGCGGCGGCCCAGACGGCGAGCGCCAACTGGGCGGCCCGCCACAGCCGTCGGACGCCCGCGCCCTGGGAGAGCAGTGCTCCGGGCACCGCGACCAGGGCCGCGGCGGGCGGGGGCAGCAGGAAGGCGCCGGCCAGCAGGACCGGGTAGAAGGTGCCGGCGAAGCGGCGGCGGGCGATCTGCTCGCATCCGGCGTACAGCGCGGCCAGGAGGGCGAGGGCCCACCAGGGCGTACGGACGGCCGGAAGCGGAAGCAGGCAGAGCAGGGCGCCGAGGGCGGCACAGGCCACGTACACACGTGCCCGTACGGGAATGCCCTCCATCTGCCCCTCCCCTGACCATGCCTGTCCAGGCTGATCGGAGCCTAGGACGGCCAGGGGGAGGCGGCGGGCTTATCACCCGCCGATTAGCACGTTCGGGTGACGACGGCCCTGCTGGGCACCGGAGTTCAGGACTCCTGCGGCGTGGCCGTGACGTCGTGCTCGGGGACGGCCTGTCCGGAGCGGATCAGATCGAGCCGCCCCAGCACCTTCGAGCGCAGGTCGCTGGGCACGTCGTCATGCCCGCAACACCGCTTGACCAGCTTCTTCACGGCCTCTTCCAGGCCGTACTTCTCCAGGCACGGCGAGCACTCCTGGAAGTGCTGCTTGAACTTGTCACGATCGACGTCCGGCATCTCACTGTCGAGAAACTCGTACAGATGCTCAAGGACCTCACTGCAGTCCGTCTCGTGCGGCTCTCCGCAGCTCATGAGCCCGAGCCTTTCGCGTCGTTCGACTCTCCGGCGCCCGCAGGGACCAGCCCGCGCTCACGGGCGTAGTCCTCCAGCATGCCGCGCAGTTGACGGCGTCCCCGGTGCAGCCGGGACATCACCGTACCGATGGGTGTCCCCATGATGTCCGCGATCTCCTTGTAGGCAAAGCCCTCGACGTCCGCGAGATAAACGGCGATGCGGAATTCCTCGGGGATCGCCTGCAGCGCTTCCTTCACGTCCGAGTCGGGCAGGTGGTCGAGCGCCTGCGACTCCGCGGAGCGCAGACCCGTCGACATGTGCGACTCGGCACGGGCCAGCTGCCAGTCCTCGATCTCCTCGGCCGCGGAGCGCTGGGGTTCACGCTGCTTCTTGCGGTAGGAGTTGATGAAGGTGTTGGTGAGGATCCGGTACAGCCAGGCCTTGAGGTTGGTGCCCTCGCGGAACTGGTGGAAGGACGCGTATGCCTTCGCGTACGTCTCCTGCACCAGGTCCTCGGCGTCGGCCGGGTTGCGCGTCATGCGCAGGGCGGCCGAGTACATCTGGTCGAGGAATTCCAGCGCGTCCCGCTCGAAGCGCGCGCTGCGCTCGGCGTCCGTCTCGGGGGACATGCCGGTGCCCTGGCCCTCGGGCTGCTCCGCCTGGCCGTTGTCGGTCCCTGCGTCGGTACCGGTGACCGGACCCACCTCCTCAAGATTTCGGGCAGCACCGAATCCGGTGTCGCCAGAATCGGAGGATAGACGAACCTCCGGTCCGCCCGCCGCTCGAACAGGAGCGGTCTTGGCCGCGTGCAGCACCGTCCACTCCAGGTCGGTGCGGCTTTCACGGGCCGGGCAGAAGGTGGAACCCATGCGGCGGACTTCCTCTCCTACGACGATTGGTGCTGGTCGGCCAGCGCCTCTGTCCGCCACAACAGCTCCGTGGAGCGAGGCATTCCCGAAGCTTTACCTCAGTGACCCGGTCCACTTCACGACGGCGTCGGTGATCACGGCCACGGCCTGCTCCTGGGTGAGGTCCGCCCGCTTGGGCACGGCGAAGCCATGATCGCCGTACGGGACCTCGACCAGCTCGTAGGAGCCCTCCGGGAACTCCCCGGGCCGGCCGAAGGGGTCGTTGCCGCCCTGGACGACGAGGGTGGGCACCCCGGTCCCGAGCAGTTCCTGCGCACGGGACTTCTCCGGCTTGCCCGGTGGGTGCAGCGGGAAGCTGAGGGCGAGGACGGCACGGGCACCCAGCTCGGTGGCGGTACGGCAGGCGACGCGGGCCCCGGCGCTGCGTCCGCCGGAGATCACCGGCAGGCCGGGCTTCGTCAGCGCGGGCCACAGACCCCGCCAGCCGGTGTCCAGGGTCTTCGGGGCGGGGGCGACCTTCTTCCCGGCCACCCGCCAGGGCTGCTCCACCAGGGCGACGGTCACCCCGTGCCCGGGCAGGACCTGCGCCAGCGCCCGGAGGTCGCGGGCCTCGATACCGCCGCCCGCGCCATGGCTGACGGCGAGCACAAGGCGGGGCTTCTTCGCGCGGTGCCAGGTGATGCGGGCGTCGCCCGCGTCGGTGGTGATGATCTCGGTGGTCGCTTCAGACTCGGTGGTCACGCTAGAAGAGTGTGCCTTCCTCGGGGCCCGCCAGCTCCTTCAGCAGCTCCGGGCCGTTGTTGCGGACGTTGCTGACGGCGGTGGTCACCGGGTAGGCGCGCATCAGCCCGGGGGGCGGCGGGGCGAGCAGGTCGCGCAGGTCGTCGGGGTCGGTGCGGGCGGGGTCGAGCCAGGCGTCCCAGCGGTCCGGGGTGAGCATCAGCGGCATCCGGGGGTGGATGTCGGCGAGGGCGCGCGGGCCGTCCGCGGGGGCCACGGCGAGCGGGCCGGTCTCGGCCTCGGTGGTGATCACGGAGCAGGTCACCCACCAGGCCTGCGGGTGGTCGTCGGGCAGGGTGCGGTCCCGCCAGAACTCGTAGAGCCCCGCCATCGCGAAGACCGAGCCGTCGGCGGGGAGCACGAAGTACGGCTGCTTGCGGGGACGCTTCTTCTTCCCCTCGACCTCCAGCTCGCGCTCGGCGGCGCCGGTGACCCACTCGTAGTAGCCGTCGGCGGGCAGGATGCAGCGGCGGGCGGCGAAGGCGCGGCGGTAGGACGGCTTCTCGTGGACGGTCTCGGCGCGCGCGTTGATCATCCGGGCGGCGCCCTCGGGCGTCTTGGACCAGGACGGTACGAGCCCCCACTTGAGCTTGCGCAGCTGCCGTACCGGGCGCTTGTCGTCGGCGTCCTTCAGGGGGCGGTCCAGGACCGCGTAGACCTCTTTGGTGGGGGCGACGTTGTAGTCGGGCTCCAGGGTCTCCTCGGGCTCCCACTTCTCGATCTCGAAGATCCCCGCGAGGTCCTCGGGCCTACGACTCGACGCGTACCGTCCGCACATTAGAAGAACAATCCCTCCCGTGTGTGCCCCGTCCACCGGGACACCTACCAGGGTGGCAGACCCGTCAGTCCGCCGACCTCCGCCGGTGTGCCCAGGCGGTGAGCTGGGAGCGGGAGGTCAGGCCCAGCTTGGCCAGGGTGCGCCCGACGTGGCTCTCCACGGTGCGCCGGGTGATCAGCAGCCGGGCGGCGATCTCCTTGTTGCTCAGTCCGGCCGCGACGAGCCCGGCGACCTCCCGCTCCCGCCGGGTCAGCCCGGCCCGCTCGTACGGCTCCTCGTCCGCCGGGGACTCTTCGAGCACGTAGGCCAGCGCCTCGTCCAGGGTGAGCCCGGCGCCGCGGCGCACCGCCCGTTCGTAGACCCGCTCCGGCAGGGCCCGGCGCACGTCGGTCTCGCAGCGCCGGTGGGACTCGGTCATGAAGGGCGCGGCGAACAGGGTGCCGCCGATGGCCTCCCAGAGCCGTCTGAGGATGCCGAGGAGGCGGGCGGCGCGCTCCATGGCGCCGTCGGCGGCCGCGTTCCAGGCGACGACCTCCACGCACAGGGCGATGCCCCAGCGGTCGGTGAGGGGCCGCAGCAGCCGCAGGGCCTCGCGGGCCGGGGCGTCGGCGCGGGCCCGCTCGCCGCGCTGCCAGCGGATCAGCGACTCGGCGAACAGGGCGTCCGCCCTGATCCAGGACTCCCCGTGGGCGGCCGTGACGTCCTGGCTCTCCCGGCACAGCTCCAGGGCCCGGTCGGTGTCGCCGAGCAGGCCGACGACGACGGCGAGTTTGAAGCCGCACTCCGCGGCCCCGGCCAGGTCGTCCACCGCGCGGTGCCGGCGTACGGCGTCCTCCAGCAACTGGGCGGCGCGGGTCAGTTCACCGCTGAAGACAGCGGCCATGGCCCGGTGGTGCCGGGACCAGGCGAGCGCGGAGGCGTCCCGCGCCTCCTCGGCGGCCCGCTCGTACTCGGCGATCACCGGGACCGTCTCGGCCACCGCGCCCTGCATGATGCCGAGGTACGCGTAGGTGCCCAGCGCCCGGGTGCGGGCCGCGCCGGGCTCCTGGTCGGCGGCCAGCAGCCGGGAGAGCCAGCGGCGGCCCTCGCTGAGCGCGCCGTGGGTGATCCAGTAGTGGTGGGGCAGGGAGGCCAGGGTCAGGCCCGCGCTCGCCTCGCCCGGTGTGTCGAGGCAGAAGTCCAGCGCCGCCCGCAGGTTGGCGTGCTCGCGCCGCAGCCGGGCCAGCCAGGCGACCTGCCCCGGGCCGAACCAGTGGCTCTGGGCGCGGGCGGCCAGGTCGAGGCAGTGGTCGCGGTGGCGGCGCCGGTGGAGGGCGAGTTCGCCGGAGGCGGCGAGTCGCTGTTTTCCGTAGGCCCGGACGGTCTCCAGGGCGTGGTAGCGGGCGCGGCCGTCGTGTTCCTGGCGGTTGAGGATCGACTTCTCCACCAGTCCGTGCACCGCGTCGACGACCGCGTGGGCGGGCAGGTCCGCTCCGGCGCACACCGCCTCGGCGGCTTCCAGGTCGAAGTCGCCGGGGAAGACGGAGAGCCGGGCCCACAGGGCCTGTTCGCGCGGGGAGCACAGGTCGTAGCTCCAGTCCATCAGGCCGCTGAGCGTCTGCTGCCGGGGCGAGGCGGCGCGGCTGCCTCCGGTGAGCAGGGCGAAACGGTCCTCCAGGCGGGCGAGGATCTCCTTCAGGGTCAGGCTGCGGATACGGCCCGCGGCGAGTTCCAGGGCGAGCGGCAGCCCGTCCAGCCGGTGGACGAGCCGGGCGACGTCCGCCGCGTTGTCCGCGGTGACCCGGAAGCCGGGCAGGACGGCCGCGGCACGCTGCTCGAAGAGGGTCACCGAGTGGTACCGCAGCAACTCCTCGGCGTCCGGCGCTCCGTCGGGGGCCGGGACCGGCAGCGGCGGCACCGGGAAGGTCTGCTCGCCGGTGATGCCCAGGACCTGACGGCTGGTGGCGAGCACACGCAGGTCGGGCGCCGCGCCCAGGAGGGCGCCGAGGACCTGGGCGCACGCGTCGGCCAGGTGCTCGCAGTTGTCGACGACGAGCAGGGCCTTCCTGGGCCGCAGATGCTCCGCGACGACGTCCAGGGTGACGCGGGCGCGTTGGTTCTGGAGTCCCAGGGCCGCCGCGAGGGTCTCCACGACCAGGCCGGGGTCGGCCAGTCCCGCCAGTTCCACGAGGGCGACGCCGTCCGGGAAGGCTCCTGTTGCGCCCGCGCCCACCTGGAGGGCGAGGCGGGTCTTGCCCACACCCCCCACACCGGTCAGTGTGACCAGGCGCGAGGTCCGCAGCAGCCCTTTGACGGCGGCGACCTCCGCGCGCCGCCCGATGAAGGCGGTCAGGTCGGCGGGTATCGCGCCGTCCCGCACCGGCTGCCCGTTGCTCCGCATGCCGTCAACCTACAGTCACCCCGGAGGCACGCTGAGGCACCCTTCGTCATGCAACCGCCGTGCCCCACTGCGTAGTTTCACGGATGTCCGCGTGCGCCTCCTGTGGCACGGTCTCCTCGGCCGGGCCCGGAGCACCCGCTTCCGTCGACCGGCCACCAGTGCCGTGAACAGGGATGCGAGCAGGGAGTGGACAGGCGGATGGAACGGCTCAGGAGCATCAGGGGCACCACGAACGCGGCGGCCCTGGCGACGGCGTCCTTGATGCTGCTGACGGCCTGTGCGGGCGGGGAGAGCGAGGGCGGGTCCGCGAGCGCGTCTCCGACGCCTTCCGCGTCCGCTTCGGCCTCCGCGTCCGCGCCGAAGGACGAGCCCCCGGAGGAACAGGCCCCCGTGGACCTCGCGTCGGCCGTCCTCCAGCCCGGCGACCTCGCCGAGTTCCAGATCAGCGAGATACCGGACGACAAGCGCGACACCCCCGCCACCAAGGCCGATCCCGCCGCCTGCCGGCCCGTGGAGAACGTCCGTCTGGAGGCCTTCGAGCCCAAGCCCTCCACGACCGTCCGCCGCTACGCCCTCGCCACCGCGGGCGAGTTCCGGGGCACCGGCACCAACATCACGCTGGCCTCGTTCGGCGCGGCGGACGCCGAGAAGATCCTCGCCGAGCTGCGCACCGCGCTGAAGGACTGCGCCAAGGGTTACGCCGGAGGCGCGCTCACCTTCGAGGAGGTGCGCACCCTCGACGCGGTCGACGTCGGCGACGAGGCGGTGGCCTTCCATCTGCGGGGCCGGGGTGTCCAGCCGCAGTGGTACACGGTGGTCCGCCAGGGCTCGGTGCTGGTCCGGTTCGTCTCCTCCGCCTCCACCGGCAAGGACGCGCCGGTGCCCTCCCCGGTGGTGGTCCAGCAGGTCATGAAGGTCCAGGCCGCCGCGGCGGGCTGAGTCGGGAGGTCGAAAGATCCCATGGCCGGTTGCCTGTTCGTCGTCTTCGCCCTCGGCATGGTGGGCTGTCTGCTCGCCGTCCCCTTCTCCGTGCCGGATCTGATGGCCCGGCAGACGCCCGCCGAGCACCCCTCCGTGGCCGAGTGGTTCGTGCTGTACGGCGTTTCGGTGCTGACCGCGCTGCTGGTGGCCTGGTCCTCGGGGCGCCGCCGCCCTGGTGCCCGGCTGCTGCTGGCCGTCCGCACGGCGGTACTGCTGGGCCTGAGCACGGTGGTGGTGCTCTGGACGCGGGGCCAGGTCGAGTCGGACAACTGGACGCTGGAGTCGACGGCCGTGAACCTGACGGCCGGGACCACCGCCCTGCTGTTCCGCGTCGCCGTGCGCCGCTGGGAGCGGGGGCGGCCGCTGCCCGGCGAGGTGTGGCTGGCCCTGGTGCCGTTCCGGGAGCGGGACGAGGCCGCCCAGCACTACTGCGTGGTCGTCGCCCGCCGCCTCGGGTACGCCGAGGTACTCCAGATCACCTCGCAGAACAAGGACGACCGCGACGACCACGTCTTCCTGCCCAACGACGGCTGGGACCTCGTCTCCGGCAAGCCGCACTGGCTGGAGACAGGGCTGCCGCCGCGCAAGGTGCCGTACCGCGACTTCCTCAAGGACCGTCCGCAGGGCCCCTGTCCGAAGGCCGCCTGGCGCCAGGTCCGTACACCCGTGCCAGACTTCCAGCCTCCGTAGGAACCGAGGGAGCGGCCCGGACACATGAGCAACAGCACAGCGACCTCACTCTGGGACGAGCTGACCGGCACCCAGAGCGCACCCGACACGTGGGTCGTCGTCGCGACCCTCGTCGCCGCACTGGCGGTGGTGGCACCGCCGTCCCTGTGGCGTGTCGCCCGCAACGCGATCACCATCGCGCACGAGGGCGGGCACGGCCTGGTCGCCCTGCTCACCGGCAGACAGCTCACCGGTATCCGGCTGCACTCCGACACCAGCGGGCTCACCGTCAGCCGGGGCAAGCCGGAGGGCATCGGCATGATCCTCACCGCGGCGGCGGGCTACACGGCGCCCCCGCTGCTGGGCCTGGGCGGGGCGTCCCTGCTCGGCGCGGGCCGCATCACCCTGCTGCTGTGGCTGGCGACGGCCCTGCTGCTGGCGATGCTGGTGATGATCCGCAACGCCTACGGCGCGGTGACGGTGGTCCTGACCGGCGGCACCTTCGTCCTGGTGTCCTGGTTGACGGGACCCCAGGTGCAGGCGGCCTTCGCGTACGCGGTGGTGTGGTTCCTGCTGCTCGGTGGTGTGCGTCCCGCTTTCGAGCTACAGGCGAAGCGGGCCCGCGGCGGCGCCGGGGACTCCGACGCGGACCAGTTGTCGAGGCTCACGCATGTCCCCGCGGGCCTGTGGTTGTTCCTCTTCCACGCGGTGTCGCTGTGCTCCCTGATAGGCGGCGGACGCTGGCTGCTGGATAGGTGACCAGCCACAACGGCGCGGCGCCGCGACCGGGCCCGGCTTATAGAGTGGGCGCATGGCCCCGAACCACGCACAGAACGCCCTCTGGCCCGCCCCCTACGCGAGCGGTGCCGTCGACGCGACCGTCCACGTGCCCGGGTCCAAGTCGGTCACGAACCGAGCCCTCGTGCTCGCCGCGCTGGCCAGCGAGCCCGGCTGGCTGCGCCGGCCCCTGCGCTCCCGCGACACCCTGCTGATGGCGGGCGCGCTGCGCGCCATGGGCGTGGAGATCGAGGAGGGCGTCGGCCCCGACGGCTCCGGAGAGGCCTGGCGTGTCCTGCCGACGGGCCTGCGGGGCCCCGCCACGGTGGACGTCGGCAACGCGGGCACCGTGATGCGCTTCCTGCCGCCGGTCGCCGCGCTGGCGGACGGCCCGATCCGCTTCGACGGCGACCCGAGGTCGTACGAGCGTCCCCTGAACGGCGTGATCGACGCGCTGCGGATCCTCGGGGCCCGGATCGACGACGACGGGCGCGGCGCGCTGCCGCTGACCGTGCACGGCGGGGGCGCCCTGGACGGCGGCCCGGTGGAGATCGACGCCTCCTCCTCGTCGCAGTTCGTCTCCGCGCTGCTGCTGTCGGGGCCGCGCTTCAACCAGGGCGTGGAGGTCCGGCACACCGGCTCCACGCTGCCCTCGATGCCGCACATCCGGATGACGGTGGACATGCTGCGCGCGGTCGGCGCCCAGGTGGACACCCCCGAGTCGGGCGGCGAGCCGAACGTCTGGCGGGTCACCCCGGGCGCCCTGCTGGGCCGCGACCTGACGATCGAGCCGGACCTGTCCAACGCCCAGCCGTTCCTGGCGGCGGCGCTGGTCACCGGCGGCAAGGTGCTGATCCCGGACTGGCCGAAGCGCACCACGCAGCCCGGCGACCGGCTGCGCGAGATCTTCACCGAGATGGGCGGTTCCTGCGAACTGACCGAGTACGGGCTGGAGTTCACCGGCACGGGCGCCGTGCACGGCATCGACGTGGACCTGAGCGACGTGGGCGAGCTGACCCCGGGCATCGCGGCGGTCGCCGCGCTCGCCGACTCCCCCTCGACGCTGCGCGGGGTGGCGCATCTGCGGCTGCACGAGACGGACCGGCTGGCCGCGCTGACCAAGGAGATCAACGAACTCGGCGGCGACGTCACCGAGACCGCCGACGGTCTGCACATCCGCCCGCGCCGGCTGCACGGCGGGATCTTCCACACCTACGAGGACCACCGCATGGCCACCGCGGGCGCGGTGATCGGCCTGGCGGTCGAGGGCGTGCAGATCGAGAACGTGGCGACGACGGCCAAGACGCTGCCGGACTTCCCCGAACTGTGGGCCGGGATGCTCGGGAACTGACGGGCGGATTCGGGATCATGCGCCGTTACGGCAAGCACACCGACGAGGACGACATCCGCAGCCGCCCGAACCGCAAGGGCAACCGGCCGCGCACCAACATCCGCCCCAAGCACGAGGACGCGGCCGAGGGCATGGTCCTCACCGTGGACCGGGGCCGGCTGACCTGCCTGGTCGAGGACCGGGTGGTGATGGCGATGAAGGCCCGCGAGCTGGGCCGCAAGGCGGCCGTGGTGGGCGACCGGGTGGCCCTGGTCGGCGATCTGTCCGGCAAGAAGGACACCCTCGCGCGGATCGTCCGCATCGCGGAGCGCAGCTCGGTGCTGCGCCGCACCGCGGACGACGACGACCCCTACGAGCGGGTGGTCGTCGCCAACGCCGACCAGCTCGCCATCGTCACCGCGCTGGCCGACCCCGAGCCCCGGCCGCGGCTGATCGACCGCTGCCTGGTGGCGGCGTACGACGGCGGTCTGGAGCCGCTGCTGGTGCTGACCAAGTCCGACCTCGCCCCGCCGGCCAAGCTCCTGGAGCTCTACGGCGACCTGGACATCCCGTACGTGGTGACCAGCCGCGCGGAGCTGGAGAACGGCGACGCGGCGGACCGGGTGCGCGAGCAACTGGACGGCCGGGTCACGGCGTTCGTGGGGCACTCCGGGGTCGGCAAGACCACGCTGGTGAACGCCCTGGTGCCGAAGGACCGGCGGCGGCTGACCGGTCATGTGAACGCGGTGACGGGCCGGGGCCGGCACACCACGACCTCGGCGCTGGCGCTGCCACTGGACGCGGCGGACGGCTGGGTGGTCGACACGCCGGGCGTGCGGTCGTTCGGCCTCGCGCACATCGACCCGTCCCGGGTCATCCATGCCTTCCCGGACCTGGAACCGGGAACCGAGGGCTGCCCGCGCGCGTGCAGCCACGACGAACCGGACTGCGCGCTCGACGCGTGGGTGGCCGAGGGCCACGCCGATCCGGCCCGGCTGTACTCCCTGCGACGGCTTCTGGCCACGCGTGAACGCACGGAAGGCGACTGACCTACGCGTTGTTTGTCATTCCGCGGGGCAGGTAAAGGCATACTCGCACCCAGCCGGACATACGGGAGGACAGCACATGGCGTGGCTGCTGGTCATTGTGGCCGGGTTGCTCGAAACAGGCTTCGCCGTCTGTCTGAAACTCTCGCACGGCTTCACCCGCCTGTGGCCGACGATCGCCTTCTGCGTGTTCGCGCTCGGCAGCTTCGGTCTGCTGACGCTGTCGCTGCGGAAACTCGACGTGGGGCCGGCGTACGCGGTGTGGACCGGCATCGGAGCTGCGGGGACGGCGATCTACGGGATGATCTTCCTCGGGGACATCGTCTCGACGCTGAAGATCGTCTCGATCAGCCTGGTGATCGTGGGCGTCATCGGCCTTCAGCTGTCGGGCTCGGCGCACTGAGACCGTGGCCCGGTAACTGACGGTGCAGGGCGCCGCGTACGAGGTCGCCGACGCCGCCGTCGGCGGGCGGGGCGGCCACGCAGGACAGGGCGATACGGACGACCAGTTCGCAGGAACGGGCCAGCTCGCCGTTGTCGTTCTTGGCGGCTCCGGGCACGGACAGCGCGGCGACCGCGCGGTCGCGGACCATCGTCACGAAGTCGCCGGGTGAGGGCAGCGGGCCGTCGGCTCGGCGCTGGGCCGGTACGGCGGAGGAGGACGGGACGGCGGACAGGGTGGGCGAGGGCAGGCGCTCGCTCCAGCAGCCGGTGAGCATGGCGCGCACCAGGGCGTTGTCGCGGGCGGCGGTCGTGGTCCACTCGGCGGTGGCGGCGAGCCGGTCGCGGGCGTCGGAGTGGGTGTTGAGCGCCCGCTCCACCCCGGCGAGATAGGCGTCGGCCTCACGGCGCACCAGCGCCCGCGCGAGTCCTTCCTTGCTGCCGAACTCGTTGTAGAGGGTCTGCCGCGAGACTCCGGCCGCGGCGGCCACGTCCACCATCCGCACCGCCGACCAGGCCCGGCGCGCGAGCGCCGTGTATGCGGCATCCAGCAGAGATTCACGTGCTGCGGGCATCGCGCCTCCCAGGCACCCGGCTCTGCGCCCAGATTTGACGCGCCCGGCCGCACTGTCAAGGGGTGCGGAACGGCGCGCGGAGCGGCGGGGGCGCGTGTCGGCCGCGGGGGATCACACCGCGATGTCCACACTCCGGCCCCGGTAGCCCCGTGCGACCCGTGGCGGATAACGTGCTCGACATGGCCGATTACCTCGACGATCTGCGTCTCGCCCACGTCCTCGCGGACGCCGCCGACGCGGCGACCATGGACCGATTCAAGGCGCTCGACCTGAAGGTCGAGACCAAGCCGGACATGACTCCGGTGAGCGAGGCGGACAAGGCGGCCGAGGAGCTCATCCGGGGCCAGCTCCAGCGCGCCCGGCCGCGCGACGCGATCCTCGGCGAGGAGTACGGCATCGAGGGCACCGGCCCGCGCCGCTGGGTGGTCGACCCGATCGACGGCACCAAGAACTATGTGCGCGGCGTCCCGGTGTGGGCCACGCTGATCTCCCTGATGGAGGCGGGCGAGGGCGGCTTCCAGCCGGTCGTCGGGGTCGTCTCCGCCCCGGCGCTGGGCCGCCGCTGGTGGGCCGCGAAGGGCCACGGCGCCTACACCGGCCGCAGCCTGTCCTCCGCGACCCGGCTGAAGGTCTCCGGGGTCTCGAAGCTGAGCGACGCGTCCTTCGCGTACTCCTCGCTCAGCGGCTGGGAGGAGCAGGGGCGGCTGAACGGCTTCCTGGACCTGACCCGGGAGGTGTGGCGCACGCGCGCGTACGGCGACTTCTGGCCGTACATGCTGGTCGCCGAGGGTGCCGTGGACATCTGCGCCGAGCCGGAGCTGTCTCTGTGGGACATGGCAGCGAACGCCATCGTGGTCACGGAGGCGGGCGGCACGTTCACGGGGCTCGACGGGCGTCCCGGCCCGCACAGCGGCAACGCGGCCGCCTCGAACGGTCTGCTGCACGACGAGCTCCTCGGGTACCTCAACGAGCGCTACTGAGCTTCGCGCGCCCTCTTGTTGACCCTCTCTTTGCCTGCCACTCTGAGAGTCCCGCCCCTTGTGAACTTGTGAAAACATGAACAAGGCGGGGTTCCCCCCTCAGGAGGTGGCTGCATCCATGCTCGTCCGTGACGCCATGAGCACCGTGGTCCTCACCATCGGCCCCACCCACACCCTTCGCCAGGCCGCCGCATTGATGTCCGCCCGCCGGGTGGGCGCGGCCGTGGTCCTGGACCCCGATGCCGGCGGTATCGGCATCCTCACCGAACGCGACGTCCTCAACTCCGTCGGCCTGGGCCAGAACCCGGACGCGGAGTACGCCCACGCCCACACGACCACCGACGTGGTGTTCGCCGCCCCGACCTGGACCCTGGAGGAGGCGGCCCTCGCGATGGCGCACGGCGGCTTCCGTCATCTGATCGTCCTCGACCACGGCGAGCCGGTCGGCATCGTCTCGGTCCGCGACATCATCCGCTGCTGGGCCCCGCTGCGGCAGCAGGTCCCGGCCTGATCCCGCGCCCGTCCCGCCCGCACGGGCCGGGCCGGGCACGGACACGGGCCGGACCCCCTTCCCTCCGGGGTCCGGCCCGCCTCGGCAAGCGATCCAGTACTGGTTATCAGCCGCGCAGGGCCTGGACCGCGGCCTCCAGCCGCTTGCCGAAGTCCTCGTCCGCGTTGCGGAAGTTGCCGATCGCCCGCTCGACGATGTCCTCGCGCGACACCTGGGAGATCGAGCCCGCGAGGTTGCCGATCAGACGCTCCTTCTCGTCCTCCGACATCAGCCGGTAGAGGTTTCCGGCCTGCACGAAGTCGTTGTCCTCGGCGTGCACCGGGGCCGGATGGTTGCCCGTGCCGCCGGAGAAGCCGTCGAAGGACTGCCACAGCGGACGGCCGGTCTGCGCCGGGCCGCCGAAGCTGTTCGGCTCGTAGTTCTTCGCCCCGCCGTGGCGGCCGTCGTAGAGGTAGCCGTCGCGGGAGTTGGTGCGCGCCTCGGTGGCGTGCGGACGGTTCACCGGCAGGTGGTCGGCGTTGATGCCGACGCGGTAGCGGTGGGCGTCGCCGTAGGCGAACAGGCGGCCCTGGAGCATCTTGTCCGGGGACGGGCCGATGCCGGGCACGAAGTGCGCCGGGGAGAAGATCGACTGCTCGACCTCGGCGAAGATGTTCCGCGGGTTGCGGTTCAGCTCCAGCTTGCCGATCTCGATGGGCGGGTAGTCCTCGTGCGGCCACACCTTGGTGAGGTCGAACGGGTTGAAGCGGTACGTCGCCGCGTCCGCCGCCGGCATGATCTGCACCTGCACGGTCCAGGTCGGGAAGTCGCCGCGCTCGATGGCCTCGCGCAGATCCCGCTGGTGGGAGTCGGGGTCCGCACCGGCCAGCCTGTCGGCCTCGGCCTGGGTGAGGTTCTTGATGCCCTGGTCGGTCTTGAAGTGGTACTTGACCCAGAAGACCTCGCCGGCCTCGTTGTTCCACTGGTAGGTGTGCGAGCCGTAGCCGTTCATGTGGCGGTACGAGGCCGGGATGCCGCGGTCGCCGAAGAGCCAGGTCACCTGGTGCGTGGACTCCGGGCTCAGGCTCCAGAAGTCCCAGACGTTGTCCGGCTCGGTGGAGCCGGTGTACGGGTCGCGCTTCTGGGTGTGGATGAAGTCGGGGAACTTGATGGCGTCCTTGATGAAGAACACCGGGGTGTTGTTGCCGACGAGGTCGTAGTTGCCCTCCTCGGTGTAGAACTTCAGCGCCCAGCCGCGGGGGTCGCGCACCGCGTCGGCGGCACCGAGGTTGCCCGCGACGGTGGAGAAGCGCAGGAAGGTCTCGGTCTGCTTGCCGACCTCGGAGAGGAAGGCGGCCCGGGTGTACTTCGTGACGTCGGCGGTCACCGTGAAGGTGCCGTACGCGCCGGCGCCGCGGGCGTGCACGACCCGCTCGGGGATGCGCTCGCGGTTGAAGTGGGCGAGCTTCTCCAGCAGGAGCTGGTCCTGTACGAGGACAGGGCCGCCGACGCCCGCGGTCTCGCTGTTCTGGTTGTCGGCGACCGGTGCCCCGGCCTCCGTTGTGAGCGGTCCCTGCGTCACGTCTGCCTCCTGCGCCCGTTCCTTGCTGTTCTTTCACTCCGGCCAGACCTGTCTCTTGGCCAAAGCCGTTCCCGATCCTACAATGGACAATGTCCAAGTCAAACAATCATCCAAAGTCACACCCGTTCGGGACCTGGTCCCCCTTGCTGTTAGGCTGTTGCGCATGAGCGACCTTCTGGAACGACTGCGCGGACGTGGATGGCGGATGACCGCGCAGCGACGCGTGGTGGCCGAGGTCCTCGACGGCGAGCACGTCCATCTGACGGCCGACGAGGTCCACGCGAGGGCTGTCGCCAAGCTGCCGGAGATCTCCCGGGCGACCGTCTACAACACCCTGGGCGAGCTGGTGACCCTCGGCGAGGTGCTGGAGGTCACGACCGACAAGCGCGCCAAGCGGTACGACCCGAACGCGCACCGCCCGCACCACCACCTGGTGTGCGCCCAGTGCGGCGCGATCCGGGACGTCCACCCCACCGGCAACCCGCTCGCCGACCTCCCGGCCTCGGAGCGCTTCGGCTTCACGGTGTCGGACGTCGAGGTGACGTACCGGGGCCTGTGCCCGAGCTGCGCGTCGGCCGCCTGAGCCGCCGTACACACGAAAGCCCCCCGGCGCACCGGGGGGCTTTTCTGTGCGCTCTTCTGCGCGCGTGCATCGCCGCAAACACGTGCATCGCCGCAAACGCGGAAACGACCGAGGGCCGGAGCCCTTTCGGATTCCGGCCCTCGGCCTTCAGTAGCGGGGACAGGATTTGAACCTGCGACCTCTGGGTTATGAGCCCAGCGAGCTACCGAGCTGCTCCACCCCGCGTCGACGAACGCAACGTTACGTCAAGGACGGCGACGGAAGCAAATCGCTTTCGCGGAGAGGCGGCAGCCGGCTCCTACGCCGACAGTTCCTGCCGCAGCGCGTCCCGCAGGCGGGCCGCCCGCTCGGTGACCTCCTGCGGGCCCAGGCTCACCGCCCGGTCCGCCCAGCGCTGGCCCTCCGTGAGTTCGCCGCGGCGGGCGTAGACGAGGGCCAGGCGCAGCGCCGCCCGGCCGTGACCGGCGTCCGCGGCGCGGGTCCACCAGACCGCCGCCTCCGGCTCGCTGCCCTCACGGGCCAGGAGCAGGCCGAGGTTGAAGGCGCCGTTGCGGGAACCGGCCTCCGCGGCCTCCCGGTACCAGCGGGCCGCCTCCACGACGTCGCCCCGCGCGGCGGCCAGCATGCCGACCCGGACCTGGGCGCGCCGGTGGCCCTGTCCGGCCGCCCGCTCGTACCACTCCTCGCACTCGGTCTTCTCGTGCACGATCTCGCCCAGCTCGTGCGCGGGCGCCGGAGGGCGCCGGGCGTCCAGCAGGGTCGCCAGCCGGTACGCGCCCTCCGCGCTGCCACCGCCCGCCGCGCACCTGAGGTGCCGCTCCGCCCCGGCCTCGTCCCCGTCCCTGAGCAGCGCGATGCCGACCTGGAGCGCGGCCTCGGTGTGCCCGGCCGCCGCCGCCCGCTCGTACCACCGCAGCGCGACCCGGTCCTCCCCGCGCCCGGCGAAGAGGATCCCGAGGTTGAACGCGGCGTCCACGCTCCCGGCCTCCGCGGCCTTGGAGAACCACGGCTCGGCCCCGGCCGTGTCCCCGCCCTGGAGCAGCAGGATCGCCAGCGCGTTCGCCGCCTCCCGGTGCCCCGCGTACGCGGCGCGCCGGTACCACTGCTCGGCCTGCGCGGTCCGCCCCTGCTCGGCGCAGAGCAGCCCGAGGTTGTACGCGCCGTTCACGTCCCCGGCGTCCATCGCGGCCCGGTACCAGCGCTCGGCGGTCTGGGTCTCGCCCCGCTCGGCGTGCAGCGCGCCGAGGGCGTTCGCGGCGTTGCCGTCCCCCTCCTGAGCGGCCCTGAGCCACCACACGGCGGCGTTCTCCTCGTCCCCGGCGTCCCGCAGCAGGAAGCCGAGGGCGCAGGCGGCACGGGCCTCGCCGTCCTTGGCGGAGGTCAGGTACCAGCGCCCGGCCTCCTTCAGCTCGCCGCGCCGCTCCAGGATCGCGCCGAGGTGCAGGGCCGCCCGCCGGTGTCCGCGCGCGGCGGCCTGCCGGTACCACTGCTCGGCCTCCTCCAGGGCGGCCTCGCTGTCGACACCGTTGTCACCGCCGCTCTCCCCCGCGCCCCGCCGGTCCAGCGCTCGCGCGAGCCGGTACGCGGCCTCGCGGTGCCCCCGCTCGGCGGCGGCCCGCATCCAGCGCTGCGCGCCCGCGTCCCCGCGGTGCTCCAGCAGATCGGCGAGCGCGTACGCGCCCAGCACGTGGCCCTGCTCGGCGGACTGGCGCAGCCAGTACTCGGCCGCGGGCTCGTCCCCGCGCTCGCGGTGGTGGCGGCCCAGCGCGTGCGCGGCCGCGGCCGATCCGGCGACCGCGGCGATCCGCCACCAGCCGGCCGCCTCCTCGGCGTACCCGCGCTGGTGGAGAAGGACTCCCAGGTTGTTGGCGGCGGCCCGGTCCCCCTCCGCGGTGGCGGCCCTCAACTGGGGCTCCGCTCCGTCGAGATCACCGCGGCGCAGCAGCATGGCGCCGAGGACGCTCATCGCCTCGACGTCACCGGCGTCGGCGGCGAGCCGCAGGCGCAGCTCCTCCGCAGCCTCACCGGCTTCGTCCCGGTCGGAAGACTGCACAAAACGCTCTGTCTCCAACAGAGTTGCCTTGTCCCCCATAACGTCCATCGTCGCACCACCTGCAACCTGGGTACACCTGGTATACCGCAGCCAGTGAGGTCACTTCAGCGTTTTGTCGACATGCCCACAGAGAGACAAGTCAAACACAGATCCCCCAACTCCCCACAGCGGCACGGCGGTACCACCCCCCGGCACATGCGTTCGCACATCACGAAGGCCCGGATCCCTTTTCAGGATCCGGGCCTTCGTCATCAGTAGCGGGGACAGGATTTGAACCTGCGACCTCTGGGTTATGAGCCCAGCGAGCTACCGAGCTGCTCCACCCCGCGCCGTTGTTCGGCAACCGTATCACGGCGCGGGGTGGGCTCGATCATCCGCTGTCGGGGCTGCTGGTCGGCTTGGGACTGTTCGTCGGCTCGGGACTCTCGTCCCCGCCGCCACCGCCGGCCGCGGACTGGGCGTCCTCAGCCCGCCGCAGCGCGGCCTCCAGCTCCTCCTGGGCCTTGCCGTACGCCTCCCAGTCGCCGTCCTTCAGCGCCTTCTGGCCGTCCTCGAAGGCCTTCTGAGCGTCGTCCAGCGCCTCCTGGACCGTGGGGTCCTCGGTCGCCGGCGGCTTCGTCGGCTCGGGCTTCTCCTCGCCGTCGTCCGCCGGTGGCTGGGTCGGTGTGCCCTCGGCCCCGAAGACCTTGTCGAGGGCCTCTTCGAGGGTGTCCTCGAAGGCGGTACTGCCGCCGTAGGTCACCAACACCTTGCGCAGCAGCGGGTACTTGAGGCCGCCGCCGCGGACGTAGACGGGTTCGACGTAGAGCAGTCCGCCGTCCAGGGGCACCGCGAGCAGGTTGCCGTACTCCACATTGGAGTCGCCTCTGCTGAGCAGGCTGATCGTCTCGGCGATGTCCTGTTCGGAGTTGAACTGGCTCTGGACCTGTTTGGGTCCGTTGACGGTGGTGTTCGTCGGCAGTTTCAGAATTCTGATCTTGCCGTAGTCGCTGGTGCCCGCTTCCGCGTCGACCGCCATGAACGCGCTGAGGTTGTCACGGCCGTTGGGAGTGAACGTCGTCGTCAGCGAGAACGCCTGCTCCTTCTGGTCCGGCATCTTCATGCTCAGGTAGTACGGCGGCACCGCGTCGCCGACCTTGTTGGTCGGGTCGTCCGGGACCTGCCACACCTCGCTGCCGCTGAGGAACGTGGTCGCGTCCTCCACGTGGTAGCGGCTGAGCAGCTCGCGCTGGACCTTGAACAGGTCTTGCGGGTACCGCAGATGCGCCATGAGCGACTGGGAGATCTCGCTCTTGGGCTCCACCGTGTTCGGGAACGCCTTCATCCAGGTCTTCAGGACCGGGTCCTGGGTGTCCCACTGGTAGAGCTTGACCTCGCCGCTGTACGCGTCGACGGTCGCCTTCACCGAGTTGCGGATGTAGTTGACCTGGTTCTGCTGGGCCACCACCGCGCGGGAGTTGTTGGTCGCCGTCAGCGAGTCCGCCGTGGTGTCACCGAGGGTGGTGCGCGAGGCGTACGGGTAGCCGTTGGTGGTCGTGTAGGCGTCGACGATCCACTGGATCCGGCCGTCCACGACCGCCGGGTAGGCGTCACCGTCGATGGTCAGCCACGGGGCGACCGCCTCGACGCGCTCCTTGGGCGTGCGGTTGTACAGGATCCGCGAACCCTCGCCGATGGCACCGGAGTACAGGATCTGCGGCTCGCTGAACGCCAGCGCGTACGCCGCCCGGTTTATCGGGCTGGAGAGGTTGACCCCGCTGTCGCCCTTGTAGCTGTAGGTCTTCTCACCCGAGTCGTCGGAGTAGTCGATCTCCTTCTGGGGACCACCGACGATCGAGTACGTGGTGGTCTTCTCGCCGTAGTAGACCCGCTGCTGGTACGTGCCGAGGTCGCCCTTGGAGGGCAGGTCGGACTCGGTGAAGACCGGGCGGCCCTGGGAGTCGGCGCTGGTGCCCTCGGCGGCGACGACGCCGTAGCCGTGGGTGTAGCGGAAGTGGTCGTTGATCCAGTTGTTCTTCGGAATGCCGTTGAGGTTCAGCTCCCGCAGACCGATGACCGTGTCCTGGTCCTTGCCGTCCTTGCTGTAGCGGTCGACGTCCAGGTTGGTCGGGAAGCCGTAGTAGTTACGGATCTGCTGGAGCTGCTGGAACGTCGGCGAGACCAGGTTGGGGTCCATGATGCGGATGCTCGCCGTCTTGGCGACCTCGTCCCGCAGCGCGGCCTTGTCCTCGGTGGCGCTCTTGCCCGAGTACTCGGTGACCTGGGCGTCGTCGATACCGTAGGCCTCGCGCGTCGCCTTGAGGTTCTTCTCGACGTACGGCGCTTCCTTGGCCTGCTCGTTCGGCTGGACCTGGAACTTCTGGACGATCGCCGGGTACAGACCCCCGATGAGGATCGCCGAGAGCACCATCAGGCCGAAGCCGATCACGGGCAGCTGCCAGGTGCGCCGCCACAGGGTGGCGAAGAACAGCAGCGCGCAGATGACGGCGATGCAGAACAGGATCGTCTTGGCCGGCAGGTAGGCATTGGCGTCGACGTACCGGAGGCCGGTCCAGTTGTCGGTGGCCTTGAAGTCGCTGGACTTCACGGCCAGGCCGTACCGGTCGAGCCAGTAGGCGACGGCCTTCAGCGACACGAAGATGCCCAGCAGGACCGACAGGTGCCCGGTGGCGGCGGCGGTGGCGCGCGCGCCGGGGCTGGTGATGCGCAGCCCGCCGTACAGGTAGTGGGTGAGCGCGGCGGCGATCAGGGAGAGGATCGTGGCGGCGAAGCCGAAGCCCAGCAGGAAGCGGTACCAGGGCAGGTCGAAGGCGTAGAAGGAGACGTCCAGGTGGAACTGGGGGTCCTTCTGCCCGAACGACACGCCGTTGACCCACATCAGCCAGGTCCGCCACTGCCCCGACGCGGAGGCACCCGCGATCAGCCCGACCAGCGCGGTGATCGCGAGCAGCAGCCACTTCTTGTACGGCGCGATGCCCATGCGGTAGCGGTCGAGGCTCTGCTGCTCCATCGACATGGCGCTCAACGGCGGGCGCAGCCGGTGCGCCAGCCAGATGTTGAAGCCCACCGAGAGGGCCATGAGCAGGCCGAACACAAAGAACAGGCCGATCTTCGTCCACAGGGTCGTGGTGAAGACCGACGAGTAGTTCACCGACCGGTACCAGAGCCAGTCCGTCCAGAAGCCGGCGAACATGGTGAACGCCATGCCGAGCACGGCAAGGACGCCCAACGTCATGAGCAGGGTCCGGACACGCCGGGACGGGCGGCCCACTCTGATCCGTGGCCCCGTCGGGCCTCCGCCGCGGTCCGGCATCTGGAAAGCCAAGGTGCGCACCTCGAAGTTCGCTGTCGATCCCTCAGGCCCTGGTCTTCTCGGGCCCTCCGGGGGGCCTCGTGATCGTAGGCCCACACCTATGCAACTTACTCACGCTTTACTCGGTTCCCGATTCCGGGTGGGAACGAGGCAGGATTGTGACCATGTCCAACACCCCCATGGCGGCGAGCCCGCTCACCCGGGCCGTACTTGAGATCGACGAGTACGCCTCCGGCCTCGGCTGGGACCAGCCCGCCCGCCTCTTCGCCCTCGTCGACACCGCACGGCTGCGGGTCCAGGAACCGAGTCTCGCGGCCCAGCTCGGTCTGGCGGAGGAACCGGAGAACTCCGGCCTCACCCCGATCGAGCAGGACGAGATTCCAACGGGCAAGCCGCTCGACGAGTTCCTCGGCACCATCGCCTGGCCCGACGCGGTGACCGGCTGCGCGCTGACCGTGGAGCGGCTGATGCTGCCGCCGTCCGCGGAGGCCCAGGTCCCGCAGGGCCTGGACGAGGCCGCGCTGACGAAGTGGGTGGCCGAGCACCCCGAGCGTCAGGAGGTCCGGATGACGGTCGCGGTCCTGCGCGACGGCTCCCGCGAGGCGGCCCTCAGGCTGCGCGAGAAGGACACCCCGACGGAGGTCCTCACGGGCAGGGACCTGGTGCCGGGCCTGGCCGAGGCGCTGGCGGCGACCTTCGAGGAGTAGCCCGTCAGCTCGCGCTGCACTTGGGCAGATCGGCGGTGTCGCCGTCCCGGATGTCCTCCAGGGCGGCGAGCGCGTCGTCCATCGTGGAGACCTTGACGAGGGTGAGCCCCTCGGGGGTGTCCTTGGCGGCCGACGCGCAGTTCTCGGCCGGGGTGAGGAAGTACTCGGCGCCCTTGTCGCGGGCTCCGACGGTCTTCATCTCGATGCCGCCGATGGGGCCGACCTTGCCCTCGTCGTCGATGGTGCCGGTGCCCGCGACGAAGGTGCCGCCGGTGAGGCTGCCCGGGGTGAGCTTGTCGTAGATGCCGAGCGCGAACATCATGCCCGCGCTCGGCCCGCCCACATCGGCGAGCTTGATGTCGATGGTGAACGGGAAGGTGTGGTCGGTCCCGGCGGAGATCCCGACGATGGCGCGCTTCTCGCCGCCGTCGTCGGAGGCCGCGGTGGTGATCGTCACCTTCTGCGTCTTCGTCGCCTCCCGCTGGGCCTTCTCGGCGGCGGCCTGCTCCTTGGCGGGCACGATCGTGAACTCGACGTCCTCGCCGGGCTTGTGCTTGGTCACCAGTTCGGCAACGTCGGAGGGCTCCTTGACGGCCTTGCCGTCGACCGCCTTGATCACGTCACCGGCGTGCAGTTCGCCCTCGGCCGGGGAGCCCTTGACGACCGTGGAGACGATCACCCAGGACTGCACCGGGATGTCCAGCGCCTTCAGGGCGGCGACCTTCGCGCTCTCCTGGGACTGGCTGAACTCCTCGGCGTTCTCCTGGGTGGACTCCTCCTCCGTCTTGCCGTCCGGGTAGAGGGTCTCGTGCGGCACGACCTTGTTGTCGTGCGCGAGCCAGCCGTAGACCGCCTCCACCAGGTTCATCCGGTAGTCGGCGCTGGTCACCCGGACCGTGGTCATGTTCAGGTTGCCGCTGGTGGCGTACGTCTTGCGGCCCGAGATCTGCAGCACCGGCTCGCCGTCGTGGTCCCCGAGGGTGTTCACCGTCGGCCCCGGGGACATCTCCGAGTACGGCACGCGGATGAAGACTCCCGCGCACAGGAGCGCGATCAGCATCAGGGTGGAGGCGAGCATCGTCGCGGTGCGGCGTGGCATGCCTCGACAGTACGGGACGCCCCTGTCAGCGTCCCGTCAGGGCCGGGTCTTCTCCATCGCCGCACGGAACCTGGCGTAACCGTCCAATTCAGGACCATCACTGCGGACCCGTCGGGTCCGGCTGGCCCAGCTGCCCCACAGACCGGCACCGATCGCGGCGAGCAGCGGAATGAGCAACCAGGCGAGTGCCGCCATGCCGTCCTCCCAACCCGGGTGAGCGAACGCGACTGACTGATCAGCAGATTAACCATCCGCAGTGTCAACGCTCGGGGCGACATGGCGGTTACGCAAGCGGGAGGGGGGTGGGGGTACCCGGGCGGCTCAACGGGCGCCCGGTCCAACGCCGGCTCAGCAGGCGCCTGGGTTCGTCAGCGGGCGCCTGGCTGCGTCAGCAGGCGCCGACCCATTCCTCGGTGCCGTCGGAGAACTTCTGGTGCTTCCAGATCGGCACCTCGTGCTTGAGATCGTCGATCAGCTTGCGGCACGCCTCAAAGGCCTCCCCGCGATGGGGGCAGGAGACGGCGACCACGACGGCCAGGTCGCCCACCCTCAGATCGCCGATGCGGTGCACAGCCGCCAGCGCCCGTACCGGGTACTCCGCGACGACCTTCTCGGCGATCCGCCGCATCTCGGCCTCGGCACTGGGGTGGCAGGAGTAGCCCAGCTCGTCGACGTCCGCGCCCCCGTCGTGATTGCGCACGGTCCCCACGAAGAGCGCCGTCCCCCCGGCGGCGTCGTCACCGACGGCCCGGAAGACCTCGTCCAGGGAGAGCGCGCTCTCCCGGATGGCGATCAGCTTGATCGGGTCCTGCGCGGCCTGCTCACCGGGATGGTCGTTCATGGGTGCCATGCCCCCCATCGTGCCCCACCCGGGGAACGCCCGGAATAGCAGGATCGCCCGGCACGCGCGCGTGCGTGTTTGGAGCCTCGTACAGGAGCCACGCGCGTGCCGACTCGTAAAGGAGCCCGCGGGTACGGATCAGATGCGCCGCCGGGCCTTGCGCGCCCGGCGCACCACGGCCGCCGCGCCCAGCAGCGCCACCGTCGCGCCCGCGGCGCCCGCCGCCGTCGCGTCCTTGCGGCCCAGCCGCCGTCCGGCCACCGTGTGCCGCCCGGACACCTCCTCCAGCAGCTCGGCCAGCACTTCCTCGTTCGTCCACTTCGGACGCCACCCGGCGTCGTGCAGCCGGCTGCCGCTGACCACCCAGGGGTACATCGTGTAGGCGAGGTCACCGGCGGGCGACGGGGTCAGCCCGATCCGGTGCAGCCGGGCCGCCGCGCCCAGCGCGACCGCGGACGGCAGCTCCATCCGCCGGATGCCGCTGAGCTCCTCGACCTCCTCCTGCTCCAGCCATCCGTCGCAGCCGACGGCCAGCTCGCCCTCGACCTTCTCCAGCACGGCGTACTCCAGGGCGCCGCACAGGTCCTCGACGTGGCAGAACTGCCAGGCGGGCCGCGAACCGGCCACCACCAGCAGCCGCGGGGACTCGAAGTACCGGGTCAGGGCGGTGTCGGTGCCGCCGACGAGCAGCGCGGGGCGGACCACGGTCACATTCAGGCCGGGATGCGCGCGCGGGGCGCGGCGAGCGAGGCGTTCGATCTCCAGCAGGTCGCCCACGCCGGTCGCCTCGGCGGTCGCGCGCAGCTCGGCGTCCTCCGACAGCGGCAGCTCGTTGTCGGGCAGTGCGCCGTAGACCATCGACGAGGTGCACAGCACGACGCGGTGCACGCCCGCGGCCGCGGCGGCCGTCAGCACGGTCTGGGTCCCCCGGACGTTGTAAGCCGTCCGGGCGGCCGCGTCGGTCTCCAGATCGAGGTCGAGCGCGAGATGCACCACCACGTCGGCGCCCCGCAGCTTCTCCGCGATGGCCGGGTCCCGGACGTCCAGGATGTGCCACTGCGCGCCCGCGCACTCGCCCCGCCGCTCGTCGATGGCGATGACCTGCTTGATCTCCTCGGACGCGGCCAGCCGCTCGGTGAGCAGGGCACCTACGCCGGACGCGGCACCGGTGACCGCCACGACGGGCCCGCGCGCGGGACTGGTGGACGGGTTTCGCGCTGCGCGAACCTGCGGATCAGGGGAACTCACCGGGCGTCTCCAGCGGTTGTCTTCAGTACGGACGCGAGTGACGCGTACGGACCAGGTGGCATCCATCCTGCCGCAGGCCGGGAGTCGGCGAAGCACCGAGGCCCCAACCGCCCGTGGTGTCTACGCTGGGTGGTGTTATCGGGCAGTCGCGCCGTCGGAACCAACCGGCGGCCTTACCAGCCGAGGAATCCCGTGAGTGACACCCCATTCGGATTCGGCCTTCCGCCGGAGGAGCCGGACGACGGCGACGAGGGCAAGAAGAAGGACCAGCAGAGCGGCGGTGGTCAGGGCCCGGCCAATCCGTTCGGTTTCGGCGGGCTGCCCGGCGCCGGGGGCTTCGGTGGCCCCGGCGCGGACAATCCGTTCGCAGCCATGTTCGGTTCGCTGAACCCCACCGACCTGGGCGCCGCCTTCCAGCAGCTCGGCCAGATGCTCTCCTACGAGGGCGGCCCCGTGAACTGGGACATGGCCAAGCAGATCGCCCGCCAGACGGTGTCCCAGGGCACCTCTGACGGCACCAAGGACGCGAGTGTCGGCCCCGCCGAGCGCACCGCCGTCGAGGAGGCCGTACGGCTCGCGGACCTGTGGCTCGACGACGCGACCTCACTGCCGTCCGGCGCCGCCTCCGCGGTGGCCTGGTCCCGCGCGGAGTGGGTCGAGGCGACCCTCCCGGCCTGGAAGGAACTGGTCGACCCGGTCGCCGAGCGTGTCGGCACCGCCATGGGCGATGTCCTGCCGGAAGAGATGCAGGCCATGGCCGGCCCGCTGATCGGCATGATGCGCTCGATGGGCGGCGCCATGTTCGGCACGCAGATCGGGCAGGCCGTCGGCGTGCTGGCCGGCGAGGTCGTCGGCTCCACCGACATCGGCCTGCCGCTCGGCCCGGTCGGCCGCGCCGCGCTGCTGCCGGTGAACATCGAGACGTTCGGCAAGGACCTGGGCGTGCCGAAGGAGGAGGTGCGGCTCTACCTCGCCCTGCGCGAGGCCGCCCACCAGCGCCTGTTCGCGCATGTGCCGTGGCTGCGCTCGCACCTGTTCGGCGCGGTCGACGGCTATGCCCGCGGCATCAAGGTGGACACCGCCAAGCTGGAGGACGTGGTCGGCCAGTTCGACCCGCAGAACCCCGAGCAGCTCCAGGACGCCCTTCAGCAGGGCATGTTCCAGCCGGAGGACTCCCCCGAGCAGAAGGCCGCGCTGGCCCGTCTGGAGACGGCCCTGGCGCTGGTCGAGGGCTGGGTGGACGCGGTGGTGCACGCGGCGGCCAAGCCCCGGCTGACCTCCGCGGACGCGCTGCGCGAGACGCTGCGCCGCCGCCGCGCCTCGGGCGGACCCGCCGAGCAGACGTTCGCCACGCTGATCGGTCTGGAGCTGCGCCCGCGCCGGCTGCGCGACGCCTCGCGCCTGTGGGCCTCGCTCACGGACGCGCGCGGTGTCGACGGCCGCGACGCCCTGTGGGCCCACCCGGACATGCTGCCGACGGCCACCGACCTGGACGACCCCGACGGCTTCGTCCACCGCGAGCACATGGACTTCTCCGAGCTGGACAAGATGCTCGGCGAGGCGGCCGGCGGCGGCACCGCCGGTAAGCCCGACCTGAGCAAGGGCGAGGACGGCACGGACGGCAAGAAGAAGGACGACGACGGCGAGTGAGTCTGTACGACGACGCGGTCCTGGTACTCAAGGGGTACGAGGACCAGCCGGAGCTGCGCCAGGTCTACCTCGACCATCTCGCGGCCCACGCGGACGGCATGTGGAAGGCCTGCGCGGACGGGCACATCACGGCGAGCGCCCTGGTGATCGACCCCACGCGCGAGCGGGTTCTGCTGACGCTGCACCGCAAGCTGCGGATGTGGCTGCAGATGGGCGGACACTGCGAGCCGGGCGACGCGACGCTGTCGTCGGCGGCCCTGCGCGAGGCCACCGAGGAGTCCGGCGTCGCCGGCCTGACCCTTCTTCCGGGCGGCCCGGTGCGGCTGGACCGGCATCCGATCCCGGCGCCCTGCAACTGGCACCTCGATGTGCAGTACGCCGTCCTGGCCCCGCCGGACGCCGAGCACACGGTCAGCGAGGAGTCGCTGGACGTGCGCTGGTTCGGCTACGACGAGGTGGCGGGCGTGGCGGACGAGTCCGTCGTACGGCTGCTCGAAGCGACCCGCGCGCGGCTGAACGCGTAGCCGCGGAGGTGAACGTGTAAGGGGCGACCGCCCATGGCGATCGCCCCTTACGTTCGGTTTCCGGACGGTCAGCTCCAGACGTTGCCCTGGTTCTGGCCCCGGGCGCCCTGCTGGCCCATGCCGTACTGCGCGGCGAGGCCCGAGCCGATCTGGGCGTTCTGCGGCGGCAGCAGCTCGCTGGGCTGCACCAGCGCGAAACCGCTGCCCATGAAGCTCAGCTCCCAGCCCTCGCCGGTGCTGCCGCGGCGCCGCCACACCCCGGAGGAGTGGGTCTGGGCCTGCATCTGCACCCGCAGACCGGTGGACCAGGCGACGATCGCGTCGGCGTCGCAGTTGACGTACTTGTCCGGCGTGACCTGGAGCATCAGCGGCATACCGGAGGTCATCAGGGCGACCTTGCCGCGGCCGGTGATGTTGAGCTGGTACTTCCCGGAGCCGGAGATGCCGTAGAGGCTGTCCACGGCGATCACCTCGTGGTGCAGGGAGGAGTCCATCGCCAGCACATAGCTGCTGTCGACGGTCATCCCCTCCTGGTCCACGTCCACCAGGTGGATGTGCTGCTTGAGGTTGGCGAGGTAGACCGTGCCCTGCCCGTGGCAGCGCATCAGGTCCAGGCCCTCACCGGTGTGCGCACGCGCGCGTCCCTGCTGGTTGCTCTGGAACTCGGCGTCGAACTCGACCAGGCCCTGGTAGGCGACCATCGTGCCCTTGCGGGCGAGGATGTCGTCGTGGCCCTCCAGCTGGACGCGGAGCATCTGCTTGTTCTGCAGGCTCCAGCGGTCCTGGGTCTGCTGGTCGTTGTAGGCGAAAAGCGGACTCTGCATGGCGTTCTGGCTCCCCCTCAGCCCCGGATCCGGAGACGGTCGGTGCTGTCCTCACTGGGCTGGACGACGACGATGCCCTGGCCGGAGAAGGCCATCTGGTACGCCTCGCCGCTGCCCCGGCCGATGAGCGACTGCGCCTTGAAGCTGCGCTTGCCCTTCACCTTGAGGTTCGGGGACCAGGCGACGAGCGCGTCGGGGTCGACGTACGTCTCGTTCTCGCCGCCGCCGCAGTCCACGACGATCGGCTTGCCCCGGGAGGTCAGCGCGACCCAGCCCTGCCCGGAGATCTTGGTGTTCCACAGGCCCTGCCCGGCGAACTTCGCCAGGCCCTTCACCCGTTCGACTCCCCACGTCAGGTGCGCGTCGAAGGCGAGCAGGTTGGTGGCGTTGACGGAGATGCCGTCGCCGTTGAGGTTGATCACGACGACATTGGCGCCGTAGTCGGCGAGGTAGAGCAGCCCGTCGCCGGAGCACTTCATCAGGGGCGCGCCCTCACCGGTGAGCCAGTCCTTGGCGATCTGGCGTACGGCGGGCGGGTTGGGCTCGTACTGCACGAACCCTTCGTAGGCGACCATCGACCCCACGCGCGCGAGGAGGTCGTTCCCGGTCTGCATGGCGACCTTCAGCATGTGGTTGCCGTGGTTCTCCATGCGGGCGGAGACGGGTGCGGGGGCGAAGCCCGCGAGTGGCTGGTTCATGACGGGCTCCCTCAGATCTCGTACGGCTGGACGACGATGAAGTTGCCGGGAGCGGCCCGGAACTGGAGGTTGACGCTCTCTCCGGTGTCCCCGGGGTAGGCGTTGCGGCGCATGCGCACCTGGCTGGAGACGACCACCTGGGCGGCGGACGACCAGGCGACCACGGCGTTGGCGTCGGCGAACGTCGTGGGCGTGACCGGGAGGACGACGGGCGTGCCGTGCGTCTTCACCACGATCGTGCCGGTGCCCGTGAACTGCATCGTGAACAGCGCGCCGCCGGGGATGCCGTGGCCCTCGATCCGGCGGACCTCGTACTGGAGCCCCTCGTCGAAGGCGAGGACGTTCTCCGCGGAGACACAGATGCCGTCACCCTGGAGCTCGATCGGGTGCACCATCGTGTTGTCCTCGGCGAGGAACACCTGGCCCTGGCCGGTGCAGCGCATCAGCTGCATCTCCTGGCCGGTGGCGTTGCCGACGATCCGGCCGGCGAACCCGGCGCCCTTGTAGGAGAAGTCGACCTTGCCCTGGTAGAGCACCATGCTGCCCTGGCGGGCGAGCACCGCGTTGCCGCCGATGCCGAGGTCGACGCGGACCATCTTCTTGTTCTGCTGCGTCCAGCGCTGCCCGGTGGGCGTCTCCCGGAACTGCTCCAGCGCGGCGGACACACCGGGTCCCTGGGGCACGCCCTGCGGGGCACCGTGCGGGGCACCGTAGGGGGCGGTGGCCTGGCCCGGGACCTGGCCGTAGGGCGGCTGCTGGCCGTAGCCGGGCGGCGGGGCGGGCTGGCCGTAGCCCGTGGGGTGCCGTGCGGCGGCTGGCCG
>NZ_FLSP01000032.1 GCF_900091315.1 Streptomyces sp. DI166
CCGCACGTCAGAGGGCGCCGAGCCCTCCGCCAAGGCACGCCCGGCCGCCCCGAACCCACAGCCCCGGTCCAGCCCGCGGCCACCGAGTGCGCACCCGCACCGCAGCGCCGACGCCCGGTGCCCGCGTCCCGCACGTCAGAAGCCGTCGAGCCCTCCCCGCGAAGCACGGCCGTCCTACCCACAGCACCCGTCCAGCCCGCGGCCCCCGGGATGCACACCCAACACCCCGGTGGCCGACGTGCGCTGTTCACATCGCGTGGGTCAGGAAGCGGCGGGCCGTTTCCTGCAGGACCTCCCTGCCGTCCCGGGACCAGAGGCCGTCGTTGAACAGTTCCACCTCGATGGCGCCGGTGTAGCCGGCGGCCTCGACGTAGCCGCGCCACTCGCGCATGTCGATGGCGCCGTCGCCGATCTGGCCGCGGCCGTTGAGGACGCCCTCGGGCAGCGGGGTGGTCCAGTCGGCAAGCTGGAAGGTGTGGATGCGGCCGCCCGCGCCCGCGCGGGCGATCTGCGCGGGGGCGGTGTCGTCCCACCAGATGTGGTACGTGTCCACGGTGACGCCGACCTGCTGGGCGGGGAAGCGTTCGGCGAGGTCCAGGGCCTGGGCGAGGGTGGAGACCACGCAGCGGTCCGAGGCGAACATGGGGTGCAGCGGCTCGATGGCCAGCCGCACCCCGTGGGACTCGGCGTACGGGCCGAGTTCGCCGAGCGCGTCGGCGATCCGCTCCCGCGCGCCGTGCAGGTCCCGAGAACCGGTCGGCAGGCCGCCGCTGACCAGGACGAGGGTGTCGGTGCCGAGCACGGCCGCCTCCTCGACGGCCCGGCGGTTGTCGGCGAGGGCCGCGTCCCGCTCCTTCGGGCCGAGCGCGGTGAGGAAGCCGCCGCGGCACAGGGTGGTGACGGTCAGGCCCGCGTCCCGGACCAGCTTGGCCGTCGCCTCAAGTCCGTACGCCTGCACGGGCTCCCGCCACAGGCCGACGTTGCGGATGCCCAAGTCGCCGCAGGCCTCGACGAGTTCCGGCAGCGAGAGCTGCTTGACCGTCATCTGGTTGATGGAGAAGCGGGCGAGGTCGTCGGTCACTGGTCCACTCCGTACAGCGCGAGCAGGGTCTTCATCCGTTCCTCGGCGAGCTTGGGGTCCGGGAACAGGCCCAGGCCGTCGGCGAGTTCGTAGGCGCGGGCGAAGTGGGGCAGGGAGCGGGCCGACTGCAGGCCGCCCACCATCGTGAAGTGGGCCTGGTGGCCCGCGAGCCAGGCCAGGAACACCACTCCGGTCTTGTAGAAGCGGGTCGGGGCCTGGAAGAGGTGCCGGGACAGTTCGACCGTGGGGTCCAGCAGGGCGCGGAAGCCCTGGGTGTCTCCGGTGTCCAGGACCCGGACCGCCTCGGCGGCCAGCGGGCCGAGCGGGTCGAAGATGCCGAGCAGGGCGTGGCTGAAGCCCTGCTCGTCGCCCGCGATCAGCTCGGGGTAGTTGAAGTCGTCGCCGGTGTAGCAGCGCACCCCGTCGGGGAGCCTGCGGCGCAGGTCGATCTCGCGCTGGGCGTCCAGCAGGGAGACCTTGATGCCGTCGACCTTGTCGGGGTGGGCGGCGATGACCTCCAGGAAGGTCTCGGTGGCCGTGTCCAGGTCGGCGGAGCCCCAGTAGCCGTCGAGCGCCGGGTCGAACATGGGGCCGAGCCAGTGCAGGATCACCGGTTCGGCGGCCTGGCGCAGCAGATGGCCGTAGACCTCCAGGTAGTGCTCGGGGCCGCGGGCGGCGGCGCACAGGGCGCGGGAGGCCATGAGGATGGCCTGCGCGCCGGACTCCTCGACCACGGCCAGCTGTTCCTCGTAGGCCGCGCGGACCTCGGCGAGGGTGCCCGCGGTGAGCTGGTCGGTGCCGACGCCGCAGGCGATCCGGCCGCCCTCGGCGCGCGCCTCGGCGGCCGAGCGGCGGATGAGTTCGGCGGCGCCCGCCCAGTCCAGGCCCATGCCGCGCTGTGCGGTGTCCATCGCCTCGGCGACACCGAGCCCGTGGGACCACAGGTGGCGGCGGAAGGCGAGGGTGGCGTCCCAGTCGACGGCGGCGGGCGAGTCGGGGCTGACGTCGGCGAACGGGTCGGCGACGACGTGCGCGGCCGAGAAGACCGTACGGGAGGTGAAGGGTGCACCGGTGTGCAGGTCGAGGGGCTCGGGGCGGGGTTCGTACGTCCTGAACCCGCCCTCGGCGCCGGGGAGTCGGATCGTCACAGCGTGATCTCCGGTACGTCGATACGGCGGCCCTCGGCCGAGGACTTCAGACCCAGTTCGGCGAGCTGGACGCCGCGGGCGCCGGCCAGCAGGTCCCAGTGGTAGGGGGCGTCGGCGTAGACGTGCCTCAGGAACAGCTCCCACTGGGCCTTGAAGCCGTTGTCGAACTCGGCGTTGTCGGGGACCTCCTGCCACTGGTCGCGGAAGACCTCGGTGGCCGGGATGTCGGGGTTCCAGACCGGCTTGGGGGTGGCCGAGCGGTGCTGGACGCGGCAGTTGCGCAGCCCGGCGACGGCGGAGCCCTCGGTGCCGTCGACCTGGAACTCGACCAGCTCGTCGCGGTTGACGCGCACCGCCCAGGAGGAGTTGATCTGGGCGATGGCGCCGCCCTCCAGCTCGAAGACGCCGTAGGCGGCGTCTTCGGCGGTGGCGTCGTAGGGCTTGCCGTTCTCGTCCCAGCGCTGCGGGATGTGGGTGGCGGCGAGCGCCTGGACGGACTTCACGCGGCCGAACAGCTCGTGGAGCACGTACTCCCAGTGCGGGAACATGTCGACGACGATGCCGCCGCCGTCCTCCGCGCGGTAGTTCCAGGAGGGGCGCTGGGCGGACTGCCAGTCGCCCTCGAAGACCCAGTAGCCGAACTCGCCGCGCACCGACAGGACGCGGCCGAAGAAGCCGCCGTCGATCAGGCGCTTGAGCTTGAGCAGGCCCGGAAGGAACAGTTTGTCCTGGACGACGCCATGCTTGATGCCGCGCTCGGCGGCGAGCCGGGCCAGTTCGAGGGCGCCGTCGAGGCCGGTGGCGGTGGGCTTCTCGGTGTAGATGTGCTTGCCCGCGGCGATCGCTTTCCTGATCGCCTCCTCGCGGGCGGAGGTGACCTGGGCGTCGAAGTAGATGTCGACGGCCGGGTCGGCGAGGACCGCGTCGAGGTCGGTGGAGACGTGCTCCAGGCCGTGCTTGTCGGCGAGTGCCCTGAGCGCGTGCTCGCGGCGGCCGACCAGGACCGGTTCCGGCCACAGCACGGTGCCGTCGCCGAGGTCGAGTCCGCCCTGTTCGCGCAGGGCGAGGATGGAGCGCACCAGGTGCTGGCGGTAGCCCATGCGCCCGGTGACGCCGTTCATGGCGATACGCACCGTCTTGCGTGTCACGTCGGTCCCTTCGCAGAAGTCGTACGCGGTTGTGCGCGCCGCGTACGCCTCCATTGCAGGCGTGACAGCAAGCGCTTTCTATCCAACAAGAAGCTAGCCTCTGAGCAGGGCCTGGGACAAGACCGTGATGAGGACGAGTTGTTCGAGGGGGCGAACAACCGGGGGGCCTGGCCGTAAAGTCACGGAACCGGGCCATGGGCGCCCGCGTGTACGACGACGTACGACTGACATGCTCGACCGGAGGACGACGAGATGACGGTGACCCTGGCGGACGTGGCGGCCCGCGCGCAGGTCTCGCCCGCGACGGTGTCGCGCGTACTGAACGGGAACTACCCCGTGGCCGCGTCCACCCGTGAGCGGGTGCTGCGCGCCGTGGACGAGCTGGACTACGTACTGAACGGCCCGGCCAGCGCGCTGGCCGCGGCCACGTCCGACCTGGTCGGCATCCTCGTCAACGACATCGCCGACCCCTTCTTCGGGATCATGGCCAGCGCCATCCAGACCGAGATCGGCGGGCCCGGCGGACGGGCCGGGGGCGAGCGGCTGGCGGTCGTCTGCAACACCGGGGGCTCGCCCGAGCGGGAGCTGACCTATCTGACCCTGCTCCAGCGGCAGCGGGCGGCGGCCGTGGTGCTGACCGGCGGGGCCGTGGAGGACGAGCCGCACGCGGCGGCCGTGGCGGCGAAGCTGCGCAAGCTCAGCGAGGCGGGGACCAAGGTCGTACTGTGCGGGCGGCCCCCCGCGCCGGACACCGGGGCCATAGCGCTGACCTTCGAGAACCGCGGCGGCGGCAAGGAGCTCACCGAGCACCTGATCGGCCTCGGCCACCGCCGCCTCGGTTACATCGCCGGCCCCGAGGAGCGGACCACCACCCGGCACCGGCTCGAAGGACACCGGGCGGCACTCGCGGCGCACGGCATCGAGGAGGACCCGCGCTGGACGGTCCACGGCCGCTACGACCGGCGCTCCGGTTACGAGGCCACGCTGGAACTCCTGCGCCGTGACCCGACGTTGACCGCGGTCGTCGCCGCGAACGACTCCGTCGCGCTCGGCGCGTGCGCGGCCATGCGGGAGTCCGGTCTGCGCATCCCGGAGGACGTGTCGGTCGCCGGGTTCGACGACCTGCCGTTCAGCATCGACGCGGTGCCTGCCCTGACGACGGTACGGCTGCCGCTCGCGGAGGCGGGGGCGCGGGCCGGACGCATCGCCATGGGGCGGGAGGAGGCGCCGCCCGGTGGAATCGCCACGATCCGGGGCGAGTTGATGGTGCGGGGGTCGACGGGGGCGCCTCGGGGGTGACGGGTGCCGTCGGGAACGGCCTCCCGGCGCGCCGATGAGTTTTCGGGCCCGCCCCGGTCTTCACTACCGACACCACAACATCGGTAACCGGAGCGGGAGATCACCCCCATGCGCATTGTCGTCACCGAGTTCATCAGCCTCGACGGGGTCGTGCAGGCACCGGGCGGCCCGGAGGAGGACACCGACGGCGGCTTCGCGCACGGGGGTTGGTCGCACCCGTACTTCGACCCGGAGGTGCTGGGCGGGGCCTTCGACGCGGGGCTGCGGAACGCGGACGCGCTGCTCTACGGTCGCCGAACGTTCCTGACCATGGCGGCGGCCTGGCCGGGGCGGGCCGGGGATCCCTTCGCGGACCGGATGAACTCGCTGAAGAAGTACGTCGTTTCCGGCACGCTGTCCGAGGCCGACCTGACCTGGAACAACTCCGAGCTGATCCCGGCGGAGGGCGCCCTGGACCGGATCCGGGAGCTGCGGGACGCCGAGGGCGGCGACCTCGCCATGATGGGCAGCCCGACCCTCGTGCGCGCCCTCGTCGCGGCGGGCCTGGTCGACGAGTTGCAGCTCGTCGTGATGCCGGTGCTGCTGGGCGGGGGCAAGTCGATCTTCCCGGCCGACGGTGGCAAGCGCCCGCTGGAACTGGTCTCCACGACCACGGCCAAGACCGGGGCGCAGGTGTGCGTGTTCCGGCCGGCGGGCGGGGACGAGGGGTAGCCGGGGCCGGTTCCGGGCGCCTAGGCTCGGTGTGCGGGTATCTCTGACTGAGTCAGAGACCGGCAGCATCGGGGAGTGGGTGAGCGACATGACCGTGCAGGACGTCCGGGCCTTCAACCGGTTCTATACGAACGTCATCGGCGCCCTCGACTACAGCCGTCAGCTCTACGCCCCGTACACCCTCACCGAGGCCCGGGTGCTGTACGAGCTGGCGCACTCGGCGCGTACCGATGCCGCCGATCTGCGGGCCGGGTTGTCGTTGGACTCGGGGTATCTGAGCCGGATCCTGGCGAGGTTCGAACGGGACGGGCTGGTCGAGCGGGCGCCGTCCGTGGAGGATCCGCGGCGGCGGCGGATCACGCTCACCGCGCGGGGGCGGGAGACCGCCGCGCTGCTGGGCGAGCGGTCGGACCAGGCGGTGGCCGGCCTGCTGGCGGGCGTTCCGGCCGATCAGCGGGAACGGCTCGGCGAGGCGATGCGGACCGTTCGCGAGATCCTCTCCGGCGGGCGGACCCCTCGCCCCGAGGACGTGCTGCTGCGTGAGCCGGAGGCCGGGGACCTCGGCTGGATCGTGCGGCGCAACGCCGCGCTGTACGCCGCCGAGTTCGGCTGGAACGCCGACTACGAGGGCCTGGTCGCGCGGATCGTCGCCGACTTCGCCGAGGACCACGACCCGCATCTGGAGCGGGTGTGGATCGCCGAGCTGGAGGGGCGTCCGGTGGGGTGTGTGATGTGCGTACGGGACGAGGCCCCGGCCACCGCCCGGCTGCGGCTGCTGCTGGTGGAGCCGGACGCGCGCGGCCTCGGTATCGGCGACCGGCTGGTGAGTGCCGTGATCGGCTTCGCGCGCGGCGTCGGCTACCGCGACCTGGTGCTGTGGACCAACGACGTCCTGACCTCCGCCCGCCGCATCTACCAGCGCCACGGCTTCGTCCTGGTCGCCGAGAAGCCGCACCGCTCCTTCGGCAAGGACCTGGTGGGCCAGGACTGGCGCCTCGACCTGACCGGCGTTCCCGGGTGAACGGCCGGGGTTCCGCGTAGAGTCGCGGGCATGAAGCTGGCGTTCTCCACCCTCGGTGTCCCCGGCCTTCCCCTCGACGACGTGGTACGGCTCGCGTCCGATCACGGCTATCACGGGGTGGAGCTGCGCGCCCACCCCGAGGAGCCGGTGCATCCCGGGCTGGGCCCCGCCGAACGGGCCGAGGCCGCCGCCCGGTTCAAGGACACCGGTGTCGAGGTGCTCGCCCTCGCCGGGTACGCGAAGGTCGCCGCGCCCGGCGCCGACGCGCCCGTCGTCGAGGAGATCCGCAGGCTGATCGACCTCGCCCACGATCTGGGCGCCGGGTACGTCCGTGTCTTCCCCGGCGCCGGGGACTCCCAGAAGCCGGAGGACGCCGACGCGGTCGCCGCCCGCAGGCTCGGCACCGCCGCCGAGCACGCCGCCGACCGGGGCGTACGGATCCTGCTGGAGACGCACGACTCGCACCGCACCGGGGCCGACGCGATCCGGGTGCTGGGTCTGGTCGGGCACCGGCAGGTCGGCTCGCTGTGGGACGTGATGCACACCTGGCTGGGCGGCGAACAGCCCAACGAGTCCTACGCCGCCCTCTCCCCCTACCTCGGCTATGTCCAGGTCAAGGACATCGCCTCGGCCGCCGACACCACCCCGCTCCCGCTCGGCGCCGGGGTACTGCCGCTCGCCGAGTGCGTGGAGGTGCTCTCCCGCCACGGCTGGGACGGCTGGCTGTGCTGGGAGTACGAGAAGCGCTGGTACGAGACGGCGGCCCCGCTGCCGGAACTGCTGGACGCGGGGCACGACCATCTGGCACGGCTGCTGAACGACTCGGCGTAGGGCGGGCATTAATTCGCTGGTCCGGGGTGGTGCGCGGGGGCTAGCGTCCCCGGCATGACCCCGCTCGCGCAGCCGCGTTCCGCCATGCCCTCATGAGCCTCGCCCGTTCCTTCGTCGACGTACGGCCGCTGCGCGCCTCCCCCGTCTTCCGGCGGCTGCTGATCGGCCGTACCGCCTCCGTCCTGGGCTCCTTCATGACCGTGGTGACGGTCATGTACCAGGTCTGGGACCTGACCCACAGCGCGGTGTGGAGCGGTGCGGTGGGGCTCGCGCAGGCGGTGCCGCTGGTGGTGGTCGGGCTGTTCGCGGGGTCATGGGTGGACCGGGGCGACCGGCGGCGGATCTTCCTGGTCGCGACGGTCGGCCAGGCGGTGTGCTCGCTGCTGCTGGCGGTGCAGGGGTTCACCGGGGGCGTGCCGGTGCCGGTGATCCTCGCGCTGGTGGCCGCGGCGTCCTGCTTCGGCGCGGTGGGCGGACCGGCGGCCGGGGTGTTCGTACCGCGGCTGCTGCCGAAGGACCAGGTGGCGGCGGGGCTGGCCCTCAACCAGGTCACCGGGCAGGCGATGATGCTGCTCGGCCCGGCGCTGGGCGGGCTGTTCCTGGGCTGGTTCGGGATCGGCGTCTGCTATCTGATCGACTTCCTCAGCTTCGGCCTGTCCTTCTACGGCGCCTTCGGCCTGCCCGCGCTGCCGCCGGAGGGCGAGCCGTCACGGCCCGGACTGCACGGGGTGTGGGACGGGCTGCGGTTCCTGGGCGGGCACCGGGTGGTGCGCGGGGCGCTGGTGACCGACCTCGCGGCGACCTTGCTGGCGATGCCGATGAGTCTCTTCCCGCTGGTCAACGAGGAGCGCTTCGGCGGCAGTCCGCGCACGCTGGGCCTGTTCATGTCCGCCGTCGCGATCGGCGGGGTCACCGCCACCGCGTTCTCCGGGCGGCTGACCCGGCTGGCCCGGCCCGGCGCGGTGATGCTGTGCGGGGCCGGGGTCTGGGGCGCGGCGCTCGCCCTGTTCGGGATGACCACCAGCGCCTGGGCGGGGCTCGGGCTGCTGATGGTGGCGGGGGCGGCGGACTCGGTCTCGGTGCTGTCGCGTACGACGATCGTGCAGACCCGCACCCCGGACGCGCTGCTGGGCCGGGTGACCGCCGCCGAGCAGATCGTCGGCCAGGCCGGACCGCACCTGGGCAACCTGCGCGGCGGCCTGGTGGCGGGCTGGACGTCGGGTGCGACCGCCCTGATCACCGGTGGGCTGCTGTGCGTACTGGCGGTGGCCTGTGTCGCCGCCAGTACGCCGGAACTGCGGAACGGGGCCGCGCGGCCGGACTGATCCGGAGTCACAGACGGGCGCGCAGGGCCGCGAACTCCTCGTGGAAGCCGGGGAAGGTCTTGCGGACGCAGCCGGGGTCGTCGAAGGAGATGCCGGGAACGCGCAGGCCGGTGACGGCGAAGGACATGACGATGCGGTGGTCGCCGTAGGTCTTGATCTCCGTGCCCCTGGGGGCCGCGCCGGGGTGGATCTCGATCCAGTCCGGGCCGGTCTCCACCCGGACCCCGAGCGCGCGGAGGTTCTCCGCGCAGGCCTCCAGGCGGTCGCACTCCTTCACCCGGGTGTTGGCGACGTCCTCGATGCGCACCGGGCCGTCGGCGAAGGGGGCGATGGCGGCGAGGGTGGGCATGGTGTCGGAGATGTCCCGCATGTTGACGGTCAGGCCGCGCAGGGTGCCGGTGCCGCGGACCGTGGTGCGGTCCCCGCCGATCTCCACGTCGGCACCCATCCGGCGCAGTACGTCCACGAAGCCCAGGTCGCCCTGGAGGGCGCCCTCGCCGAGGCCCGGCACGGTGACCTCGCCGCCGGTCAGGGCCGCGGCGGCGAAGAAGTAGCTGGAGGTGGAGGCGTCGGGCTCGATGGGGTAGGTGGTGGCGCGGTAGCCGCCCGGCGGGACCACGAAGTCGTTGCCCTCCCGGGTCACCTCCACCCCGAACGCCCGCATCATCGCGGTCGTGATCTCCACGTACGGCACCGAGACCAGGTCGGTGACGTGGACGCGCAGGCCCTTCTCGGTGAGCGGGCCCAGCATGAGCAGCGCGGTCAGGTACTGCGAGGACTGACCGGCGTCCAGCGTCACCTCGCCGCCCGCGACGCCGGACGCGTGCACGGTCAGCGGGTGGTGGCCCTCGCGGTCCTCGTGCCGCAGGTCCACACCCAGGTCGCGCAGGGCGCGGGTGAGCGGCAGCAGCGGACGGCGGCGCATCTGCTCGGAGGCGTCGAACCGGTACGTGCCGTGGCCCGCGGCGGCCAGCGTCGGCAGGAAGCGGGCGGTCGTCGCACCGTCCCGGCAGTACACGTCGGCCTCGGCGACGGCGGGGCCCTGCGGCCGCCCGTCCACCTGCCAGCTGTCCGGCGTCCGCCCCACCCGGTAGCCGAGCCGGGTCAGTCCCTCCGCGAATCCCTCGGTGTCGTCCGACCGCAGCGGCCGCACCAGGGTGGTGACTCCGTCGGCCGCCGCCGCCAGGAAGAGGGCGCGCGCGGTGATGGACTTGGAACCGGGGATGTCGACGACTGGCATACCCCCCATGATCGCCCGGTCCGACCCCTCCTCGCCCGGAAGTCCACGAGATGGACGGGGAATGGTCAGCGGGGGTTCGTCTTTGACACAACCGGAGAGCGGCGGGCGGCGGATCAGTCCGTCGCCATGTCGTCCGGGGTCGAGCGGGCCAGGGCCGCCAGGGTCCGCAGGGTGGTCGACAGCGTCTCCGGTGCCGGGGTCGCCAGGCCCAGGCGGACGGCGTTGGGGGCGTGGGCGTCGCCCACGGTGAACGCCGCCGCGGGCGGCACGCCGATGCCGTAGCGGGCGGCCGCCGCCACGAAGGTGTCGGCCCGCCAGGGGCGCGGGAGCTGCCACCAGCAGTGGTAGGAGCGGGGGTCCGTGCGGACGGTGAACCCGGTGAGGCGGCGGGCCGCCACCTCCTGGCGGGCCGCCGCGTCCCGTTGCTTGGCGCGGACCAGGCGGCGTACCACGCCCTCGTCCTGCCAGCGGGTCGCCGCCTCCAGGTTGAAGTGCTGGGCCGTCCAGCCGCCCGAGCGCAGGGCGGCGGCCACGTCGCCGAGCAGGGGGGACGGAGTCACCACGTAGCCGAGCGAGAGGCCCGGCGCCAGGCGCTTGGAGAGGCTGTCCACCAGGACCGTCCGCTCGGGGGCGAGGGCCGCCACGGGGGGCAGTTCGTCCCTGAGGAACGCCCAGATCGTGTCCTCGACCAGGCGCAGGTCCAGGCGGCGGAGCTGCTCGGCCAGCTCGTGCTTGCGCGGGTCCGGCATCGTCAGCGACAGCGGGTTGTGCAGCACCGGCTGCGCGTACACCGCGTGCAGCGGCGTCGAGCGGTGGGTCTCCGCCAGGGCGCGCGGGATCAGGCCCTCCTCGTCCACGGGCAGCGGGACCGGGGTGATGCCCAGGCGGCCGACGATCGCCTTCACGACCGGGTACGTCAGCTCCTCCACGCCGATCCGGCCGCCCGGCGGGACCAGGGCCGCGAACACCGCCGACAGCGCCTGGCGGCCGTTGCCCGCGAACAGCACCCGCGCCGGGTCCGGGCGCCAGCCGCCCCGGGTGAGGAGGTCGGCCGCCGCCTCCCGCGCCGCCGTATGGCCGGCCGGGCCCACCGGACGCAGCGCCGCCCGGAAGGCATCGGCGCGCAGCAGGCCCTCCAGGCTTCCGGCGAGCAGCGCCGGCTGCTCGGGCACCGTGGGGTAGTTGAACTCCAGGTCGACCCTGGTGCCCGCCGGTTCGCCCAGTGCGGGCGGGTCGGTGGGGGCGGCGGCCCGTACGAAGGTGCCGCGGCCCACCTCGCCGACGGTCAGTCCGCGCCGGCCCAGCTCCTGGTAGACGCGGGTGGCCGTGGAGTTCGCGATGCCGTAGCGGCGGGCGAAGGCGCGCTGCGGCGGGAGCCGGTCCCCCGGCTTCAGGGCACCGGACCTGATCTCCGCCGCCACCTCGTCGGCCACGCTCCGGTAGTCCCGCACCAGCCCATCACCTCATGGTCGAAGAACGCCGATCGCTCACCCAACCACAGAATTGCACCGAGGGCAATGTTTTCATTGCCTTGAGGCAATCCCTCTTCCTAGACTCGGTGCATTCAGAAGCGCACCCGTGGACGGGGGAATTGCTCGTGGTCGATCCCAGTGGAGTCCTCGGTGTCTTCGTCATCGCCCTCGGCATGGTGCTCACACCGGGGCCGAACATGCTCTACCTCGTCTCGCGCAGCATCACCCAGGGCCGCCGTGCCGGAGTGATCTCCCTCGGCGGGGTCGCCGTCGGGTTCCTCGTCTACCTCACCTGCGCCAACCTCGGCCTCTCCGTCGTCTTCTACGCCGTCCCCGAGCTGTACGTCGCCGTCAAGCTGGCCGGTGCCGGCTACCTCGGCTGGCTCGCGTGGTGTGCCCTGCGGCCGGGCGGGGTCTCGGTGTTCGCGCCGAAGGACGTGCCGCACGACTCGCCGCGGCGGCTGTTCACGATGGGGCTGGTGACCAATCTGCTCAATCCGAAGATCGCCATCATGTACCTGTCCCTGATCCCGCAGTTCATCGATCCGCAGGCCGGTCATGTGCTGGTCCAGGGGCTGCTGCTCGGCTCGGTGCAGATCGCGGTCGCGGTGACCGTCAACCTCTCCATCGTGCTGGCCGCCGGGACCATCGCGGTCTTCCTCGCCCGCCGCCCGGGCTGGCTGCGGATCCAGCGCTATGTGATGGGCACCGTGCTCGGCGGGCTCGCCGTCTCCCTGGCCGTCGACACCTCGGGCCCGGCGAAGGCGAGCTGACACCGCCTCAACCGTCCCGTGCGGAACAGGCGTACCGACTTACGGAAATCCGGGCGCGGGCGGGAACCCTGCCCCGCGCCCGCTCGTCCAACCCGCGAGCTGTCGGAGAGTCACCACGGCGCGGTGTCGGCCTCGCTGCTGGCTGCGAACGCTGACCCACCCTCTCCGCCGCGCCGCGGCCGACAGCCTCTCCGCCATCGGCGCGCCCCCCTCCAAAGCGCCGATGGCGGACCCTCATTCCCGGGTTCACCGCCGCGCCCGCGTTACTGTGCACTCTCTTGACTGGCAGAAACTTCCCGGATATTGGTGACTCCTCGGAAGTTTCTTTCAGCGGAACCCCTCTGAAGCCACTTCAGCGGACCACCTCCGGAAGGAGTGCACGTTGCCCTCCAGACGCACCGTCCTCGCCGCCACGGCGGGAGTCGCCGCCGCCCTCGCGGTCGGCGGCACCGCCCACGCGGACGACAGGAAGCTCCGGTCCCTCATCTCCCGTATGCCGCTTCAGGAGAAGGTCGGCCAGCTCTTCGTGATGCGGGTCTACGGCCACTCCGCCACCGCCCCCGACCAGGCCGACATCGACGCCAACCTCAAGGAGATCGGCGTCCGCACGGCGGCCGAGCTGCTCGCCAAGTACCGCGTCGGCGGCATCATCTACTTCGCCTGGGCCCACAACACCCGCGACCCGCACCAGATCGCCGGCCTCTCCAACGGCATCCAGAAGGCGTCCCTGGACCTGCCGCGCGGCCTGCCCGTGCTGATCTCCACCGACCAGGAGCACGGCATAGTCGCGCGCGTGGGCGAGCCCGCCACCCTGTTCCCCGGCGCGATGGCCGTCGGCGCCGGCGGTTCGACCGCCGACGCCCGCACCCTCGGCCGGATCGCCGGCAAGGAGCTGCGCGCGCTCGGCATCCGGCAGAACTACTCCCCCGTCGCCGATGTGAACGTCAACCCGGCCAACCCGGTCATCGGCGTACGCTCCTTCGGCTCGCAGCCCGCCGCGGTGTCCCGGCTGGTCGCCGCCGAGGTCACGGGCTACGAGCACGCCTCGGTCGCGGCGACGGCCAAGCACTTTCCCGGGCACGGCGACACCGAGGTGGACAGCCACTACGGCTTCCCGGTCATCAACCACACCCGCGCCCAGTGGGAGGAGCTGGACGCACCCCCGTTCCGGGCGGCGATCGCCGCGGGCATCGACTCGATCATGACCGCGCACATCATGGTCCCGGCACTGGACGACTCCGGCGACCCGGCCACCCTCTCCCACCCGATCCTCACCGGCATCCTGCGCGAGGAACTGGGCTACGACGGGGTGGTGGTGACCGACTCGCTCGGCATGGAGGGTGTGCGCACCAAGTACGGCGACGACCGGGTGCCGGTGCTGGCCCTGAAGGCGGGGGTGGACCAGCTCCTCAACCCGCCGAACCTGGACGTCGCCTGGAACGCCGTACTGAAGGCGGTGCGCGACGGCGAGCTGACCGAGGCGCGCCTGGACCGGTCGATCCTGCGCGTCCTGCGGCTGAAGGCGCGGCTCGGGCTGTTCACCGACCCCTACGTCACCCACCGGGGCGTGGACCGCACGGTCGGCATCGGCGCCCACCTCAGGGCCGCCGACCGGATCGCCGAGCGCACCACGACGCTGCTGGTCAACGAGGGCGGTCTGCTGCCCCTCTCCCCCGCCGGGACGAAGAAGCTCCTGGTGGTCGGCGCCGATCCGGCCTCCCCGTCGGGCACCACCGGCCCGCCGACCGGGGTCCTCGCGGGCGCCCTCACCGAACTCGGCTTCACCGCCACCGCGCTGTCCACCGGCACGGCCCCCTCCGCCGCGGTGATCGCCCGCGCGGTCGCCGCCGCGCAGGAGGCGGACGCGGTCGTGGTGGGGACGTACAACGTGACGGCGGCCAGCAGCCAGAAAACCCTCGTCACCGAACTCCTCGCGACCGGGAAGCCAGTGGTGGCGGTGGCGATCCGCAACCCGTACGACGTCGCCCATCTGCCCGCGGTCAAGGGATACCTGGCCGCGTACTCCTGGACGGACGTCGAGCTGCGGGCGGCGGCCCGGGTGATCGCCGGGGCGGTCGGGCCGCGCGGGAAGCTGCCGGTGCCGGTGCAGCGGGCCGACGATCCGGGCCGGGTGCTCTATCCGGTAGGACACGGACTGTCGTATCGGGCGTAGTCCCGGTACGCCACGGCATGGGCGCACCACCCCTGTTCGTCGCATTGCGTCCCGTATGTCTGGCGTGTGCCCGCCCGCGCGGGCCACGCTGGACGCGGGGGAAGTGGGGGGAATGCGATGCGTGGGAGACATGCCGTGGGGGCGGCCCTGCTGGCGGCGGTGCTGCTGGCGGGCTGCCAGTCGGAGGAACCGGTGGCCGGGAACACCTCCTCGGCACCGGTCGAGCGCCGGCCCTCAGGGTACGGCTCGGTGTTCCTGGCCATGGACGAGTGCAGTTCCTTCGGGACCACCAGCTTCACCGAGGTGCCCTGCGACGGGGAGCGCGCGGCGGCCCGGGTGGTCGCCCGGCACGACGGCACCGTGCGGGACGGCCCGCCCTGTCCCGGCACCACCGACTTCGTCCTGCACATCTCCGAGCAGAGCCCGTCGGACGAGGACGGCGACGGCGCGGTGCCCCAGGGCTACGCCTGCATGCGCAATCTGGAGCCGCCGCATCCCGGCGACCCGGGCGCGGGCGGCGGTCCTCGCACGATCGTCGGGGACTGCGTGTACTCCACCGGCGGCGGCCGGCAGGTGAGGGAGACGTCCTGCGACGGCAAGTCGGAGAAGAAGCCGCAGTACAAGGTGGTCAAGGCGGTCGGCAAGCGCTCCCAGTGCCCGGTCTCGACGGCTCTGTACGTCCAGCTCGGCGGGGAGCGCCCGGTGGGCTGTGCCCGGCCGGTGTGACCGGCCGGGCACAGACCTACCGGGGTCGTCCTACGGACGCAGGGTCCGCTCCACGCCCCGCTTGTCGAGCTTCGCGTCGAACTTCGCCAGCGGCTTCGCCTTGGCCGGGTTCGACCGGACCGAGGAGGGTGCGACCCCGGCCCACTGGAGGATCCTCGCCGTGGCGAGGGCCTTCTCGGACTCCACCAGACCGTCCACGCGCGCCCCGTGGTTGGCGCCGGGCGCGGTGAAGACGTAGGAGTCGCGCGCGCCCTTGCCGAGGCGGAACCGCTCCGCTCCCCACGGGTCGTTCTCGCCGTACACGAAGAGCATGTGGCGGGCGTTGTGGCGGACCCAGGAGTCGACGTCACGCATGGCGTGCGGGTCGAAGCGCATCGGGATCGAGCGCGGCACGAAGTTGCGCGGCGGCAGGTAGCCGTAGCGGATGTAGCGCTTCTCGATGTGCGGGAACACGATCGTCGGCGCGCCGAGCTGGGTGCCCGCCTGGTAGTAGTACGGCGTGTACGGCTCCAGGCCCTGGTCGGTGTAGAAGCTGAAGCCCGCGATGGTGTCGATGGAGTTCCAGATCTCCTCGTCCGTCGCGGTCCTGGCGTTGGCCGGGATGGTGTCGCAGTCCGAGAGCAGGCTGTACTGCCAGAAGCCCCAGACGTAGTCGAGGACGGTCGCCTCGTACGCCTTGTCCAGGCTGCCGACGGTGTCGAAGGTGTAGCCGTTCTCGGCCGCGAAGGCGGCGTAGCGCTGCTCCAGCGGCTCGCGGCGGACCAGCGCCTCGCGCTGCACGCCGTTCAGCCGGTCGCGGCACTCCTTGGTGCCGACCTTCGCGAAGAACCTGTCGTAGGCGGAGTCCTCCTTGTTCACCACGTCGTTGGGGGCGACGTAGGCGACCACGCCGTCCATGTCGCGCGGGTAGAAGCGCTCGTAGTAGGTGGCGGTCATGCCGCCCTTGGAGCCGCCGGTGGAGATCCAGTTCTTGGCGTAGATCGGCTTCAGCGCCTTGAAGATGCGGTGCTGGTCGCTGGCCGCCTGCCAGATGTCCAGCTTCGACCAGTCGGCCGGGGCCGGGCGCGACGGGGTGAAGAAGCGGTACTCCATGGAGACCTGGTTGCCGTCCACGATCTGCGTCGGCTCGCGCCGGCTGGGGTTCGTGGAGACGTTGTAGCCGCCGGTGTAGAACACCGTCGGACGGCTGACGTCCTTGTGCAGCACGGTGATCCGCTGCTGGAACGTGCCCTTCGACGGATGGCGGTGGTCGACCGGCTGGGTGTAGTTCAGGACGAAGAAGCGGTAGCCGGGGTACGGCTTCTCCTCGACCAGGCTCATACCGCGAATCGCGAGCAGCCGGTCCTTGATGTCGGCGGTGGCCTCCGGCTGGGCGGCGGTGGCCGTCCCCGCCGTGCTCAATGTGCCTATGAGCACCGTGAGCGCCAGCAGCCATCTGAGCGCCTTGCGCATGCACCCTCCCCTGTGAGTCAGATGTGCGCCCGGAAGCTATCGGAGCAACTGACGACCACACCAGAGGAGTTACCGACAAAACCTTGTGTGACAGGGGCTCAGAAGTGTGGTCGGCGGCGGGTTCCGGGGGCTCAGCACAGGATCCAGCCCGACGCTCCCTTGCCACCGCCCACCCTGCCGGTCACCTTCACACAGCGCTGACCGGCGTAGACCGACACGGTGCGCGTCTTGCGCCGGTGCTTGCCCGAGTACGGCACCGGTCGGTGGCCGCGCGCCTGCACGCTGACCGCCATCGTGCGCTTGGGGCCGGGATTCTTGGCGAGGGTGAAGGCGCACACCGTGCCGCCGCTGCGGTACACCTGCACGGACCCGGTGGAGAACGGCACCGTGCGGACCTTGCGGCCCGGGCACGACGTCCCGGCGGCGTGCGCGTCGGCCGGCGCCGCGAGGGCCAGCAGTCCGGACGCGGTCAGCAGGGCGAGCCCCGTCCCCAGCCGTCGGCGTATCGCACCACTGTCCACGTGTCGTCCTCCCCGTACCCCGACGATGAGCGTACTGATGTACGGACGCACGGCGGACACCGGACGGTTGCGCGGCGGGGCTCAGACCGACTCGACTCCGACCGGTTCGCCCAGGAACGTCCGCCACAGCTCGGCGTACCGGCCGCCGCGGGCGAGCAGTTCGTCGTGCGTGCCGTCCTCGGCGACCCGGCCGTGGTCCATCACCACCACCCGGTCGGCGCGCGCCGCCGTGGTCAGCCGGTGCGCCACCACCAGCGTCGTACGGCGCCCCGCCAGCCGGTCGGTGGCCTGGTTGACCTGCGCCTCGGTGGCCAGGTCCAGGGCCGCCGTCGCCTCGTCCAGCAGCAGGATGTCGGGGTCGACCAGCTCGGCGCGGGCCAGCGCGATCAGCTGGCGCTGACCGGCCGAGAGGTTGCGTCCGCGCTCGGCGACCTCGTGCAGATAGCCGCCCTCCAGCGTGGCGATCATCTCGTGGGCGCCCACCGCGCGGGCCGCCGCCTCCACCTCGGCGTCCGTCGCCTCGGGCCGCCCGTAGGCGATGGCGTCGCGGACGGTGCCCTGGAAGAGGTACGCCTCCTGCGGGACGACGCCGAGCCGGTGCCGGTACGCCGTCATGTCCAGGGCGCGCACATCGGTGCCGTCGACGGTGACCCGGCCGGAGGTCGGGTCGTAGAACCGGGCGACCAGCTTGACCAGGGTGGACTTGCCCGCGCCGGTCTCGCCGACGAACGCGACGGTCTGCCCGGCCGGGATGTGCAGGTCGATGCCGGTGAGGGCCTCCTCGTCGTCGCCGTAGGCGAAGTGCACGTCCTCGAAGGCGATCTCGCCGCGCAGGGAGAGCACGTCGAGCGGTTCGACCGCGCTCTTGGTGGACGTCGGCTCCCGCAGCAGCTCCTGGATACGGCCCAGCGACACGGTGGCCTGCTGGTAGCCGTCGAAGACCTGGGAGAGCTGCTGGACCGGGGCGAAGAACAGGTCGATGTAGAGCAGGTACGCCACCAGCGCGCCGGTCGTCAGTGTCGCCGCGTCGATCCGGCCCGCGCCCACCACCAGCACCGCCGCCACGGCCGCCGACGACAGGAACTGCACGAAGGGGAAGTACACCGAGATCAGCCACTGGCCGCGGATACGGGCCTGCCGGTAGCTGTCGCTGCGCTCGGCGAACCGGGCGCCGCCGTCGCGCTCGCGCCGGAAGGCCTGCACGATCCGCAGCCCCGCGACCGACTCCTGGAGGTCGGCGTTGACCACCGACACGCGTTCGCGGGCCAGTTCGTACGCCTTCACGCTCGCGCGGCGGAAGAAGAAGGTGGCGAGGATCAGCGGCGGCAGGGTGGCGAAGACGACCAGGGCGAGCTGGAGGTCGATCACCAGCAGGGCGACCATGATGCCGAAGAAGGTGACGACCGAGACGAACGCGGTGACCAGGCCGGTCTGCAGGAACGTCGACAGGGCGTCCACGTCCGTGGTCATCCGGGTCATGATCCGGCCGGTCAGCTCGCGCTCGTAGTAGTCCAGCCCGAGCCGCTGGAGCTGGGCGAAGATCTTCAGCCGCAGCGCGTACAGCACCCGCTCGCCGGTGCGCCCGGTCATCAGGGTCTCGCCGATCTGCGCCACCCACTGCACGGTCACCGCGAGCAGCGCCAGCAGGGAGGCCGCCCAGACGGCGCCGAGGGCGAGTTCGGAGACGCCGCTGTCGATGCCGTGCCGGATCAGCACCGGCAGCAGCAGCCCGGTGCCCGCGTCGACGGCGACCAGGGCGAGGCTGGCCAGCAGGGGCAGCCCGAAGCCGCGCAGCAGGCGGCGCAGGCCGTAGGAGTCCTCCGGGGTGACCGCGCGGGCCTCGTCGACCTCGGGCGTGTCGGTGGCCGGGGGCAGCGCCTCGACCTGGGCGAGGAGTTCGGGGGTGGCCGGGGCGCCGTCCATGGCGGTGTCGCGGGGGGTGCGCTCGCCCGCCCACAGGCGGGGCGTGATCCCGCGCTCGGCGTCGAACTCGGCGTCCAGTTCCGCCCGTACGGAGGTGTCCTCCTCCTCGGGACACGCGGCCGGGGTGTGGCCCGGGGAGACGCCGCCGAGTTCGTCGGGGTCGGTGAGCAGCCTGCGGTAGAGGGCCGAGCGCTGCTGGAGTTCCTCGTGGGTGCCGAGGTCGGCGAGCCGGCCGCCGTCGAGGACGGCGATGCGGTCGGCGAGGTTCAGGGTGGAGCGGCGGTGGGCGATGAGGAGGGTCGTGCGGCCCTCCATGACCTGGGCGAGGGCCTGGTGGATCTCGTGCTCCACGCGCGCGTCGACGGCGGAGGTGGCGTCGTCCAGGACCAGCAGGCGCGGGTCGGTGAGGATGGCGCGGGCCAGGGCGATGCGCTGGCGCTGGCCGCCGGAGAGGGTCAGGCCGTGCTCGCCGACCTTGGTGTCGTAGCCCTCCGGCAGCTCGGCGATGAAGCGGTCGGCCTGGGCGGCGCGGGCGGCCTGCTCGATCTGCTCCCGGGTGGCGTCGGGGCGGCCGTAGGCGATGTTGTTGCGGACCGTGTCGGAGAAGAGGAAGGAGTCCTCGGGGACCAGGCCGATCGCGGCGCGCAGGGAGTCCAGGGTCAGTTCGCGCACGTCGTGGCCGCCGACCAGGACGGCGCCGTGGGTGACGTCGTAGAAGCGGGGCAGCAGCAGGGACACCGTGGACTTGCCGGAGCCGGAGGAGCCGACGACGGCGAGGGTCTCGCCGGGGCGGATCTCGAAGCTGAGGCCGTCCAGGACGGGGGTGCCGTCGGAGTAGGCGAAGGAGACGTCGTCGAACTCGACGGTGGCCGGGGCGTCGGCGGGCAGCTCCTTGGTGCCGTCCTTCAGGGAGGGCTCGGTGTCGATCAGCTCCAGGACGCGCTCGGTGCCCGCGCGGGCCTGCTGGCCGACGGTGAGGACCATGGCGAGCATCCGCACCGGGCCGACGAGCTGGGCGAGGTAGGTGGAGAAGGCGACGAAGGTGCCGAGGGTGATGTGCCCGCGCACCGCCAGCCAGCCGCCGAGGGCGAGCATGGCGACCTGGCCGAGCGCGGGGACCGCCTGGAGGGCCGGGGTGTACCTGGCGTTGAACCGGATGGTGCGCAGCCGCCCGGCGAACAGCCGCCTGCTGACGTCCCTGAGCTTGCCGGTCTCCTGCTCCTCCTGCCCGAAGCCCTTGACCACGCGCACGCCGCTGACCGCGCCGTCGACGACGCCCGCGACGGCGGCGGCCTGCGCCTGCGCGTACCAGGTGGACGGGTGCAGCTTGGCGCGGCTGCGGCGGGCGATCCACCACAGGGCGGGCGCGACGGCCAGGGCGACGGCGGTCAGCGGCAGGGACAGCCAGGCCATGACGACGAGGGAGATCGCGAACAGGGCGAAGTTCCCGATGGTCATCGGGAGCATGAACAGCAGGCCCTGGATCAACTGGAGGTCGCTGGTGGCACGGCCGACGACCTGCCCGGTGGACAGCTCGTCCTGACGCCGCCCGTCGAGCCGGGTGATCGTGTCGTACATCGCGGTGCGCAGGTCGTGCTGCACGTCGAGGGCGAGCCGTCCGCCGTAGTAGCGGCGGATGTAGGTGAGCACGTACACGGCGACCGCGGAGGCGATCAGCAGACCCGCCCACAGGGCCATGCCGCGGGTCTTGTCGCCGATCACGTCGTCGATGATCACCTTGGTGATCAGCGGGACGAGTGCCATGACGGCCATGCCCGCGAGGGAGGAGCCGAGGGCGAGGACCACGTCCTTCGGGTAGCGCCAGGCGTACCCCCACAGTCTCCGCGCCCAACCCTGCCGCGCTGCCACGTCCGGCCCTCCCTTGTGATCGTCCACGAAGGGGCAACGTGCCGGGGGTCGGATTTCATCCCCGGCCCGTCGATATGAGCATCGGCACTCAGGGCGTCTGAGTAGCCGGTCGCTGCCGCGGCGGCCGGGGCCCGGCTTTGATCGTCGGCATGGAGAAGCGAACCACGGTCATCACGGTCGCCGGCTGCGTCGTCCTGGTGGCGCTGCTGGCCCTGACGGCCAAGGCGTGCGAGTCGGCCATGGGCGGGCCGGTGCGGACGACGGAGGACCTGCGCGCGTATGTGCGGGCCACCACGGACGCGGGCAACACCGTGTACCTGGCCCTCTCCCCGGCCCCGCGGGGCGAGCCCTACCCGGTGCAGGAGGGCAGCTCCTCCTGCGTGGACGACTTCGGCTTCGACGACGGCGACGTGACCCGGGACGAGCCGGCCTACTCCTGGCAGCTGGACTTCGCGAGCCCCGCGGACTACCGGGCCGCGATGAAGGCGCTGGCGGCGCGGTGGCGGAAGGACGGGCGGGAGGTGGAGAAGACCGACACCGGCATCACGACCGTGCTGGACGACGGCATCCGGGTCACCTTCCACCGCAACCTCTACACCGACGAGCCCGAGCTGCGCGCGACGGGCGAGTGCATGCGCTACCGGGACACCTACGGCGACTCCTACGACTACCGGCTCGACAAGAACGGCGACGGCACGGTCGACGAGGACGAGCGGCGGGAGTACTGACGGGACCGGAGCTTTGCCAGAGCCGCACCCGGAGGTAATCGGCCGTCGGAGAGGGACTGGAACTGGAGAGCGCAAGCCCGGGCTCGCGCAACAACCCAGCGCATCACCCCTCCCATCCGCAACGGGGGAGCGGATACGCTGGGCCGTACCTGGGCCGGTCAGACAGGCCAGCTGTTCTCCGGAGTGTCCAGCCAGGCTTGCTGAGTACCGTCTTCGGTCACCGTCAGACCGAAGCGCTCGAAGCCCGGCTGGCCGGCTGTGTGCCACCAGTCCAGGGCGGCGGCGACTTCGTCCCAGAGTCTGCGCGGCCCGGACTGCCAGACCTGCGCCACGGTCTGGCCGTCACGGAACATGGCGCACGCCCACGACCGGTCGCCCAGACCGTAGAACCAGACCGGGCGCGCACCGTCCCGCTTGTCCGCCACCGTGCGGCAGCAGTCGCGGACACGTAGTCCCACCGCGAACGACGCGACCGCGAACCGGCTGACGCCAAGCAGCTCGGACTCCGTAACCTTCGTGGTCGAGCGGTCGGCGCCGCTCACACCATCGGGTACATATGCGGCATGTCCGGCGAACGGCAGACGCTGTGCGCGCATCTTCATGAACTCCACCGGCTCCGTGAACCGGCCCACACCCCCGCCGTCGCCGACGCCCACGCAGACGACGGCGTCCTGGTTGCTGTAGTGAGTCCCCCACGGGGCCACGATGCGTCCGCCGGGCCTGCACTGGGCAAGCCAGGCGGGCGGAATACGGCGCAGTCCGGCCGTGGCAATGATCCGATCGTACGGCGCACCCGGCTCGTGGCCGTCTGTCCCGTCCTGCACCAGCACCCGAACCGGCAGCCCGGTCCGCGCGAGCCGCTCACGTGCCTGAACCGCGATCTCCGGGTCGATTTCGATGCTGACCACGTGGCCGGGGCCGAGCCGGTGGGCGAGCAGGGCCGCGTTCCAGCCAGTGCCCGTGCCTATTTCCAGCACCCGGTGGCCACGCTTTACATCGAGTTCGCGCAGCATCCGGAACACCACGGACGGCATGGACGCCGACGACGTGGGCACACGGCCGGGGCCGTCGGTCACGCCGTCGTCCCACTGCGTGACAATCGGCACGTCCGCGTCGGCGTACGAGGACCACAGCACGGGGTCGTCACGCTGATCCACCGTGACAGCGGCACCGGTCTCCATGTCGTGCGGCCATATCCGGTCCGGTAGGAATGCGGACCGGGGCACGGCCGCGAACGCCGGGGCCCAGTCCGATGTCATCGCCTTGCGCTCCAGAAGGGAGCGGCCCAACTCGGACCGCCCCTCCTCTGCCCCTGTGAACGTCATGTCAGCGTCGGCCGCCATCGGGAGACGGAGGCTCCGGCGGCACCGGCCACGGCTCGCCGGGCAGACCGTCACCGCCCTCGCCGCCGCCTCCGCCGCTCACGTGGATCGCTTCTGCCCTCATCGCTGCTTCTCCTCGTACATGCCGGACTTCATCGTGCTTTCCGCTGTTCCCGCGCCGGAAGACAACGGCTTGGGACCCGACCTTCAGGAGTCCTTCCTGAAACCCCTACGGGGCGGGTGCTTGTGAGTGCGGCCCTGTCCCGAGACGGCCGCCATGGGCCCCGTTCACGCCGGGGAGGCGTTGGTGCAGCGGTCATGGATCCGGCCGACGGGCGTCCAGCCTCCGGCCGGGCTGCCCTGGTCGTCGTACGGCCGAGTCGCGTCTCCCGGCCTGACGGGCTGGTCGCAGACCAGGCACATACGGACTCCGGTGAGTGTCTCGTAGTGGTCGCACAGCGCCAGCAGTGACCGTCCGAGCCTGCGCGCGTGCGCTGCCGCGTCGGAGGGCAGCGGGCCGGGTACTGCCGTCAGCCTGCCGCGGGCCCAGGTGACGCAGGCGAGGGCGACGTAGCGGGGCACGTCGTCGGCGGGAAGCCTCCGGGCCGCCTCCTCGACCTCGGGGATGAGCACTGACATGTGGCTGCGCAGCAGCCCGCTCAGCGTGTCCAGCCTCGCCCCGTCGATAGGGGTCGCCTCGGGTGGCAGCACCTCGGCAACGCTCGCACGGATCGCCGCGACGTCCACTGCGGGCCCTCTGGTGCTCGTACGGCTTTCGGCAGAGGTCATGACTCTGCCTCGCTGTCCTTCGCAGTGAGGAGGCCACCGACCACGACCGTGGGGTGCGCGGAGGCGAGCCGGCCCGCGATGTTCGAAGCGGTGTCACGCAGTGGGGTTCTCATAGGCACTCGGCCGTCCACAGCAGCACCTTCCCTATACGCTCAGTTGCTGGATGACTACCTTCACGGTAGGAAGCGACCATCACGGCCTGAAGTGACCACCGGTACAGGTAAGGCAGTGGCAGGCCACGGGGATTGGGTGGATTCATGCCCTCGAACTCACGCGAAACCCTGCCCTGCAGTCGGGGTTCGGCGTCACGGCCCCGTGTCGGGGTCATCACCGGGTACGTATTCCGGATCATTCGGGAACAGCTCGGCTGCACACAGGAGTCCGCCGCCGAACGGCTCGCCGTGTCGCCGGACACGGTCGCGGGCTGGGAGTCCGGCAGGCGGCCCCTCACGGCAATCCCCGTCGGACAGATGCTCGCGCTGCGGCACCGGCTGATGCAGATGGGGACCGCTCCGAAGCTGCTTCAGGCGCTGGAGCGCGCCATGGAGGCAGACGTGCTCCTGGCCAGTGCCCTGGACGACGAAACGCCCGTGGACCAGAGCCCTCTGGGCGCCTGGGTCATGCAGCGGGACCTGATCGAGGTGCTGGCCTGGCCGCTCAACGGCGTGCCCCCGCAGCCCGTACGTGCGTTGCCCGCACCGCCCCTGCCCCGCCGCGGCCCAGTTCCGTCGGCCCCCACGCTCACCGCGTCCGACCTGCGCCGATTCTTCGAGCGGATGCGGGACGCGGCAGAACAAGCCCCCCACGAAGACCAGTTCCTGTTACGCCGTCAAGCCCTGTATCTGTCCGGCTACGACGACCAGTCAGACACTGCGGACTGGCTGGCCCACCAGCAGGCCACAGAACGACCGAGAAACCGGCTGATGGACTGGCTCAATTCGCGATCCGTGGCGGCCGTGGCTGCCCGGCAGGGCGACCGGGACCGGATGAACCACTTCATCGACACCGCGCTCGTCGACGACGAGGCCGGTGAGGCAGCGAACTTGAACTACTGGGCGTACTGGGTCGGCGAGAACGCTCACCTCGAACTGTCCGACGGCTTCCTCGCTTCCCGTAGGCCTGGGCCTTGGCCCGGGGACAGGCTGCTCCTGCACCTGGCCCACGGTCTCGCGCCCGAGCACGGGTACGTGGACCTGAACATCCACTCCCTGTGGTCTTTGCTCGCCGTCCGCCCCACCTTCTCAAGTCCCGTGCTGTCGGCCGGGCCCTACGCGATCGGCTTCCCGTGATGTTGGATAGCCCGGGGCTGTTACTCGTGCTCGCCGTGAGTTGGGCAGCATCACCTACGCGATCCGCCTTGCCGAGGCGTGAGAGGAGACCGGCGTGACCGAGGGCCTGGACCAGGTGGCGCGATTCCTGTTCGAAGCGGGGACGCTGAAGCAGTCGAAGCGGACCGGGTGGTGGATGGCCGGTGTGCGCGACCCGGAGAGCGTCGCCGAGCACTCCTGGCGGACCTCGCTGATCGCGTCCGTGATCGCCAAGCTGGAGGGCGCCGATCCAGCACGCGCGGCGTTCCTGGCGGTGTGGCACGACTCGCAGGAGACGCGCACCGGCGACATCAACCACCTCGCGAAGAAGTACGCCGACGAGCCTGATCCACAGGCCGTCACTACGGACCAGGTCTCGGGCATGCCGGAGGTACTCGCCTCGACGGTGCGGGACCTGGTCGCGGAGTACGAGGCAAGGGAATCGGCCGAGGCGATCTGCGCGCGGGACGCCGACAAGCTGGAGTGCATGCTCCAGGGCATCGAGTACAAGGCGCAGGGCTACGAGCTCGCACAGCGGTGGATCGACAACAGCCGCGGCCGTCTGGTGACGAAGACGGCGAACGCGCTCGCCGACCAGTTGCTGGCCACGCACCCGCTGGACTGGCTGCGCAGCACGCTCGGCGAACAGCGCTGAACCTGCCCCCCGGTCTGGGGAGCGGGCGTTCGGCGAACGGGCATGGTGCAGTCGGGTGTTGGCCGCCAGCAAGGTTGTTGCCGCCGGTGCGGTGGCGAAGGCGGTTCGTCCTCGCCATCGCCGCATGCCCGTCACCGTAGGGCGGGCGGGTGACGGGCGGGAGACCGCAGGGCGTCAACTCGCGTCGAGATCGCGGTGGATGACCTTGGCGACGCCCTGGATGGTGGTGATGCCGTAGTTCATCGTGCTGTTGCCGTGGGTCAGCACGGTCATCACGTAGTCGTGCCCGCCGCCCTTGAAGGTGCCGACGCTGTGCACCCGCCAGCCGTTGGTGGCCCGCTGCAGCCAGCCGTTCTTGACGTGCACGAGGACGTCGGAGGGCGCGCCGTAGGGGGTTCCCCAGCGCTGGGAGGAGACCACCTTGCCCATCAGCTGGCGCACGTACTTGCGGGAGGCGTCGGTGAGCACCGTGTTCTTCTCGATGAGCAGCTTCATCAGCTTCTGCTCGTCGGTGACGGTGATCTGGGTCAGGCCCCAGTAGCCGTTGGCACCCGGCTTGGTCTGGGTCATACCGGCCGCGGTGAGGAACTTCTTCACCTTGGTGACGCCGAGCTGGTTCCACAGGGTGGTGGTCGAGGCGTTGTCCGACTTGGTGATCATGGCCGTGGCGAGGGACTTCTCCCGGCTGGTGAGGGAGCGTCCGGTCTTCTGCGCGTCCCACAGCAGGGTGGCGAGGACGGTGACCTTGACCACGCTGGCCGAGTCGTAGGCGGTCGAGGCGCGCAGGGTGCACGTGGTCCTGGTGGACCGGTCGTAGAGACCGACCGCGATGGTGCCCTTGCGGTTGGCGAGCGCGGCGGTGATGTCCTTCTTCAGCTTCGTGGCGAGTCCGGCGTTGGCGGACGTGCAGCTGACGGTGGGTGTCGCGGCGCTCGCGGGGGTGACCGCGGCCACGGAGGCGAGCAGCACGCCGCCCGCGACCCATCGGGCCCGTCTGGATATGCGGTGAGTCATGCCCGGTTGACCCGCGGACGCCGGAAGCGGTTGTAGGCGTTGGGGAAGGGTTGTACAAGCCGTTATCGCGGCGTGCCGTTTCACGTGTCAACTCGCGGGGACAACACCCGATTTGCCGTTTCCGGTCACTCAATCGACACGCGATGTCCATTTACAGCCCCTCATGTGCATGTCACGCTCACTGGTGCCGCCTTCAATCAACCCGCGTAGATGGGACTCCCCACATGCTGGCGACACGCATACCCCGCTTCCGGCCGGTGGCCCTCACCACCGCCGCCGTCCTGGTCGCACTGAGCGCCCCCGCCCTCACCGCGACCCCCGCCGCGGCGACCACGACCGCCTACGACAGCACGTACTACAAGAACGCGATCGGCAAGTCCGGTACGAGCCTGAAGAGCGCCCTGCACACCATCATCAAGTCCCAGACCAAGCTGTCCTACTCGGCCGTCTGGGAGGCGCTGAAGGTCACCGACCAGGACCCGAACAACAGCAGCAACGTCAAGCTGCTCTACTCGGGCATCTCCCGCAGCAAGTCGCTCAACGGCGGTGACGTGGGCGACTGGAACCGGGAGCACGTCTGGGCGCAGTCCCACGGCGGCTTCGGCACCTCCGCCGGTCCCGGCACCGACCTGCACCATCTGCGCCCCGAGGACGTCCAGGTCAACAGCACCCGCGGCAACAAGGACTTCGACAACGGCGGCAGCAGCTTCACCAACTCCGGCGGCAGCCTGACCGACTCCAACTCCTTCGAGCCCCGCGACGCCGTCAAGGGCGACGTGGCCCGCATGATCCTCTACATGGCCGTCCGCTACGAGGGCGAGGACGGCTGGCCCGACCTGGAGCCCAACGACTCCATCAACGGCAGCGTCCCGTACCACGGCCGCCTCTCGGTCCTGAAGCAGTGGAACGACGAGGACCCGCCGGACGCCTTCGAGGAGCGCCGCAACAACGTCATCTACACCAACTACCAAGGAAACCGGAACCCGTTCATCGACCACCCGGAGTGGGTCGAGGCGATCTGGTAACCCACCCGCCCCCCCCCACGGGCGGCCTCGTATCAGGGCTCCCCAGTGACCCTGATACGAGGCCTGCGGACCCCCTGCCGCGCGACGGCAGGACGGCTCGGTTCCGACCGGTCCGACGGAGAGTCTCACCCGCCCCTGCTGTGCTTTCCACGTGCGGTTATTGCAGATAATGCGACCCATGCGACTCACCACTGGCGACCGTGCCGCACTGAAGAAGGTGCTTCAGGAGCGGCGTGCCGCGATCGATCCCGCGAGCAAGGGGTTTCCGCGGCGGGCCGGCGGGCCCGGAAGACGGGCCGCCGGGTTGAGCCAGGAGCAGATGGACGATCTGCTGGCCCGCGCCCGGGGCACGTACAACAGGTTCGAGAACGGCCAACTGCGGCGTCCGCCCGCCGATTTCCTCACCGCCGTCGCGAAGAGCCTGGAGCTGAGCGAGCAGGAGTGGATGTTCCTGTGGCAGCTCACCCGCAGGGAGAACCCGCCCCGCGCGCTGCACGAGCCCTCCGCAACGGCGCTGTCGGGGATGTGGCAGGAGTTGCTCGACCGGGTCGACGGGGTGATCGCGTACGTGAACGACACCGAGTTCGACATCGTCGCGCACAGCGAGGACTTCCGGCTGTTCTTCCCGCCCGGACGCGCACCGTCCAACGTGATGCGCGGACTGCTGCTGGACCCCGAGATACGCACCAGGACGCTGCAGGAGTGGGAGACCGCCTGGGCCCCGGCGGTCATGCCGTTCCTCAAGCAGGCCGTGCAGTTGCGGCCGGGCAACGCCGGGCTCGCCGCACTGGAACGCGATGTCCTCGCCGATCCGGTGGCCGGTCCCCTCTACCGCGCCTCCGCCTCGGTGCCCCTCCCCCACACCGACGGCTCGGAACTGCCCGTCAACCACGCCGTGCACGGCCGCGGTTGGCTGGTCACCTGCCTCGCCGAGCCCCTGGTCGCCCCCGGGGCCAAGATCAACCTCAGCTTCTACCGGGCCGATCCCGGCGCCGGCTCCTCGTGCGCAGGTGCTTCGTGCGTCGGCGCGAACAGCCGCAGCACAGCGGGGAGTACGACGACGGAGGGCCCCGGCGCGGCCAGCGCCTTGGCCAGGTCCGCCGCCAGCGCCTCCGGGCTGGTGCGCACCCCGGGCACGCCGAAGGACTCGGCCAGCGCCACATAGTCCGGGCGGGTCAGCTCGGTGCCCGTGGTCCGGCCGAAGGCGTCCGTCATGTACTCGCGCAGGACGCCGTAGCCGCCGTCGTCGACGATCAGCCAGGTGACGTCCAGGTCGTACTGGCGGGCCGTGGCCAGCTCCGCGACCGAGTACAGCGCGCCGCCGTCCCCGGAGACCGCCAGCACCGGGCGCGTCGGGTCGGCGACCGCCGCGCCGAGCGCCGCCGGGAAGCCGTAGCCGAGGCCGCCCGCGCCCTGCGCGGAGTGCATACGGTTGGGGCCCTTGGCGTCGAAGGCGGACCAGGCCCAGTACGCGAGGATCGTCATGTCCCAGAAGGACGGCGCGTCGGCGGGCAGCGCCTTGCGGACGGCCGCCAACACCTGCTGCTCCAGCGTGAGTTCCTGCGCCGCGATCCGCGCGGCGACCTTGGCCAGCAGCTCCCGCACCCGCTCCGGCGCGGTGTCGTCGGTCCGCTCGGACACCGTCTCCAGCAGCGCCTGCAGGGCGAGCCGGGCGTCGGCGTGGATGCCGAGGGCGGGGTGGTTGGACTCCAGCTTGCCGAGGTCCGCCTCGATCTGGATCACCCGGCCGCGCGGGGTGAACGTGTGGTAGTTCGAGGAGAGTTCGCCCAGTCCCGAGCCGACCACCAGCAGCACGTCCGCGTCCTGAAGGAAGTCGGTGGTGTGCCGGTCCTCGATCCAGGACTGGAGGGAGAGGGGGTGCTTCCAGGGGAAGGCCCCCTTGCCGCCGGGGGTCGTGACGACCGGCGCCTTCAGCCGCTCGGCGAGCTGCTTCAGCTTGCCGCTCGCGTCGGCGCGTACGACACCGCCGCCCGCGATGATCGCCGGGCGCTCGGCGCGGGAGAGCAGGTCGGCGGCGACGGCGGTCAGTTCGGGCCGGGGCGGCAGTTCCTCGGGGAAGGCGTCCACGCCGGTCACCACCGGCAGGGTGGTCTCGGCGTTCAGCACGTCCTGTGGGATCTCCACCCACACCGGGCCGTGCGGGGCGGTCAGCGCCGACTTCCAGGCCGCCGCGATCGCGGACGGGATCTGCGACTGGCTGCGCACGGTGTGCACGGACTTCACCACGCCGCGGAACGAGGCCGCCTGGTCGGGCAGTTCGTGCAGATAGCCGTGGCGCCCGCCGCCCAGGCCCGCGGTCGGGACCTGGCTGCAGATGGCCAGCACCGGCGCGGAGGCGGCCGCCGCCTCCTGGAGCGCGGGCAGCGAGGTCAGCGCGCCGGGGCCGGTGGACAGCAGCAGCGGGGCGGCCTCGCCGGTGATCCTGCCGTAGGCGTCCGCCGCGAAACCGGCGTTGTTCTCCACGCGCAGGCCGACATAGCGCAGATCGCTGCGGCCCACCGCGTCGAACAGGCCGAGCGCGTGCTGGCCGGGCAGCCCGAACACGGTCGTCGCGCCGAGCCCGGCCAGCGTCTCCACGACCAGGTCCCCGCCGGTGCGCCCGGGCGGCGGATTGAGCGCCGCCTCCGTCTGGGCGGCGGTGGGGCGGAGCACCAGGTCGTGGTCGTGGGTCACTTCGCGCGTGCCTCTGCAATCTGGCGGGACATGATCGTGGTCAGCTCGTACGCCGTGTGGGAGGCGGCGACCGAGGTGATCTCCGCGTGATCGTACGCGGGCGCGACCTCGACGACGTCCGCCGAGACCAGGTTGCAGGAGGCGAGTCCGCGCAGGATCTCCAGCAGCTCGCGGGAGGTCATACCGCCCGCCTCGGGCGTGCCGGTGCCGGGGGCGTGCGCCGGGTCCAGGCAGTCGATGTCGATGGAGATGTACAGCGGGCGGTCGCCGATGCGCTGGCGCAGCTGGTCGGCGACCTCGTCGGCGCCGCGGCGGTAGATGTCCGCGGAGGTGACGATGCCGAAGCCCATCTTCTCGTCGTCGGTGAGGTCCTGCTTGCCGTAGAGGGGGCCGCGGGTGCCGACGTGGGAGAGGGCGGAGGTGTCGAGGATGCCCTCCTCCACGGCACGGCGGAACGGGGTGCCATGGGTGTACTCGGCTCCGAAGTAGGTGTCCCAGGTGTCCAGGTGGGCGTCGAAGTGGAGCAGGGCGACCGGGCCGTGCTTCTTGGCGACGCTGCGCAGCAGGGGCAGGGCGATGGTGTGGTCGCCGCCGAGGGTCATCAGGCGCGCGCCCGTACCGAGCAGCTCGTCGGCGGCGGCTTCGACGGTCTCCACGGCCTCGTTGATGTTGAACGGGTTCACCGCGATGTCGCCGCCGTCGGCGACCTGCGCGAGGGCGAAGGGGGAGGCGTCCTGCGCGGGGTTGTAGGGGCGCAGCAGACGGGAGGCCTCACGGATGGCGTTGCCGCCGAAGCGGGCGCCGGGGCGGTAGGAGACACCGGAGTCGAAGGGCACGCCCACGACGGCGACGTCGGCGCGGCCGACCTCGTCGAGGCGGGGCAGCCGGGCGAAGGTGGCCGGGCCGGCGTACCGGGGGATGCGCGAGGAGTCGACGGGGCCGCGGGGCGTCTCGTTGCTGCTCATGAGGTACTGCCTTCTTTCCTACGCTTTCGTCGCGTATATCCGTCTCAGTCTGCCGGTCCGGACCGACCCTAAGCGGGCGGAAAGCGACTGCGAAGTGTACATTTCATCCATTGCGGCGGTACGGAATGGAGGGAACGCACATATGCCCGACCCGTCCGTGCCACCCACCCCACCTGTCCCGCTCTCGGCGCTGCTGGCCCGGGACGACCTGGGCCTGCGCCCGATCGCGGCGGTGCCCGACCCGGCCGCCGTGCCGATCCACTGGGCGCACGCCTCGGAAATGACGGACCCGTACCCGTACCTGCTGGGCGGCGAGCTGCTCCTCTCGGCGGGCGTCCACATCCCCTCCTCCGGCGACCCGGCCCCCTACTTCGACGCCTACGTCTCCCGGATCGTCGCGGCGGGCGGTGCCGCCCTGGGCTTCGGCCTGGCCCCGGTCCACGACACGGTGCCGCCGGCCCTGGTGGCGGCCTGCGAGACCCACGGTCTGCCCCTCCTGGAGGTCCCGCCCAGGACCACGTTCTCGGCGGTGGCCCGAGCGGTGTGGCAACTCATGGCCCAGGCCCGCCTCTCCGAACTCCGCCGCGTTACCGAGGCCCAACAGAGCCTCGCCACAGCGGCCTCCCGCCCGGACCCGGTCCCGTCGGTCCTACGGCAACTGTCGCAGCGGGTCGGGGGGTGGGCGGCGCTGTACGGGCCGGACGGCACCGAACTGTCAGCAGCGGGCCGCGGCCCGAGGCCGGAGGTGAGGAAGGCCCTGGCGGAACTGACGGGGGTGGTACGGCCTTCTGACAGAACTGCGGGCAGTCGTGCCGCTGGGGCGGCCCCCGCAACCAAAGAGGCGGCACCCCGCAAGCGCGGGCAAGCGAACCCCACCCCGCCCCCAGCCACCGGCGCCGCCGCACCGGCACCCGCCTCAGCCACCGACACAGTCGCCGGCACCCACCTCGCCGCATACGCCCTCGGCCCGACCCCCGGCTTCGTACTCGGAGTCGCGACCACCCACACCGACCAGGCCACCCACACCATCGCCTCGGTAGCCGCCGTCCTCCTAACCCTCCTCACCGGCGAACAACAGACCGGCACAGGCGCCGCCCGCACCTCCGCCCTGGTCCGCCTCCTCCTCGGCGCCGAACCAAAACACGTCGCCCCCCTCCTCGGCACCGGCCCCCACGTGGTCGTACACGCCCACCCCGACCCCCACACCACCCCCGACCCCCTCACCGCCTCCGCCCTCGGCACCGCCCTGGGCTCCCCCCTCGTCGACCTCGCCCAGGAGACGGACGTCGTCCGCGTCCTCGTCCCCGCCGACCGCGAGATCACCCCCCAGCCCGGCTGGACGCTGGGCGTCAGTGACCCGGCGCCCCCGGACCAGTGGCCCGCCGCCGACACCCGCGCCGCCCGCGCCCTCGCCCACGCGAAAGCGACCCGCGCTCCCCTGGTCCGCCACGGCGCCCGCACCGGCCTCGCCCAGCTCGTACCCGACGACGCGGCCGAGGCGTACGCCCGTACGCTCCTCCAACCGATCGCCGACACCCCCGCGCTGGTCGAGACGCTGCGCACCTGGCTGTCCCTGCACGGCAGTTGGGACCGCACCGCCGTGGCCCTCGCCGTGCACCGCAACACCGTCCGCCAGCGCATCACCCGCTGCGCCACCCTGCTCGGCACCGACCTCGACGACCCGGACGTCCGCATGGAACTCTGGTTCGCCCTACGGCAGTGAACCCCCGCGGTGACCCCGTCAGTGACCCACCAGTGGCCCCGTCAGTGACCCCCGCAATGCCCCGACAGTGACCCACGTCCCAGCACCCAGGGTCGCCCCGCACACCCGCGGGGGTCTGCCGCACAATGGGACACATGCCGATACCCGGGACACCCAGCCGCGCCGAGCTCGTCGAACACCTCGTCAGAACCCGTATCGCGGGGGATGTCGCCACTCCCCGCGAGAACAACCTCTCCCACTACCGCAAGCTCGCGAACGGCGACCGCAACTTCTGGCTCGGCCTGGAGCTGGGTGACCGCTGGACCGACGAGCAGGACGTGCTCGCGGTGATGGCGGAGCGCGTCGGGGTGAACGACGACCCCGAGTACCGCTTCGGCCAGGACACCATCGACCCCGAGCTGACCGTCGCCGGTCTGGAGCGCATGGCGAGCCGCCTGCGCAAGGCGGCGGACGCCGGCCAGCGGGTGCTGTTCGCCACCGGCCACCCCGGCGGTCTGCTGGACGTGCACCGGGCCACCGCCGCCGCCCTACGCGCGGCGGGCTGCGACATCGTGGTGATCCCGGACGGGCTGCAGACGGACGAGGGCTACGTCATGCAGTTCGCGGACGTGGCGGTGCTGGAGCACGGCGCCACGCTGTGGCACACCCATTCGGGCGAGCCGATGAAGGCGATCCTGACGGCTCTGGAGCGGATCGGCCGCCCGCTGCCGGACCTGGTGGTCGCCGACCACGGCTGGGCGGGCTACGCGGCCCAGCACGGCGTCGAGGCGGTCGGCTACGCGGACTGCAACGACCCGGCCCTCTTCCTCGCCGAGTCCGAGGGGACCCTCCAGGTGGCGGTCCCGCTCGACGACCACGTGGTCAGCCCCCGCTACTACGACCCGATGACGGCGTACCTGCTGGCCGAGGCGGGTCTGGAGGGCTGACCCCACGGGGTGGCACCGCCCCGGTCAGCGCGGGACGCGGACCACGCCCTCCTGGATGACCGACACCGCGAGCCGGCCGTCCTGGGTGTAGATCCGCGCCTGGCCCAGGCCCCGGCCGCCGGAGGCCGACGGCGACTCCTGGTCGTACAGGAGCCATTCGTCGGCGCGGAAGGGGCGGTGGAACCACATGGCGTGGTCCAGGGAGGCGCCGACCACGTCGCCGATCGCCCAGCCGCCCCGGCCGTGTGCGAGCAGCACCGAGTCCAGCAGCGTCATGTCGGAGACATAGGTGGCGAGCACGACGTGCAGCAGCGGGTCGTCCCCGAGCTTGCCGTTGGTGCGGAACCACACCTGCGAGTGCGGCTCGCGCGGCTCGCCGAACTTCCCGTACGGGGGTTCGTCGACGTAGCGCAGGTCGACGGCCTCGCGGGCGGAGAGGAAGTGCTCCACCACGCGCGGGTCGAGGTGCGCGTAGCGGCGCAGCCGGTCGTTCGAGGTCGGCAGGGTCGCCGGGTCCGGCGCGGGCGGCATGGGGGCCTGGTGGTCCAGGCCCTCCTCGTACGTCTGGAAGGACGCGGAGAGGGCGAAGATCGGCCGGCCGTGCTGGACGGCCACCACCCGCCGGGTGGTGAAGGAGCGGCCGTCGCGCATCCGCTCGACGTTGTAGACGATCGGCGCGCCCGGGTCGCCCATGCGCAGGAAGTACGCGTGCAGGGAGTGCGGGGCGCGGTCCGCGGGGACCGTGCGCCCGGCCGCGACCAGCGCCTGCGCCGCCACCTGCCCGCCGAAGACGCGCGGGACGACGGCGGGCCGGGACTGGCCGCGGAAGATGTTCTCCTCGATCGGCTCAAGGTCGAGCAGATCGAGGAGATCCTGTAGTGCCTGGCTCACCTGTGTCCTTACAGGCCCATGTCCTTGGCGATGATCGTCTTCATGATCTCGCTGGTGCCACCGTAGATCCGGTTGACCCGGTTGTCCGCGTACAGGCGGGCGATCGGGTACTCGTTCATGAAGCCGTAGCCGCCGTGCAGCTGGAGGCAGCGGTCGATGACGCGGTGGGCGACCTCGGTGCAGAACAGCTTGGCGGAGGCGGCCTCGGCCGGGGTCAGCTCACCGGCGTCCAGGGCCTCCAGGGCGCGGTCGACGACGGCCTCGGCGGCGTCCACCTCGGCCTGGCAGGCGGCCAGCTCGAACTTGGTGTTCTGGAAGGCGGCGACCGGCTTGCCGAAGACGGTGCGCTCCTGCACGTACTGCTTGGCGAACCGGACGGCGGCCTTGGCCTGGGCGTAGGCACCGAAGGCGATGCCCCAGCGCTCGGAGGCCAGGTTGTGGCCGAGGTAGTAGAAGCCCTTGTTCTCCTCGCCGAGCAGGTCCTCGACCGGGACCTTGACGTCGACGAAGGCCAGCTCGGCGGTGTCGGAGGTCTTCAGGCCGAGCTTGTCGAGCTTGCGGCCGACGGAGTAGCCCTCGGACTTGGTGTCCACCGCGAACAGGGAGATGCCGTGGCGGCGGTCCTCGGCGGTGGGCGCGGCGGTGCGGGCGCAGACGATGACGCGGTCGGCGTGGACGCCGCCGGTGATGAAGGTCTTGGCGCCGTTGAGGATGTAGTGGGTGCCGTCCTCGGAGAGCTTGGCGGTGGTCTTCATGCCCGCGAGGTCGGAGCCGGTGCCCGGCTCGGTCATCGCCAGCGCCCACATCTCCTCGCCGGAGACGAACTTCGGCAGGTAGCGCTTCTTCTGCTCGTCGGTGGCGAGCATCTTGATGTACGGCAGGCCGAGCAGCACGTGCACACCGGAGCCGCCGAACTGCACACCGGCGCGGGCGGTCTCCTCGTACATCACCGCCTCGAACTTGTACGAGTCGATGCCGGCGCCGCCGTACTCCTCGTCGACGCGGATGCCGAAGACACCCAGCTCGGCGAGCTTGTAGTAGAAGTCGCGGGGCGCCTGGCCGGCCGCGAACCACTCGTCGTACACCGGTACGACCTCGGCCTCGATGAAGGCGCGGATGGTCTCCCGGAACGCCTCGTGGTCCTCGTTGAACACAGTACGGCGCACGCCGCCACCTCCACCTGCGTATGTCTAAGCGCTTGCTCACTCAACCGTACCGGCGAGTACGAAGCACCGTCCAGGGGAACCGGCCCGTAACGCTCGTCACTCCTGCGCCGCCGCGAAGGCCCCCTTCGCCATGCGGTGCAGCAGCTGTGAGGTGGCCCCGCGGCCGGGCAGGGGAGCCGGGGCGGCCGAGGTGCGGGGTGGAGTTGAGCAGGCCGAAGACCGAGTGGACGGCGGAGCGGGCGGTGGGCTCGGTGAGCGCGGGGTAGGCCTTGCGGACCACCTCCACCCACAGCTCGACGTACTGGCGCTGGAGCTGGCGGACCAGCTTGCGGTCGCTGTCGCGCAGCCGGTCCAGCTCGCGGTCGTGCAGCGTGATCAGCGGGCGGTCGTCGAGCGCGAAGTCGATGTGCCCCTCGATCAGGGAGTCCAGCACCGCCGCGGGCCCGTCCCCGTCGGCCTCCGCGAGCCGCCGCTTGGCCCCCGTCAGCAACTGGCCGCTGATGCCCACCAGCAGCTCCGCCAGCATCGCGTCCTTGCCCGGGAAGTGCCGGTACAGACCGGGTCCCGAGATGCCGACGGCGGCACCTATCTCGTCGACCCCCACACCGTGGAAACCGCGTTCGGCGAAGAGCCGCGCGGCCTCCTTGAGGATCTGCTCTCGCCGGGTGGGTGCGTCGGTTCTGGTGGCTGCCATGCGAGCAATTCTAGACAGGGAGGTTAGCGGTCGTTAACCTGGAGGAAATGCGTTAACGCTCATTAACAAGGGTGAGGGGACCGCAGGATGCACGAGGCACCCGAGCTGACGAGCGCGGCAGATCCCGCGTCGGCGGCCTGGCAGGCCAATGAGGAGGCGCAGCTCGCGCTGGTCGAGGAGCTGCGCGGCAAGCTCGCCGCGGCGCGCCTGGGCGGCGGCGAGAAGGCACGCGCGCGGCACACCGCGCGCGGCAAGCTGCTGCCCCGGGACCGGGTGGACACCCTCCTGGACCCCGGCTCCCCCTTCCTGGAGCTGGCCCCGCTCGCGGCGGAGGGCATGTACGACGGACAGGCCCCGGCCGCCGGGGTGATCGCCGGGATCGGCCGGGTCAGCGGGCGCGAGTGCGTGATCGTCGCCAACGACGCCACCGTCAAGGGCGGCACCTACTACCCGATGACGGTGAAGAAGCACCTCCGGGCGCAGGAGGTGGCCCTGGAGAACCGGCTGCCGTGTCTGTACCTGGTCGACTCCGGCGGCGCCTTCCTGCCCATGCAGGACGAGGTCTTCCCCGACCGCGACCACTTCGGGCGGATCTTCTTCAACCAGGCCCGGATGTCCGGCGCGGGCATCCCGCAGATCGCGGCGGTCCTCGGCTCCTGCACGGCCGGCGGCGCGTACGTCCCGGCGATGAGCGACGAGGCGGTCATCGTCCGCAACCAGGGCACGATCTTCCTCGGCGGCCCGCCGCTGGTGAAGGCGGCCACCGGCGAGGTCGTCACGGCCGAGGAGCTGGGCGGCGGTGAGGTCCACTCGCGCGTGTCGGGCGTGACCGACCATCTCGCGGAGGACGACGCGCACGCCCTCAGGATCGTGCGGAACATCGTCTCCACGCTCCCCGCGCGCGGGCCGCTGCCCTGGCAGGTGCTGCCCTCCGTCGAGCCCAAGGTCGACCCCTACGGCCTGTACGGCGCGGTCCCGGCCGACCCGCGCACGCCCTACGACGTCCGCGAGATCATCGCGCGCGTGGTCGACGGCTCCCGGTTCGCGGAGTTCAAGTCCGAGTTCGGCCAGACCCTGGTCACCGGCTTCGCCCGGATCCACGGCCACCCGGTCGGCATCGTCGCCAACAACGGCATCCTGTTCTCCGAGTCCGCCCAGAAGGGCGCCCACTTCATCGAGCTGTGCGACCAGCGCGGCATCCCGCTGGTGTTCCTGCAGAACATCTCCGGGTTCATGGTGGGCCGCGACTACGAGGCGGGCGGCATCGCCAAGCACGGCGCCAAGATGGTCACCGCGGTCGCCACCACCCGCGTCCCCAAGCTGACGGTCGTGGTGGGCGGTTCGTACGGCGCCGGGAACTACTCCATGTGCGGCAGGGCCTATTCGCCGCGCTTTTTGTGGATGTGGCCGGGCGCCAAGATCTCCGTCATGGGCGGCGAGCAGGCCGCCTCAGTCCTCGCCACCGTCAAGCGCGACCAGTTGGAGGGCCGCGGCGAGCAGTGGCCCGCGGAGGAGGAAGAGGCGTTCAAGGCGCCGATCCGCGCCCAGTACGAGCGCCAGGGCAACGCCTACTACGCGACCGCCCGCCTCTGGGACGACGGGGTCATCGACCCCCTGGAGACCCGGCAGGTGCTGGGCCTGGCACTGACCGCCTGCGCGAACGCGCCGCTGGGTGACCCCCAGTTCGGCGTCTTCCGGATGTGAGGACCCATGTTTGACACAGTGCTCGTCGCCAACCGCGGTGAGATCGCGGTCCGGGTGATCCGCACCCTGCGCGCCCTCGGCGTCCGCTCGGTCGCCGTCTTCTCCGACGCGGACGCCGACGCCCGGCACGTCCGGGAGGCCGACACGGCGGTACGGATCGGACCGGCGCCCGCGGCCGAGAGCTACCTGTCGGCCGAGCGGCTGCTGGAGGCCGCCGACCGCACCGGCGCCCAGGCCGTCCACCCGGGATACGGATTCCTCGCCGAGAACGCCGACTTCGCGCGCGCCTGCGCCGAGGCCGGACCGGTCTTCATCGGGCCGCCCGCCGAGGCGATCTCCCTGATGGGCGACAAGATCCGCGCCAAGGAGACCGTGAAGGCGGCCGGAGTGCCGGTCGTCCCCGGCGGACGCGACCCCGAACTCGCCGCCGCGGCCCGCGAACTGGGCGCGCCGGTGCTGCTCAAGCCCAGCGCGGGCGGCGGCGGCAAGGGCATGCGGCTGGTGCGGGACCTCGCGGTGCTGGACGAGGAGATCGCGGCGGCCCGGCGTGAGGCGGCGTCCTCCTTCGGCGACGACACGCTGCTGGTCGAGCGGTGGATCGACCGCCCCCGGCACATCGAGATCCAGGTGCTGGCCGACGGCCACGGCCATGTCGTCCACCTCGGCGAGCGCGAGTGCTCCCTCCAGCGGCGCCACCAGAAGATCATCGAGGAGGCGCCCTCGGTCCTGCTCGACGAGGAGACGCGGGCCGCGATGGGCGAGGCGGCCGTGCAGGCGGCCCGCTCCTGCGGCTACCGGGGCGCGGGCACGGTGGAGTTCATCGTGCCGGGCGTCGACCCGTCCGCGTACTACTTCATGGAGATGAACACCCGCCTCCAGGTGGAGCACCCGGTCACCGAGCTGATCACCGGGATCGACCTGGTCGAGTGGCAGCTGCGGGTCGCGGCCGGGGAGAAGCTCGCCTTCGCGCAGGACGACATCCGCCTCGACGGCCATGCCGTGGAGGCCCGGATCTGCGCCGAGGACCCCGCGCGCGGCTTCCTCCCCTCCGGCGGCACCGTGCTGCGGCTGCGCGAGCCCTCCGGGGACGGGGTGCGCACCGACTCCGGGCTCACCGAGGGCACCGAGGTCGGCAGCCTGTACGACCCGATGCTCTCCAAGGTCATCGTGCACGCCGCGGACCGCCCGACCGCCCTGCGCAAACTCCGCGCGGCGCTCGCGGAGACGGTGACGCTGGGCGTGCAGACCAACGCCGGGTTCCTGCGCCGCCTGCTGGCCCATCCGGCCGTGGTGGCCGGGGAGCTGGACACCGGGCTCGTCGAGCGCGAGGTCGACGGGCTGGTCGCCTCAAAGGTCCCGCAGGAGGTGTACGCGGCTGCGGCGGCAGTACGGCTGAACGCGCTGAAGCCCGCAGGCGACGGCTGGACGGACCCGTTCTCGGTGCCGAGCGGCTGGCGCCTCGGCGGTACGGCCCAACCGCCCGCCTTCCCCCTGCGCGTGCCGGGGCTCGACCCCGTCACCCAGGAGGCGCCCGGCACCGGCACGGTCACCGGCGACACCGTCTCCGTCACCCTCGACGGCGTCCGGCACACCTTCCACCGCGCCGCCGACTGGCTCGGCCGGGACGGCGACGCCTGGCACGTGCGCGACCACGACCCGGTCGCCGCCTCCCTCACCCGCTCCGCCCACTCCGGCGCCGACTCCCTCACCGCGCCCATGCCCGGCACCGTGACCGTGGTCAAGGTCGCCGTCGGGGACGAGGTGAGCGCCGGTCAGAGCCTGCTGGTGGTCGAGGCGATGAAGATGGAGCACGTCATCTCCGCCCCGCACGCCGGCACCGTCGCCGAACTGGACGTCAAGCCCGGCACCACGGTCGCCATGGACCAGGTGCTCGCGGTCATCGCCCCGGCGGAGAGCGACGAGGAGGAAACGGCATGAGCGCCCTCGGCCTCGCCCTCCCCATGACCGTCCCCGCGCCCGGACTGCCCGCACGGGTACGCATCCACGAAGTCGGCGCCCGCGACGGCCTCCAGAACGAGAAGGCGACCGTGCCGACCGAGGTGAAGGCGGAGTTCATTCGCCGCCTCGCCGACGCCGGCCTGACCACGATCGAGGCCACCAGCTTCGTGCACCCCAAGTGGGTGCCCCAGCTCGCCGACGCCGAGCAGCTCTTCCCGCAGGTCTCGGACCTGTCGGTGGACCTGCCGGTGCTGGTGCCCAACGAGCGCGGCCTGGACCGCGCGCTCGCCCTCGGCGCACGCCGGGTGGCCGTCTTCGCCAGCGCCACCGAGTCCTTCGCCAAGGCCAACCTCAACCGCACGGTCGACGAGGCGCTCGCCATGTTCGAGCCGGTGGTGGCCCGCGCGAAGGCGGACGGCGTCCATGTGCGCGGCTATCTGTCGATGTGCTTCGGCGACCCCTGGGAGGGACCCGTGCCCGCGGCCCAAGTGGTCCGGGTGTGCACGGCGCTGCTGGACCTGGGCTGCGACGAGCTGAGCCTCGGCGACACCATCGGCGTGGCCACCCCGGGCCAGGTGACCGCGCTGCTCACCGCGCTGAGCGCGGAGGGCGTGCCCACCGAGGCCCTCGGCGTGCACTTCCACGACACCTACGGACAGGCGCTGGCGAACACCCTTGCCGCGCTCCAGTACGGCGTCAGCACCGTCGACGCCTCCGCGGGCGGCCTGGGCGGCTGCCCGTACGCCAAGTCCGCCACCGGGAACCTCGCCACCGAAGACCTCGTGTGGATGCTGCACGGCCTCGGCATCGACACCGGGGTCGACCTCGGCCGTCTCGTCGCCACAAGCGAGTGGATGGCCGACCGACTGGGCCGCCCCAGCCCGTCCCGCACCGTACGAGCCCTCTCCCACAAGGAGTGACCCCCATGGACCACAAGCTCTCCCCCGAGCTCGAAGAACTGCGCCACACGGTGGAGGAGTTCGCGCACGACGTCGTGGCGCCCAAGATCGGTGACCTGTACGAGCGGCACGAGTTCCCCTACGAGATCGTCCGCGAGATGGGCCGCATGGGCCTGTTCGGGCTGCCGTTCCCCGAGGAGTACGGCGGCATGGGCGGCGACTACATGGCGCTCGGCATCGCCCTGGAGGAACTGGCCCGGGTCGACTCCTCGGTGGCCATCACCCTGGAGGCGGGCGTCTCGCTGGGCGCCATGCCGATCCATCTGTTCGGCACCGAGGAGCAGAAGCGCGCGTGGCTGCCCCGGCTGTGCACCGGCGAGATCCTCGGCGCCTTCGGGCTGACCGAGCCGGACGGCGGCTCCGACGCGGGCGCGACCCGCACGACGGCCCGGCTGGACCCGGAGACCGACGAGTGGGTGATCAACGGCACCAAGTGCTTCATCACCAACTCCGGTACCGACATCACCGGTCTGGTCACGGTCACCGCCGTCACCGACCGCAAGCCCGACGGCCGGCCCGTGATCTCCTCGATCATCGTCCCGTCCGGCACCCCGGGCTTCACGGTCGCCGCCCCCTACTCGAAGGTCGGCTGGAACGCCTCCGACACCCGGGAGCTGTCCTTCGTCGACGTCCGGGTGCCGCGCGCCAACCTGCTGGGCACCGAGGGCCGTGGGTACGCCCAGTTCCTGCGCATCCTCGACGAGGGCCGGATCGCCATCGCGGCGCTGGCGACGGGGCTGGCGCAGGGCTGTGTGGACGAGTCGGTGAAGTACGCCAAGGAGCGGCACGCCTTCGGCCGCCCGATCGGCGCCAACCAGGCGATCCAGTTCAAGATCGCCGACATGGAGATGAAGGCCCACACCGCCCGGCTGGCCTGGCGGGACGCGGCCAGCCGGCTGGTGACGGGCGAGCCGTTCAAGAAGGAGGCGGCGCTGGCGAAGCTGTACTCCTCCACGATCGCGGTGGACAACGCCCGCGACGCCACCCAGATCCACGGCGGCTACGGCTTCATGAACGAGTACCCGGTGGCCCGGATGTGGCGGGACTCCAAGATCCTGGAGATCGGCGAGGGCACCAGCGAGGTCCAGCGGATGCTGATCGCGCGGGAGCTGGGGCTGGTGGGGTAGTCCGGCAGACGACTTCTTTCGAGGCCCAACCTCCGTGCGCTGCGACGGAGTTGGGCCTCGGTCCGTACAGGGTGTGACCCCCGCCCCTGGACATCATCTGAGGTTAGGCTAACCTACCTTCGAATTGTCCGGCGCAAGATCGCCCTGTTCGAAAGCAGCGTACCCATGCCCAACGCAGCCACCCACCTCACCCGCCGTGGCATCCTCGCCGCGGGCGGAGCCCTCGGCCTCGGTGCCGTGCTCGCCGCCTGCGGTGACGACGACGCGAAAAGCGGTGGCTCCGGCGAGGAGAAGGCCGCCGCGAAGTCCGGCCCCTGGACCTTCAAGGACGACCGCGGCGAGACGGTGAAGCTCGACAAGGTGCCGACGAACATCGTCGCGTTCACCGGTGTCGCCGCCGCCCTCTTCGACTACGGCATCCAGGTCAAGGGTGTCTTCGGCCCGACCACGACCAAGGAGGGCAAGCCCGACGTCCAGGCCGGCGACCTCGACGTCAGCAAGGTCACCGTGCTCGGCAACGAGTGGGGCAAGCTCAACATCGAGAAGTACGCGGCCCTGGCCCCCGAGGTGCTCATCACCACCACCTTCGACGACGCCGGGACCCTGTGGTCGGTGCCGCTGGAGTCCGCCGACAAGATCGCCAAGCTCGCCCCGGACGTCGCGATCTCCGTCTACGACCGCCAGCTGACCCAGCCGCTGGAGCGCATGTGGGAGCTGGCCGAGTCGCTGGGCGCGGACATGAAGTCCGCCAAGATCGCCGACTCGAAGAAGAAGTTCGAGGCCGCCGCCGCCCGGCTGCGCGCCGCCGCCAAGGCCAAGCCCGACATCAAGGTGCTGGCGGGTTCCGCCTCCCCGGAGATCTTCTATGTCTCCGGCACCAACTTCTCCATCGACCTGGAGTACTTCAAGGCCCTCGGCGTGAACTTCGTCGAGCCCTCCGAGAAGGCCAAGGAGCCCAACGGCGGCTGGTTCGAGTCGCTGAGCTGGGAGCAGGTCGACAAGTACGAGGCGGACATCATCATCATGGACGACCGCTCCTCGACCCTCCAGCCCGCCGACATCACCGAGGCGACCTGGAAGAAGCTCCCGGCCGTCAAGGCGGGCCAGGTCATCCCGCGTTCGCCGGAGCCGATCCTGTCCTACGACAAGTGCACCCCGCTGCTGGAGAACCTGGCCGAGGCGCTGGAGAACGCCAAGAAGGTCGCCTGACCTCCATGGCCACGACCGTAGCCGTCTCGTTCCGCTTCTTCGCCCTTCAGGTCGTACGGACGAGGCGGCTCGGTCCGTCCCTGGTCCGGGTGACCTTCGGCGGCGAGGAACTGCGCGACTTCCGCTCCGACGGGCGCGACCAGTCGCTGTCACTGTTCCTGCCGCACCCGGGGCAGGACGCCCCCGTCGTCCCCGTCGAGCTGGGTGACGGCTGGTGGCAGGGCTGGCGTGAACTGCCCGACGACGTACGGGCGGTGATGCGCTCGTACACCCTGCGCGCGCTGCGCCGGGACCCCGACGAGATCGACATCGACTTCGTCCTGCACGGCGTCGAGCCCGGCGCCCCGGTCCCGGCCGGACCCGCCTCCCGGTGGGCCGCCACCGCCCGCGCCGGGGACCGGGTGCTGCTCATCGGGCCCGCCGAGGCGGACAACCGGGCCATCCGGTTCCGCCCGCCCGCCGACACCGACCTCGTCGTGATCTGGGGCGACGAGACCGCGCTGCCGGCCGTCTCCGCCATCGTCGAGTCGCTGCCCGCCGGGACCCGGGCCCGGGTCTGGCTGGAGGTCCAGCACGCCGGGGACGTCCAGGAGCTGAGCACGCAGGCGGACGCCGAGATCCACTGGCTGGTCCGCGAGGAGCGGGGCGGCGCCGAGGGCTCCCCCATGGCCCTCGGACCCACGACCCGCGAACCCGCACCCCGCGAGCCCATGGCCCTGGACGCCCTCCGGCGGGCCCAACTCCCGCCAGCCGAGCGCCCGTACGTCTGGATCGCCGGCGAGTCGGGGTGCGTGAAGGCGCTGCGTCGGCATTTCGTGGGTGAGCGCGGGATCGACCGGCGCCGGGTCACCTTCGTCGGCTACTGGCGGCGTGGGATGAGCGAGGAACAGCTGCGCGAGAGCGGCGAGTAGAGCGCCGGACGTGACGACTGTCACGGGCGGACGCGGGTGCTCCCTGCGCAACACGTGATCGAATTAGGTTAGGCTTACCTAAGTCGACGACGTTCACTCCCGTCCCCTTTCGCTCCCTCCCCCCACTCCGCACCGGCTTCCCTTCGGAGGACCCCCCATGCGCTCGCACCTGCTCAACGACACGACCGCGGAGCAGTACCGCCGCTCCGTGACCGAAGGCATAGAGCGGGTGGCCACCAAACTCGCCACCACCAAGCGCCCGTTCACCGGCGTCACCGTCGACTCCCTCGCCCCCGTCATCGACGCGATCGACCTCGACAAGCCGCTGCACGACACCGCCGCCGTGCTGGACGAACTGGAGGACGTCTACCTCCGGGACGCGGTCTACTTCCACCACCCGCGCTACCTCGCCCACCTCAACTGCCCCGTGGTGATACCCGCGGTGCTCGGCGAGGCCGTCCTGTCCGCCGTCAACTCCTCCCTCGACACCTGGGACCAGTCGGCCGGCGGCACCCTCATCGAGCGCAAGCTCATCGACTGGACCACCGCCCGCATCGGCCTCGGCCCCGCCGCCGACGGCGTGTTCACCTCCGGCGGCTCCCAGTCCAACCTCCAGGCCCTGCTGCTGGCCCGCGAGGAGGCCAAGACCGACTCCCTGGCGAAACTGCGTATCTTCGCCTCCGAGGTCAGCCACTTCAGCGTGAAGAAGTCCGCCAAGCTGCTCGGCCTGAGCGCGGACGCGGTGGTCTCGATCCCGGTCGACCACGACAAGCGCATGCAGACCGTCGCCCTCGCCCGCGAACTGGAGCGCTGCGCCGAGGCCGGCCTCGTCCCCATGGCCGTCGTCGCCACCGCCGGCACCACCGACTTCGGCTCCATCGACCCGCTGCCGGAGATCGCGGAGCTGTGCGGGCAGTACGAGACCTGGATGCACGTGGACGCCGCCTACGGCTGCGGACTGCTCGCCTCGGTGAAGTACCGGGACCGCGTCGACGGCATCGAGCGCGCCGACTCGGTCACCGTCGACTACCACAAGTCCTTCTTCCAGCCGGTGAGTTCCTCCGCCGTGCTGGTCCGCGACGCGGCCACGCTGCGGCACGCCACCTACCACGCGGAGTACCTCAACCCGCGCCGCATGGTGACCGAGCGCATCCCCAACCAGGTCGACAAGTCCCTGCAGACCACCCGCCGCTTCGACGCGCTGAAGCTGTGGATGACCCTGCGGGTGATGGGCGCCGACGGCATCGGGCAGCTCTTCGACGAGGTCGTCGACCTCGCCGCCGAGGGCTGGAAACTGCTCGCCGCCGACCCGCGCTTCGACGTGGTGGTCCAGCCGAGCCTGTCCACCCTGGTCTTCCGCTACATCCCGGCCGCCGTCACCGACCCGGCCGAGATCGACCGCGCCAACCTCTACGCCCGCAAGGCCCTGTTCGCCTCCGGCGACGCCGTCGTCGCGGGCACCAAGGTCGCGGGCCGCCACTACCTGAAGTTCACCCTGCTCAACCCCGAGACCACGACGGCCGACATCGCCGCCGTCCTCGACCTGATCGCCGGCCACGCCGAGCAGTACCTGGGAGAGTCCCTTGACCGCGCTTGCTGAATCCCCGAACAAGATCTACGACCTCGTAGGGATCGGGCTCGGCCCCTTCAACCTCGGCCTGGCCTGCCTCACCGAGCCCATCGACCAACTGGACGCCGTCTTCCTGGAGTCCAAGCCCGACTTCGAGTGGCACGCCGGCATGTTCCTCGACGGCGCCCACCTGCAGACCCCGTTCATGTCGGACCTGGTCACCCTCGCCGACCCGACCTCGCCGTACACCTTCCTGAACTACCTGAAGGAGAAGGGACGGCTGTACTCCTTCTACATCCGCGAGAACTTCTACCCGCTGCGCGTCGAGTACGACGACTACTGCCGCTGGGCCGCGAACAAGCTGAGCAGCGTCCGCTTCAACACCACCGTCAGCGAGGTGACGTACGACGAGGCCGAGGGGCTGTACGTCGTCGGCACCACCGGCGGTGACCGCTACCGGGCCAAGCACCTGGTCCTCGGCACCGGGACCACCCCGCACTACCCGGAGGCCGTGCGAGGCCTGGGCGGCGACTTCTTCCACAACTCCCGTTACGTGCAGAACAAGGCGGAGCTCCAGAAGAAGGAGTCGATCACGATCGTCGGCTCCGGCCAGTCCGCCGCCGAGATCTACTACGACCTGCTCTCCGAGATCGACGTCCACGGCTACCGGCTGAACTGGGTGACCCGCTCCCCGCGCTTCTTCCCGCTGGAGTACACCAAGCTCACGCTGGAGATGACCTCGCCGGAGTACATCGACTACTTCCGCGCGCTGCCGGAGGCCACCCGCTACCGGCTGGCCGCGCAGCAGAAGGGCCTGTTCAAGGGCATCGACGGCGACCTCATCAACGAGATCTTCGACCTGCTGTACCAGAAGAACCTCGGCGGCCCGGTCCCCACCCGCCTGCTGACCAACTCCTCGCTGAACGCGGCCCGTTACGAGAACGGCACCTACACCCTCTCCTTCCGCCAGGAGGAGCAGGAGAAGGACTACGAGCTCCAGACCCAGGGCCTGGTCCTGGCCACCGGGTACGCCTACGCCGAGCCGGAGTTCCTCAAGCCCGTGCGGGACCGCCTGGTGCGCGACACGCACGGCAACTTCGACGTGGCCCGCAACTACGCCATCGACGTCACCGGCCGGGGCGTGTTCCTGCAGAACGCCGGAGTGCACACCCACAGCATCACCAGCCCCGACCTGGGCATGGGCCCCTACCGCAACAGCTGCATCATCCGTGAGCTGCTCGGCAGCGAGTACTACCCGGTCGAGAAGACCATCGCGTTCCAGGAGTTCGCCGTATGACCTTCACCTTCCGCCCGCTCGACCCGCTGAGGGACGCCGAGCTGCTGCACCGCTGGGTCACCCACCCCAAGGCGGCCTTCTGGATGATGCAGGACGCCCGCCTGGTGGACGTGGAGCGCGCCTACATGGAGATCGCGGCCGACGAGCACCACCACGCCCTGCTCGGCCTGGACGAGCACGGCACCCCGGCGTTCCTGATGGAGAAGTACGACCCCGCCCACCGTGAGCTGGTCGGCCTCTACGAGCCGCAGCCCGGCGACATCGGTATGCACTTCCTCACCCCGCCCACCGACACCCCGGTGCACGGCTTCACCCGCGCGGTCATCACCGCCGTCATGGCGCACCTCTTCGAGGACCCCGCGGTGCGCCGTGTGGTGGTCGAGCCGGACGTCTCCAACAAGGCCGTGCACGCCCTGAACGAGGCCGTCGGCTTCGTCCCCGAGCGGGAGATCGACAAGCCGGAGAAGCGGGCCCTGCTCAGCTTCTGCACCCGTGAGCAGTTCCTGGCCGCGACGGGGGTGGCCGCATGAGCCTCGCCGACTCCGTCGCCCACCTCTCCCCCGAGCGCTGGGCGGAGGCCAACCGCAGGCTGGTGCGCAAGGCGCTGGCCGAGTTCGCGCACGAGCGGCTGATCACGCCCGAGGCCACGGCCGACGGCGGCTTCGAGGTGCGCGCCGACGACGGACTGACCGTGTACCGGTTCACCGCCGTCCGCCGCGCCCTCGATCACTGGCAGGTCGACGCCGCCTCGATCTCCCGTCACCGGGGCGGCGCCGACCTGCCCCTGGCCGCGCTGGACTTCTTCGTCGAGTTCCAGAAGTCCCTGGGCCTGAGCGACGCGATCCTGCCGGTCTACCTGGAGGAGGTCTCCTCCACCCTCTCCGGCATCTGCTACAAGCTCACCAAGCCGCAGGTCCCGGCCGCCGAACTGGCCCGCGCGGGCTTCCAGGCGATCGAGACCGGCATGACCGAGGGCCACCCCTGCTTCGTGGCCAACAACGGCCGGCTCGGCTTCGGCATCCACGAGTACCTGGCGTACGCGCCGGAGGCCGCGAGCCCGGTCCGGCTGGTGTGGCTGGCCGCGCACCGGTCGAGGGCCGCGTTCACGGCCGGGGTGGGCATCGACTACGAGTCCTTCGTGCGCGCCGAGCTGGGCGAGCAGACCGTCGAGCGGTTCCACGGCGTGCTGCGCGAGCAGGGCCTGGACCCGGCCGACTACCTGTTCATCCCGGTCCACCCCTGGCAGTGGTGGAACAAGCTGACCGTCACCTTCGCCGCCGAGGTGGCCCGCAAGCACCTGGTGTGCCTGGGCGTGGGCGACGACGAGTACCTGGCCCAGCAGTCCATCCGGACCTTCTTCAACACCTCCGCCCCCGAGAAGCACTATGTGAAGACGGCTCTGTCCGTGCTCAACATGGGCTTCATGCGCGGTCTTTCGGCGGCGTACATGGAGGCGACCCCGGCCATCAACGACTGGCTGGCCCAGCTGATCGACAACGACCCCGTGCTCAGGGGGACGGGCCTGACGATCATCCGCGAGCGCGCGGCGGTCGGCTACCGGCACCTGGAGTACGAGGCGGCGACGGACCGCTACTCGCCGTACCGCAAGATGCTGGCCGCGCTGTGGCGGGAGAGCCCGGTGTCCTCCCTGAGGGAGGGCGAGACGCTCGCCACCATGGCCTCCCTGGTCCACCAGGACCACGAGGGCGCCTCGTTCGCGGCGGCGCTGATCGAGCGGTCGGGGCTGACGGCGACGGAGTGGCTGCGCCGCTACCTGAGGGCGTACTTCACCCCGTTGCTGCACAGCTTCTACGCCTACGACCTGGTGTTCATGCCACACGGCGAGAACGTGATCCTGGTGCTGAAGGACGGTGTCGTCCAGCGCGCGGTCTACAAGGACATCGCCGAGGAGATCGCGGTCATGGACCCGGAGGCGGTACTGCCGCCGGCGGTCGAGCGGATCCGCGTGGACGTCCCCGAGGACACGAAACTGCTGTCGATCTTCACGGACGTCTTCGACTGCTTCTTCCGCTTCCTCGCGGCGAACCTGGCCGAGGAGGGCGTGCTCACCGAGGACGAGTTCTGGGGCACGGTCGCCGAGGTCACCCGCGCGTACCAGGCGTCCGTGCCGGAGCTGGCCGAGAAGTTCCGCCAGTACGACATGTTCGCCCCGGAGTTCGCCCTGTCCTGCCTCAACCGCCTCCAGCTGCGCAACAACCAGCAGATGGTGGACCTTACGGACCCGGCGGGCGCGCTGCAGCTGATCGGCACGCTGAAGAACCCGATCGCGGGCCGGTAGCGGCCGCACGGACCGGCGGGCGCCCCAGGAGTACGGTCCTCCTGGGGCGCCCGTCAGCGTTTTTACGGCCCGTCAGTTCTCGTCGCGCAACTGGGCCGCCAGTTCCGTCAGCGGCTCGATGTCCTCGGTGAGGCCGAGGGGCGTCAGCCGGGCGATCGCCGCGTCGAGACGGGCCAGCGCGGGCGCGGGGCGCTCCAGGTAGATGCCCTCCAGCGCGGAGGCGAGACGGACGCACTCGGCCCACTCGCCGGCCTTCGCCGCGTCCTCCCCCGGCTCGCCGAGCAGGGCCATGGCCTTCTCCAGCGCCACGATCGCGTCCTCGTGGGCATGGGCGTGGGCGTGGACCCTGCCGTACTCGTAGGCCAGCGCCGTGTCCAGGGAGCGCCCGTGCGCCTCGTACCCGGCCTCGCGCGCCTCGTCGGCGACCCGTCCGGCGTCCTCCAGGAACCCGAGAGCGGAGGGCAGACCCTCCGGCCCCTGCCGCTGCGCCTGGAGCCGGGCGAGTTCGCGCAGACAGTTGCTGAGCTGCTCGAAGCGCGGTTCCCGGGCGTGCGCGGCGAGGGCCTGGTCGGCTGCCTCCCGGGCCCGTTCGAACTCCCCGGACTCGGCGAGCAGTACGGCCGTCTCCGCCGCGATCATGGCGTGGCTGCCGGGGTCGTCCTCCCAGCCCGCGGACTCGGCGGCGAGGGCGACGAACTCGGCGGTGGCGGCCTTCAGGTCCTCGCCGGCGTGCAGGGCACGGGCCCGGGTCAGCCGGAGCTGGGCGAGCAGCCGGTCGTCCAGCTCGCCCGCCGCGGCGTCCGGTTCGGCGAGCACGGAGTCGAGCAGCGCGATGCAGTCCTCGACGCGGCCCAGGTCCAGGGTGAGCCGGGCGGCGTTGCTGTACGTGCAGAACGCGTCGAAGCGGCTGCCCCCGCGCAGCTCCAACTCGGCGCAGCGGGTCAGGTGCCGCAGCGCCTCGTCGGGACGGCCCAGGTGCAGGCACGCCTCGGCCAGGTCGTTGTGCAGCCGTGCGGTGGCAAGTCCCGCGGAGGGCCACTCGGCGCTCACCCGCAGCGCCTCGGACAGATCCGCGTGGGCGGCCTCGGCGTTCCCCATCCCGAGCTGCGCCTTGCCGCGCAGCCCGAGCACGCGGGGCAGGTGCCAGGCGGGGCCCTGTTCCCTCAGCCGGCCGAGGAGAGCGTCGAGTTCGGTGACGGCGGTGGGCAGGTCGCCGGAGATGGCGTGGGTGGTCGCCCGCAGCAGCACGGCACCGGAGATCTGCCCGGGGATGTCGTGCCGGGTGGCGAACGCGTACAGCCCCTCGACCTCGGCGAGGACCTGCTCGGCGTGCTCGGGGTCGCGCGAGGACTGGAACCGCAGCGCCAGCGCGGTCGCCCTGAGCCGCAGCAGCCGGGCCTCGTGGACGGGCCGCAGCCCGGAGACCCCTTCGTGCAGCCGGACGATCGCGTCGTACGCGTCGCCCAGGGCCCCGGCCTTCACGTTGTCCTCGTGCCCGGTGGGGGCGTCCGCCGCGGACAGCTCCGCCTCGGCCAGGACGGCACCGGCGCGGGCGAGGGCCGCGAGGCCCGGTTCGCCGTCGGTCTCGTACAGCTCCGCGGCCTCCTTGAAGTGGGCCGCGGACTCGGCGTAGGCGTCGCGTTCGCCCGCGAGGTTGCCCTCGTCCTCCAGCAGGTCCGCGCGCAGCCGCGTCAGCGAGCCCAGGGCCGGGTCGTCGGGGTGGGTGTAGCCGGGCTCGGCGACCAGGGCGCGCAGCCGGGCCCAGTGATCGCGGGAGTCCGGGTGGCCCTGCTCGTCCAGTTCCCGTGCCCGTGCGATGAGTTCCGGCAGCTCATCCGGGACGGAGGGCTTCGCGGGGGCGGCGGGCGCGACGGGCGCGGCCGGGGCCACATCCTCCAGGGTGCGGGTGCGCAGGGTCAGTTCCAGCGACTCCAGCAGCGGCGCCCGCTCCAGCCTGGCCCGGCGCCGGTCGGTGTGCGTACTGGTGCCGTTGCGGGCGTCGAAGCGGGCGGCCAGGTCGTCGGCGCGGCTCTGGATCTCGGCGCGCAGGGTGCCCACGGTCCAGGTGCGCCCGGCGTACCCGGCGGCGGGCAGGTCACCGTGGCCGAGCTGTTCGACGCGCCGGAGCAGGACCTCCGCGCCGGTGAGGAAGTGGAGCTGGTCCAGCGGCGAGTCGACCTCCGCGAACAGGTTGCGGTTCTCGGCCAGCAGCTCCAGACCGCGCGCCTCGTTGCCGGTGAGCGCGCAGAACTCCAGGTGCCGCCCGACCTCCGGGGCCATGGAGGGGTTGCGGCGGCAGCCGCGGTACCCGGCGAGGTGCAGCGCCCGCGCCTGGTCGGTGCGGCCGGTGCGCAGCAGGGGCAGCAGCGCGTACGACACGGACCGGGCGGGCTCCTCCTGGCAGGACTCCTTCCCGGACAGCACGGGCTCCCAGATCCGCAGCGCCCGCTCGTCGTCGCCCGCCGCGAGGTGGTACAGCGCCCGCTCGCAGATCTCGCACGCCTCGCAGTCGCTCAGCTCTGTGCGGGTGCGGCCCGCCCACAGCTCGTAGGCGAGCGCGGTGTCCTCGCCGACGTGCGCGGCGAGCTGGTAGGCCTGCCCGTAGTACGGCTGGAGGCCGAGGCCCGCCTTCTCGTAGCGGTCACGCATCTCCGTCTGCCACTGGCGCAGGCTGGCGAGCGGTATCTCGGGCAGCTGGCGCAGGGCGTTGGCGACCCACTTGAACCGCCAGAACAGCATGTGCCGCAGGCGCCCGTCGAAGACGTCGGGCTGTTCGTCGAAGAGGTTCAGCAGCCGGGCGAAGACGACCGGCGACTTACGCGGCTCGGAGCCGTAGGTGTACGCCTCCTGAAGCTCCAGCAGGGCGTGGATGAGCGGTTCGGGCTCGCCGAACTGTTCGGCGGCGTCGACGAGTTCCTCGGCGGTGAGGGTGCGGGTGCGGCCGTAGGGGCGGCGGTCGTTCTCGCGCAGCGCCTCGTACAGCTCGTCGGTGGTCTGGGGTGCGGTCGGCATCGTCAGCTGTCCTTGCGCAGGGCGTGGGCGAGAAGGTCGAGGAAGGAGCGGTTGATCAGGCTCGACTCGGCGGGCCTGAGCGGGCGGCGGGAGAGCATCGCGGCCTGCCCGTAGAGGGCTTCGGCGCTGGTGCGGGCCAGCTCGGGTTCGTCGATGGTCAGGGCGGTGCGCACCAGCGGGTTGAGCTGGTTGAGGATGAGCTGGGCGCGCGGGGCCTCCTGGCGCAGGGCGCCGAGGATGTCGCCCCAGATGCCGCCCTCCTGTTCCCGGGCGAGCTGGGAGCGGGTGCGCTCGTGGCGGGCCTCGCGGCTGTCCATGAGCAGGGCGGGCGCGGAGGCCGGCTGGAAGGTGCGCAGCGCGACGTCGACGTCGAAGACGGCGAGGGCGTCCCGGGCCTGGGCGAGGTAGGCCGCGGCGGCCAGTTCGGTCTCCCGGTCGACCGGGTCGAGGTGGGCGGTGAGGGTGGCCGGGTCGAGGTCGGCGACGCTGATCTCGGGCCGTACCTCGGGCAGCCGGTGCACCAGGTCGCGGTCGTAGGTGTAGCCGCCGTTGACGACGCCGAGTCCGGCGGCGGAGGCGATGGCGGCGATCTGCCGGAACTCCTCCACGGTGGAGGTGACCAGCACGGTGCGGTGGGTGCGCGCGAACTCGTCGAGGGTGCAGTGCCCGTCGGTGGTCTCGAACGGCAGCCAGGGCAGCAGCATCCGCAGGATCTCGTCGTCGTGCACGGCGAGCGACTTCACCGCCAGGTGGTGGGCCTGGAGGAAGCGGCCGAGCAGGTCGGGGTCGCTGGCGGCGGCGCGGGCGATCCAGGCGCGCAGCCGCTCGGCGAGCGCGTCGCGGACGGCGGCGAGGGTGTCGTCCTCGTACAGGGACTCGCGGGAGGCGGTGGGGCGCAAGCTCTCGGCGTCGACGACGCAGCGGACGAAGAACGCCCACTCGGGCAGGATCTCCTCGGCCTGCTCGGACAGCAGCATGCCCTTGACGTGCACCCGGTGCCCGTGGCGGCGCCCGGCGGGTACGGCCTCGGGCAGCACGCAGGCGATGCCCTTCAGGCCGACGGCGGGCAGGTCCAGTTCGATGGTGTCCAGCGGCTTGAAGCCGAACACCTCCTCGCCGTACGCGGCGAGCGCACGGGCCCGGGCGCCCGGGGTGGGGTGGCTCTGCGCCCAGGGCGTGGGCTCGGGGTTGACCGCGACGCCCGCCCCGCCGGTCCCGTCGTCGAAGGTGACCGGGTGGCGCAGCAGGGACCCGAAGTGCCGGGCCAGGGAGTGCACCTGGGCGGGTCGGGTCCACTCGGCGGCGTCCGCGCGCGGGGTCAGCGTGACCGTCGTACCGGGGCGGGGCCGGCTGGAGGCGGGCAGGGTGCGCACGCTGTACGAGCCGTCCCCGCGGCCCCGCCACTCCACGGCCGGGGCGTCGGGGATGCGGGCGGAGCGGCTGACGACGTGGATCTCGTCGGCGACCAGGAAGCAGGACAGCAGGCCGATGCCGAACTGGCCGATGAAGTCGGCGCGCTGCTCGGCGATCTTCTCGGCGCGCTTGCTGCTGCGGCCGATGGTGGCGAGGAAGGTGTGCACATCGGCCTCGGTGAGACCGACGCCGTCGTCCTCCACGCGTACGACGGAGCCGTCCGCGTACAGCCGGATGCCGAAGGCGCCCGCGGGGGCGTCGGGTTCGAGGGTGTGCCGGGCGGTGAGCGCGTCCACCGCGTTCTGCATCAGTTCGCGCAGGTAGACGCGGGGGCTGGAGTAGAGGTGGTGGGAGAGGAGGTCGACGAGGCCGCGCAGGTCGACCTGGAAGGTGCGGTCGGCGGCGGCGTTCGCGGGCAGAGTCATCGGCAGTTCCGGTAATCGGGGCGCGGGCGGCGGGGTGACGGGGTGCGGCGGGCTCAGAAGGCCTTGCGGAAGCGCGCGTACACCTTCTGCGGGTCCGACATGTACGTCCAGGGCCACTCGGTGTACACGCCCTCCAGCTCGCGGAAGACGTTCGAGGCCGTGCTGCTCCCGGCCAGGGAGAGGGCCATGGCGAACATGTTGTAGTCGCCCTGCCAGCCGAGGCGCCGCTCGTAGGCGTGGTGCAGGATGCTGCGCTCGGCGGCCTGCCTCAGCTCGGTGCGGATGCGGGGCTGCTGGAGGCAGTTCTTGTCGTCGGACTCCACCCACTCCTCGATGTACGCCATGGCCAGCACGCAGCCGAGCCGGTGCCCGTCGGGTGCGGAGGCGTACGTCTCGCGGGCGTACTCCAGGGCCTGCCCCGGCTCGCCGCCCCAGCGGGGCTGGAGCTGCGAGAGCCATGCGAGGTGGGTGTCCAGGTCCAGCGGGTCACGGCGCAGCGCGGCGTCCCGCCGGGCCTCGGCGACCGAGGAGTCGAGGGACATGCCGCGCGCGGAGGTGAGCAGGTGGCGCCACGGCGTGATCCACTCCGGGCGCAGCTCGGCCGCCTCCAGCAGGTGTTCCTCGGCGATGCGGAGCCGCTCGAAGAAGGTCTGCCACTGCTCGCGCGAGACGTTCGCGGCACGGTCGGCGGTGCGCGCCTCCCAGCCCCAGTGGATGTGCCGGATGCCGGATATCAGCAGCGCGGTCGCCCGGTGCTCCTTGTCCTCCTCGACGGCCCGGACGATCCAGTCCTGCACCCCGTCCAGCTCGGCCAGTTGCCCGATGACGGCGTGGTCGCGGCCCGGGTCGAAGGGGTCGAGCGCCGCCTTGACGGCCGCCCAGTCGCCCGCCTCGGCGGCCTCGATCAGGGTGAGCACCCGGGTGTCGCCGAGCGCGACCAGCTCGTACGTGCCGTTCTTGCGCTTGCGCGGAGCGGGGAGAGCATGCGGATTGCCGTCCGTTCTCTCCCCGCCCCTGCCGAACAGACTGCCGAACATTGCGCGCCCTCCCCTGATCCACGTGATCGTCGCGGTGCAGCATAAGGGCACCCTCCGACATCGCTTCCACAGGGTTTTCGCTGGACGTACATGTTTTCGGGCAGCTCGGGGACGTCCTACTCAGCGGGCCAAGGCACCTGCGGTGACCGGTGGAAGCCGATTCCCAGGGCCTCCCAGCGCGGCGCCTGGGCGGCGAGGCGTACCCGGTAGTCCTCCCAGTCGTGCGTCGCGGCGGGCGACCAGCCGAGTTCCGCCACCCCGGCCGCGCGCGGGAACGCCATGAACTCGATGTGCGCGGAGGTCTCCAGCGTCTCGCTCCACAGCGGCGCCTCGACCCCGCGCACCGCGGACTGCGGCACCCCCGGCAGATAGGTTCCCGGGTCCCAGTCGTAGGAGCGCCGCACGTCGACATAGCCCGCCCAGGACAGGCCGAGCGGGGTGTTGGCGTCGTACTTCATGTCCAGGTAGATCCGGTCGGCGGGCGACAGGATCAGCCCGGTGCCGTTCCGTGCCGCCGCGGCCACCTGGGCCTTCTCCTCGGCGCCGGTCCCGTCGAGCCCCCAGTACTGGGCGAGCGCCCCCTGCACCGGGGAGGCGCCGGTGAGCTGGTGCCAACCGACCACCGTCTTGCCGTACTTGGTGACGGTCCGCTGGGCGCGCTCCATGAACGCCACGTAGTCCTCGTGCGGGGTGGAGTGCGCCTCGTCGCCGCCGATGTGCAGATAGCGGCCGGGTGTGAGCGCGGCCAGTTCCCGGATCACGTCGTCGACGAAGTCGTACGTGATCTCCTTGCCGACGCACAGCGAGCTGAAGCCGACCTCGGTGCCGGTGTAGAGCGGCGGCGCCACTGAGTCACAGTTCAGTTCGGCGTACGAGGCGAGGGCCGCGTTGGTGTGGCCGGGCATGTCGATCTCGGGGACGACCTCCAGGTGCCGGGAGGCGGCGTAGCGGACGATCTCCTTGTAGTCGGCCTTGGTGTAGTAGCCGCCGGGGCCGCCGCCGACCTCGGTGGAGCCGCCGTAGGTGGCAAGGCGCGGCCAGGAGTCGACGGCGATGCGCCAGCCCTGGTCGTCACTGAGGTGCAGATGCAGCCTGTTGAACTTGTACAGCGCCAACTGGTCGATGTACCGCTTGACTTCGCCGACGTCGAAGAAGTGCCGGGAGACGTCGAGCATGGCGCCGCGCCAGGCGTAGCGCGGCCGGTCCTCGATGGTGCCGCCCGCCACCGGCCAGGGGCCGGGCTGCACGGAGTCCTTCTCGACGGCCGCGGGCAGGAGCTGGCGCAGGGTCTGGACGCCGTGGAAGAGGCCGGCGGGCTCGGCGGCGGTGATGACGACGCCCTTGCGGCCGCTGTCGAGGCGGTAGCCCTCGGCGCCGAACGGGCCTTTCTTCAGGCGCAGTTGGATGCCACCCGCGCCGTGGGTGGTGACGGGGAGGCGGTAGCCGGTGGAGGGGCGAAGGATCCCGGCGAGGTACTCGCCGACGCGGCGGGTCTCGCGGGAGGCGTCCACGCGGATGTGGGTGGCGCGGGTGATGCGGTAGGGGGAGCCGCCCGGTTCGGCCGAGACGGGCGCGGGGACCACCCGGTCGAGCGGGGTGGCGGTCGCGGACGCGGCCGGTGCGGGGGCGGCGCCGGTCAGCGAGGCGCTCGCCGCGATCAGCAGCAGGGATCCGAGAAGGCGAAGCGTTCTGTGGTGCTGTCTCACAAAACCGTCCTTCCATGAGCCATGGCCTGTGGCCGGTGTCCATAAGCCATGGAACCCCCAAAGAGGTCTGGACCACTCTCTCGTGAGACAGATGAAACAATCCACCCCATGGCGGAAATCATCCAGAAGGACGGCACCTGGGCCTTCGACGGGGACGCACTGCGACTGACGCCCGGACGGGACAAGAACGTCAGCCTCCTCCGCAAGACCCTGGGGGAACTCGTCGTCCCGCTGGGCGCGTTGGCGGGGGTCTCGTTCGAGCAGGGCAGGAAGGCGGGGCGGCTGAGGCTGCGCCTGCGGGACGGCGCGGACCCGCTGCTGCACGCCACCGGCGGACGGCTCACCGAGCCGCACGACCCGTACCAGCTGATAGTCGAGCCCGGCCGCTACGGCGTCGCCGAGTACTTCACCGAGGAGGTGCGCACCGCCCTGATGCTGGACCAGGTCCCCTCGGACCCGGTGCGCGAGTACCTCCTGCCGGGCCCCGCGGTGCCGCTGTCGGTCTCGGCCGGGGACGGCACGGCGAGCTTCGACGGGGAGCGGATCCGGCTGGAGTGGAACTGGAAGACGGAGGACGCCAAGGCGGCGGCCGGGGCCCGCGCGCTGAACCTGGAGGACATCACGGCGGTGGAGTGGCTGCCCGCCGCCGGCCTGGAGAACGGCCACCTGCGCTTCACCGTGCGGGGCGCCCCGACCAAGGCCCCGCCGAAGTACGACCCGAACGCGGTGGAGCTGTGGGGCTTCAAGAAGGACCCCCTGATGGCCCTGGTCGCGGCAGCCGTCCAGGCCCGCCTCCCGCACCCGGCGGCGCCCCAGGACGACGTACGCCACCCGGACCCCGAACCGGACCGCACCGCGCTGCCCCCGGCGCCCGCCGAGGACGACCACGACGCCCTGCTGCGCCGCCTGCGCGAGCTGGGCGAGCTGCACCGCACGGGAGTCCTCACGGACGAGGAGTTCGCCCTCGCCAAACAGGCCGTCCTGAAGCGCATGTAGGACGGGTTCCCTAGCACGTCTCCGACCCCTCGACACGCCCCTGCCCGAAATCGGGCAGAAATCTTGCGAAAGCCGTGGCCGTACCTCAGGATCTACCGGGTGCACGACGAACTCGTTGATCATCTGACGCGCACCACCCCCCTGAACCGGGGCGAGGCGCTGCGGGTGATCCAGGACGTGCTCGCCTATTTCGACGAGACGACCGAGGAGTACGTCCGTCGCCGCCACCGCGAGCTCCAGGCCCAGGGCCTGGTGAACGCGACGATCTTCGAACGGATCTCGGCGGACCTGAAATACCGGGCGGTGGCACCGCCGGAGCTGACGCTCCGGCAACTGCGCCGCATCGTCTACGGCTAGGGATACCTCTTTATATGTGCGGAATCGTCGGATACATCGGGAAGCGTGACGTCGCTCCTCTGCTGCTGGAGGGCCTGCAGCGGCTGGAGTACCGCGGCTACGACTCGGCCGGCATAGCGATCACCTCCCCGAAGACGGCCGGTCTGAAGACGGTGAAGGCCAAGGGCCGGGTCCGCGACCTGGAGGCCAAGGTCCCGGCGCGCTTCAAGGGCACCACCGGTATCGCCCACACCCGCTGGGCCACCCACGGCGCCCCCTCCGACGTGAACGCCCACCCGCACCTGGACGCCGAGGGCAAGGTCGCCGTCGTCCACAACGGCATCATCGACAACGCCGCCGACCTGCGCCGCAAGCTGGAGGCGGACGGCGTCGAGTTCCTCTCCGAGACCGACACCGAGGTCCTCGTCCACCTCATCGCCCGCTCGCAGGCGGAGAAGCTGGAGGACAAGGTCCGCGAGACCGTCCGGCTGATCGAGGGCACGTACGGCATCGCCGTCCTGCACGCCGACTTCCCGGACCGCATCGTGGTGGCCCGCAACGGCTCCCCGGTCGTCCTCGGCATCGGCGAGAAGGAGATGTTCGTCGCCTCCGACATCGCCGCCCTGGTCGCCCACACCCGGCAGATAGTCACCCTCGACGACGGCGAGATGGCCACCCTCAAGGCCGACGACTTCCGCACCTACACCACCGAGGGCACCCGCACCACCGCCGAGCCCACCACCGTGGAGTGGGAGGCCGCCTCCTACGACATGGGCGGCCACGACACCTACATGCACAAGGAGATCCACGAGCAGGCCGACGCCGTCGACCGCGTGCTGCGCGGCCGGATCGACGACCGCTTCTCCACCGTGCACCTCGGCGGCCTCAACCTGGACGCCCGCGAGGCGCGCCGGATCCGCCGCGTGAAGATCCTCGGCTGCGGCACCTCGTACCACGCGGGCATGATCGGCGCCCAGATGATCGAGGAGCTGGCCCGTATCCCCGCCGACGCCGAGCCCGCCTCGGAGTTCCGCTACCGCAACGCGGTCGTCGACCCGGACACCCTCTACATCGCGGTCTCGCAGTCCGGTGAGACCTACGACGTGCTCGCGGCCGTCCAGGAGCTCAAGCGCAAGGGCGCGCGCGTCCTCGGCGTGGTCAACGTGGTCGGCTCGGCCATCGCCCGCGAGGCGGACGGCGGCGTCTACGTGCACGCGGGCCCCGAGGTCTGCGTGGTCTCCACCAAGTGCTTCACCAACACCACGGTCGCCTTCGCGCTGCTCGCCCTGCACCTGGGCCGCACCCGTGACCTCTCCGTGCGCGACGGCAAGCGGATCATCGAGGGCCTGCGCAAGCTGCCCGCCCAGATCTCCGAGATGCTGGAGCAGGAGGACGCGATCAAGAAGCTGGCCGAGGAGTACGCCCAGGCCCGCTCGATGCTCTTCATCGGCCGCGTCCGGGGCTACCCGGTGGCCCGTGAGGCCTCCCTGAAGCTCAAGGAGGTCTCCTACATCCACGCCGAGGCCTACCCGGCCTCCGAGCTCAAGCACGGCCCGCTGGCCCTGATCGAGCCGGCCCTCCCCACGGTCGCGATCGTCCCCGACGACGACCTGCTGGAGAAGAACCGCGCCGCGATGGAGGAGATCAAGGCCCGCAGCGGCAAGATCCTGGCGGTGGCCCACCAGCACCAGGAGAAGGCGGACCAGACGATCGTGGTCCCGAAGAACGAGGACGAGCTGGACCCGATCCTCATGGGCATCCCGCTGCAGCTCCTCGCCTACCACACGGCCCTGGCCCTGGGCCGGGACATCGACAAGCCGCGCAACCTCGCCAAGTCGGTGACGGTCGAGTAGTCGACGCCTTCCGGACGGTCGAGCGGCCGGCACCCGCCGGGCATGGGACGGCCCCCCACGTGATGCCACCACTCACGCGGGGGGCCGTTCGGTCGGCCGGGGCGCGCCCAACACCCCGGCCTCGGCTGCCCTATCAGCCGGTGGCCGTCACCCCCCGGCCGGCAGCCCGCCGAGGAATCGACGTGGGCCAGTGGGCCAGTGCCGCCGTGGCGGCGTACCAGGCCACCGCGCCCGCGGCGACCGCGCACCAGCCGCCGACCTTCGCCAGTCCGTCGTTGTCGGCGAACATCGCGATGGACAGCAGCAGCAACGACAGGAAGAACAACCCGTAGGCGCCCTGGCCGAGTTGGTCGCCGCCCGCGAGGGTCAGCGAGAGCGCCACCAGGGCGAACAGCAGCAGGAACAGTCCCGCCGCGTTGGCGGAGACGGTCGCGTCGGCGGCTACGGCCCAGGTGAACCACAGCGCGCCGAGCGCGGTGAAGGCTGTACCGGAGGCGTTGTCGTGGTCCCTGAAGGCCAGCAGACCGGCGACGAAGAGGGCAACACCGCCCACGTACTGGGCAATTGATACGGCGTCAGCGGCCGAGACACCGTCGATGACTTCGGTGTACCCGAGGCCGAAGGCCAACAGGGTTATTCCGAGGGCGAGTCGGCCGACCACGGTGGTGGTCCCGCTTCCCGCGGAGACGTCATTGTCCACGGCGGGCTCCCTTCATGCATGTTCAGTTGCGCGGTGAACCATATATGCCCTTCACAAGAGCACAAACACCTCTACGCGCCAGTAGATTTATGCCTGGGGAAGGGGGGTCGGCGGAGCGCCGACGGCGCATCTCACCTGGGACGACGCCGAGTTACGGAATGACGACGACGGGCCGCTTCGCCCGCTTGGCGAGCCGCCCCGCCACGGACCCGAAGATCCGCCCCACGATGCCGTGCGTGGAGCCCACCACGATGGCGTCCGCCTCGTACTCGCGGCCCACCTCTTCGAGCTCGTGGCAGATGTCGCCGCCGCGCTCGACCAGGATCCAGGGCACCTCGGCCAGATAGTCCGCGCAGGCCAGCTCCAGACCCAGCACCTCGGTGCGGTGATCGGGCACATCCACGAAGACCGGCGGCTCGCACCCCGCCCAGACGGTGGTGGGCAGCCGGTTGGCCACGTGCACGATGATCAGGCCGGAGCCGGAGCGGTGCGCCATGCCGATGGCGTAGGCCAGGGCCCGCTCGCTGGAGGTGGAACCGTCGAAACCGACCACGACGCCGTGCTTGAAGGCAGGGTCGCAGGAATGGCGTGACTCGTCCGCCGCCAGGGGCTCGGCCGCCGTGGGGTCGGCGACGGGCCGCTTGCGGTCCGCGGGTTCGAAGAATTCGTGACCGGCCATGGCTGTCTCGGCGTTGTGATCCTTGTGTGGGTGGGACGACAGTGTGCGGTCGGAGCTGTGTCCGGGAAACATCTTCCCAACCCCATACCCCCAAGGGTACGGCGGCACGCCTCCTTAGCCCAGATCCCGCACAGCGCTCCGGCGGGGGTTCCAGGGAGCATGCACGAGGGTGCGCCCGTAACGCAATGGTTGCTGCCCTGTACAGGCGGTTTGCACAGGAAGTGGGCCTGTGCGGACGTCACGGGCGGGCCGCGGACAGTGACCGACGGCTCGAACACGCGTTGATCCCGGCGAACCGCCGAACAGGGAGCACGCGATGCCGGGACAGCAGCCCCAGGACTCCACCACCGACGTGGTCCGCTGGGCGGTCTTCTCCTGCGTCCTCGTCCCGGTGGTCCTCCTCTGGTACGGCACCTCACTGGCCGGCGCCACCGGAACCGCACTCGGCCTCGCCGCCGTCACCGCGGTCTGCCGGATCCTGCTGCGCCGGTCCGAGCGCGGGGCGGCCGCCGGACCCGGCACCGGCTCCGGTGGCGGCTCCACCCGGCGGGGACGGCACTCCGGGGGAAATACACCGGGCGGCTGACCGGTTTCCATGCCCCGGGGCGATTCTTTTCAGCCAACTTCCGGCGACCACGCATCCCTGCCCCGAAACCCCCCTCAACCCCCGTTCGACCTGCACGAAAAGGGTCTGAGGGGTGTCGCGCACCCTACGTGGTTTGGCCACGGCGACAAGGCGCACTTCCCTGCACGGCCCCTGAGTGCAACGCTTCGTGATCGAATGCTTCACGCCAAGTTGCCAAGTCGACAATGTGCCGAATGCCGAACCGGCCACTGAGGCACAACGCGACACAGTAGATTCGATCTTGACTGTCTACGGCGGGGGACTCGTGCAGGACCGAGGGGAAACGTGCAGGAGCGACACAACCGAGGAGCCGCGACCACCGAGGGGGGCTTAGCAGTATGAGCCACGACTCCACTGCCGCGCCGGAAGCCGCGACCCGGAAACTCTCCGGGCGCCGCCGCAAGGAGATCGTCGCGGTGCTGCTGTTCAGCGGCGGCCCCATTTTCGAGAGTTCCATACCGCTGTCGGTGTTCGGGATTGACCGCCAGGACGCCGGCGTGCCGCGCTACCGACTGCTGGTGTGCGGCGGCGAGGAAGGCCCGCTGCGGACCACAGGGGGCCTGGAACTCAGCGCGCCACATGGGCTGGAGGCGATCTCACGGGCGGGCACGGTCGTCGTGCCGGCCTGGCGCTCGATCACCTCACCGCCACCGGAGGAGGCGCTCGACGCGCTGCGCCGGGCGCATGACGAAGGGGCCCGCATCGTAGGACTGTGCACCGGCGCGTTCGTGCTCGCCGCCGCCGGTCTGCTGGACGGCCGCCCCGCGACCACACACTGGATGTACGCGCCGACGCTGGCCAAGCGCTATCCGTCGGTGCACGTGGATCCGCGAGAACTGTTCGTGGACGACGGGGACGTGCTCACCTCGGCCGGTACGGCCGCGGGCATCGACCTCTGTCTCCACATCGTGCGGACCGACCACGGCAACGAGGCGGCCGGTGCGCTGGCCCGCCGTCTGGTCGTCCCGCCGCGCCGGACGGGAGGCCAGGAGCGCTACCTGGACCGCTCTTTACCGGAGGAGATCGGCGCCGACCCGCTGGCCGAGGTCGTCGCCTGGGCGCTGGAACACCTCCACGAGCAGTTCGACGTGGAGACCCTCGCGGCGCGGGCGTACATGTCCCGCCGCACGTTCGACCGCCGCTTCCGTTCACTGACGGGATCGGCGCCGCTGCAGTGGCTGATCACCCAGCGGGTGCTGCAGGCACAGCGGCTGCTGGAGACGTCGGACTACTCGGTGGACGAGGTCGCGGGGCGCTGCGGCTTCCGCTCGCCGGTGGCCCTGCGCGGGCACTTCCGGCGGCAGCTCGGCTCGTCGCCCGCCGCCTACCGGGCGGCGTACCGGGCCCGGCGCCCGCAGGGTGACCGCCCGGCCGCGGACGCCGACACCGCACCCGGTCCGACGCCCGCGCTCCACCCGGAGCCCGGCCCGGTCCCGCTGCAGACCCGCCGCACACCCGCGCCGGCGTCGATGGGCCAGGCCCTCGCCGCGGCGGCCGCGGACAGCGGCCGGGAGAGTTACGTGGCGCGGGCCACGCTGCCGGGACAGCGCAGCGGCAGCTGAGCCGGAGCGGCACCGGTACGAAGAACGCCGGGCAGGCCCTGAGCCTGTCCGGCGCTTTTCGTGCCCGCGGGCCTCGGAAGGGTTCGGGGGCCACCGCGAGGCCCACAAACGGTGACGTCAGCTTTAGGGTGGTCGCATGAACGATCGCATGGTGTGGATCGACTGCGAGATGACCGGCCTCTCGCTGTCCGACGACGCGCTCATCGAGGTTGCCGCCCTCGTCACCGACTCCGAGCTGAACGTGCTCGGCGACGGTGTGGACATCGTCATCCGCCCGCCGGAGTCGGCGCTGGAGACGATGCCGGAAGTGGTGCGTCAGATGCACACCGCGTCCGGCCTGCTGGACGAGCTGGCCGGCGGTACGACGCTGGCGGACGCCGAGCAGCAGGTGCTGGCGTACGTGCGCGAGCACGTGAAGGAGCCCGGCAAGGCGCCGCTGTGCGGGAACTCGGTCGGCACCGACCGCGGCTTCCTGCTGCGGGACATGCCGACGCTGGAGGACTACCTGCACTACCGGATCGTGGACGTCTCCTCGATCAAGGAGCTGGCCCGGCGCTGGTACCCGCGGGCGTACTTCAACAGCCCGGAGAAGAACGGCAACCACCGGGCGCTGGCCGACATCCGCGAGTCGATCGCGGAGCTGAAGTACTACCGCGAGGCCGTCTTCGTCCCCCAGCCGGGGCCGGACACCGAGACCGCGCGGGCCATCGCCGCGAAGTACGTCGTACCTGCTCAGTAGTGGTCGCCGGGGTCCCTCGGGGGGCCCCGGGAAAAGGCGGGCGCGAGCACCCCTTCGGACCCTGTACACTTTTTCTCGGCCGGTCGGTGAACCACCAAGGGAAACCGCCGGTCATGGTGGGTGTAGCTCAGCTGGTAGAGCACCTGGTTGTGGTCCAGGATGCCGCGGGTTCGAGTCCCGTCACTCACCCTGAAGTGTTCAGCCGGTGACCTTGATCAGAAGGTCACCGGCTGAATGCGTTCCCGGGGCGTATCGTCGGCCGTATGGGCCGGTGAGGACCTGGGAGGCTCGGCATGAGGTCGCGAGGCGTCCATCGGTGGCGGCTGCTGACGTGGCTGATCATCGCGTTCAATCTCGCGATGCTGCTGTGGCTCGTGGTCGCCCTGGACGCGGCCGAGGACGAGGGCGAGTCCTGCGTCGGCGACCTGTGCACCGGCGCCGACCCCAGCACCTCCATGGGCACCTGGCTGGTCGTCATCGTCTGGCTGACCGGCCTCTCCCTCCTCGCGGTCGCCTGGTTCATCACCCACCACACGGAACGCCCGGGCCGCCGCCCGCGCAGGGGCTGGCACCGGCCGTCCGACTAGCTGGGGCCGTCCCTCAGGACGACTCCCGTTCCGACAGCTTGGTGGCCAGCACCACCTGCCGGCGCTCCAGCCCCCGCGACACCGCCGGGCGGCGGTCGGCGATCTCCTCCAGCAGGAGGTCGATCATGCGGCGGCCCATCTCCTCGATGGGCTGGCGGACGCTGGTCAGGGGCGGGTCCATGTGGCGGGCGATGGCGGAGTCGTCGTAGCCGACGAGAGCCACGTCGTCGGGGATGCGGCGGCCCGTCTCGCGCAGCACCTGGCGGGCGCCCGCCGCCATGACGTCGGAGCCGGCGAAGACCGCGTCCAGGTCCGGGTGGCGTTCCAGCAGCGCGGCCATCGCGCGCCGGCCGCCCTCCTCGGTGAAGTCGCCCGGCTCCATCATCGTCCCGTCGACCGGCAGGCCCGCGTCCGCCAGGGCCTCGCGGTAGCCGTCGGCGCGGCGCCGGGCACCGTAGACGTCCATCCGGCCGGTGATGTGGGCTATCCGGCGGCGGCCCCGGGAGAGCAGGTGCTCCACGGCCTGCCGGGCGCCGCCGTAGTTGTCGGAGTCCACCGAGGTCAGCGTCTCGGCGGCGGACCTCGGGCCGCTGATCACGGCGGGTATCTCCAGCTGGGTGAGCAGATCGGGCAGCGGGTCGTCCGCGTGCACGGAGACCAGCAGCACCCCGTCCACCCGGTGCGCGGCGAGGTACTGCGCCAGGCGCTGCCGCTCCCGGTCGCTGCCCGCGAAGATCAGCAGCAACTGCATCTCGGTCTCGGAGATCTGCGCCCCGACGCCCTTGAGCATGTCGGAGAAGTACGGCTCGGCGAAGAACCGGGTCTCCGGCTCGGGCACCACGAGGGCGATCGCGTCCGTGCGGTTCGCCGCCAGGGCGCGCGCCGCGGTGTTCGGGACGTAACCGAGTTCGGCGACCGCCGCCTCCACGGCCGCCCGGGTCGCCTCGCTGACCCGCGGGGAGCCGTTGATCACCCGGGACACGGTCCCACGGCCGACCCCGGCGCGCGCGGCGACCTCCTCAAGCGTAGGCCGCCCACCACTCCGCCCCCGCGCTCCGTGGCTTGCCATGGGCTCCGCCTTTCGCCATTGTCCTGTCGCTGGCCTGGAATTTAACAGCCCCGGAAGAAGCTGTGACCGTCCGCTGGGGCAACCGACCGCACCCCCGGGCGGTACACCCGGTTCCAGTTAACGTCCCTATAACTGAACGCATCTCTCCGCTCCCATGCCCTTGACACCCCCGCCCGGACCGACGAACCTTCAACACATCACTTGTGGGAGCGCTCCCACGGTACCTGACACATACACATCCCGCACGTTCCCCGCCCGAGCCGCAGCGAGAACTACACGGGCCCAACAATGCAGTTGGCCGGGGGGTCGGCACGTCAGGGCAACAGGAGGACGCAATGCGAGCACGTACCCGAATCCGCCGTAAGGCGGTTGTCCTCGCGGCGGTGGCGTCGCTGGGCACCGGGCTGCTGGCCGGCTGTGCCGACGACGGCGACGACAACAACTCGTCGTCCGAGGGCGGCGGTGGCGGCAAGACCAAGATCACCCTTGGTCTGTTCGGCACCGCCGGCTTCGAGGAGTCCGGGCTGTACAAGGAGTACGAGAAGCTTCACCCGGACATCGACATCCAGCAGACCGTCGTCGAGCGCAACGAGAACTACTACCCGGCGCTGCTGAACCACCTCACCACCAACAGCGGACTCCAGGACATCCAGATGGTCGAGGTCGGCAACATCGCCGAGATCGTCCAGACCCAGTCCGACAAGCTGCTCGACCTGTCGAAGTACGGCAAGGAGAGCGACTACCTGGAATGGAAGTGGGAGCAGGCCACCACCAAGGACGGCCAGACCATCGGTGTGGGCACCGATGTCGGCCCGATGGCCATCTGCTACCGCAAGGACATGTTCGAGGCCGCCGGACTGCCCACCGACCGCGAAGAGGTCGCCAAGCTGTGGGCCGGCGACTGGGAGAAGTTCGTCGACGTCGGCCGCGACTACCAGAAGAAGGCGCCCAAGGGCACCACCTTCCTGGACTCCCCCGGCGGTCTGCTCCAGGCGATCCTCAGCAGTGAGAAGGACCGCTTCTACAACGCCTCCGGCGAGGTCATCTACAAGACCAACCCGGCCGTCAAGAACGCCTTCGACCTGACCGCGGAGGCCGCCGAGGACGGGCTGGTCGGCAACCAGACGCAGTTCCAGCCGGCCTGGGACACCACCATCGCCAACAGCAAGTTCGCCGCGATGTCCTGCCCGCCGTGGATGCTCGGCTACATCAAGGGCAAGTCCAAGCCCGAGGCGGCCGGCAAGTGGGACGTCGCCCAGGCGCCGAAGTCCGGCAACTGGGGCGGCTCCTTCCTGACGGTGCCGAAGTCCGGCAAGAACGCCGAGGAGGCCGCGAAGCTCGCCGCCTGGCTGACCGCGCCGGAGCAGCAGGCCAAGCTGTTCGGCGTGCAGGGCAGCTTCCCGAGCACCCCGGCGGCGTACGAGTCGAAGGAGGTCACCGGCGCCAAGAACGACATGACCGGTGACGCCCCGATCGGCACGATCTTCGCCGAGGCCGCCGCCAACATCCCGGTCCAGTCGATCGGCCCGAAGGACCAGATCATCCAGCAGGGCCTGACCGACAATGGCGTCGTCCTGGTGACCCAGGGCAAGTCCGCCGAGGAAGCCTGGGAGAACGCCGTCAAGACCATCGACAACGCCCTGGACCAGTGACCCGCATGAGCACAGGGCACGACACCGCCGCCGCGTCCCCCGTCAAGGGGGGCGCGGCCCCGGGCCGCCCGTCCGGCGGCGGTCCGACCGAGCAGGAACTCAAGCGCCGCAAGCGGCTGTCGCGGCGCTGGCAGCGGGACGTCCGCTGGAGCCCGTACGCCTTCGTCTCGCCGTTCTTCCTGCTGTTCCTCGCCTTCGGCCTGTTCCCGCTGCTGTACACGGGGTGGGCCTCGCTGCACCAGGTGGAGCTGACCGCGCCGACCGACATGAACTGGGTCGGGATGCGCAACTACACCCGGATCTTCGACGACGAGTTCTTCTGGAACGCGGCCGAGAACACGCTGACCATCGGCATCATCTCGACCGTCCCGCAGCTGCTGATGGCCATGGGCATCGCCCACATCCTCAACTACAAGCTGCGCGCGTCGACCTTCTACCGGGTCGCCATGCTGGCCCCCTACGCCACCTCGATCGCCGCCGCCTCGCTGGTCTTCGTCCTGCTCTTCGGCCGCGACTACGGCATGATCAACTGGGCGCTGGGCGCGGTCGGCATCGACAACATCGACTGGCAGAACGACAAGTGGGCCTCCCAGCTCGCGGTGTCCACCATCGTCATCTGGCGCTGGACCGGGTACAACGCGCTGATCTACCTGGCCGCGATGCAGGCGATCCCGCAGGATCTGTACGAGTCCGCCGCGCTGGACGGCGCCAGCCGCTGGAAGCAGTTCTTCCACGTCACGCTGCCCTCGCTGCGCCCGACGATCCTGTTCACGGTCGTCGTGTCGACCATCGGCGCCTCCCAGCTGTTCGGCGAGCCGCTGCTGTTCGACGCGAACAAGGGTGCCTCCGGCGGATCCCAGCACCAGTTCCAGACGCTCGGCCTGTACCTGTACGAGCAGGGCTGGGTCAACCAGCACCTGGGCCGTGCCTCCGCCATCGCCTGGACGATGTTCCTGATCCTCATAGTGATCGGCATCGTCAACTACGTCATCTCGCGCCGGCTGCGCGCCAGTAGTTAGGAGACCGGCCGTGACGACGACCCTGACGAAACAGCCCGAGACAGCCTCCAAGCGCTCCCGGCGCCCCAAGGCGGCCCGCGCGGGCGGCACCCTGCACGCGGGACCGATCGCGTACGCGGTGCTCGCCCTGTTCACCATCGTCTCGCTGTTCCCGCTGGTCTGGACGGCGATCGCCGCCTCCCGGGACAACCAGCGCCTGGCCGAGACACCGCCGCCGTTCTGGTTCGGCTCGAACCTCTTCGACAACCTCGATCTGGCCTGGAACGACGCCAATCTGGGCGAGGCGTTCATCAACACCACGTTCGTGGCGGGTGTGTCGGCGCTGACCATCGTGTTCCTGTCGACGATCGCCGGGTTCGCCTTCGCCAAGCTGCGCTTCAAGGGCCGCAACGCGATGATGCTGATCGTGATCGGCACGATGATGGTGCCGCCGCAGCTCAGCGTGATCCCGCTGTACATGATGGTCGCCAAGCTCGACTGGTCCGACCAGCTCCAGGCGGTGATCCTGCCCTCGCTGGTGAGCGCGTTCGGTGTGTTCTTCATGCGGCAGTACCTGCTCCAGGCGCTGCCCGACGAGATCATCGAGGCCGCCCGCGTGGACGGCGCGAGCAGCTGGCGGGTGATCTGGCACGTGGTGTTCCCGGCGGCCCGTCCCGCGATGGCGGTGCTGGGCATGCTGATGTTCGTGCAGACCTGGAACGACTTCCTGTGGCCGTTCCTCGTGCTCACCCAGAACGGCAACCCGACCGTGCAGGTCGCGGTCGCGGGCCTGGGCCGCGGCTACACGCCGGACCAGTCCCTGATCATGGCGGGCGCGCTGCTGGGCACGCTGCCGCTGCTGATCGTGTTCGCGATCTTCGGCAAGCAGATCGTGGGCGGCATCATGCAGGGCGCGGTCAAGGGCTGACGCCCGCACCGCCCCACCCCCTCCCCCGGGGCCGGGTCAGCGCCGCTCCGGCCCCTCCTTTTCTCCTTCTTCCCTCCTACCCGTCGGCCCGGCCGACCTCCTATGGGAGCGCTTCCATGCCTGATTCGCAGCCGGTGACCCCGGTGACCTTTCCTCCCGCCTTCCTCTGGGGCGCGGCCACCTCGGCGTACCAGATCGAGGGCGCGGTGCGGGAGGACGGCCGTACCCCGTCGATCTGGGACACCTTCAGCCACACCCCGGGCAAGACGGCCGGTGGTGAGACCGGTGACATCGCTGTCGACCACTACCACCGCTTCCGTGACGACGTGGCGCTCATGGCCGACCTGGGCCTGACGGCGTACCGCTTCTCCATTTCCTGGTCGCGGGTGCAGCCGACCGGGCGGGGGCCCGCGGTCCAGCGGGGTCTGGACTTCTACCGCAAGCTGGTGGACGAGCTGCTCGCGCACGGCATCAAGCCCGCGGTCACGCTCTACCACTGGGACCTGCCGCAGGAGCTGGAGGACGCGGGCGGCTGGCCGGAGCGGGACACCGCCTACCGGTTCGCCGAGTACGCGCAGATCGTCGGCGAGGCCCTCGGCGACCGGGTGGAACAGTGGATCACCCTCAACGAGCCCTGGTGCAGCGCCTTCCTGGGCTACGCCTCCGGGGTGCACGCGCCGGGCCGCACCGAACCGGTGGCCGCGCTGCGGGCGGCGCACCACCTCAACCTGGCGCACGGGCTCGGCACGAAGGCGCTGCGCTCGGTGATGCCGGCCCGCAACCAGGTCGCGGTGAGCCTGAACTCCTCGGTGGTCCGGGCGGCTTCCGACGACCCGGCGGACCTGGCGGCCCGGCAGCGCATCGACGACCTGGCCAACGGCATCTTCCACGGCCCGATGCTGCACGGCGCCTACCCGCAGACCCTGCTGGCGGACACCGGGCGGCTCACCGACTGGGCGTTCGTCGAGGACGGCGATCTCGACCTGATCAAGCAGCCGTTGGACGCGCTCGGCCTCAACTACTACACGCCGACGCTGGTGTCGTCCGCCGCCTCCGCTCCGGCCGGCCCGCGCGCGGACGGTCACGGCGAGAGCGCCCACTCCCCCTGGCCGGGCGCGGACGACATCGCCTTCCTGCAGACCCCGGGCGAGCGCACCGAGATGGGCTGGACGATCGACCCGTCCGGGCTGCACGAGCTGATCATGCGGTACACGCGTGAGGTGCCGGGTCTGCCGATCTACATCACCGAGAACGGCGCGGCCTACGACGACAAGCCCGACCCGGACGGCAAGGTCCACGACCCGGAGCGGATCGCCTATCTGCACGGCCATCTGACGGCGGTGCGCCGTGCCATCGAGGACGGCGCCGATGTCCGCGGCTACTACCTGTGGTCCCTGATGGACAACTTCGAGTGGTCCTACGGCTACGGCAAGCGCTTCGGCGCGGTGTACGTCGACTACGCGACGCTGCAGCGGACGCCCAAGTCCAGCGCCCTGTGGTACGGGCAGGCGGCCCGGGCGGGTGCGCTGCCGAGCGTGGAAGCGGTCTGAGCCGGTCTCTGTCCGAGTCCGTCCGAGTCCGTCCGATCCGGACCCTCGGGGGAGGGGAGCGGGGCGCGGCGCGTCGAGGAGGGGACGTGCCGCGCCCCGGCCGGATGGGGGGAAGACCGGCCGGGGCGCGCCCCCCGTGGGCCTGGGCTGCTTGCTCGGGCCTACTTGTAGGCCGCGAACGCCTTGCTGAAGGCGTTCTTCTCCTGGTCTATGGAGCTGCAAGTGGCGTCGGCCGCGGGCTTGGGGCCGCCGGGGCAGGCCTTGTCGCGGGTCCCGGACCACATCGACAGCCAGCCGAGGCCCTTGGACTTGGCGAAGTTCACCAGCTGGGTGGCGTCCTCGACCTTGAAGACCTCCGTGACCACGTCGTTGACGCCGATCATCGGGGTGACCGCGACGGTCTTCCACGCGGCGCTCTCGCTGAGCCCGAGAACGCCCTTGATCTGGGCCTGGGTGGCGGTGGCGGCCTGTTCGGCGTAGGTGCCCATGTCGCCGCTGTAGGCCGGGCCGTAGTCCATGGCCATGATGTTGACGGCGTTGATCTTCACGCCGTTCTTCCTGGCGTCGGCGAGCAGGTCCACGCCGGGCTGGGTCAGGCCCTCGGGCATCACCGGCAGGGTGAAGGAGACGTCCAGATCCGGGTGCTGCTTCTGCAGCTTGGCGATGGCCTGGGCGCGGCGGGTGTTGGCCGCGGCGTCGGGCAGCGCGCCGCCCTCGACGTCGAAGTCGACCTTGGTGAGGTCGTAGGCGGTCACGACCTTCTCGTACGCCGCCGCCAGCGCGTCCGCCGAGGAGCAGGTGGTGGCCAGTTCACTGCCGGCCGCGCCGCCGAACGAGACACGGACGTCGCCGCCCTTGGCGCGCAGCGCGCCGATCTGGCTCGCGACCGCGTTGCTCCCGAGGTCGCTCACCCCGCCCCACTTGGGGGTGCAGCCGCCGCCGTCGGTGATGAAGGCGAGGTTGTAGTTCTTCACGCCGGTGGCGTCGGCGGTGCCGACGAGGTCGAAGGCGGGGAAGAGCGAGGTGTCGACGTACGGGGCGAAACCGGCGTTGGTGGTGGTGCCGCTGCCGGTGGACTCCGTGGGCTTGGGGTCCGTGGTGGTCTGCGTCGGGGTCGGGGTGGGCGTCGGCTTGACGGTGGGGGTGGCCGTGGGGGTCGGGGTCTCGGTGGGGCGGCCGGTGGGCTCCGGGGTGGCGCCGCCGTCCGTGGAGCACTTGACGCCGTCGACGACACAGCCGGTCGGGTCGCCGTTGCCGTTGACGACGAAGCCGACGGTGATGGACTCCTTGGGGGCGAGGCCGTCCTTGTCCCACTTCGGCGGCTTCACGGTGACCCGCGAACCGCTCACGCTGGACTCGGCGTTCCACAGCGAGCCGAGCTTCGCGCCCGCGGGGAGGTCGAAGGTGAGGGTCCAGTCGGCCTTGGTGGAGCCGGTGTCGTTGGTGACGACGTACTGGGCGGTGTAACCGGTCTGCCAGTCGCTGGTCTTGGTGTACACGGCGCCCACGCCGGCCGCCTGGGCGGTGCCGGTGAGGGCGAGGGCGCCGCCACCGACCACGGCGGCGGCGACGAGTCCGCCTATCGCCTTGTTCCTGCCGCTGATCCTGCGCCGGTGGGTGCTCATCGCCTGCCTGCTTTCGCTGTGCCGTGTGGGGGATGCGGGAGCACGCTAGCGAGGCCGAATCGGGCAAACGGCCTGATCCAGGCGGCGGTTGAGGATCTTAGGGTGCGCTTAAGGAAGGGATCGGGAGCGGTTAAAGGTCGAGACCAGTCGGCCGCCGCGGCGGCGGCGCACCCGGTGTCCGCGGCGCCGCTCGGGCGCCCGGCCGTCGAGCTGGATCCAGATCCGCACCTCGGTGCCGCCGAGCACGGAGGAGCCGATGCGCACATCACCGCCCGTCGCCTCGGCGAGCCTGCGCACGATGTCCAGGCCGAGCCCGGTCGACCCGTCGGTGCCCGAGCCCCGGCCGCGGGCCATCGCCGCCTGCGGATCGGGTATGCCGGGCCCGGCGTCCGACACCAGCACGATCACCGCGTCCTCGCCGTTGTGCACGTCGACCGCGAAGGCGGTGCCCTCCGGGGTGTGCCGGAAGACATTGCCGAGCAGGGCGTCCAGGGCGGCGGCGAGGTCGGCGCGGGCCACGGGTATGCGCACCGGCCGGTCGACCCCGGCCACCCGCACCTTGCGGCCCTCGTCCTCGGCCAGCGCCGACCAGAACGCCATCCGCTCGCGCACCACTTCGGCCGCGTCGCAGCCGGCGCCCGGACCGGCCGCCTGGGTCTGCGGCTTGGCCTCGCGGGCGGTGCGGATGATGGTGTCGACCTCGCGCTCCAGTTGGGCGACGGCGGCCCGGGTCTGCTCGGCGGCCGGGCCGTCGCCGAGCGAGGCGGCGTTCAGCCGCAGCACGGTCAGCGGGGTGCGCAGCCGGTGCGAGAGGTCGGCGGCCAGCTCCCGTTCGTTGGCGAGGAGTTGGACGACCTGGTCGGCCATGGAGTTGAACGCCGCCGCGGCCAGCCGCAGTTCGTTCGGCCCCTCCTCCGGCACCCGGGCGCCCAGCTTGCCCTCGCCCAGTTCGTGCGCGCCCTCGACCAGGCGCTGCGCGGGCTGCACCATCCGCACCCCGAGCCGGTCGGCGACCGCGACCGAGCCCACGATCAGGGCGATACCGACGGCGGCGAGGACCGCCCAGGCCGTGGCGACGCCGTTGCTGACCTCGGACTCGGGGACGTACACCTCCACAACGGCGATCTCGGCGGAGCTGACCGCGACGGGCTGGAGCAGGGTGGAGCCGCCGGAGACCTCGGTGGTGGAGGCGCGGCCCAGTTCGCGCACGGTGGCGATGTCGTCGTAGTCGGCGCGGCTGCGGCCGATGTCGACGGCGTCGGCGCCGTCGCCCGCCGGTATGTGCACGGCGATGTCCTCGCCGGACCCGGCGGCGGCCACGACCCGTTCCAGCTGGTCGCGGTCGGTGGTGATGGACAGCGCGGGGGCGACGGCGGCGGCCTCCCGCTCGGCGTTGGAGAAGGCGCGGTCGCGGGCCATTTCCTTGATGACCAGGCCGAGCGGTACGGCGAAGGCGAGCACGACCATGGTGGTGACCGCCAGGGAGACCTTGACCAGGGCCCATCTCATCGCGGGGGCCCTTCCTGCGCCGGGGGTTCCAGCTTCACCCCGACCCCGCGCAGGGTGTGCAGATAGCGGGGGTTGGCGGCGGTCTCGCCGAGCTTGCGGCGCAGCCAGGACAGGTGCACGTCGATGGTCTGGTCGTCGCCGTAGGACTGCTGCCAGACCTCGGCGAGGAGTTCCTTGCGCGGGACGACCACGCCGGGGCGGCCGGCCAGGAAGGCGAGCAGGTCGAACTCGCGGCGGGTCAGGTCCAGGCGTACGCCGTCCAGTTCGGCCTGGCGGCGCAGCGGGTCGACGGTGAGGCCGCCGACGCGCAGCACCGACTCCGGGGGCGCCTCGCCCACGGTGGCCCGGGACCGGCGCAGGACGGCGGCCATACGCGCGGACAGGTGCTCGACGGAGAACGGCTTGGTGAGGTAGTCGTCCGCACCGGCGTTCAGCAGCCGGACGATCTCCGCCTCGTCGTCTCTGGCGGTGGCGATGATCACAGGGACGTCGGTGATTCCGCGCAGCATCTTCAGCGCCTCGGACCCGTCGAGATCGGGCAGTCCGAGGTCCAGGATGACCACGTCGAAACGGAAATGGGCGACCTCGCGCAGCGCCTCAAGGGCGGTGCCGACGCTGCGCACGGTGTGCGCGGCATCGGTCAGATGCCGGATGAGGGCGGAGCGTACGAACTGGTCGTCCTCGACCACGAGCACACTTGCCATGCGCCGCACCGTACGCCATGCGGGGGACACAGGTCCGGACCTGTGGACAACTCCCCCTGTTGGGGACAGCGGGGCGACACGTGTGGGGCAGGTGAGGCAGTATGGCCCGCGATGCGCAGAGGACTCGTACACGCGTTGGCTTGGTCGCTCGCCACGGGCGCGGCGGTCACGCTGTCGTGGTGGGGTGTCCACACGGTGATGGCCGGCACGGCCTACGACCCGCCGCGCGCCCTGCCCATCGCGGCGGCGGACGCCACCACGCAGGAGTCGAAGCCGGTGTCGTCGTCGACGCGGAGCGCGCCCCCGTCTTCCAAGCCCACCAAGAGCCCTTCGGCCAAGCCGTCCCCGTCGAGGACCGCGAGCCCCTCCACCACCCCCACCCGTACCCCGGACTCCGCCCCCTCCGCCTCCGCCTCCGCCTCCGGCGAGATCAAGGCCTACGACACCAAGGGCGGCCGGGCGGTCTTCGACCTGCGCGACACCTACGCCACGCTGGTGTCGGCGACGCCGGGTACCGACTGGTCGATGCAGGTGTGGAAGACGGAGTCGTGGATCCGGGTGGAGTTCGCCAGCGGCGCGGACCGGGTGTCGGTGTTCTGCACCTGGCACGACAGCGCGCCGCGGGTGGAGATCGGGACGTATTGACGTCCGATCGGGACGTACTGAGGCTTAACGGAAGACCGAGGCCGGGGGCGCCGGGGAGGCGACGGCCGCCGCGTCCGTGACCGGGGTCGCTCCGCCCGTGAAGTCCCTGAGCGTCCTGCCGTGTTCGACGCGGCCCGGGTGCGGGTCGGAGGCGGCGCGCCGGGTCAGTTCGGCGACCGGGAGCGGGTGGTCGGCGGCGACCAGGACGGCGTTGCCGAACCGCTTCCCGCGCAGCACGGTCGGGTCGGCGACCAGGGCCAGCTCCGCGAACCGGGCGGCGGCGGTGGCGATCTGGCCGCGCAGATGCGCCAGCGGCGGTCCGTCGGCGAGGTTGGCGGCGTACCAGCCACCGGGGCGCAGGGCCCGGCGCACCTCGTCGAGGAACTCGGTCGAGGTGAGGTGGGCCGGGGTGCGGGCCCCGCTGAAGACATCGGCGATGACGAGGTCGGCCCAGCCGTCGGGCACCTTGGCGAGCCCGTCGCGGGCGTCCACCGAGCGCACCCGGATCCGGGCGTTGCGGTCCAGGGGCAGTTCGCGCCGGACCATCTGCACCAGGGGCGCGTCCCGCTCGACGACCTGCTGGGTGGAGCGGGGGCGGGTGGCGGCGACGTACCGGGCGAGGGTGAGGGCTCCGCCGCCGAGGTGGACGACCTGGACGGGCTTCCCGGGCGGGGCGACGAGGTCGATGACGTGTCCGAGGCGCCGCTGGTACTCGAAGGAGAGGAAGGCGGGGTCGTCCAGGTCGACGTGCGACTGCGGGGCGCCGTCGATGAGCAGGGTCCAGGCGCGGGCCCGGTCCCGGTCGGGTATCAGCTCGGCGAGTCCGCCGTCCACGGCCTCGACGACGGCGGCGGCCGCGTCCTGGCGCCGGGATTTGTTGGACTTGCCCATCAGGCCATTATGCGGAGCCCGGTCGGATCACGCAGAGGCGGTCATGAACGCGCACCGGGCGAGGGCTCCACGCCGACCGGGGGGACAGCGGCGGGCCCACGCCGGGGATCCGCAGCAGTGCCACTTCCGCCGCCCGCCGGAGGACCACCGACGGCCCGCCGCCGCCTCGCCCCCTGGATCACCCCCCGCACGCCGAACCGGGTCCCGCGCAGAACCCGTACGACAGGTCCGCGGACCGGGCTCACGATCACGGATCCACGGCCCGAGCCCCGCAGGCGCCGTAACGGCACCGGCACTCCCCCGGCCCGTCCGCCGGAGGTCAGCGGCAGTTGTCGGCTGCCTCGATCAGGCGGGCCGCCTCGCCGAGTGCCGCGCGCAGGACCGCGGGGTCCGTGGCGAGGTCCGCCTCGCCGGGGGGCAGCAGCCAGTCGGAGCCCTCCACCGGGGGCTCGGGAGCGAGGCTCAGTCCCCGGCCGTCGGTCTGGGTGCAGGTGCTGCCGGGGACGTCCCATCCGGCGGCGGTTCCCGGCGGGACCACAAACCCGAGGGTGTCGCAGCCGTCGTCGTGCAGGACCGGCCCCACCGCGTCCCCCGCGCCCCGGCGCAGGATGTCGACCGCCTCAAGTCCCTGCCGCGTCGGCACCGTCACCAGATCGCACCGCTGACTGTTCTCCATCCCGGCCTCCACCGCGGAACCCTCCTCGAACCGAGCGGGTCGGGAGTCGGGCGGCTCCCGGTCCACGTGGTTCAACGCGGCCACCTGTCAACGGCTACGGCACAAGTCCGCCGCAAAGGATGGCAGTTCATGGCAGATGCTGGATGAGATATCCGGTTTGTAGCCAAACACCGCGTGACGGGTCCGGTACAGCAGGTACGTTCTTGCCCGCCGGACACCGGGGGTACGAAGCGAACAAAACGTTCAACTCACCATCGGTCCGGCATGGTTCGACGGTTCGCACGAGAGGACCCGGCCATGACGTCGTCGGAGCTGAACTCGTCCCGGCCCACCAGGCCGCCCCGACCGAATCTCGCGTTCCGGGAGTTGCGCGGACAGCGCTCACCGGCCGAGTTCGCCGCGGCGGTACGCAGGGCCGCACGCGAGATCGGGGAGCGGGTCAGCTGTGACGCGCGCTACATCGGACGGGTCGAGGCGGGCGAGATCCGCTGCCCCAACTATGCGTACGAACGGGTGTTCCTGCACATGTTCCCCGGCCGCACGCTGACCGACCTCGGCTTCGCGCCCCGCGCGTCCGTACGCGGACGCCGGTCGCGCGAGGCGGAGGACGCGCCCGTGGGTCCGCTCGCGAGCCCCGCGCTCGCGGTCCGTGAGACGCGGGGGGCGCGCGAACCGTATGACACGCAGGACCCGTACGAAACGCACGAGAGACCCGAGGAGAGCGACGTGCTGCGTCGCGCATTCATGACCGGCTCCGGCGCCACCGTGGCCGCCGCCTCGCTCAGCCCCTTCGGGCTCGCCATCGACGCGACGGCCGCGGAACGCCCCGCGCGGCGGATCGGCACCAGCGAGGTGCAGGCCCTGGAGGAGGCGGTCCGCAGAATCCGGCTGCTGGACGACCGGCACGGCGCGGACGGCCTGTACCGGCGCGCGGCCGCCCCGCTGCGCGCCGCCTACGCGCTGCTGGACGCCGGAACCACCCGGCACGCCACCGGTGAACGGCTCCACTCCGGCGCCGGTGAGCTGGCCATCTCGGTCGGCTGGCTGGCCCACGACTCGGGGCGCTTCGACGACGCGCGCTCGCACTACGCGGAAGCGCTGGCGACCGCCCGGATGGCGGGCGACCCGGCGCTGGAGGCGCACGCCTTCTGCAACACGTCGTTCCTCGCGCGGGACGCCGGGCGCCCGCGTGAGGCGGTGCGCGCCGCGCAGGCCGCCCAGCGTGTCGCCCGCTCCCTCGGCTCCGACCGGCTGATGTCGCTGCTGGCGATGCGCGAGGCGGGCGGCTGGGCGGGGCTCGCCGACCGCACCGGCTGCGCCCAGGCCCTCGCCCGGGCCCAGGTCCTCTACGCGCGGGGCGGCTCGGACGCCGACCCCGAGTGGATGAGCTTCTACGGCGAGGCCGAACTGGAGGCCCTGGAGGCGCAGTGCTGGTCGACGCTGGGCGACTGGAACCGGGCGGCACGGAACGCGAGCCGGGCGGCCGGCCTCCAGGACCCGCACTTCACCCGCAACATCGCCCTGTACACCGCGGAACTCGCCGACGACCTGGCCCGCGGCGGGCGCCCCGACGAGGCGGCGGTGGCCGGGATGCGGGTGCTGGACCTGCTCACCGAGGTCCAGTCGTCCCGGGTCCAGACCATGCTGGCGGGCACCGCGCGCGTACTGCTGCCGCACCGGCGGGCGTCGGGCGTGTCCACCTTCCTGGAGCGGCACGCGAGCCTGCCGAAGGCGGTGTGAGCGAGCTGTCAGGCCGCCAGGTGCCCCACGTCGTTCCAGTGCTCCACCGCCGGCTCCCCGTACGCCCAGCCCAGGACCGACAGCGAGGTCGGGTTCAGACGGATACGGGCCGCGAAGTCCAGCGGCAGGCCCAGCCAGCGGGCGCCTATGGAGCGCAGGATGTGACCGTGGGCGAAGACCAGGACGTCCCGGTCTGCGGAGCGCGCCCAGGCGACCACCTCGTCGGCCCGCGCGGTGATCTCGGCCACGCTCTCCCCCTCGGGGACACCGTCGCGCCAGATCAGCCAGCCGGGACGCAGGGCCTGTATCTCGTCCGGGGTGAGGCCCTCGTAGGCGCCGTAGTCCCACTCCATCAGGGTGTCCCAGGACGTGGCGCGGTCGCCGAACCCGGCGAGTTCGCACGTCTCACGCGCGCGTGCCAGCGGGCTGGTGCGCACCTCGACGCCCGGCAGCCCCTCCAGGGGCTCGCGGTGGAGGCGCTCGCCGAGCAGTTTCGCGCCCCGGCGCCCCTCCTCCAGCAGCGGCACATCCGTGCGCCCCGTGTGCTTCCCGGCCAGTGACCACTCGGTCTGCCCGTGCCGGGCCAGCAATATGCGCGGTGCCATGCGGTCGAGTGCCTTTCCAGGAAATTGCGAGGCGGAGCCCGTCCATCATCCCGCACCCTGGACCGGGGCAACCCGGGGGGCGATCTCAGCGTCTATCAGGGCCGGGGGCGCCCGACAGGGGCGAGCACGTACAACGTAGAGTGGCCCGTCCGCGCAACCGGCGCCACGAGCAGAAGGGGGAGGCGATCGGATGCCGCACGCCGAGTCACCGGGCACTACGGCGGCACCACGAGGCCGTCTCCGCTGGTGGACCGAGCTGCCGCTGATCCTTCTGGTGTACGCGTGCTACTCGGGCGGCCGCCTGCTCGCCCGCGGCGACGTCGCCTCGGCCGTGGACCACGGCCTGACGATCCTGCGCATCGAGAAGCTGCTCTACCTGAACGCCGAGCACCCGCTGAACCGCCTCTTCACCCGCGAGCCGTGGCTGGGGGTGCCGGCGGACTTCTGGTACGCCTCGCTGCACTACCTGGTCACCCCGCTCGTCCTGGTGTGGATCTTCAGGTCCCGCGCGGTGCACTACCGCGTCGCCCGGACCTGGCTGATGACGTCCACGTTCATCGGCCTGATCGGCTTCACCCTGCTGCCCACCTGCCCGCCCCGGCTGCTCGCCCCGACCCACGGCTTCGTGGACACGATGGCGTACTACAGCTCGTACGGCTGGTGGGGCGGCGAGGCCAGCGCCCCGAAGGGTCTGGGCGGTCTGACCAACCAGTACGCGGCCATGCCGAGCCTGCACTGCGGCTGGGCCCTGTGGTGCGGCGTCATGCTGTGGCGCTTCGGCGGCAACCGCATCACCAAGGTCGCCGCGGTGATCTACCCCGTGGTGACGATCATCGTGGTCATGGGCACCGCGAACCACTACTTCCTGGACGCGGTCGCGGGCGTCGCCGTGATGGGCGCCGGACTGCTGCTCACGCCGTACGTGCTGCGCGTCGCGGACCGGGTCCGGGCCCGCTTCGACGGCCGCGGCACGCTGGTCGCGGCGCACTCCGCGCAGGGCGCCGGCGAGTCGACTCCCGCCACCAAGGCCTCAATTGTCAGTGGTGGATGCCAGACTTCCGCGGGTGAGCGATTTCCACGGCAGCGCGAGTCACGGTTCGAGCCCGGAGCCGAGCCGGGTGCCTCCCCCACGGACGCGGGGGACGGCGCTCCGGCAAAGGCTCGCTGAGCTGCGCGGTCCCGAGGTACCGGCCAAGGCGCTGGACGCCCGCGCCCTGGCCGCCCTGGCCGCCAACCCCGGGTGCAGACGGCGCGCGATCCTGGACGGCGCCGGGGTGAACAAGACGGCGCTGGCCGACGCCCTCGGCGCTCCCTCGGCCTTCGGGCAGTCGCAGTTCGCCCTCACCCGCGGCAACGCCTTCGAGGCGAAGGTCAAGGCGGACGGCGGCGCCGAACTGCTGCGGCTGGTGCACGCCAAGCTGGACCGCGCCGCCGAGCCCCCCGAGCGGGCCCACGTACCCGACCTGACCGCGACCGGCCCCGAGGGCCGCACGGCCCGTACGGCACTGGCGCTGCGCGAGGCCGGTGAGGCGCCCGGCACCTGGACGCTGCTGGACCACCCCATGCTGGCGCTCGACGTCGCGGGCTCGCCCGCGTTCCTGGAACCGGACGCGGTGGTGGTGCACCCGGACGGCTCCTGGACGGTCGTGGAGATCAAGTCCTTCCCGATGCTGGACGGCTCCGCGGACCCGGCGAAGGTCGGCGCGGCGGCCCGGCAGGCGGCGGTGTACGTCCTGGCGCTGGAGGAGGTCGCCGCGCGCCTGTCCGAGCACGGCACCGCCCCGCGCGTACGTCACCGGATCCTGCTGGTGTGCCCGAAGGACTTCTCCAACCAGCCCACCGCCTCCGCTGTCGACATCCGCAAGCAGCGCGCGGTCACCGCCCGGCAGCTGGTCCGGCTCACCCGCATCGAGGAGATCGCCGACACCCTCCCCGAGGGCACCTGCTTCGACCCGGCCCTGCCGTCCGCCGCACTGACGGCGGCCGTGGAGTCGGTCCCCGCGACCTACACCCCCGAGTGCATGTCCGCCTGCGAACTGGCCTTCCACTGCCGCGACCGCTCCCGCGCGGCGGGCGCGGTGACCTCCCTGGGCCGCGCGATCCGGGCCGACCTCGGCGCCCTGTCCACGGTCGACGACGTCCTCGCGGCGGCCCACGGCACGGCGGGCGACCCCACCGACCCGGCGGTGGCGGCCCTGCGCCGGGCCGCCCGGCTCCGCGCGGAGGCGCTGGGCGCGAGGGAGGCGGTCACGTGTCCTTGATCGTCCCCGCGGGCGGCCCGTCACCGGCCGGCACCCCCGCCACGGCCCGGACCTG
>NZ_FLSP01000033.1 GCF_900091315.1 Streptomyces sp. DI166
AGGTCCCCATCAATGACTCTGAACCCAAGCCGTTTCGCATCAACACCATGAGCGACTGTCCTCGCCGTAAACGCGCCTTCCAGGACCTCTCATCCGAATGAGGGAGCCCCCAGGCTGCCCCGAATTCCCGGAGGTCCAGTGGGCATCGTCTTCGAGGCAGCGCACCGAGGGACCGGCGGGAGGCTCCATGGACCAGGCCCTGAACGAGCGGCAGCAGGCCGTGCTCGACTGGGTGGGCCAGGGGTGTCCCGACGGAGTCTGGCCGGACAGCACGTACAAGACCAGCGGGCAGGCCCTGCAGAACCGAGGGCTCATCAAAATCACCAAACGCCGCGGGCATTGGAGCGCCCACCTCACCGAGAAGGGGCGGCAGCATCTCACGGACCGCGGCATCCGCCCCGTGGAACAGAGCACCCGACCACCGGAACGGCCCGCCCGGAAACCGGCACCACCGCGCCCCAGAGCCGTGCCGAAGGCCCGTACGAACTACGCGAACCAGCTACTCGAAGAACTGGCCGCGAACGACGGCTGCCTCATCAAGCCCATCGAATCCGACCCGCACTCGGTGAATTGGGCGTCACGCGTCAACGCCGCCCGCAAGTCCGGCAAGATCCCTCACACGCAGGAACTCCACGGATACCGCACCCACCGCGGCTACGAAATCAAGCTGGTCGACATCCCTGCCTGGCGCCTCGCGGAACTCACCCCGCTCCCTGTGCCGGCCAGACTCACCAAACCCCACGCCGTCGTGGCCGCCCTCCAAAAGCAGCCGCAGCCACTGGGATTGACCAAACCCCTCCAGGGCCGAGCCCTGCGCATCATCCAAACCCTCATCGCCGCCACCACAGCCCAAGGCCACAAGGCATCGCTCGGAACCACACAAGGCGCGCCCCCGCCCCATCGGCACCGCAAGGCACCACCGCACTTCTCCATCACCGCCCACGGCGAAAGTGTCGGATTCCTCGTCCTCCAAGAACAGGACCGCAACGAACACGTCCCCACAGACAAGGAACTCGCCGACGCCAAGAAGCACTCATGGATGCGCATCCCCCGCTTCGACTACACACCCTCCAGCCGCCTACGCTTCATACTCCGCGGCGGCAGCCCGCACCGTGCAAGCGAATGGGCGGATCTCCCCGACCGGCCTCTGGAAGAACAACTCGCCGAGATCGTGCAGGAGGTCGGACTCCGCGGCGAAGCCGCAGAACGCAAACGCCTTGCAGACCAGCAAGCCAGAGAGGTACAGCAAAAGCGCTGGGAAGCCGCCATGCAGGAAGCCCACGCCGCCTACGCCCACGCCTACCGCGTCAAACAGCTCGGAGAACAGGCGGACACCTGGTACCAGGCCAGGCGCCTGACTGAATACGTCACAGCAGTAGGCGTCCATGCCGCATCGCTTCCGCCCGGGCAGGAGCGGACCGAGGTCGAGGCATGGCTCGCGTTCGCGGACGCGCACCTCCAAAGCCTCACCGAATCGGTCTCAGCGCCGAAACTGCCCACGCCGCCGAAACCCAGCGGCGACGACCTCAAGCCCTTCCTCGGTCACTGGAGCCCCTACGGACCCCGCTCCTACTGAGCCGGACCAAGGGAAATCACACCGCCACGAGCCGGACCCGCTCGCCGCACAGCTTGGCCATGTCGTCAACATCGGAAGTCAGCATGACCACGGGGCGGTGCTGTCGCAGAGCGGCCTCGGCGACGGCCGCATCGATCGCGTACTTGTGTCCGTGCAATCCGGCATTCATCAGCAACTTCGAGGCAGCCCTCGCCTCCTCGTCACCGACCGGGACGACCCGCAGCCCGGAAAGCACCCAGTTCAGGCGTGACTTGTTCGTACGGGCGTGGACGGCCTCGATGATGGTGAGCGCGCTGATCACGACCTCCATGCCACGCGAGCGCGCCTCAGCGATCAGAGCCACCACCTGCTCGTCGTCGGCGAGCAGCTTCGACAGTCCCTCACTGTCGAGGACGAGCGTCCCCTCGTGACTCAGCCTGCGGCGGGCCACTCGGCCTCCTCGGCGAACACCTCGTCGAAGACCTGCCGCGCCCGCTGACGAGCCGGCTCGGAAACCGGCCCCTTGCGGCTCTCGTAGTCCGCCAGGTACTCGTCCAGGACCTGCCCGCGCAGCTCACGCTCGACTGCCTCGGCGATGAACGCGGAGAACTCCCGCTTCCCCACTCGCGCCCGGATCGCCTCCGCGGTCCCCTCCGGCAGCGACAGGCTCACCCGCGTCGCCGGACCTTCCCCGATGCTGTACGTCGTCTCACCCATACCCCGAGTGTGTCAAACGAGTAGGAAAAGTGCCACGCCTCCGCACGGCGCCCCAGAGCCGTGAAGAAGATGTGTGGATGAAACCCGTCCCGCCCTCCCCGCGCACCGGTCAGATCACTGCCCGAAACCCAGCACGGGCTCCTCATCCCATCCCAGCACCATCCCAGCACGGTACGGATGACCAGGGGTGATGACAGGTGACGAGGGGTCAGCTATCCCAGCACCATCCCAGCACGGGAAAAAACAAAGGGCCCGACCCCGAAGAGTCGGACCCCATCTGACCTGCATGTTTGCCAGATCAGCGACGTGGTGATATGTCAGCCGCTACACGTTGAAGCGGAACTCCACCACGTCCCCGTCCTGCATCACGTACTCCTTGCCCTCCATGCGCGCCTTGCCCTTGGCGCGGGCCTCGGTGACCGAGCCGGTTTCGACCAGGTCCTCGAAGGAGATGACCTCCGCCTTGATGAAGCCCTTCTGGAAGTCGGTGTGGATGACTCCGGCGGCCTCGGGGGCGGTGGCGCCCTTCTTGATGGTCCAGGCGCGGGCCTCCTTGGGGCCGGCCGTGAGGTAGGTCTGCAGGCCCAGGGTGTTGAAGCCGACGCGGGCCAGGGTGGCGAGGCCGGGCTCCTCGGCGCCGACGGACTCCAGGAGCTCCATGGCGTCCTCCTCGTCCAGCTCGGCGAGGTCCGCCTCCAGCTTGGCGTTGAGGAAGATCGCCTCCGCGGGGGCGACCAGGGCGCGCTGCTCGGCCTTGAAGTCGTCGTCGACCAGCTCGTCCTCGTCGACGTTGAAGACGTAGAGGAAGGGCTTGGTCGTCAGCAGGTGCAGGTCGTGGAGGAGCTCCGAGCGCTCCGTGCCCTGGACGATGCCCTGGGAGAAGAGGGTGTCGCCGCGCTCCAGGATCTCCTTGGCCTCCTCGACGGCCTTGACCTTGGGCGCCACGTCCTTCTTGATCCGCGACTCCTTCTGCAGGCGCGGCAGGACCTTCTCGATGGTCTGGAGGTCGGCGAGGATCAGCTCGGTGTTGATCGTCTCGATGTCGTCCTTCGGCGAGACCTTGCCGTCGACGTGGACGACGTTCTCGTCCTTGAAGGCGCGGATGACCTGGCAGATCGCGTCGGACTCACGAATGTTCGCGAGGAACTTGTTGCCCAGGCCCTCGCCCTCGGAGGCGCCGCGCACGATGCCCGCGATGTCCACGAAGTCGACGGTCGCCGGGAGGATGCGCTGCGAGCCGAAGATTTCGGCCAGCTTGGCCAGGCGGGCGTCGGGGACGCCGACCACGCCGACGTTCGGCTCGATCGTGGCGAACGGGTAGTTGGCCGCCAGCACGTCGTTCTTGGTCAGGGCGTTGAACAGGGTCGACTTGCCGACATTCGGCAGGCCGACGATTCCGATCGTGAGCGACACGTTGCGACTTCCCGGAGTGAGTGGAGGACTGGAGGCGGGTGGGCCGATCCACCAGTCTACGGCGTGCCCCGACCCGCCCCCTGCCGCGTATCGAACGCGTGGCCAAGGTCCGCCCCTCGGCGTGTCTGACGGGCGATTCGGCACATAAACAGACCTAAGTTGGTCCAGTGGAGCAACACAGGACGCGCCCGGCGCAGGACGAGCGGCACGGGCAGCAGGGCACGCGACGGGGTGCGCCCCTTCCTTCGCAGGTCAGGGGTGGTGTCCGGGCGGACCGGACGCGGCCCGGCGAAACGCGGCGCCCGGCCGCCGGCGTACGGCGTCCCCCGCCCCCGGTGGTCCAGGCGCTGCGCCGGCTGCCGAACCCCCGGCTCACCGGACTCGGCGTCGGTCTCTTCTGTCTGCTGTTGATGCTCGCGCTCGGCTCACTGGTGTCGCTGCTGTTCGGCTCCGCGCTGACCGCCTACGGCGTGCTGTTCCTGCCGGTGTGCGTGCTGACCGCGGCCTGGGTGCGCAAGGCGGACCTGGTGACCGCGGTCGTCATCGTGCCGATCGCGTTCGCGGTCGGGCTCGTGCCGGTCGCCGAGTCCGGGGCCGGCGGGACCGGGGACCGGCTGATGGGGCTGTTCACGGCGCTGGCCACCGAGGCGGGCTGGCTGTACGTGGGCACCATGATCACCGGGGTGATCGTGACCGTACGGAAGGTTCGGCTGATGCGGCGCCGGGTGGCCGCCGCCCGCGGCCGCTCCGTGAAGTAGGCGTGAAGTAGGTCAGTCCTTCGCCGCGCGCATCGCCGCGCCCACGATCCCCGCGTTGTTCTGGAGCTGCGCCGGGACGATCTCCGCCTTGATGCCCTCGATGTAGTGCAGGAACTTCTGCGACTTGCGGCTCACTCCGCCGCCGATGATGAACAGCTCCGGCGAGAACAGCATCTCCACGTGGGCGAGGTACTTCCGCACCCGGCGCGCCCAGTGCTCCCAGCTCAGGTCGCCGTCCTCCTTGGCCTTGCTGGAGGCCTTCTTCTCGGCGTCGTGGCCGTTCAGCTCCAGATGGCCCAGCTCGGTGTTGGGGACCAGGACGCCGTCGACGAACAGGGCGCTGCCGATGCCGGTGCCGAAGGTGAGCAGGATGACGGTGCCCTGCCGGTCCCGGCCGGCGCCGAAGGCCATCTCGGCGATTCCGGCGGCGTCGGCGTCGTTGACCACCGTCACCGGCAGGCCGCCCAGGCGCTCACCGAACAGGGCGCGGGCGTCGGTGTCGATCCAGCCTTTGTCGACGTTGGCCGCCGTTCGCACCGTGGAGCCGCCGGTGACCACTCCGGGGAAGGTCAGCCCGACCGGTCCCGTCCAGCCGAAGTGGTCGACGACCTGCTTGACGCCGTCGGCCACCGCGTCCGGCGTCGCCGGGTGCGGGGTGAGCACCTTGTGGCGCTCCTCGGCCAGGTCGCCCCTGCCCAAATCCACAGGGGCGCCCTTGATTCCCGAGCCGCCGATGTCCACACCGAAGATCTGCATGGCTCTACGTTACGACGGACGACTGACGGTCACTCCCCGGAGCCGCCGGTGCGCTCCGCGATCAGCGCGGCCGCCTCCTCGCGCAGGTCCCGGCGCAGCTCCTTGGGCAGCGAGAAGGTGATCGACTCCTCGGCGGCCTTGACCAGCTCCACGTCGCCGTAGCCGCGCTGGGCGAGCCACTCCAGGACCTCCTCGACGAGGACCTCCGGGACGGAGGCGCCGGAGGTGACGCCGACCGTGGTCACGCCCTCCAGCCAGGCCTCGTCGATCTCGCTTGCGAAGTCCACGAGGTGGGCGTCGCGGGCGCCGGCCAGCTTGGCGACCTCGACCAGGCGCTTGGAGTTGGAGGAGTTGCGCGAGCCGACGACGATCACCAGGTCGGCCTCGGCGCCCATCTGCTTCACGGCGAGCTGGCGGTTCTGCGTGGCGTAGCAGATGTCGTCGCTCGGCGGGGAGATGAGCTGCGGGAACTTCTCCTTCAGCGCGTCGACGGTCTCCATGGTCTCGTCGACGCTGAGCGTGGTCTGGGAGAGCCAGACGACCTTGGACTCGTCGCGGACCTCGACCTTGGCGACGTCCTCGGGGCCGTCGACGAGGGTGATGTGGTCGGGGGCCTCGCCGGAGGTGCCGATGACCTCCTCGTGGCCCTCGTGGCCGATCAGGAGGATGTCGTAGTCCTCGTTGGCGAAGCGGACGGCTTCCTTGTGCACCTTGGTGACCAGCGGGCAGGTCGCGTCGATGGTGGCCAGCTTGCCGCGGGCGGCCTCCTCGTGGACCACCGGGGCGACGCCGTGCGCGGAGAACATGACGATGTTGCCGGGCGGGACCTCTTCGGTCCGCTCGACGAAGATCGCGCCCTTCTTCTCCAGGGTCTGCACGACGTACTTGTTGTGCACGATCTCGTGGCGGACATAGATCGGGGCCCCGTACTGCTCCAGGGCCTTCTCGACGGCGATCACGGCGCGGTCCACACCCGCGCAGTAGCCACGGGGGGCGGCGAGCAGGACACGGCGGCCAGGCGAAGCAGTCATGCGTCCCATCGTAAGGCCGCGTCCGTCGGCCCAATGATCGCGGCACAGGAGCCGGTTCCGGACAACTGGGGCAAGTCCGCCATCGGTACGGGGCGGTCTACGACCGGCCCGGCCAACGCGGTTCGTTGTCAGCGGCTGTGGATACCCTCACCGGCATGGCTCTCAACACGTCCGCGGAAACACCCCTGCCCGTCGGTGAGGTGTCCCGGCTCATCGGGGGGTGGATCGACCGGCTCGGGGCCGTGTGGGTGGAGGGGCAGATCACCCAGCTGTCGCGGCGGCCGGGCGCCGGGGTGGTGTTCCTGACGCTGCGGGATCCCTCGTACGACATCTCCGTGAGCGTCACCTGCTACCGGCAGGTCTTCGACGCCGTCGCGGACGTGGTCAGCGAGGGCGCGCGGGTGGTCGTACTGGCGAAGCCCGAGTGGTACGCCCCGCGCGGGCAGCTGTCGCTGCGGGCCGCCGAGATAAGGCCGGTGGGCGTCGGGGAGCTGCTCGCCCGGCTGGAGCGGCTGAAGAAGGCGCTGGCCTCAGAGGGGCTGTTCGCGTCCGAGCGCAAGAAGTCCCTCCCCTTCCTTCCGCAGCTCATCGGGCTGGTCTGCGGGCGCGCCTCCGCGGCCGAGCGGGACGTACTGGAGAACGCCCGGCACCGCTGGCCCGCCGTCCGCTTCGAGGTGCGCAATGTCGCCGTGCAGGGCGTGCACGCGGTGCCGCAGGTCGTGCAGGCGGTGAAGGAGCTGGACGCGATCGACGACGTGGACGTGATCATCGTGGCCCGCGGCGGCGGCAGCGTGGAGGACCTGCTGCCGTTCTCCGACGAGCAACTGGTGCGCACCGTCGCCGAGTGCCGTACGCCCGTGGTCTCCGCGATCGGCCACGAGCCCGACAACCCGCTGCTGGACCACGTCGCCGACCTGCGCGCCTCCACCCCCACCGACGCCGCCAAGAAGGTCGTACCGGACGTCGGCGAGGAGTACGAGCGGGTCCGGATGCTGCGCGACCGCGCCCGGCGCTGTGTGCGGGCGGTCGTGGACCGGGAGGAGCGGGGGCTCGCCCACGCGCTGGCCCGGCCGTCGATGGAGGACCCGCACCGGATGATCGACGAGCGCGCCGACCACGTGGCGGCCCTGCTGGACCGCGGCCGCCGCACCCTCGGCCATCTCCTCGACCGCGCCGACTCGGAGCTGACGCACACGCACGCACGCGTGGTGGCGCTCTCCCCGGCGGCGACCCTCAAGCGCGGGTACGCCGTGCTGCAGAAGGCGGACGGGCATGTTGTCCGGGACCCGGACGAGGTCGGCGGCGACGAGGTACTGCGGGCACGCGTGGCCGAGGGTGAGTTCACTGTCAGAGTCGATGCTTAGGGTGGGTGCATGACCAGCAAGGTGGATGAGGCGCTCGGTTACGAGCAGGCGCGGGACGAGCTGATCGAGGTCGTACGGCGCCTGGAGGCGGGCGGTACGACGCTGGAGGAGTCCCTGGCGCTGTGGGAGCGCGGGGAGGAGCTGGCCAAGGTGTGCCGCCGCTGGCTGGACGGCGCGCGGGCCCGCCTGGACGCGGCCCTGGCCGAGGAGGCCGCCGAGGAAGAGCCCGAGGAGTAGCCCCTCAGCCCCCGTCACGGTGTGAAGCGGATCACCACACCCCCATTTTTGTTGAAGCTTGAACCTCTCTCCCCATATAGTTGACGTGTCAGCTGATCCGGCGCACGCCCCCGGATCCGACGTCACCCCCGAGAAGGTTCCCGAATGTCTCTCGTTCTTGACCCCGCCGCCCAGGACCTGCTGTTCCGCGAGGCCCGCACCGCGAACACCTTCACCGACGAGCCGGTGACCGACGAGCAGGTCCAGGCGATCTACGACCTGGTCAAGTACGGCCCCACCGCCTTCAACCAGACCCCCCTGCGCATCACCCTGGTCCGCTCCCCCGAGGCCCGTGAGCGTCTGGTGCAGCACATGGCCGAGGGCAACCGGGCCAAGACGGCCACCGCCCCGCTGGTCGCGATCCTCTCCGCGGACAACGAGTTCCACGAGGAGCTGCCGCAGCTCTTCCCGGCCTTCCCGCAGGCCAAGGACGCCATCTTCGGCGAGCGCCCGGTCCGCGAGGCCTCCGCCGCCATGAACGCCGCCCTGCAGGCCGCGTACTTCATCGTCGGCGTGCGCGCCGCCGGTCTGGCCGCCGGCCCGATGACCGGCCTGGACTTCGAGGGCGTCCGCAAGGAGTTCCTGGACGACGACCACACCCCGCTGATGGTGGTCAACATCGGCAGGCCGGGCGAGAACGCCTGGTACCCGCGCTCCCCGCGACTGTCGTACGACGAGGTCGTCACCACCGTCTGAGCAATCCGGATCGCATGAGGAAGGCCCCCGGCGAGCACGCCGGGGGCCTTCCTCATGCGCTGTGAACCGTCACTCCGTCTTCAGCGCGCCCGCCACCTCCGTGAGCTGGTCGAACGAGCCCGTGCCCGCGACGACGGTCGTCGCGCCGTCCTCCCGCAGCACCAGGGCGTCGTAGCGGCCGCCCGTCCAGCGGGTCCAGCTGCGGCCCGCGATCTCGTCGGTGGCCTCGGTCTTCTTCGCGCCCTGGGTGGCCTCGGCGATGAAGGTCTTCGGCTTCTGAGTGGACTGCCGGATCTGCACGTACTCCCCGTCGGGAGCGTGGTAGCCGAGGTGCCAGCTGTCGCCCTGGTCGCCCCGGAACCACACCGAGGTGGGCTTCCACTCCTTGGCCAGCCCCTCGGGCGCGGCCACGGGGTACGAGGCGGCGCGGCGCGCGGTGAGCAGCTCGACGCGGTAGTCGACCCGCTTGAGGTCCGGAGTGGACTCCTCGTGCGGGATGAAGAGGTACACCACTCCCGCCGCGAGGATGGTCACCGCGAGGGAGTAGACCATGTTCCGGACCGACTTCTGCTTAGCGCTCGTACCTGCCACGCCCCCTATCGTCGCAGGTGCCCCGGTCCGCTCATCCGTGGGGGCCACTGCTCATTTTGTCGGCCTGACGATAGAGTCGTCGGCATCACCCTCATCCGGCCGTCGTCGTATCAGAAAGGTGCGCTCCGATGACCGAAAATCATCACTTGCCGACCGAGCTCGATGTCCCGTCCGAGGCTCCCGACCGCAACCTCGCCCTGGAACTCGTCCGGGTGACCGAAGCAGCCGCGATGGCCGCGGGCCGCTGGGTCGGGCGCGGCGACAAGAACGGCGCCGACGGCGCCGCGGTGCGTGCCATGCGGACCCTCGTCTCCACCGTGTCGATGAACGGCGTCGTCGTCATCGGCGAGGGCGAGAAGGACGAGGCGCCGATGCTCTTCAACGGGGAGCGGGTCGGCGACGGCACCGGCCCCGAGGTGGACATCGCGGTCGACCCGATCGACGGCACCACGCTCACCGCCAAGGGCATGCCCAACGCCATCGCCGTCCTCGCCGCCACCGAGCGCGGGGCGATGTTCGACCCGTCCGCCGTGTTCTACATGGACAAGCTGGTCACCGGCCCCGACGCGGCCGACTTCGTCGACATCAACGCGCCGATCTCGGTGAACATCCGCCGGGTCGCCAAGGCCAAGCGTTCCACCCCCGAGGACGTCACCGTCGTCATCCTGGACCGGCCCCGCCACCAGGGGATCATCAAGGAGATCCGGGAGGCCGGTGCGCGCATCAAGCTGATCTCCGACGGTGACGTCGCCGGGTCGATCTACGCGCTGCGCGAGGGCACGGGCGTCGACATGCTGCTCGGCATCGGCGGTACGCCGGAGGGAATCATCTCCGCCTGCGCCGTGAAGTGCCTGGGCGGCACCATCCAGGGCAAGCTGTGGCCGAAGGACGACGAGGAGCGGCAGCGGGCGATCGACGCCGGGCACGACCTCGACCGCGTCCTGACCACCGAGGACCTGGTCCAGGGGGAGAACGTCTTCTTCGTCGCCACCGGCATCACCGACGGCGAGTTGCTGCGCGGGGTGCGCTACCGCTCCGAGACGGCCGTCACCGAGTCGATCGTGATGCGGTCCAAGTCGGGCACGGTCCGCCGGATCGACTCCGAGCACCGGCTGAGCAAGCTGCGGGCCTACAGCGCGATCGACTTCGACCGCGCGAAGTAGGGCGCACCCGCTCCGCAAGCGAATCGGGCGCCCCCGGTGCGGAGGGGGCGCCCTTTTCGATGCCCGGTTCAGCCCGCCTGCGCTATGCGGCCCGCCGCCCTGGCCGCCTTCTTCAGCTCCAGGTCGCGGCGCCGGCGGCGGGCCAGCACCACGCGGCGCTCGGCGGCGGTGAGGCCGCCCCACACGCCGTACGGCTCGGGCTGGAGAAGGGCGTGCTCCCGGCACTCGACCATGACCGGGCAGCGTGCGCAGACCCGCTTGGCGGCCTCCTCACGGGAGAGCCGGGCGGCGGTGGGCTCCTTGGAGGGAGCGAAGAACAGCCCGGCCTCGTCCCGCCGGCACACCGCCTCGGTGTGCCACGGGGCGTCCTGGTCCCTGTCTCGCGCTGGCACCCGCTGGGCCGGAACGGCAGCTACCTGCAGGGACGAATGCGGCGGTTGCAGCACGGTCTACTCCTGACGACGGCTTCGCGAGCGAGAGACGATGCAGCAAGGTCTACCCGTTGTACGCGAGCCTATGCAGGGAGTTCCGAAGCGCTGGATTCCGGCGGCAGTTGGGCCCCGAAGCGAGCGGAACCGCGCATTACGTTTTCGGCTGCCTTCGCGTCCGTCAACGTCACAGGTGCTTGCGCAAATGCTTCTCGACCTTGGCGTGGACCCGGTCGAGAATGTCCGTGACCAGCCTGCCCCGTCTCGGCCTGCCCTCGACACTGCCCAGGACGGCCCACCCGTCGACGTAGATGACGGGCGCGGCCGCGTCCTCCGCGTCCAGCGACTCCACCTCGAAGCTGCCGAGGACGCCGCCGCCGGTGCCGCGCAGCGAGACGTTCTCCGGGACGCGCACCTCGACGCTGCCGAACACGGCGAACGCCTTGATGACGACCTGCTGGTACTCGAAGAGCGCCTCGCTGAGGTCGATCTCGACGCTGCCGAAGATCGCGTACGCGTGGACACGGCGCCCGGGGCGCCAGCGGCCCTTGCGGACGGCACTGCTGAAGACGGCGACCGCGGTGTCGTCCGGCTCGGCGGGCCCGCCGGTGGGGCGGCTCGGGGCCGGGGTGTACAGGGGTGCCGCCCGGCGGGCGTGGGCCGCGGGCAGGTCCTTGATGAAGACCTCCAGCTCGCCGACGGTCCGGGCGCCCAGCACCCCCTCCACCCGCTCGCTGTGCTCCTCGGCGGTGAGGCGGCCCTCGGCGAGCGCCTCGCGCAGGATGTCCGCGATCCGGTCGCGGTCGGCGTCGGAGGCGCGCAGCTCGGAGGCGCGCAGCTCGGAGGCGGGCACGTCCTTGACGCGCGGCTCGGCGGCGGCAGTGGGCGCGGTCTGCTTCTCAAGGTCCACGACAGCAGCGTACCCAAACACGATAGATCGCGATAGCCCCTCTTTCGGGTCGGCCCCGGCTGCCGTTCCGCTCGAACTGAGCCTTACCTCACAGGCTCGCTTCGATTCGCAGGTTCTACGCTGGTGGACGCTGCCAATGGAGGCCAGCCGCTGTCTGTCGAGTGAGGAATGGGCGAGATGCCTGAGTTCGCGTACACCGATCTGCTCCCCATGGGAGAGGACACCACCCCGTACCGGCTGGTGACCTCCGAGGGTGTCTCCACCTTCGAGGCCGACGGGCGCACGTTCCTCAAGGTCGAGCCGGAGGCGCTGCGCAAGCTCGCCGAGGAGGCCATCCACGACATCCAGCACTACCTGCGCCCCGCCCACCTCGCCCAGCTGCGCCGGATCATCGACGACCCGGAGGCGTCCGGCAACGACAAGTTCGTCGCCCTGGACCTGCTGAAGAACGCGAACATCGCGGCGGCGGGCGTGCTGCCCATGTGCCAGGACACCGGCACCGCGATCGTCATGGGCAAGCGCGGGCAGAACGTGCTGACCGAGGGCGAGGACGAGAAGGCGCTCAGCAAGGGCATCTACGACGCGTACACCAAGCTCAACCTGCGCTACTCGCAGATGGCTCCGCTCACCATGTGGGAGGAGAAGAACACCGGCTCCAACCTGCCCGCGCAGATCGAGCTGTACGCCACCGACGGCGGCGCCTACAAGTTCCTCTTCATGGCCAAGGGCGGCGGCTCGGCCAACAAGTCCTTCCTGTACCAGGAGACGAAGGCCGTCCTGAACGAGGCCTCCATGATGAAGTTCCTGGAGGAGAAGATCCGTTCGCTCGGTACGGCCGCCTGCCCGCCGTACCACCTCGCGATCGTTGTCGGCGGTACGTCGGCGGAGTACGCGCTGAAGACCGCGAAGTACGCCTCCGCGCACTACCTCGACGAGATCCCCGCCGAGGGCTCGCCGCTCGGTCACGGCTTCCGGGACAAGGAGCTGGAGGAGAAGGTCTTCGAGCTGACCCAGAAGATCGGCATCGGGGCGCAGTTCGGCGGCAAGTACTTCTGCCACGACGTGCGCGTGGTGCGTCTGCCCCGGCACGGCGCGTCCTGCCCGGTCGCCATCGCCGTGTCCTGCTCGGCCGACCGGCAGGCCGTCGCGAAGATCACCGCCGAGGGTGTGTTCCTGGAGCAGCTGGAGACGGACCCGGCGCGGTTCCTGCCCGACACGACGGACGAGCAGCTGTCCGCCGGTGACGAGGACGTTGTCAGGGTCGACCTCAACCAGCCCATGGACACGATCCTCGCCGAGCTGACCAAGTACCCGGTCAAGACGCGGCTCTCCCTGACCGGTCCGCTGGTCGTGGCCCGCGACATCGCGCACGCCAAGATCAAGGAGCGGCTGGACGCGGGTGAGGAGATGCCGCAGTACCTGAAGGACCACCCGGTGTACTACGCCGGGCCCGCGAAGACCCCCGAGGGGTACGCGTCCGGGTCCTTCGGCCCGACCACGGCCGGCCGTATGGACTCCTACGTGGAGCAGTTCCAGGCGGCGGGCGGGTCCAAGGTGATGCTGGCGAAGGGGAACCGGAGCAAGCAGGTCACCGACGCGTGTGCCGCGCACGGTGGGTTCTATCTCGGGTCGATCGGTGGGCCTGCGGCCCGGCTCGCGCAGGACTGCATCAAGAAGGTCGAGGTCGTCGAGTACGAGGAGCTCGGCATGGAGGCGGTGTGGAAGATCGAGGTGGAGGACTTCCCCGCGTTCATCGTCGTTGACGACAAGGGCAACGACTTCTTCCAGGACCCGGCGCCGGCGCCGACGTTCACGTCGATTCCGGTGCGGGGGCCGGGGCTGTAGCCCGCCGGGGGCGGGGGGGGTGTTTTTTCGCCCCCCGCCGCCCCTACCCGTCCCGTCCTCCAGGGGCTTCGCCCCTTCGACCCCACCAGGGGGCTCCGCCCCCTGGACCCCCGTCGGCCCTGGACGGGCCTCGTCCTCAAACGCCGGACGGGCTGGAGATGGCCGGGCTCGCGCAGCCCCCTGCGGGTGGGTGGGGGGTCGGGACGGTCGCTACCCCGTCCTCGAACGCCGCACGGGCCGGGGTGGCCGGGCTCGCGTAGCCCTCTGCGGGTGGGTGGCCGCGGCTGTCGGTTGATTAGTCGTCGAAGTCGAAGTCCAGTTTCTGGTAGTCGCCCTCGTCCGAGAAGTGGATCTGGCCGCTCGCGCCGCGGTAGTCGTCCGTGCCGCCTGTGATCGAGGCGTCGAAGTCCGGTTGCTCCGCCGATTCGTCCAGCGGGACCGACATGAGGACCTGGGCGGTGATCTGGCCGCCGGAGAGGACGAAGGTGCCGACGCACTGGATGTCCAGGGGGTTGCCGGTGCGGACGACCGTGCAGGTGACTCCGTCGCGGCCCACCTTGTCGCCGCCCTTGTCCTCGTAGAGGTCGTCGGCGAAGGTGAAGCTGTCGCCGACCTTGGGGAGCTGTTGCGGCCCCTCCTCGTCGGACGGGACTTCCTTGGCGTAGAGGGTGAAGTCGTCCTGGGCCGACGCCGGGGTCGCCATGACGAGGGTGGTGGCCGCCGCCAGGCCCGCGCCGAGCGCGCCGAGCGTTCTGAAGCTGCTGCGGAGCATGTGCTGCCTCCCGGGGTACGGGCCCCCCTTGCAGTCCTTTCTCATTGTCCGGCGGGGGCGGGGCGGGCGCGCGGCGTGAAGATCCGTGGCCGCCAGGGAACAGGTCACCTGTGCCGGACGCTGTGACTGGTGGAGGTGATCGGCAGTGGCCGACGAAGAGCAGAGCTATCGCATCGAGCACGACTCCATGGGCGAGGTGCGGGTGCCCGCGCACGCCAAGTGGCGGGCCCAGACCCAGCGCGCCGTGGAGAACTTCCCGGTGTCGGGGCAGCGGATCGAGCGGGCCCACATCGAGGCGCTCGCGCGGATCAAGGGCGCCGCCGCGAAGGTCAACGCGGAGCTGGGGGTGCTCGACAAGGACGTCGCCGCCGCCGTTCAGGAGGCCGCCGACGAGGTCGCCGAGGGCCGGTGGGACGAGCACTTCCCCGTCGATGTGTTCCAGACCGGGTCCGGGACCTCGTCCAACATGAACACCAACGAGGTCATCGCCACGCTCGCCAGTGAGCGGCTCGGGCGGGACGTGCATCCCAATGATCACGTCAACGCCTCCCAGTCCTCCAACGACGTCTTTCCCTCCTCCATTCACATCGCCGCCACCGCCGCCGTCACGCGTGACCTGATCCCGGCGCTCCAGCACCTCGCCGGCTCGCTGGCGCGGAAGGCGGAGGAGTTCGCGGACGTGGTGAAGTCGGGGCGTACGCATCTGATGGACGCCACGCCGGTCACCCTCGGGCAGGAGTTCGGCGGGTACGCGGCCCAGGTCAGGTACGGGATCGAGCGGCTGGAGGCGTCGCTGCCGCGGCTCGCCGAGCTGCCGCTGGGCGGAACGGCCGTGGGCACCGGGATCAACACCCCGCCCGGGTTCTCCGCCGCCGTCATCGAGGAGGTGGCGCGAGCCACGGGGCTGCCGCTGGCCGAGGCGCGCGACCACTTCGAGGCGCAGGGCGCCCGGGACGGCATCGTGGAGACCAGCGGGCAGCTGCGGACCATCGCCGTGGGACTGACGAAGATCGCCAACGATCTGCGGTGGATGGCGTCCGGGCCGCGCACGGGGCTCGCCGAGATCGCGCTGCCCGATCTCCAGCCGGGATCGTCGATCATGCCGGGCAAGGTCAATCCCGTGATCCCCGAGGCCGTGCTGATGGTCGCCGCGCAGGTCACCGGGAACGACGCGACCGTGGCCACCGCCGGGGCCGCCGGGAACTTCGAACTGAACGTGATGCTCCCGGTGATCGCCAAGAACGTCCTGGAATCGATCCGGCTGCTCGCCAACGTCTCCCGGCTGCTCGCCGACCGGACCGTCGACGGCATCGTCGCCAACCGGGAGCGGGCCCGCGAGTACGCCGAGTCGTCACCCTCCGTGGTCACCCCGCTGAACAAGTACATCGGGTACGAGGAGGCCGCCAAGGTCGCCAAGAAGGCGCTCGCGGAACGCCGGACCATCCGTCAAGTCGTACTTGAGGGCGGATACGTCGAACGCGGCGACCTCACCCTCGCTGAGCTGGACGAAGCCCTGGATGTCCTGCGTATGACGCGCCCGTGACGATGGGCGCACGCGGCGCGAACCGTGACGTTCGCCGCAGCGTCGTCAGTGGGTGACACCTAATATCTGTGCATGACGGACGGTGGAGCGATGACAACAGTGGAAGCGGGCGGATCGACGGCGTACTGGGAGCCCGGAAGTCACATCCTGTGGCGGTACCGGGAGAACGCCGGGGACCGCTTCCACATCGTGCGTCCCGTCACCGTCGTCCGGGACGACGCCGATCTGCTCGCCGTATGGCTGGCGCCCGGCACGGAATGTCTCAAACCCGCCCTCGCCGACGGCACTCCTCTGCACCGCGAGCCGCTGAGGTCGCGCTACACCAAGCCGCGCACGGTCCAGCGCGGCCGCTGGCTGGGCACCGGGGTACTGAAACTGGCCAGACCCGGAGAGCCGTGGTCGGTGTGGCTGTTCTGGGAGCAGGGCTGGCGTTTCAAGAACTGGTACGTGAACCTGGAGCAGCCGCTGGCCCGTTGGGCGGGCGGGGTGGACTCCGAGGACCACTTCCTGGACATCTGCGTGTACCCGGACCGGACCTGGGGCTGGCGCGACGAGGACGAGTTCGCCCAGGCCCAGCTGGACGGCCTGATGAACGCCGAGGTCGCCGAAGGGGTGCGGGAGGCCGGGCGGGCCGCCGAGGAGGCGATCCGCGTCTGGGCGCCGCCGTTCTCCGACGGCTGGCAGCACTGGCGCCCCGACCCGTCCTGGGCTGTACCGTCACTGCCGGAGGACTCGGACCGTACGCCCGCGCACGTGTCCTCATGAGACCCTTGATGCGCCCCCGGGCGTGAAACGTAGGATCGTCCTCCGCAAGGGCGCGCGGCGGCAACTACGGGAGCGCACAGCGGGCTTGACCGATCGTCACCGAGGGGCGGGCAGGACGTGAGCGAGGGGTACGAGGGCAACACCGTTACGGGCGGCGCACGATCCGCCCGTGGCACAGGAACAGCCTCTGGCCACGCGGGAATCCCGTTCCTGGGGCACGTATTGCGGGTATCGGGACTTCGGCGGGACGAACGACGCGCCCCGGACGGATGGATGCGACACGCGTGACGGAGCAGCCGACCTCCTTCGAGCGCCCCCTGGGCGCCGACCCCGCGGACAGCCGCGGGGCGCTCCTGCGTACCCCGAATCCGCCCCACGCACCCTGTGCCGCCGCGTTACCCGCGCAGGCACGCACCGGCGAGCCGCCCTCCACCCCGGGCACGACCGCACCGTCCGGCTACGACAAGGTCCCCGTGAGCAACGGTTCCGAGCACGCGCAGCCCTCCGCCGCCGCGGAGGCCGACACCCATCGTCCCCGGCCGGTCCCGGAGGGGATCCCGGCCCAGCCGAGCAGCGAGGCGGCTGTGGAGGAACGGCGCACCGGGCAGGGCCTGCCGGCCGGCCGCCCCACACCCATGCGGCGGGACGGCGACCGGCTGCGGTTCGTGGGCGCCGCCACCCGGCGGATCGCCCGCGGCATCGATCTCGACGAGATCGTGATGGGGCTGTGCCGGGCCACCGTGCCGACCTTCTCCGACGCGATCCTGGTCTATCTGCGCGATCCGCTGCCGGTCGGCGACGAGCGGCCCACCGGCCCGGTGGTGCTGCGGCTGCGGCGTACCGACCGGATCCCCGGAGGACCGGGACACCGAGGGCTTCCTGCCCGTGCCGGGCGTGCCCGAGCCCACCGAGCTGGCCGAACTGTCCGCGGTGACCGCCGAGTTGTGCGAGGTGCAGCCCGGCGGGGCGCTGGCGGAGGTGCTGCGCGGGGTGCGTCCGGTGTTCGCGGACTCCCCCGCCGCCCGGGCCGCGCTGCCCGAACTCCTGGGCGACGACGGCGAACTGGTCGTGCCGACCGGGCAGCGCGCGATCCTCGCCCCACTGCGCGGCCGGCGCCGGGTGATCGGCGCGGCGCTGTTCCTGCGCCGCCCGGAGCGGTTGGCCTTCGAGGCGGACGATCTGCTGGTCGCCGCCCAGCTCGCCACGCACAGCGCGCTCGGCATCGACAAGGCGGTGCTGTACGGGCGTGAGGCGTACATCGCCGACGAGTTGCAGCGCACCATGCTGCCCGAGACGCTGCCGCGGCCGACCGGGGTCCGGCTCGCCTCGCGCTACCTCCCGGCCGCCGAGACGGCGCGCGTGGGCGGTGACTGGTACGACGCGATCCCGCTGCCGGGCAGCAGGGTGGCGCTGGTCGTGGGCGACGTCATGGGCCACTCCATGACCTCGGCGGCGATCATGGGCCAGTTGCGCACGACGGCGCAGACCCTCGCCGGGCTGGACCTGCCGCCGCAGGAGGTGCTGCACCACCTGGACGAACAGGCCCAGCGCCTGGGCACGGACCGCATGGCGACCTGTCTGTACGCCGTGTACGACCCGGTCTCGCACCGCATCACCATCGCCAACGCCGGTCATCCGCCGCCCGTGCTGCTGCACCTGGGCGGACGGGCCGAGGTGCTGCGGGTGCCGCCGGGGGCGCCGATCGGGGTCGGCGGTGTCGACTTCGAGGCCGTGGAGCTGGACGCGCCGGCCGGGGCGACCCTGCTGCTGTACACCGACGGCCTGGTGGAGTCGCGGCTGCGCGACGTGTGGACCGGCATAGAGCAGTTGCGCGAGAAGCTCGCCGCGACCGCCCAGCTGACCGGGCCGGACCATCCGCCGCCGCTGGAGGCGCTGTGCGACGAGGTGCTGGACATGCTCGGTCCGGGTGACCGGGACGACGACATCGCGCTGCTCGCCGCCCGCTTCGACGGGATCGCGCCGAGCGATGTCGCGTACTGGTTCCTGGAGCCGGAGGACGCGGCGCCGGGCCGGGCCCGCAGGCTGGCCCGGCGGGCGCTGTCCCGCTGGGGTCTTGAGGAACTCAGCGACTCCGTGGAGCTGTTGGTGAGCGAGGTCGTCACCAACGCGGTCCGCTACGCCTCGCGCCCGGTGACCCTGCGGCTGCTGCGCACGGATGTGCTGCGCTGCGAGGTCGGTGACGACGTCCCGCAGTTGCCGCGGCTGCGGCAGGCGCGCGCCACGGACGAGGGAGGGCGCGGGCTGTACCTGGTGAACAAGCTGGCCCGGCGCTGGGGCGCCACGCGGCTGAGCACCGGGAAGGTCGTGTGGTTCGAGCTGAACAGGTCGAGCTCAGCAGGCCGGGCCGAGCCGGGCTGACGGCACGTCGGGCCGAGCCGGGCCTGATGGCAACGGGAAGGGGCCGGTCCCTGGTGGGACCGGCCCCTCTCGCTATCTCTCGGAGTCCGGATTATCCGGATCCTCCGGTATCTCGTCCGTCGGCGGCTCGGTCGTCGGCTGCTGGGTCGGCGGCTCGGTCGTCGGCGCGTCCGTCGTCGGGGTGTCGGTGGGCGTCTCGGTCGGGGTCTGCGTGGGCGGCTCGGTCGTCGGGGCCTCGGTCGTCGGCTCCTCCGACGGCGACTCGCTGGGCTCCTCGGACTCCGTCGGCGTCCGGGACGGCTCCACCGCGGCGCCCTGGTCGGTCTCCAGGTCGAACTTGGCGTCCGAGTCGGTCACACCGAACGTGTACGCCGCCCAGATCGACGCCGGGATGCCACCGCCGTTGACCCGGCCGGTGCCCGGCAGCTGGCCGGTGGCGCCCTTCATGTTGACCTGCTTGCCGGTCTTGTCGTCCTCGCCGAACAGGCCGACCGAGGTCACCAGGTCCGGTGTGTAGCCGGTGAACCAGGCCGAGCGGCCGAAGTCGGAGGTACCGGTCTTGCCCGCGACCTCCTGGCCCCGGCGGGCCGGGTTCTCGCGCACCGAGACCCGGGCCGTACCGTCGTCGACCACGCCGGTGAGCACCGAGGTCACGGTGTCCGCGGCCTCGCGGCTGAGGACCTCGTCGCCGATCGGGTCGGGCATGGTGACCGTGCGGTTGCGCTGCTCGGCGGACTTGATCAGGGTCGGGGTGACCTTCTTGCCGTGGTTGTCGAGGGTGGCGTACACCCCGGCCATCTGCAGCGGGCTGGCGCCCATGGTGCCGAGGGTCTGCGCGGGCACCGCCTGGAGGTCCTCCGCCATGCCGAGGTCGGCGGCGGTGTCCATGACCTCCTCCATGCCGACGTCGACGCCCATCTGCGCGAACACCGAGTTGACGGACTTGTTCATGGCCGTCTGGACGGTGATGTCGCCGTAGTCGACCTCGTCCTCGTTGGGCGGCGCGAAGCCGACCTTGTTGCCGTTGGCGTCGACCACCGGACGCCGGCTGTCGCCGTCGTAGACCGTTTTCGCGCCGATCGGGTCGCCGTCCTGCGTCTCGGCCCCGTTCTCCAGGGCCGCGGCGAGGATGACCGGCTTGAACGTGGAGGCGGGCTGGTAGTCCTCGCGGGTCGCGTTGGAGCGGTAGTGCTCGAAGTAGTTCTCGCCGCCGTACAGGGCGACGATCCTGCCCGTCTTGGGGTCGACGGAGACGGCGCCGGCCTGGATGTCGGCGTCGACCTTGCGTTCCTTCGGGTCGAGCTTGCCGGTGAGCTGGGTCTTGACCGCCTTCTCCAGCTGCGCCTGCTTCTTCGGGTCGATGTTGAGGGTGATCGTCCAGCCCTGGCCCGTGACCAGCTTGTCGGCCTCCTCGCGGGAGATGCCGTCCTCCTTCATCAGCTGCCTGGCGAGCTGGTCGTTGGCCAGGTCCACCAGGTAGCCCTTCTGGCCCTCCAGACCCGCGGCGGGCTTGGGCTTCTTGGGCACAGGGAACGTCATGTCGGACCGCTCGGAGGCGTCCAGCCAGCCCTCCTCGACCATGTTGTCCAGGACGTAGTTCCAGCGGGCCTTGACGAGCTTCTTGCCCGTCTTGGAGGCGACCTCCCAGTCGTACTGGCTCGGCGCCTGGAGGAGCGCGGCGAGGTAGGCGCCCTGCTCGACGTCCAGCTCCTCGGCGTCCACCCGGTAGTACGCCTGCGCGGCGGCCTGGATGCCGTAGGCGTTGCGGCCGAAGTAGCTGGTGTTGAGGTAGCCCGCGAGGATCTGGTCCTTGGACATCTGGCGGTCGACCTTGAGCGAGATGATCAGCTCACGGAGCTTGCGGGTGACCGTCTGCTCCTGGGTGAGGTAGTAGTTCTTGACGTACTGCTGGGTGATCGTCGAACCGCCCTGCGCACCCTTGCCGCTGAGGGTGTTGATCAGGCCGCGGGCGGTGCCCTTGAGGTCGACGCCGGAGTCCTTGTAGAAGGACTTGTTCTCGGCGGCCACGAAGGTGTTGCGGATGTCCTCGGGCACCTTGGACAGGTCCACGATCTCGCGGTTGACCTTGCCGTCACGGGCGAGGACCGAGCCGTCGCTGAACTTGTAGATGTTGCTCTGGAGCTTGGCCGCGTCGTTGCCCTTGGGCACCTCGACCATCATGTACAGCACGATGAAGGCGCCGATGCCGAGCAGGCACACTCCCAGGAACGCGCCGAGCATCTTCTTCCAGGTGAAGAACCGGCGTATGCCGCTCCTGCCGGCCGCGGGCGACGAGCGGCGGCGACTGGGCGCCGCGCGGCGTCCACCGCGCTGCCGTGCTCGTCTCTCGTCCGCTCTTCCCATGACTCCGATCCGCTCCGCTTCGCTCTGGTGTGCTCTGGCGCCACACAGGTTCGCCGCTCAGGTCAGCTCAGAAAGCTAACACCGGGACATGTGACAAAGCGCTGCCGATCCCGTCTTTTGCGGACGTGACAATGAGCACCCGTTTCAACGGAACCGACGGCCAGGGGCGCCGAAAGGTTGCTTCACCCTCGTACGGGTGAACCATCTCGCACCCGACGCCCCACGCATTCCCGGCCTACGATGATGCTCTCGACACCAGCCCACGGGAGGCACGAGATGTCCGCAGCATCCGTCGAGCAGCCTCGCGTTCCTGAGGGGTCGGACGCCTACCCCGAGCCGCCGCGAACCCTGCTCGATCAGGCCGACCGGCTCATGCAGCAGCTCCCCGGCTACCGCGTCGAGATCCTCGCAGGAGCGCTCACCGTGACACCGCCCCCGGATGCCGCCCACGCAAGGGCCCTGGCCCGTCTCAAGCGCCCCTTCGCCGCCGCAGGTCTCGACGGGGGCGAAACGGAGGTACTGGAGGGCGTCGGCCTGTGGCTGCCCGACGGTCCCGAGGACTACGCCGTGCCGGACCTGTCGGTGGTCGACGCCGACATCGAAGAGCACCTCGTCGACTACAACTGCTACGACCCCGCGGCCTTCCGGCTGGTCCTGGAGGTGACGTCCGGCAACCACGGCACCGACCTGCGGACGAAGGTCAGGGCGTACGGCAACGCCAAGATCCCTGTCCATGTGATCGTCGACCGCCGGCACGACCGGCTCCATGTCCTGACCGACCTGGTCGAAGGCGGTTACGACACCCACCGGGTGCATGCCCGGGGAGAACACGTCACGCTCCCCGAGTCGATCGGGGCCGAGGTCACCCTCGACGTGTCCGCCATCCTCACGGCGGCCCAGCAGGCACCGGATCCCCGCATCCGCCGCTGAGACCGCGCCGCGGCCACCCGCCAACCCCGCCGATCCTTCGGAGGAGGCCAAGCCGATCCCGCGCCGCGGCGGGCCCCCCGCGAACCCGCCCGAACCCCAGTAGCAGAACCGTGACAATCGGCCCTCACCTGGGCCGCCCCACCCACCGCCAGGGACTGCACACTGCGCGTATACATCGGGGGTATACACCCGGTGTACAGTCCTCGGCATGTCCATCGGTCACACCCTTCTGGGGCTCCTGGAATCGGGTCCGCGTCACGGCTACGACCTGAAGCGGGCCTTCGACGAGAAGTTCGGTCACGACCGGCCGCTGCACTACGGCCAGGTCTACTCGACGATGTCCCGGCTGCTGAAGAACGGCCTCGTCGAGGTCGAGGGCATCGAGCCCGGCGGCGGCCCCGAGCGCAAGCGGTACGCGATCACCGACGCCGGCGTCACCGACGTACAGCGGTGGCTCGCGACGCCCGAGAAGCCCGAGCCGTACCTGCAGTCCACGCTGTACACCAAGGTCGTGCTCGCGCTGCTGACCCGGCGCGACGCCGCCGACATCCTCGACACCCAGCGCGCCGAGCACCTGCGCATGATGCGCATCCTCACCGACCGCAAGCGCAAGGGCGACCTCGCCGACCAGCTGATCTGCGACCACGCCCTGTTCCACCTGGAGGCGGACCTGCGCTGGCTGGAACTGACCGCGGCCCGTCTCGACAAGCTCGCGGAGGTGGTGGTCAAGTGACTGCGCCCGCTGGTGCCCTGCTCGTGGCCGAGCAGCTGCGCAAGGCCTACGGTCCGACCGTCGCCCTCGACGGCGCCGAGTTCTCCGTGCACCCCGGCGAGGTCGTCGCCGTCATGGGGCCCTCCGGCTCCGGGAAGTCGACGCTGCTGCACTGCCTCGCCGGCATCGTGACCCCGGACTCCGGTTCCATCCTGTACGCCGGACGCGAGCTGGCGACGATGAGCGACGCCGAGCGCAGTGCGCTCAGGCGCTCGGAGTTCGGGTTCGTCTTCCAGTTCGGCCAGTTGGTGCCCGAGCTGACCTGTGTGGAGAACGTCGCGCTGCCGCTCAGACTCAACGGCACCTCCCGCAAGGAGGCCGAACGCACCGCGCTGTCCTGGATGGAGCGCCTGGAGGTCGCCGACCTGGGCAGGAAGCGGCCCGGTGAGGTCTCCGGCGGCCAGGGGCAGCGGGTCGCGGTGGCCCGCGCACTGGTCACCAGCCCCCGCGTCCTGTTCGCGGACGAGCCGACCGGCGCGCTGGACTCGCTCAACGGCGAGCGCGTGATGGAGCTGCTCACCGAGGCCGCGCGGTCCACCAACGCCGCCGTCGTCCTGGTCACCCACGAGGCACGGGTGGCCGCCTACTCCGACCGCGAGATCGTCGTACGGGACGGCAAGTCCCGTGACATGGAGCGGATCGTATGAGGGGGCGCTGGGCCAGGGACCTGGCCATGGGGGTGCGGTTCGCCTTCGCGGGGGGCCGTGAGGGCTGGACCCGGGCCCTGCTGACCGCGGTCGGCGTCGGGCTCGGTGTGGCGCTGCTGCTGCTGACCACCGCGATCCCGAGCGCGCTTCAGGCCCGCGACGAGCGCGGCAACGCCCGCACCGACATCACCTACAGCGGCGAGAAGCCGCCCAAGGGCAAGGACACCCTGCTCGTCGCGGACGTCGACACCAAATTCCACGGTGAGGACATCCGGGGCCGCGTGCTGGAGCCCGAGGGCCCCGACGCACCGACGCCGCCCGGCGTGGAGAAGTTCCCCGCGGTCGGCGAGATGCTGGTCTCCCCCGCGCTCAAGCGGGTCCTGGAGTCCGACGACGGGAAGCTGCTGCGCGAGCGCCTGCCGGACAGGATCGTCGGCACCATCGGCCACGGCGGTCTGATCGGCTCGGCAGATCTCGCCTTCGTGCGGGGCGGGGAGGGGCTGGCGAAGCACCTCGACGGCGCCTACGTGGCCCGCATCAACAAGTACGGCGACCCGAACCCGTACAGCGACCCCATGGACCCGGTGCTGGTCCTGCTGATCCTCGTGGTGCTCGTGGCGCTGCTGATGCCGGTCGCGGTGTTCATCGCGGCGGCCGTACGGTTCGGCGGCGAGCGGCGCGACCGGCGGCTGGCGGCCCTGCGCCTGGTGGGCTCCGACAGCCGGATGACCCGCCGTATCGCGGCCGGCGAGGCCCTGGCGGGCTCGCTGCTCGGACTGGTCTTCGGCACCGCCTTCTTCCTGATGGGACGTCAGTTCGCGGGCTCGGTGGAGGTGTTCCGGCTCAGCGTCTTCCCCGAGGACCTCAACCCCTCCCCCGCGCTCGTCCTGCTGGTGGCCGTCGCGGTCCCGGCGGCGGCGGTGCTGGTGACGCTGCTGGCGCTGCGCGGGGTGGTCATCGAACCGCTCGGCGTGGTGCGCACGGCGAAGCCGGCCAGGCGCCGGCTGTGGTGGCGGCTGCTGCTGCCCGTCGGCGGACTGGCCATGCTCGCCCCGATGATCGGCCAGGGCAACGACGAGGAGTTCAACGAGTACCTCGTCATCGGCGGCGTGATGCTGCTGCTGGTCGGCGTGACCGCGCTGCTGCCCTGGGTGGTGGAGACGGTCGTGGCCCGGCTCGGCGGCGGCTCTGTCTCCTGGCAACTCGCGGTACGCCGCCTGCAGTTGAGCAGCGGTACGGCCGCCCGGCTGGTCAACGGCGTCGCCGTGGCGGTGGCCGGCGCCATCGCCCTGCAGATGCTGTTCTCCGGGACGGAGAACGCGTACACCGCGGACACCGGCTTCGACGTCTCCAAGGCGCAGATGGAGGTGTCGGTGGCGGGCGACACCGAACTGGCCAACGCGGTCGAGCGGTTGCGCGAGACCGAGGGCGTGCGTCAGGTGATCGCCAACCACATCGGGGACCTCGGCGACAAGCGGCTGGACCCCGAGCGCACCTCGACGGTGACCGTGGGTGACTGCGCGGCGCTGCGCGAGGTGGCGGACCTGCCCTCCTGCGAGGACGGCGATGTCTTCGCGGTGCGCGGCGCCGAGTACGACACGGACACCCCGAAGCTGGCCGTCCCTGGCACGAAGCTGTACATCGACCCGAGCTACGAGGGCGACACCCGGGGCAAGGAGGTCGTCTGGCAGGTGCCGGAGGACATCCGGCAGGCCGAGTCGCTCAAGGACCTCACCGGTTCCGAGCGCGGCGGCTTCCTGTTCACGCCGAAGGCGGCGCCCGAGGCGGCGCTCCCGGCGCTGCTCGGACGGGCCTACATCGCACTCGACGAGTCGGTGCCCGACGTCCGGGAGCACGTCCGCAACACCGCCGCCGCGCTCGGCCCGTTCGTCTACCCCAGCGACTGGTCGGCGACGAAGCAGTCCGACCGCTTCGCCTCCATCCGTACCGGTCTGTTCGTCGGCGCGGTATGCGTACTGGTGCTGATCGGGGCGAGTCTGCTGGTGTCGCAGCTGGAGCAGTTGCGCGAACGCAAGAAGCTGCTGTCGGCGCTGGTCGCCTTCGGCACCCGGCGGCGCACGCTGAGCCTGTCGGTGCTGTGGCAGACGGCGATCCCGATCACGCTGGGACTGGCGCTGGCCTCGACGGTCGGTCTCACCCTCGGCGCGGTGCTGCTGAAGATGACGAACACCGCGATCCGGGTGGACTGGGCGAGCCTGCTGTCGATGACCGGCGCCGCGGCCGGCGTAGTCCTCGCGGTGACCCTGCTCAGCCTGCCGCCGCTGCTGCGGCTGATGCGGCCCGACGGGCTGCGCACGGAGTGATCCCGCGGCAGAAGGAAGGGGCCCCTGTCCGGCGTACCGGGCAGGGGCCCGGCCCGTTCACAGGCCGTACTCCCGCACCACCCTCCGGACCTGGGCGAACAGCATGCCCACGTTGACCGACTTACGGCACACGACGACAGCGACCACGTCCTGCTGCTCGCTCATCCGGATGAACAGGTGCGTGAGGTTTTCGCTGTTGACGAGGATCTCCTGAAAGAAGTGCTGGTCGCTCTCGATGCCGCGGCGTTCCTTGAAGATGTCCTCGATCATCACGACCGTGCGGCCCTGGAACAGATCGAGGGTGGCGCCCGCCAGCAGGTCCAGCACCTCCGGCGGGTGGTTGTCGACGGTCTCGTACGACAGGAGCATGCCGGTGCTCATGTCGACCACGCCGGAGGCTACGCAGTCGGGGGCGTCGTTGCGCAGGGCCTTCACCAGCCCCATCACCTGGTCGGAGAAGCCGGGGGTCATGCGTTTGGTGGCCATCAGACACCTTCCGTTGCTTTGTGCGGGCTGGTCAGAATCGTTTCGATACGGCGCACGGCGCCCGTGGCCGCGCGGTGCAGCTGGTCGAGGTCCATGCCCTCGTCGCCGAGGACGACCATCAGTGCGGAGTCGCCGACCGCGTACAGGGCGGTGACGCCCTGGCTGCCGTAGGCGACGGTCCGGCGCAGGGTGCCGCGCTGGGCGGCGTGCGCGGTGCGCCGGGCGAGGCCGAGGCCGGCCGCGGCGAGGGCGGCGAGGCCCTCCGGCTCGATGCAGTCGGCGGTGTCCGCGGCGATGAGCAGCCCGTCCGCGGTGCCGACCGCCGTGTCGGTCAGGCCGGTCACCTGGTCGCGCAGCCCACGCATCTCGCGGGCCAGCGCTTCGTGGTTCATGTTCTTCAACTCTCCCTATTGCTGTGCTCAGGTGGTTCTTCTCGCCTCGTCCGGCGGAAGCGTTCGACCGTCGGACGCGGTGCTCCGCCGCCGGTCGCGTTGGTCATCCGGCGGACCCGTTGCGCAGGCGGAAGAACCATTTCCAGCCCGCCGCCGACCGTTCCGGGGCGAGCACATCGGCGATGCCGCTGGCGCCGGGTTCCCGGCGGGGCAGCGTGTCGGGCGTGGGGGGAGTCTCGGGGAGCGCCGGGGGAGCCGGCGCGGGGGCGGGTTCGGGCGGTCGGGGCCGTTCCCGGACGCGGGGGCGGACGCCCGCGGGTGGGGTGCGGATACGGACTGGTGGGGGTTCGGGGGCGCATTCCAGCAGTTCGTCGGCGAGCATCCGGGCCACCTCCACGGTGACCGTGTAGACGCTGCGTCCGGTGCGGAAGGCGAGGTCGCGGGCGGTGCTGCGGCCGTCGGCGTGGGTGAGCAGGTCGTACTGGAGCGGCGTGAGCGGGTTTTCGGGCTTGCCGACGGGCAGGGGGCGTTCGCGGTCGGGGTGGACGGGGTGGGGCAGCCGTTCGACGGCGGCGATGCGGCGGGCGGTGTCCTGCAGCAGGCGCTCGGTGGTCTCGGTGACCTCGACCGGGGCGAACGGGTCGGTGTCGCCGAGGGTGCGCCGCCAGTCCTCCACGATCCCGGCGGACATGGCGAACACGGCGTCGTGCAGCGCCATCACGCACACCACCCGCAAGGTGGCGTCGCCGGCGTGCCCGTGGGCGACGAGTTCGGCGACCGGCCACTCCGTGCCGCCGGCCTCCTCCACCAGCCCGGCCCACTGTTCCGCGCTGATCCGCCCGGAGCGCAGCAGCAGTGCCTCGGGGCCGGGCGCGCCGGGCGATTCGGCGGCGACGACGAGTCCGTCGCGGAAGTGGACGGTGCCGCCCGGGGTTCCGGTGACGCGCAGCGCGCCGGTGAACCCGTCCTGTCCGCAACCGGCCAGGGCCGGTGCCAGGAGGCTGTAGCCCGACATCACTCCCCTTGGCCTCTCGCACATACGCCTGATGCGTAGCGCTGAGGGGGGAATACCTATCAGCCGGACGACGGCGTACGGCCGGGGATTTCCGACCTGCCGCTAGTTGACGGAAGTTGATATTCCCGGCGGCCCAACTCGCCGACTTGGCGGTCGACTTGGGCACCGAATTGACCGAACGGAATCCCGGATTTCCGTCAGTCGTGGTCCCCCAGAACCCGAACCGGCAGGGGCCGCAGCGCCTCCCTGAGGGCGGCGGCGAGCTCCCGGTACTCGGCGCGGCGGGCGGCGCCGGTGCGCATGGCGAGGGCGATCCGGCGGGTGGGGGCGGGGTCGGCGAAGTAGCCGGTGGTGAGCTGGTTGCTGCGGCTCGTCTCGACCTTCACGGCGGTGCGCGGCAGCAGGGTGACGCCGAGCCCGCCCGCGACGAGCTGCACCAGCGTGGCGAGCCCGGCGGCCGTTGTGGTGACCGGGGCGTCCTCGCGGCCCGCCTCCCGGCAGATGTCGAGCGCCTGGTCGCGCAGACAGTGCCCCTCGTCCAGGAGCAGCAGGTTGACTTCCTTCAGCGCCTCGCGGGGGATGCCCTCGCGCCCGCCGAGCCAGTGGTCCAGCGGGGTGACGAGCACGAAGTCCTCGTCGAAGAGCGGGAGTTCGGTGACCGTCGGCACCCCGAGCGGCACGGCGAGCAGCAGCAGGTCCAGCCGCCCGCTGTTCAGCCCGTCCAGGAGGCTCGCGGTCTGCTCCTCATGGACCTGGAGGTCGAGGTGCGGGTAGCGGTCGTGGACCAGCCGCAGCACGGTCGGCAGCAGATACGGCGCCACGGTCGGGATGACACCGAGCCGGAGCACTCCGGTGAAGGGGGCGCGTACCGCCTCCGCCTCCTCCAGCAGGGCGCCGACCTCGTCCAGGACAGCCCTGGCGCGCTCCGCGAGCCGTTCACCGGCCGGGGAGAGCAGCACTTTTCGGGTCGTACGCTCAAGGAGGGTGACCCCGAGTGTCTCCTCCAAGGCGGCGACGGCGCCGGAGAGCGCGGGCTGGCTCATGCCGATGGCGGCGGCCGCGTCCCGGAAGTGCAGATGCTCCGCGACGGCCGCGAACGCCCGCAGCTGCGCCAGACTGGGCAGCCGGCGCTTGGCCCCACCATTACCCACGGTCACTGATAAACGCCTCCGATCAACACGAGTCAGTGTAGCGATTTCTCTAATCAATGCACCGTGTGCCAGCATCGGCCTCGTCCAACCCATGGGAAACGTCCGCGATCCGGACGCTTCTTCGCTGCAAGGAGAGCCTGTGCTCACTGTTGGTGACAAGTTCCCCGAGTTCGAACTCACCGCCTGCGTCTCGCTGGAGAAGGGCAAGGAGTTCGAGCAGATCCACCACAAGTCCTACGAGGGCAAGTGGCTCGTGGTCTTCGCGTGGCCGAAGGACTTCACCTTCGTGTGCCCGACCGAGATCGCCGCGTTCGGCAAGCTGAACGACGAGTTCGCCGACCGTGACGCGCAGATCCTGGGCTTCTCCGGTGACTCCGAGTTCGTGCACCACGCCTGGCGCAAGGACCACCCGGACCTGACCGATCTGCCGTTCCCGATGATGGCCGACTCCAAGCACGAGCTGATGCGCGACCTCGGCATCGAGGGCGAGGACGGCTTCGCGCAGCGCGCCGTGTTCATCGTGGACCCCAACCGCGAGATCCAGTTCACGATGGTCACCGCCGGTTCGGTCGGCCGGAACCCCAAGGAGGTCCTGCGGGTCCTCGACGCCCTGCAGACCGACGAGCTGTGCCCGTGCAACTGGAGCAAGGGCGAGGACACCCTGGACCCGGTCAAGCTGCTGGCCGGGGAGTGACCTGAGATGTCGCTCGACTCCCTGAAGTCCGCCGTCCCGGACTACGCCAAGGACCTGAAGCTCAACCTGGGCTCGGTCATCGGCAACTCCGACCTCCCGGCGCAGCAGCTGTGGGGCACCGTGCTGGCGACCGCCATCGCCTCGCGTTCCCCGATCGTGCTGCGCGAGCTGGAGCCGGAGGCGAAGGCGAACCTGACGCCGGAGGCGTACACCGCCGCCAAGGCGGCCGCCGCGATCATGGCGATGAACAACGTCTTCTACCGCACCCGCCACCTGCTGTCGGACCACGAGTACGGCAACCTGCGCGCGGGTCTGCGGATGAACGTCATCGGCAACCCCGGTGTCGACAAGGTCGACTTCGAGCTGTGGTCCTTCGCGGTCTCCGCCGTCAACGGCTGCGGTATGTGCCTGGACTCGCACGAGCAGGTGCTGCGCAAGGCGGGCATCGAGCGCGAGGTCATCCAGGAGGCGTTCAAGATCGCCTCGGTGATCCAGGCGGTCGGTGTCACCCTGGAGACCGAAGCGGTCCTGTCCGCGTAGCTCCGGTAGTCCCCCGGGCCCCGTTCACTCCTGGTTCACTCCGGGTGAGCGGGGCCCTCGGCGTTCTCCACAGGCGTTTCCGGCTCCGCGTCCTTTTCCTGGACCGCGGGTGCGGCCGCCACGGGCGGCTGGTTGTACGAACGCAGGTAGCCCACCACCGTGTTGGCCACCGCCACCAGCGGCACCGCCACCACCGCGCCGCCGATGCCCGCCACCATGCCGCCGGAGGCGACCGCGAGGACCACCGCCAGCGGATGGACGCGCACCGCGCGGCCCAGGATGAACGGCTGGAGGATGTGCCCCTCGATCTGCTGCACCGCCAGCACGACCACCAGCGTCATCACCGCCGTGAACACGCCCTGGGTGACCAGCGCGACCACGACCGCCAGCGCGCCGGAGGCCACGGCACCGACCAGCGGGATGAAGGAGAACAGGAAGATGAACACGGCCAGCGGCACGGCCATCGGCACATCGAGGAAGTAGATGCCGATACCGATGAAGACCGCGTCGATGAGAGCCACTATCACCGTGCCGCGCACATACGCCGTCAGCGTCCGCCAGGCGGCCGGACCGGCGCCCGCGACACCCGGCCGGGCGGCGGCCGGCACCAGCCTCAGCGACCACTCCCAGATCCGCTTGCCGTCGTAGAGCAGGAACAGCGTCGAGAAGGCCGCGAGCAGGATGCCGGTCAGCGCCTCGACGATGACCGTGACGCCCTCCAGGCCCGCCGAGGTGATCTCGTCGGTGTTGGCGCCGATGGTGTCGCGCAGGTTCTCCGCGATGTCGTTGATCTGCTTGTCGGTGACGTGGAAGGGGCTGTCCAGCAGCCAGTTGCGCAGTTCGTCGATGCCGTCCTGGACCTGGTCGGAGAGGTTGTCGATGTTCTCCATCACCTGCCAGGTGACGAACCATCCCATCAGCCCCATGACGACGAAGCCGAGGATCGCGGTGAGCGCGGTCGCCAGGCCGCGCGGCACGCCGTAGCGGCGCAGTCGGGTCACCGTGGGCTCCAGCAGCGCGGTGATCAGCAGCGCGGCCACGAAGGCCAGTACGACCAGTTGGACGGCGCTGATGACCCGCATGAGCACCCAGACGGTGCCGGCCAGCACCAGCAGCCGCCAGCCGGCCTCGGCGGCGACCCGGACTCCCCAGGGCACGGCCAGCGCGGGATCGGGCCGCTCGGGCGGCGGGGTTGCGGCGGGCAGCGGGGCCCGGTCCACGGGCGGCAACGGGGGCGGCGCCGCCTCGGCGCTCTCCCGCTCGACCTCCGCGCGGCGCTGGTCCAACCGCTCACCCATGTGCGTCAGACCGGCGCCGAGCCGTCCCAGCCAGCGTGGCACTCGCGACATGATCCGTCCTCTTCCCCCGTCCTTGCCCACCACTCCCCCCTGGAGTCGTCGGCTCCGACCGTACATGGCGAAGCCCCTCACCGTGAGACGGTGAGGGGCTGCCCGAAGTTGAGAGGTACGGCGTAATGCCTAGTACCAGTGGTTCGCCTGCCAGAAGGCCCAGGCGTCGCACGGGCTGCCGTAGCGCTCGTTCATGTAGTTGAGGCCCCACTTGATCTGCGTGGCGGGGTTGGTCTGCCAGTCGGCACCGGCGGAGGCGTACTTGCCCGCCGGCAGGGCCTGGAAGAGACCGTAGGCGCCCGAGGAGGGGTTCACGGCCTTGTAGTTCCAGCTGGACTCGTGGTCCACGATGTTGCTGAAGCACTGGTACTGGCCGGAGGGCACCATCTGCTGCGCCATCGCCTGGATCTGCGCGATGGTGTAGGAGCTCTGGACCGCGAAGCTGGTGGAGGAACGGGACGCCTTGGTCTCGGCCTCTTCGCGCTCCTTGGCCTCCTCGGCGGCCTTCGCGGCCTTCTCCGCGGCTTCCTTCTTGTCGATCGCGGTCTGGGCGGCGGCGCGACGGGCCGCTTCCTCCGCGTCCTTCTTGGCGCTCGCGTCCGCGGCGATGGCCTGGACGTTCGCCTGCTGAGTCAGGGACGCGGTCTGAACCTGGGCCTGCTGACCCGTGGGTATGTCCGCGAGGAGCGTCGCGTCGGCTGCCGTCGCTTCGGCGTCGTTGTTCTGCGCGGTGCTGCCCGAGGCAACGCCGACGACGCTTCCGACAGCGGTGACCGCGGTGGCCGAGGCCACTGCGAATCCCCGGACCGAAATCCGGCTCACACGGTTTCCTTCCAGCATCGCCCGCTTCGGTGACCCTGGCGGACGCAATCGTGCCCCTGACACTGGCCTCCCAACTGCGGGGTCACGGGAGGCGCGGGCCCGGTGGGCAACTCCCACGAGGGGAGCGCCGCTTGGTGCTCGGGCGGCATACGACGACGCTATGGAGTTAGCGGTGCTTCTCAAGTTGTGCCGTACCGCTGGGGGTACAGATGTGCCGTATGCGGGGCCTGACAGGAGTGAGACTCTGCCGTAACCGGACGCCGCAAGGCAATTCTGTGTTGCGTGTGAAAGCTCACATCCCGTTTGAGCCAGCGAGTTTGCGCGAAACGGCCACACGCGAAGGCGCCGCCCCACTAGGCTCTAGCCTTTGTCGGACGGCGCCAACTGGCGGGTAGCTACCCGAAGTTCAACACTCCGGTCAGATCTGCCCATCCTCCAGCATTTCGGTCACAAGGGCGGCGATCTGGGACCTCTCGGACCGGGTCAGCGTGACATGCGCGAAGAGCGGATGCCCCTTCAACTTCTCCACGACGGCGACGACACCGTCGTAGCGCCCCACCCGCAGGTTGTCCCGCTGGGCCACGTCGTGCGTGAGCACCACCCGGGAATTCGCCCCGACTCGGGACAGAACGGTCAACAGGACGTTCCGCTCCAGGGACTGGGCCTCGTCCACGATCACGAACGCGTCGTGCAGCGAACGGCCGCGGATATGGGTGAGCGGCAGGACCTCCAGCATCCCGCGCGCGGTGACCTCCTCGATGACCTCCCGGCTGGTGACCGAGGACAGCGTGTCGAAGACCGCCTGTGCCCACGGGCTCATCTTCTCGGCCTCGGTGCCCGGCAGATAGCCCAGCTCCTGCCCGCCCACCGCGTACAGCGGCCGGAAGACCATCACCTTCTGGTGCTGACGGCGCTCCAGCACCGCCTCCAGACCCGCGCACAGCGCCAGCGCCGACTTGCCGGTGCCGGCCCGGCCGCCCATCGAGACGATCCCGATGTCCGGGTCGAGCAGCAGGTCCAGCGCGATGCGCTGCTCGGCGCTGCGCCCCTTGATACCGAAGACCTCACGGTCGCCGCGCACCAGCCGGACGTTGCCGTCGGCCGTCACCCGGCCCAGCGCCTTGCCGCGCTCGGACTGGATGGTCAGACCGGTGTGCACGGGCAGGTCCGCGACCTCGGGCACATAGGCGTGCCCCACCTCGAAGAGGACGTCCACCTGTTCACCGGAGAGCGTCAGTTCGGACATTCCGGTCCAGCCGGACGAATCCGTGATCGCGAGCTCGGCGCGGTACTCCTCGGCGAGGAGTCCGACGGAGGAGGCCTTGATCCTCAGCGGGAGGTCCTTCGACACCACGGTGACGTCGAACCCCTCGGCCTGCAGATTGCGGGCCACCGCCAGGATGCGGGAGTCGTTGTCCCCCAGGCGGTAGCCGGTCGGCAGAACGCTGGGGTCCGAGTGGTTGAGCTCGACACGCACCGTGCCGCCCAGGTCCCCGATCGGGAGCGGGGCGTCGAGACGGCCGTAGCGGACCCGGAACTCGTCCAGCAGGCGCAGCGCCTGGCGGGCGAAGTAGCCGAGTTCGGGGTGGTGCCGCTTGGCCTCCAGCTCCGTGACCACGACGATGGGGAGCACGACCTCGTGCTCGTCGAAGCGGCTGAGGGCGTTGGGGTCGGCCAGCAGGACGCTGGTGTCGAGAACATAGGTGCGCCGGTCGGACTTGCGGCGCTTTGTGCTGGTCACCACGGAAGGACGTACCCCCTCGGAAGAGGTCGGGGAGCGACGGAGTGGAGCTGGACCGGTCGACGGCCCCTGTGCACGGGCCGAAAACCGGCCCTCCGCGCTTGCGTCCGTACGGTGTCCGCACGATCGGGCTGGTGCAAAGGGCCTCCCGGGCGGACGGCCCCGTGCCGTCCGCTGAGGATCCGACACCCGTGGTTCGGGCATCGACCTGACTGGCTTATGCCCTCGAACATGCGGTGCCATGCCACGGCATATGACGGCGTGGAAGTGAACTCCCCGTTACTTCTGCCCGGAAAGGGGGTACTTCGGGAGCCTGTCGGTGCTCGGGTCAGGCGCCGTAGCGGCGGTGCCGGGCCGCGTAGTCGCGCAGCGCCCGCAGGAAGTCGACCTTGCGGAAGGCCGGCCAGAACACGTCGCAGAAGTAGTACTCGGAGTGCGCCGTCTGCCACAGCATGAATCCGGACAACCGCTGTTCGCCGCTGGTGCGGATGACCAGGTCGGGGTCGGGCTGGTCGCCGGTGTAGAGGTGGCGGCCGATCATGTCGATGTCGACGGAGTCGGCGAGCTTCTCCAGCGAGGTACCGCGCTCGGCCGCGTCGAGCAGCATCGAGCGCACCGCGTCGGCGATCTCCTGCCGCCCGCCGTAGCCGATGGCGACGTTGACCACTATTCCGTCGACCTGCTCGGTCCGTTCCTCGGCCGCCTTGAGCGTGCTCTGCATCTGCGGCGGCAGCAGGTCCCGGGTGCCGACGTGGTGCACCCGCCAGCGGCCGTCGGCGGCGAGGCTGCGCACGACGTCCTCGATGATGCCGAGCAGCGGGACGAGCTCCTCCTGCGGCCGGTCGAAGTTGTCCGTCGACAGCAGCCAGAGGGTGACGACCTTCACGTCCGTCTCGGAGCACCAGCCGAGGAACTCCTCGATCTTGTCCGCCCCGGCCCGGTGCCCGTGCACGGTCGTGGAACCGGCCGCCTTCGCCCAGCGGCGGTTGCCGTCCATGATGACGCCGATGTGCTGGGGCACCTGAGCGTGGTCCAGGTGACCCTCCACCCGGCGCGCGTATAGCCTGACCAGCAGGCCGCGCAGCTTGTCGCGCAGGTTCACGTGAATGTCAGCCCCTCCGTGCGGATCCGGCCCGGCGGCGGTCCAGGGCCGAAGCCTACCTCCGCCCGGCGCGGGAACCGCCCACGGGTGTCAGGGGGTGCGGGGCCGGGTGAACCAGGCCCTGGCGTCGTCCCGGCGCAGCAGGATGAAGACGGTGAGGGCGGCGCCGAAGGGGATGATGCCGAGCAGTACCTGCATCTTCGACAGCGCGACGACGGCGAAGAACATCTGAATGACGGCCAGCACCGTGGAGGCGCCACGGACGCCGCTGCGGCGGCTCGCGTAGAAGGAGGCGAGCAGCGCCATGACCCACAGCATCAGGTAGCCGCCGGTGACGTACCCCGCCGCGTACGCGCTCCCGGCCGCGGCGGCGTGGAGCACGGAGACTCCCACGGTGACCCAGAGCACGATGCGCGCCGTGCGCACGGAGTCGGGCATGACGGCGGGGGCGTAGGGGAGCGGGGGGTATTGGCTGTACGGCGGTTGCTGGCCGTAGGGCGGTTGCTGACTGTACGGCGGTTGCTGGCCGTACGGCGCTTGCTGACCGTAGGACGGTTGCTGGCCGTAGGGCGGCTGCTGACCGTAGGGCGGTTGCTGCGGCGGTCCGAATGACATGTACCGGACCTTAACCGGGCAAGAAAAACGGGCCGGTCCGTGGGGGGGAGACGGACCGGCCCGAGGGGGGGTTTCCACCATAACCCTTCGTAAGTGATCCTGCGTGCATCGGCGCGCCACAACTACTCTCCGAAATCGGACGGCGACGCGTCGAGGTCCCCGGAGGGGCCTTTCCGGCGGGTGTTCATGGCCGGAACACAGCGGATTACCAGGGGAATCGAGCGGAACGCGAGGGGCTCTGGCCGGTTCGGGCGACATCCGTGACACACGGGGCGCGCCGGACACCCTTCCCTCCCCCGGGTGAACCGGCGGCGAACGTCGGCTTGACGGTGTGTACGGCACCGCGCAGCCCCCTCCACTGCGCGGTGCCGCCCGCGCAGCTTTGCTGACGCGAATTACCTTGGTCTGAACTTACGCGAGATGTGCGTGAGACGCGAGCGACAAGCGATAACAATGTGGACAAGCCGTGAATCCTTGGATGCGAAGGCGGTACAGTGGCGCAGGTCACATTTACCCGATTTGCTCCTTTCGTCCGCACCAGGCTTTGAGGGCGCGGCGGACGGAACCTGGGGCCATAGCGGACACGGGCTGACCTACATGAGCCCTAATGTCGCCCCATGACGGTGACCATCTCCTGGGAAGCGGCGAGCGCGCGGCGGCTCGAACGGCAGTTCCTGGCCAATCCGGCGACGGGGGCCGCGGCCGTCCCCACCGTCGTGGCGAGCATGCTCGGCGCCCACGCCCAGGTGCTGTCCGCGGCCGAACTGTCGATCGGCGTCCGCATCACCGGGGCAACCCGCACCGACGTACGCGCCGCACTGTGGGAGCACCGCACCCTGTTGAAGACCCACGGCCCGCGCGGCACGGTCCACCTCCTCCCCACCCGCGACCTCCCCCTGTGGACCTCGGCCCTGCCCGCGATCCCGTCCGGCGCGGGCCCGTTCGCCCCCGAGGTACGGGTTACGGAGCAACAGGCGCAGCAGATCGTGACGGCGATCGAGGACGCCCTCGACGGCGCCTGCCTCACCATCGACGAACTGAGCGACAAGGTCGTCGCCCGCACCGGCCCCTGGGCCGGCGACCCGGTCATGCCCGCCTTCCAGGGCATGTGGCCGCGCTGGCGCCAGGTCCTTCACCGCGCGGGCCAGTCCGGCGCCCTGTGCTTCGGCCCCGACCGCGGCCGCAAGGTCACCTACACCCGCCCGCCCCGCTTCGACCCCCTCCCCGCCACGGAGGCGGTCCCCGCACTGCTCCTCCGCTATCTGCACGCCTACGGCCCCGCGACCCCGGCGTACTTCGCCAAGTGGCTGGCGGCACCGACGGCATGGGCGGCCCGGCTCTTCGAGGAGCAGGCAGCGAGCGGCGCGATCGAGGAGGTCGGCTTCGAGGGCGCGTCGGCGTGGGTGGCCGCGGGCGACACGGAGTTCCCGTCGCAGGGGTGGCGGGGGGTACGACTGCTCCCCTACTTCGACGCGTACGGCATCGCCGCGCAGCCCAGGGAGTCGCTGTTCCCCGGAGAGGCGTACGGCAGGGCGCTGGCGCGTGGCCAGGCCGGCAACTATCCGGTGCTGCTGGTGGACGGGGCCGTGGCCGGGGTGTGGCATCTGCGCAGGCAGGGGAAGCGGGCGGTGGTGACGGTGGAGGTGCTGGGGTCCTCGTCAGGTGCCTTGAAGGCCCGGCAGGAGGAGGCGCTGGCCGAGCAGGTGGATCGGCTGGGCGAAGTACTGGGGATGCGACCGGAGTTGGTACGGGGAGAGGTGAGGGTGGGGCCGCACGCGTAGCCGCGCCGGATCCGCCGGCTTTCTCAGCGGGGCGTGTGGCGCCTACCGGGCTTATGGGCCACGAAGAGGTGTCGGGTGCTGTGGGTGACGAAGGCACCGTCGCTCTGGATCCGCTCGTGCAGGGCGCGGAGCTGGGGCTCGTACGCCTCGACGGTGAAGCCGGGCACCATCCAGATCACCTTGCGCAGGAAGTGCACGACCGCGGCGATGTCGTAGAACTCCATGCGCAGTTCCTCGGCCCGCAGGTCTTCGATCTCCAGCCCGGCGGCTTCGGCGGCGGCGCGTTCGCGCTCGGGATGCCGTGCCTCGCGTACGTCCCCGTCCTGCGGCCCGAGGAAGTACTCGACGAGCTCGAAGGCGCTGTGGGGCCCGACGTGTTGGGCGAAGTAGACCCCACCGGGCCGGAGCACCCGGACGATCTCCTCCCAGTGGGCGCGGACCGGGTGCCGGCTGCTGACCAGATCGAAGGTGTCGTCGGCGAACGGAAGCGGATCGGGCTCGGGCGAGGCGACGACGGCGACACCGCGCGGGGCGAGCAGGGCCGTGGCCTTGGCGATGTTGGGCGGCCAGCCCTCGGTGGCGACGGTGAGCACGGGGGCCTTGGACGCCCGTGCGAGGGCGAAGTCGAGCACTTCCCCTCCCCCGGTCTGCAGATCGAGCGCGGCACGGGCGCCCGCGAGCCGCGTACTGAGGGAGACGGCGTACCCCCAGCTGGGCCGCGCCTCGGTAGCGCGCCCCCGGAACCAGGAGAAGTCCCACCCCTCCGTGGGCACGGCGGCACCCTCGGCGACAAGCTCCTCGAAGGTACGGCTGGATTGGTCGTGGCCCATGCGCCAATGATCGCAAGGGGGTGTCGGAGGCCGCTGCTAATTTCCGAGGCATGGCGAACCCTGAGAGCACGCAGTCCGACCTGTCGTACACGGCGGGCGACAAGGAGACACTGCACGCGAGCCTGAACAGGATGCGGAACGCGGTGCTGTCGAAACTGGAGGGCCTGGACGACGAACAACTGCGCCGCCCGCTCACCCCGTCCGGCACAAACCTGCTGGGCCTGGTCAAGCACCTGGGTTCGGTGGAGTACGGCTGGTTCGTCTCGGCCTTCGGCGGCGAGGTGGAGCCGCTGTGGTTCGACCCGTACAGCGACCAGGACATGCGCGCCGACCAGGGCGAGACGACCCAGCAGATCATCGACTTCTACGGCCGCGCCCGCGCCGCCGCCGACCGCACGATCGACGAACGGTCACTGGACGACGTGGGCCGGCCGGACTGGCGGGACCATGATGTGTCCCTGCGCTGGGTCCTGGTCCACATGATCGAGGAGACGGCTCGGCACGCGGGACACATGGACATCGTGCGGGAGCTGATCGACGGGGCGGTGGGTTAGGGGGCTTGTACAGAGCTTCTACGGCGATACGAGCGGCCGTACGTCCTCGGCGACGAACCGCACGAACCCGGCGGGGTCGGGCTCGTCCCCCGCCGGCTGGAGCACGACCGTATCGGCACCGGCTTCCGCCATCCGCTGTACGGCCTCGGCGACTGCGTGGGCCTCCCCGGCGACCCCGATCCCGGGCACGTCGGCGAGCCCTTCCTCGGCGAGTTCCTTGTGCAGCCGCTCGGCGGCGCCGGGACCGGTGGCGGCGAGCAGATAGACGGTGAGGGGGTGCGGCTCACCGGTACGCGAGGCGGCTTCCCGGCCTTGCTGGATGAGTTCCTTCGCTTGCCGCACCTGGTCCACCGAATGGGAGGCGGTGAGCAGCGTCCCGTCGGCGGCCTCACCGGAGAGCCGGAGCGAACGGGGCCCGGTGACACCGGCGAGCACGGGGACGGGGTGGGCGGGCGGCCAGTCGAGAGCGACGCCGTCCAGCCGGACGTACCGCCCTTGCGTACTGACCTGCTCCCCGCGCAACAGGGCACGCAGCGCGTGCAGATGCTCCCGCAGGAGGGTGAGCGGCGACTCGACGCGGGCGCCGACCTGCTCCATCCACTCCTGCACTCCGTGCCCGACGGTGATGACGGCACGGCCGGGGAACATCCGCTCCAGCGTGGCGACTTCCATCGCGGTCACGGCAACGTTCCGCAACGGCACGGGCAACAGCCCGATCCCGACCTTCACCCGCTCGGTCCAGGCCAACACGGCAGCCGCCGCGGAAACCCCACCCTCCCGGAAACAGTCCTCCCACACCCACAGCTCCTCAAGCCCGGAGGCATCGGCGAGCCGGGCGATGGGGCGGAGGTCTTCTGGGGGGAGTTGGGGGCGGAAGATTGCGCCTAGGTGGGTCATGGGGGTGTTCCTACCCCGGTCGTCGGCGACGAACAACGCGATTACGCCAGCGGATGCTCACCCCAACGGCCGCTCAAAACTGACCGTCTCGACGATCCGGTGGAGGATCGCACGGTACTCGGCGCGGCGGGCCAGGGCGGTGGTGCCGAGGGTGAGTACGGCGAGGCGCTTGCAGTCGGGGTGGGGGATGTGGGCTCGGATCTGACGGAGGGGTGTGGGGAGCGAGGACGAGGGGACTGATGTGGACTCGGTGAGGGTGACGGGTCCGCAGGGAAGTTCCAGGTACTCGATGTGGGCGTCTTCGCTGGCGGATGCGGCGGCGCGGGCCGCGGTGACGCCGCGCGGGGTGGTGGCGATCTGCCGCCAGGAGACGGTGAAGAAGGAAAGAAGGGGTTCGGGGGCCGCATTGACGGCCACGTCGTCCCGATGGAGCCCGATCGAGCAGTGAACGGTGCCGGTCTCCTGTAGTGCAGCGAGGAGTTGCTGGCCTGCGGCGACGTGGGCGATGAACTGGAGGCGGTGCAGTTCGTTCGGGGCGGAGTTCAGGAAGGGCTCGACGGTGGCCCGTAAGGCATGGGCTGCCTCCGAGCCGGGCTCGGGGAGCAGGGCGTCGAGGGGCAGCGGAAGGAAGCCGGGCGGTTCGGCGAACCAGAGCTCCGCGTGGGGGTCCTGCGCGGAGTCATCGATGACGATGGTGGGGGTGGGTGCGGCTGCGTCGGCGGTGCTCATGACTCCTGTCCGGCGGGGGTGGCGGCCGGTACGTTCGGGAGGTACCGGGCTCCGGCTCGTCGTGCGCGCTCGATGTCGGCCGGCGTGACATCGGGCCACTCCGGCCGGGTGGCCCGGGCCTCGAAGGCGGACGGCCGGTAGAGGAAGTGCAGCCGCCTGGGCGCGGCGCCGTGCCGCCCGGTCACGGCCACGACGCCCAGGAACCGGGGGTCACCGGCGAACCACAGCGGCTCCAGTGCGGCCTTGAGGTCGGGCTTCGTACGCGGCCCACCGATGTGGCGGAGCCACCAGTAGGCACGGAAGTGTTTGACGAACGTGAGCGGGATTCCCTTCCTTCCTCGCCCGCTGGGATCCGGGAACTCGATCCAGATACCGCCGTCCTCGGCGTGGGGGTGTTCGTCGAGTCCGCGGGGGGTGTTGGGGAGGAGTTGCCAGGGGTAGTGCTGGAGGACTCGAAGGGTGCGGATGGTGGTGGGGAGGTGGCGGAGTTGGAGGATGGTTCGGTACATCGCGTAGCAAAGGGGAAACGCGAACAGAAGGGCGAACCCAGGGGTCAGGTAGACGACCAGGACATAGAGAAGGCCGATCCATGTGGCGGGCCATCCGACGAGGCCGAGCAGGTGACGGGCCACATACGCCCGCCATGCCCTGCGGGTCGGCGGGTGATCCCAGGCAGTACAGCAGTCGGGGGGGTGCACAGGTTTGCTCTCTCCGTCAGAAGACATGGCGCGCCAGGCTGTAGAGACCTCCGGTATCGAGTACCAGGCGTGATCCGTCGATGCCGGCAACGGCACCGTCCTTGATCCCGTCGTCATCCGCGTCCACAACCTTGTTGTAGAGGCCGAATCCCCCCGTGCCCACGCCGACGAGGCCGGACGCGCCCTGTACAGCCTTGGCGGCCCGTTCCGGATCGGCCAGACCGCGCACCGCCCTGAGAAACAGCGGGTTGTCCAACTGGGCCACCGCTTTCGCCTCGTCCATCGTCTTGGTGCCGTAGAGGGCCACCTTCTCGCCGAGGCTGAGCACTTCGGTGCTGCGGAGAGCTGCCTGCACTCCGGTGTACGCGCCTTTGCCGATCGCGCCGACGCCCGGGAACGCGCCTGCGGCGTCCGCCCCCACCGAAACGAGATTGCTCCAGAAGTCGGCATCGATCTCACCCTTGGTGAAGCCGTCCTTCAACGACGCCCAAGTCTCCGCGTCGGAGAGCCGGAGGGTCAGCCCCGAAAGACTGACAGCCGAAGCCCCCAACATCAGAACCCCCACCGTCGCGAGGCTCCATCCCAACGGCCCGGAGAGAAGCAGTGCCGCCACAGCGATCGTGCCTGCCAGGAAGCTGAGGACGTCCGGGAGGTTCTCGCCCAGCCAGTCGAGCGCGTCGTCGAACCACCCCGGCTCATTAGGCGCCAGCTTCTGCGTTGCTTCCCGGATCTTCTGGGCCCGATGTTTTGCCCTGGCCTCGTGCTCCCCGGCCAGCCGCCGAGCCCGCCCGAGCACCCGGTCCAACTCCGACTGTGCCTCTTCGACAACCGCCTCGGACTTCCCCTCCGCACGCTTCACCGCGTCGCGGGCATCCCGAGCGTCGTCCTCAAGCCGCTTGGCCCGCGCTTGGAAGTCGTCGAGCTCCCCCTCCCACCGAGTGAGCTGCTTGGCCGCTTTCCGCAAGGAGCGTGCCGCGTTCTTCAAGTTCCGCGGCAACGGCCCGCCGTCGAGCTGCTCGCGAAAGGCGACAGCGGCGTCGCCCTTCCAGTAACTGCCGTCAAGCAGCTTGGTGACGAGGTCGTACGCCTCCTCCAGGACCGACGCGCAGTCGCCCAGCTTTCGATACAGCTCCCGAACGGTCTCCGTACTGCCGGGAACGGGATTGAACCCGACGTGTGGGTAGTGCGGATTGGGAATGACGGGCGCCGACTTGAGCCCTTGCGGCTTGTCGAGATCGGCGAGGGCCTGAGGGCTGAGCGCGGCGCCGGTCTGCTCGGTACCGGGGGCGTAGGTCACTTCCGCCCGGCCTTGCTCAGCGCGGCCTCCAGGGCCTCGTCGACCTCCAGATAGCTGTCCCGGCTCTTCCCGATGATCTCGGCGAGATCCTGGGTCTGCTTGCCGATCTCCTCGGCGCCGTACTTCCAGTCCTCCTGAAAGTCCTCGCAGGCACAGTCGAGGTCGTCGGTCCCGAGTCCGGTCACGGTGGAGTCCAGCAACGCCTTGCGCACCCCGTTGAGCGAACTGACCGACTTCCGCAACGACCCCATGAACCGAGTCAGCTCATCCCCGTCCACCACCAGCCGCTCCGCCACGCGTCTCCCCTTCCACGCACCTCCGGCACCGCTTGAAGGAACGACGGGGCGAGCCATTCGTGACGCTGGAGGGGGTGGTCCGCCCGGAAGGGGGAGCGGGTTTCAGACCCAGCGCAGCGAGTGGGCGATGGCCTCGCACAGATCGCCGAGCGGACTGTTCGTGCCACTGAGTGGTACGGAGAAGGACAAATGCAGGTAGCCCACATTGCCGGGCATGTGAACGTGGAAGTCCATTGTGGTCTCGGTGCGAGTCTGCACAACCGTGCCAGCGGGCAGCTCCAGGACACCAACGTCAGTGTCGTGCCCGCTTCGAACAGTCAGTCGCTGCGCCAACTCGGCTGGCTGGGGCGTCAGTTCGGGTGGGATAAGCCTCAATGAGATCAGGAGCGAGGCAGGCAGGGTCACGCTGTCGCACACCTCGGTCTTCAGGAAGAACTCCAGGGCCCCGTGTGCCAACCCGCTCTCCGCCGTATTGCGCAGCGTGGTCCAGATGGTTCGGGTGACCTCCGAAGAGGCGCTGCCTTTCGCGGATTCCTTATCCACGAAAATCTTCAGTTGCCGTCGCCAACGCTCCTGGGTCAGGTCGACGCGGAACCAGTCACGCGGAACCAGAAGGGTGGATTGGATGCGAACTGGGCGGGGACAGTGGTCGCAGTGTCGGGTGCGCCGGTCACTCAGCATCTTCGCTTTCAGGAAGTGGCAGTTCGGGCGCGTCCGGGAAGAACTTCCGGGACGAGGCGTACATGCCGTAGGACGGATATGTGGCCGGAATATCAGCCCCACCGCGCCGAGCGATTCCAGCGATTTCTCGGTATCTGCGCGCCCTGATTCGTACGTTACGCAGAGATGGGTCGCGCAGGCTCGGCCGACGCCACAGATACAAGCCGACCAGCATTGCCAGTACGAGGAAAGCGTCTGCACAAATAAACGCCACCTGGAAGGTTCGGGATTTCTGCGATGCAACCAGATCCCAGAACGGCCACGCGCCAGCTACAAAGATGAACAGCGGGACACTTGCCAGGCACCCGCGTCCCCGCCATTTCCTGTTGTCTTCCCAGCGGTGGAACAGCAGCCCATGCACAGCCTTGTCATCGAGAAAATCGAAGCGTAGCTCGCGGCCAAACCGTTCGGCCGCCGCCTTGGCCGCGGGGACAGAGGCGATGACAGAAGAGGGGACCATGTCATGAGTACCCCCGTCATCGCCCATGAATTTACCGAACTGCAAACCTCCTTGACGGCTCACGGAAGTCTTCTCCTATCCTGCCGGGGCCAAGGCACCTCGGAATGAAGCTCCCGATCTTGTGGCAGCCCCGCAGGGCCGGAGCCGATCGTAGCCTCGGGCTTGGAGCCGCCCTGATCTCAGGGGTGCAGTCACCTCACGAAACTGCGTCCAATTCGCGCCGTTCGGCGCTGCACACCCCATTCACTCACCTGTTGATGACCTGGATTTCCTGGACCACTACGTCCTGCGTGGCGCCGAAGGTGCCGTCGGGCAGGTCGCCGCCGGCTCCGCCGGATCCGGTCCAGGTGATCTCCCATGTGACCGTCGCCTGGAGGGGGGCTTGCGAGTCAGGGCTGGCACTTCTCGCTGCCCCTCTGCGAAGTCAGGGTCTCGGTGACCCATACGCCGTTCTTGTTCTTGCGCAACGTGCCTGCGTAGACGACGTAGCTGTTCTTCGTCACCGGCGTGACGTCGACCTTGCCCGTCTCCAGGAACTTGTTGTACGCCTTGCTCTGGTCCTCGCAGTACACGAGGGCCGCGGTGCCATCGTCCCTGATCGTCAGGCTCTCGTTGTAGTAACGAGTCAACCCAGTCGTACGGGCCTTGTGGTCGATGAAGTCCTGGATGTACGACTGGCTTCCGGCCGCCGCAGATCCCTCGGAGTAGAAGCGGTATGCCTCGTGCAGGGCATCCTGCTCGGCGATGGCCATGTCGACGGCTCTGATGCGTTGTTCGGCATCATTGAGCACGGCGTCCTTCTCCTGGTCGCCGGTCTTCTTCCACTGAAAGTCGTACGTTACGTCCGTCGGCAGCTCGATCTTCGGTCGATCCGTCGCCTGGACGCTCTTGCTCGGGGAAGCCGAAGGCTCGTTTCCCGTCTCTGCTCCCGCAATCTTGTCCTTGCCCTCGGGGATGTCGTCGTCGCCCCCGCACGCGGACAGCGTCAGGGCCGCTACAGTCGTCAGGATGATCGCTGTGAGGGCGGTGGGGCGGCGGTACACGGGCGACTCCCGGGAGGCGAGGCTTCTCTTCTGCGAAGCAAAGCTATCCAGCGGGATGTCACGGTGCCAAAGGAGCACTGGGCGGCAGGCGCTAAGTCAGGGGTTCAAGTGACGGCTGCGTGGCCGAAAATGGATGGCAGGCATCCCACGCCGCGCATGACGTCTGGATGGCCAGGAGTCGAACCGAGTCCATCGCGACGGAGAAACACGAGGCTTGAGACCGGTGCTCAAGGCTGGCACTTGTCGCTTCCCCTCTGGGACTGGATCTTACTGACGGCCCACACTCCCTCTCCGTTCTTACGCAGTTGGGTGGCATAGAGCACGTAACTGTTTCTGGTTTCCGGTGTCTTGATGACCTTCTCGGTCTTCAAGTACATGTCGTACGCCTTGCTCTGGTCCTCGCAGTAGGTCAGCGAGGCCCTGTCCTTGCCGGTTACGTCGACCGTGGCGTTGTAGTAGCGGTATGCGCCGGTGACGCGGGCCTTGGCCTTGACGTACGCCTTGATGAACTCCTCTGTCGAGGCAGCGGCTTCGCCCTCGTAGTAGTAGAGGTAGGACTCGTCCAACGGGTCCTGGTTGACGATCGCCAGGTCTACCGCCTTGATGGACTGCTCGCTGTCGGCCAGGACCGCGTCCTTATCCTCATCGCCCGTCTTGGGCCAGTCGAAGGTGTAGGAGAAGTCCGCCGGGAGCTCGATCTTCGGGCTGTCCGAGGCCGACGGGGCGCTCTGGCTGTGTGACGGCGATGGCTTCTTGCCCGCGCCCGCTCCTGCGACCTTGTCGTTGCCCTCCTTCGCCGGGCCGTCGTCGCCCCCGCACGCGGACAGGGTCAGAGTCGCTGCGGTCGTCAGAATGAGTGCTGTGAGGAGAGCGGGACGGCGGCGGATCACGGGCGGCTCCTGGTGCTGCGTGCCGGGGTTGGGGGGTCAGCGTCTCAAGTGAGTTACCCGTGGGTTGAATTGGGGGTACTTCCTTCGGATGGTGCTACTCCCCCGTGAGGCGGAGGTCAGCCGCCGTCGTGGGCGATGCCTCGTCGGGGTTTTCGGCAACAGCATGGGTTCTATGACGACAGCCACCGCTCCGGTCCTTGCGCCCAGCCCCGCGCCTGCCTGGGCCCGTCGTGCCGCTCACGGCATCGCCCTGTGCGCCCTGCCCTCTGGGCTTTGGCGTATCGCCATGGCGTCCGGGGTGTACGTGGGGTACAGCGATCAAGTCCTGCGTGACGTCTTCGACATCCCTGGTTGGGGGATCGTCTACGTCGTCGGGCTGTCCGTGCTCACCGAACTGGCCGCGCTGCTGCCGTTGTTGCTCGTCAGTGGGCGGTGGAGGGTGGCTGTGCAGCCCAAGGTACTTGGGCTGGTGGCATGGGGGGTCTCCGGGTTGCTGGTGTTCTTGGCGGTTTGGCAGCTCGTTGTGGCGTTCACCGTTGAGAGTCAGACCTATATGGAGAGTGGTATCGCACAGGGCGTTTGGTGGGTTACCTTCTCGCCGCTGTTCGCCATTCCGGGGCTGATGACCGCGGTGACCTGGTCGTACTGGGCACGGCACCGAAAGCCCCTACGGCTGGCACTCCTCCGCGCCCCCGTTCGATGCGATGCTGGTCGTCTGCCAGACGCCTCCGTCGTTCCTGGCGAGGCTGGTGTTGTACTGGACGTAGGAATCCGCAGTCGCGGGTGACTTCTCGACCTTTCCGGTCTTCCTGTTCTTGATGTACGACTTGCTCTCGTCCGCGCAGTACGTGACGTAGGCCTTGTCGGCGCCGGACAGGGTTACCTTGTAGTCGTAGTACCGGGTCACCCCGGTCCAGGTGTCGCCGCCGTCGATGTACTGCCGTGCGAAGGTGATCGACGACTCCAGCGCCTTGCCCGTGTTGTAGAAGCCCAGCGCCTTCGTGTCCGTGTTGCCCTCGAAGATCGCTTCGTCCACGGCGTTCACCGCCAGGGCGCTGTCGGCCAGCACGGCGTCCTTCGTCCTGTCGCCCGTCTTCCGGTCCTCGAAAACGTTCTTGGCGTCCGACGGGAAAGTGATCTCCGGGCGCTGTGCGGAGGCCGGTGTGTCGGTCGCGCTGGGCGACGGGGACTTGCCGTTCGCCTCGTCAGCGACGGTGGTCTTCGCGTCGTCCCCGCTCCCGCACGCGGACAGCGTCATCAGGGCCGCTGCGGCGGTCAGCGCGAGCGCGGTGAGGAGGGTGGGGCGGCGGTTCACGGTCAGCTCCCGGTGAGGCGAGGCTTCTCTTGATCGAAGCAAACGTAACCGGGGCGCCGCTCCTTGCGGTGGCGGCGCCCCTTCACTCACCTGTTGATGGCCTGGATTTCCTGGACCACCACGTCCTGCGTGGCGCCGAACTCGCCGTCCGGGAGGTCGCCGCCGGCTCCGCCGCTGCCGGTCCAATGGATTTCCCACGTAATCGTCGCCTGGAGGGGGAACGTGTTCTCACCGGAGGAGCGGAGGTACTTCACTCCGCACGGCGGTGTCCGGTCCGCCTTGCCCTTCGCGTACGGCTCTCCGATGCGGCCGTTGTTGATCTCGCAGACACCCGACGCGGGGTACGTCACCGCGTCCTTCGTGCCCGGCTCGATCTGGAGGGACACCGGTTCCGCTGTCGCCGTCGCTTCCAGGCCCAGGACCGGTACCGACGCCGTCACTGACACCGGCTTGAAGTCCGCCGCGTCCAGCCATGCCCACGTCGGCAGGTTCACCTTCGTCGCGTTCTCCGGGGCCAGAGTCACCTTCGTGCCGGGGACGCGGATCTCCGCGTAGGCCAGTTGGGCCAGGATCTCGGGGGTTATGGCGTTCTCGATGTTCGCCGGCGGGGCGTCGCCCGTGTCGACCCAGAAGTACTCGTCCTCGTAGCAGGAGTCCCAACCCGGGGGGAACGTCTTGTCGTTGACGTAGGCGCCCCACCAGTAGCCCTCGCCGGACTTGTCCTTGTTGAAGGCCTTCTTCTCGTCGTTGGCGTTGTACTTCTCGCGCTGCTCGGCGTCCCATGTGTGGCCCGTCGAGCCCGCCTCCCAGATCGGCTCCAGGTACTTCTGAAGGCCCTCAGGGGTGTACTTCGGGGCATGCCAGCACGGTGGGGGCGTCCAGGACGTGGTCGAGGTCAGGGTACCGGCCTTGGCGCCGGTGCCGTTCTTGGAGTGGTCGAAGACCACGCCGCCGGCGGATACCGAGAGCTTGTCGCCATTGACGTTGGCGCCGGTGCCGCCCTCACCGAAGGAGCCGCCGTCTCCGGTGATGTCGTCGGCGTGCGCCGGGTTGGGGAGGGCAGAAATGATCAGGCACACACCGAGCGCTGCGGCGCATGGAAGCTTCTTCAATATCCGGGTCAGGGCTGGCACTTGGCACTTCCCCTCTCGGAGACGACCTTCTGGACTACCCAGACACCCTTGTCGTTCTTCTTGAGCGACGTGTGGTAGATCACGTAGCTCTTGGCAGTGACCTCGGTCTTCTTGGCCTTGCCGGTCTTCAGATCCTTGACGTACGCCTTCCCTTGGTCCTCGCAGTAGCTGAGGGAAGCCGATCCGTCCTTGGCGACAGCCACCACGGGGTCGTAGAAGCGGTAGGCGCCGGTGAGGCCTGCCTTGTTGTCCACGTAGTTCTGGATGAACTTCTCGGCCTCGGCGGCGGCTTCACCCTCGTGGTAGAAGCGGTACGGCTCGTCCAACGGGTCCTGATTGACGATGGCCAGGTCGAGTGCCTTGATCGACTGCTCGCTGTCGGCCAGGACCGCGTCCCTCTCCTTGTCGCCCGTCTTGGGCCAGTCGAAGGTGTAGGAGATGTCCGACGGCAGCTCGATCTTCGGGCGGTCCGTGGCGGGCGAGGTGCTCGCGGTGGGCGACGGGGACTTGTCGCCGCCGGTGTCGGCGCCGGCGATCTTGTCGTTGTCCTTCTTTTCGGGGCTGTCGTCGCTCCCGCACGCGGACAGCGTCAGGGCCGCTGCGGCGGTCAGCGTGAGCGCTGCGAGGAGGGTGGGGCGGCGGTTCACGGTCGGCTCCCGGTGAGGCGAGGCTTCTCTTGAGCGAACAAAACTATCCAGCGGCATGGCGGGGCACCAGGGCGGGGGCTGGTGACTGGCGGTGCGTATGAGGCCAAATCAACCGATGAGACGTCGCCGGTGGCCGTAACGGTTGCATAACCCGGCCACTTGTTCGCGGGCGGGATTGAGCTGGTCATTCCACTTATGAACATGCAAAGGAGGGGTGTGGGGGCGTAGTGAGCGTCCTGCCGGGGAGATTTGGTGGCATGAGGCGGCAATGGCGGGACGGTGTGGGGAAGTTGGCTGTGCTCGGGGCAGAGGGGGGTGTGCGGGTGCCTCTGGAGATTGCCTCGTCCTATCGCGCCCGTACGCGCGGGCTGCTCGGGCGGGAGTCGGTGGAGGGGGCCCTGTTGCTGTCTCCCGCCAACAGCGTGCACACCGTGGGGATGCGTATCCCCATCGATGTCGCCTATCTCGACCGGCGGATGCGGGTCGTCGCCGTGCGCACCATGAAGCCGGGGCGCATCGGGCTGCCGCGGCTTCGGGCCCGGCATGTACTGGAGGCCGAGGCCGGAGCCATGGCGGGGTGGGGGCTTCGGGTCGGGGGTCAGGTGGTCGTGGAGGTTGAGGGGGAAGCGGAGGCGGAGGCGGAGGGCGTGTAGCACCTCCAGCTCGACGGGGGGTGTTTTTGCGCTTTGTTCAGCTTGATGGGGGTATTTTCGGGTTTCTGGTGACCTGTTCTGTGTGCGTTTCTAGTCTGACTTCCGTACGGCTCTTCGACTCCTTTACGGGAAGGTGCTGGCGTGGTCGAACGGGGTGCGGAAACACCGGCCGAGGCGAACGGCACGACGGGGTTGTTCACCGCCGTCGGCAAGATGCTTCGGGTGCTGCGTGAGAGGAAAGGGCTGACGCAGAAGGAGTTCGGGGCGCTCGTCGCCTACGGGCCCGATGCCATCTCCGCCATCGAGCGGGGCGTACGGACTCCGCAGCCCGACCTGTTGGAGAAGGCCGACGATCTCCTCGACGCAGGGAATCTGTTGAAGGAAGTCATCCCCGAGGTCAAGGAGGCCATGGCCAAGGCGCGTACCCGGCATCCGGAGTGGTATCGGAACTACGCGGCGTTGGAGGCGGAGGCCGTCTCGCTCTACGACTACAGCCCCCTGAGTGTGCTGGGGCTGCTTCAGACCGAGGACCACTCGCGCGCCGTCTTCACCCAACGCCAGCCTCCCCTCGACGAGGAGACCATCGAGCGGCGCGTCGCCGACCGGCTGTCGCGGCAGCAACTCTTCGAGAAGTGGCCACCCCCGGAGTGCAGTTTCATCATTGAGCAGTCGGTGATCGAGCGGCCCATCGGCGGGCCCTCCGTGCACGCCGGGCAGTTACGGCAGTTGCTCCGCATCGGGCGTATGCGGACCGTGCAGCTTCAGGTGATGCCTACCGATCGGACTCAGCATTCGTGTCTCGGTGGCCCGTTCACGTTGTTGATTCCCAAGGGGCAGGAACAAGTCGCCTACATGGAGATTCAGGGGTATCCGCGTCTCGTCGTTGACCGAGAAGAAGTACGTCTTCTCGCCGCCCGCTATGGGATCATCCGGGCGCAGGCCCTCAGGCCCGACGAATCCCTAGAGCTGATCGAGAAGGTGCTGGGAGAGATATGAACATAGAGACGTTGAGTTGGGTCAAGTCGAGCTACAGCGACGGCGAAGGTGGACAGTGTCTGGAGGCCGCTGTTGCCTCCTCCACCGTCCACCTTCGGGACTCCAAGACTCCGGAATCGCCGTACGTCACCGTCGGCTCCTCCGCCTGGAACGCCTTCCTTCAGGCCCTCAAGTGAGCCTTCGCGGCTCGTCGGCGGGCCTGGTCAGTGCTCGCAGAGGGAGAACTCCCGTTCGTACAGCTCCTCGTTGTGCACATCCACGAAGTACTTGCGTTCCTGCATGAGTTGCTCTCGGTAGGCCTTGGCCTGGTCGAGGGTCATGGTGGAGGTCGGGGACCACGGCTGCTGCGGGGGTATGTCCGATGTCGACACGATCTTGCTCGACGGGTCCACCAGGAAGAACGCGACGATCTTGCGGTGACCGGGGCGGGTCGGGTCGGTCAGGCGGAACGGGCTGACCCGGTGCTGGAGGACGTTCGGGAACGCCAGGCAGCGGCCCTGTGGGGTCGACGTCGATCCCAGCACCTGGTTCAGGGCGTCCTCATCCTCCAGGCCGTAGGCCTCGCGGACGCCGTTGTCGTCGCTCTGCTCGTAGTCAGGGTCGTCGAGTGCCGTGCGGAAGCTCAGGTGGCTGTCGGTGATGTTCTCGTTGTCCCAGTAGTAGAGGGCGGTCGAGACGATGCGTTCGTTCAGCATGCCCTCCACGTGCCAGGAGCCGCCGGGGTACTCGGGCTTCTCCGGGGTGAGGTGAATGGTGGCGAGCTTGACGATGACCTGGAGGTCGCGGCCGCGCAGGTCGACCCGGGTGGCGTCGGTCGGCGGCTCGGGCGGGGTGAAGGCCGGGGCGTCGGGGATGTTCGGGGAGCGGTTCTCGTACCAGTCGTCAATCGCCATGCCCCAGGCGTTCATGGCCTCCTCGAAGTCCTTCACGTCCTCGAAGGCGGTTCTGACCGGGCGTTCCGGCCGCGAGTCGTACCAGGTGTAGGGGTTGACGTCGATCCGCACGGGGCGCGGGTTGCGCAGGTCCGTGAGCACCCTCTCGTAGAGCGAGCGCATCCTCGCGAACAACTCCGGGAGTACGGCGCTCAGTTCGCGGTGCTTGTCCGGGTGGACGTTGTTCACGTAGGAGAGGAACTCGGGCTCGCCGTTCTCATCGATCCGTACGTCCGTGGGCAGCCACTGGAACTTCTCCGAGAACTCGTGGCGCGAGTAGTGGTTCGTGGGGTTCTGCCAGGCGCGGTCGGGGGCGTTGCTCGCCTCTCGTACCAGGCAGAAGAGGGAAGGGTGGACCAGGTCCAGGACCTGGCCGTCCGATCCCGGGTGCCAGTCCTGCTCCTCCTCCGGTACGTCCTCCAGGACCCGGACGGCCTCGCGCAGGCGCGCCCTGAGGTCCTCATCGACCAGGCTGTCGGACTGCCACACACCGTCGACCGCCGACACCTCGATGCCGGTGCGCTCGTCCCGCAGAGACGCGTAGTACGCGAGTTCGTCCAGCACGTAGCGGATCTGCGCCTCGGTGAGGCCCTGGGCGAGCGCCTCCTGGGTCCACTTGGCGACGATCTCGGCGTCGTTCATCTTCTCGAACCATCGCGATTTGGCCCGTATGTGGGAACTGCACTGCATCATTTCCAGTTCGCGCAGCGTCCGCGGCGGCGTGTAGGACATGGCATGCCCAGTCTGGAACGGCAGTGGGAAAGCAGACAGGCCAGTCAATTCTCCGGGTCCTCCCCAGTCGGTACGTGGTGCTGGGAAGCGTACTTCCAGGGACTGACATCGCCTGGAGGCTGCCGGTCCCGGTGCGGGCTGCACGACGCGGGGCCGACCCCCGTCCGGCCCCGCGTCGGGTCCAGACTCGGTTGCCGGCGTGGCCAGGTCGACTCGTTTCGGGCTCCTCCGAAACGATCGCACCGGCCAGACTCGGGGACGTGGCACTGCGCTTTCATTTCACGGCGGAGGACTTGGCCCGTACCCGCCTCGCCCCGGGGCCGCGTTCGCTGCTTGAACTGGAGATCGCGATCCGGCAGTTGCAGGAGCGGCAGCACCCTGTGCACTTCGATGCCTGGCGGCAGCGCACGGGCGGACGTCTGCCTCCGCGGCTCCGTCCCCTGTTCGAGCTGATCCCGTCCACCGGTGCCGGGGTGGGGTTCCTCGACAACAGCCTGACCGAGGAGGGGAGTCCGGCCGAACTCGTGGAGCGGCTGCGTTCCACTCCGGCCGCGACCGTACGCAGGGACATGGAGGAGTGGGCGGGGCAGGCGGGCGCACGGCTGTCGCCGGAGACGCGCCGCGCGAGTGAGAGCCCGGCGTTCGCCCTGCAGGTGGCCGACCTCGTCGAGGACGCCTACGAGCGGATCGTCGCCCCCTACTGGCCGCGGATCGACCGGCTCGCCGCGGCGGACCGGGTCCTACGGCTGAAGCACCTCGGTGAGCACGGGGTCGACCGGCTGCTGCGCGAGCTGAACCCGCGCCGGATGATCTGGCAGCCGCCCGTCCTGCACGTCACCATGGCCTCCGGGTTCAGTGGCGACGTCCATCTCGGTGGTCGCGGACTGCTGCTCATCCCGAGCCTGTTCGGCTCGCACTACCCCTTGTTGGAGTACCACGTGGAGCAGCCGTGGATCACCTTCCCGGTCCGCTCCGACCAGCCGCTCGGCGCGGCACCGGCCGCCGTCACGGCCACCGCGCTGGCCGAGCCTCCGCAGTCACTGGCCGCGCTGCTCGGGCGTACCCGGGCGCTCGTGCTGAGCGTCATCGCCGACCATCCGGGCAGTACGACCACCCAGCTCGCCGAACGTGCCCGTATCTCGCCGGCCAGCGCCAGCGAGCACGTCACCGTGCTGCGCAACGCCGGGCTCGCGGCGCTGCTGCGGGACGGCAAGCATGCGCTGCACACCCTCACCGCGGCCGGGCATGTGTTGCTCGCCTCCTCACGCGGGGTGTGAGGGGCGGCCGTACTCAGTTCTCCGAGCGCGGGAAGCTGACCTCCACCCTTCGGTTCTTCTTGCGGCTGGCCTCCGTCGCGTTGGAGGCGATGGGGTACTGCTCGCCGTAGCCGCGCACCTCGTAGGTGATGTTCGGGTCGTTCAGTTCGGACTTGAGGATGTCCTCCACGGCGTTGGCGCGCTGTTTGGACAGGACGTCGCCGTGGGCCGAGGAGCCCAGGTTGTCGGTGAAGCCGAAGACCCTGATCCTGGTGGCCTTTTGGGCTTTGATCTCGTCCGCGATCGCCGCGATTCTCGCCTTTGCCTCGCCGTTCAGTTTCGCGCTGTCCTTCGGGAACAGGACCTCCGCCTGCAGCGCGAACTTCACGTCCGCGTTGGTGTCTTCCCGGCGTTCGTCGCCGCTCTGGTCCTCGACGACCTGTTTGATGTCCAGCACCTTCGGCTCCGCGAGCGTCGCGCCCTCGGGGAGCTTCAGGTCCGGGTCGTTGGGGTCCACTTCGACGGGGGCCGTCGCTGTTGCTTCGGTGCCTGGGGGGACGCTGGGGTTTTCGTCGGCGTGGGCGGCTGTGGCGCCGTAGAGCGTCGTGCAGAGCATGACCGTGGCTGCCGCCATGGCTGTGGTGAGGTTCTTCGTCGTCGTCATGGCGGGTGCCTCAGCCGGAGATCTGGATCGTGGCGGCGGCGAAGGTGGGGAGTTGGAAGGAGACTTCGGTGGTGTCCGAGGGGGGTGCGGGGAACTGCATGAAGACGGGGATCGAGGCTCCTGCCTTGATCCTGGGCATGTCGGTTGTCGTCAAGGGGCGGCCGTCGGTGTCGCGGAGTACGTAGTAGCGCTTCTTGGTGGCCGAGTCGACGAGGGTCGCGCCGCCCAGTGACGAACCGTGCCTGAGGATCTCGGTCTCGTCCCCCGCTGTGCGGACCGAGACACGGGCCGGCTCGTCGCCGTCGTTCTTCAGCTCACCGGTGACCGTCACAAAACCGCCGGAGTCCCTTTGGGCGGAGTCGATACGGAGGACGAGGCCGTCCTCGCCCCTCATCTCCGCCAGCACCTCGTCAGTGCCCTCCTGCGTGCTCGGCTTGGAACCGTCGTTCCGGGAAGCAGACGTCGATGCCTCGGGCTTCTTGTCGTCGCCGCCACCGCCTCCGCCGCAACCGGCCACACCGACGGCCAGACCGACCGCGACGGTCAGGGCGACCATCCCTCTGCGGGCCTTCGCAGTGAACCGAATGCTCATGCCTCTGCTTCCTTCATCCCTTGTCGTTCGGTTGTCAGTCGGCCAGGTGGACGTCGAAGAGGTCTTCGGGGTCCGGGAGATCGGTGATGTCCTCCGGGTCCAGGTCCCACACCTGGTCCTCGCAGGTGAGTTGCGGCAGTTCCTCGTCTTCCGCGTCCTCGCCGGGGAGTTCGAACGTGCAGCGGGACTCGATCACGGCAATGGCGGACGCCTTCGCGTACTTGCCCTCCGTTCCCGGGACAATGGAGTCACCGACCGGTTTGTCCATCTGGACCGAGACTTCGTACTCCAAGGGACCGGTCTGATCGCACGCTTCCACGTGGGCGTCGTTCTGTCCCGCGAGTTGTTCGGCTCGCCAGCACGAAGGGGCGAGGCCGTCCGCGAAGCCGTCGAAGATGTCCTGCCATTTCGTCGGGTCGAGTACGTCCTTCGCCCACGCGTCGGCGAGTTGGTCCCGGTTGTCCTGCGCCGCCGCGAGCGCCGCCGCGTCGGCGGCAGTCTGGGCGCTGTTGCGGTTCGCCGCGGCCTGGCCTACCGCGAGGTAGGCGAACGCAAGAAAGAGCAGGCCCCCCACCACGGTGATGTAGATGGGGAACGCCTGCCCTGCGTCGCCGTACCTGCGGCTCCTGATCAGCCGGTGACCTCGTCGATCTTGTCCACGATGGCGTCGTAGATCGTCTGCCCGATGTCCGTCCCCGTAATAGCCAACACGATCGCAACAACCACCGCGATGATCCCCAGGTACTCCACCGCGGTCTGACCCTTGTCGTTCAGGTTGGGGCGGTTGGTCATCGTGGTTCCCTTCGGTTGCTGTTGGGGTGGGCGCACCGTAGGGCGGGGTGGGGTGGGAAGGGGAGGGTCCGGGGGCCCAAATGCGGGCCCAAAGTGCGCGCATGTCAGGTCACCCCCAGCCATTTGGCCGTGGCCTGGGCGCGGGTGGTGCTGTGGAGCTTGGCGAAGATCCGGTTGATGTGGTTCTTGACCGTCTTCTCGCTGATGAAGCACGCGGCGGCGATTTGATGGTTCGTCATGCCGGATGCGATGAGGTCCATGATCTCCGCCTCCCTCGTGCTCAGTTGGAAACCCGCGGTTCCCTTCCTGCCCGACACTCTGCCCGAAGACTGTGCCACAGGTGGTTGCATTTGCGAAAGAGGGGTGGCAGAAGGTGCTCGTGGAGGGGATTGTTCCGTATGCTGCTGCGAATCCACTCCCCCGCCACGCAGGTTTCGCAGCAGCGTCTGCGCCGCCGTCGCCGTGAAGTGCGGTTTCCCCTCCTTGAGGTCCTTCACCGCCGCCACCAGTTCCGCCGCCGTGAACTCCCCGTGCACCAGGTAGCCGTTGGCGCCACGGCGCAGGGCCTCCTCCACCGTGGCCGATTCCCTGCTGTACGTCAGCATCATCACCGGGGCCAGGGTGACCAGGTGGGGCAGCGCCTCCAGGCCGTCCACGCCCGGCATCTGGACGTCCAGGAGGACCACGTCGGGGTGGTGGTCGCGGGCCGCCTCGTACGCCTCGCGGCCATTTGTCGCCTCCGCGACCACCGTGATGTCGTCGCGGCCGGTCAGCAGCGCCGTCAGGCCCGCCCGGACCACCGGGTTGTCGTCCGCGACCACCACCCGTAGCGGTTCGGGAGCCCGGGCACTCGTGGGAAAGTCCGGATCGGTCATGCCGTCATGTCCTTCGCACCGTCAGTGGACCCTTCCGACAGGGGGAGTTCCAGCAGGACTTCCGTGCCCTTCTCGTGATCGCCGCGTCCCATCCGGATCCGCGCTCCCACGGAAGCCGCTCGCTCGGCCATCCCGAGCAGGCCGAAATGGCCGGCGCTGCGCAACTGTTCCAGGCTTGTGCCGGCGGGCAGGCCGGTGCCGTCGTCGTAGACGCTGATGCGCAGCACGCCGTCGTGGACGCCCGCGCGGACGTTCACCGCCGTGGGACTGGCGTGGCGGTGGGCGTTGTCCATCGCCTCCGTGACGATGGTCAGGAGGTGATGGGTTACGGAGGGAGAGAGGGGAGGCAGCGCCTCCGGGGGGCTTGTGGGCGTGTACGTGGCCTGGAGGCCCGTGCTCGTCGTGAACGCCTCCGCCCGTGCCCGCAGTTCCGCGAACACGTCCCCGCACACCGCCGCCTCCTCGCTGCGCAGGTCCGTCAGCAACTGCCGGGACTCCGCCGCCGCCCTCCGCGTCGACCTCGCCACCAGTTCCGCCTGCGCCTTGATCAGGGGGGCGTTGCCGGGCGTACGTACGGCCGTCGCCGACAGGGCCTCCGCCGCCAGTGCCACCCCGTGCAGGGTCTTCGCCACCGAGTCGTGCATCTCCCTCGCCAGGCGCGCGCGTTCGGCGCTCACCGCCTCCGTCGCCGCAAGGCGGGCCCTGGTCGTCGCGAGGGCCTGCGTGGCCTCGCCGAAGCGGAGCATCAGCTTGCGCAGGGCCGAGCCCGCCGCTCCGGTGATCACGCAGAAGCCGGGGAGCAGGAGCTTCTCCGCGAGGGTCGTCTCCGGGCCCGCGGTGATGGTGTGGGCCAGGAGCAGGATCAGGGACTGGAGGCTCGCGAAGACGGCCGCGGCCCGGTAGCCGTAGGCGATGCCCGCCAGGAGGGGAGTGCAGACGCTGACGTAGGCGAGGGGTGTGTCGGGGCCCGCCGAGATCAGCAGGAGGGCGCCGAAGAGGGTGTCCAGCGCCAGGAGGGTGGGGTGGCGCAGGAGTAACGGGCCGAAGCGCTCCCAGTCCCGGAACAGGACGTAGCTGACCATGAACGTGGCCACGGTCGCCGCGCCGACCAGGCGGGTGCCGAGGCCGGGGGCGGCGTTCAGGAGGGCCACGGGGGCGGAGAGGGCGAGCATGGCCAGGCGGAACGCGAAGACCATGCGGGTGGTCGCCTGGAGGGCGTTTATCTGGAGAGTGAGGGTGGGGTCGGGCGCCTGTGCGGGTACGCCCTGCGGTTCGTTCGCGCCCGCCGCCGCCGTCGTCACCGGCACTCTCCTGCCCCATCGGTTCCTCCCCATCCCCTACTCCCCCGTGATCGACCCGAAGTCCGTGCCCGAGCCCAGGAGCAGGCCCGCGCCCAGCAGGATCATCGTCGCCGGGACCATGAAGGTGGTGATCATCATCGTGGCCTTGGGGACCGCCCGCGCGGCCTTCCTACGGGCGTTCTGGGCGTCCGTGCGGCGCATGTCCTTGGCCAGGGCGACCAGGGTGTCGACGATGGGCGCGCCCAGTTCCTCGCCCTGCTGGAGGGCGGTGACGAACATGGCGACCTGTTCGGAGTCGTTGCGGCGGCGCAGTTCCGCGAAGGCCTGGCGGCGGCTCATGCCGAGGTCCATCTGGCGCAGGGTGATGCGCAGTTCGTCGGCCCAGGGGCCCTCGTAGCGGGAGGCCACGCGGTCGAGGGCCTGGCGGAAGCCGAGGCCCGCGCTGACGACCACGGCGAGGACGTCGAGGAAGTCCGGGAGGGTGCGCTCGATCACGTCCTTGCGGATGCGGATCGCCGACCAGATGCCGACCTCCGTCCAGAAGGCGCCGAAGGCGAGCAGCAGCAGCGTCACCAGGTACTGGCCGCGCATCAGGAAGACCAGGCCGCCGACCAGGCCGAGGAAGCCGTAGACGGCACGGCGGGCCGCGTACCGGTCGATGGTGAGGCCGCCGGGGTTGCCCGCGAGGTCGATCTTGCGGCGGTACTTGGCGACCTGCTTGGGGCCCATCAGGCGCAGTACGGCCGGGGCGTACCGCATGCCCATGCGGTCGATCAGGGAGTCCACGGCGCCCGTGCGGGTGGAGCCGACCTCCAGGGCCAGTTGCAGGTCGCCGGGGAGTTTCGCGTCGGCGCGGTACATGCGGATGCCCGCGAAGGCGCCGTACACGCTCAGGCCCATCAGCAGGGCGAGGATCCATGCCATCGTCGTCGTCCCCCGCCCCTACACGTCGATCCGGGACAGGCGCCGGATCATCACGAAGCCGATCGCGTACAGCACGAACGCCACCAGCACCGCCCCCTGGCCCACCGGGGAGCCGGTCATACGGTCGAGGGCGCCGTCCTTGACGCCGTTCATCAGGAACAGGGAGCCGATGCCGAGGGCGGGGACGGCGTACGAGGTCATGCTGACCTGGGAGAGCTGGGTGCGGATCTCGCGGCGGGTCTCTTTGCGCTCCTCCAGGGTCTCGGTGAGGTTGCGCAGGGCGCTGACGACCTGGCCGCCGGCGCGGTTGGAGAGGACCAAGGTGGTGACCAGGACCACCAGTTCGCGGGAGGGGAGGCGGTCGGCGAGTTCGCCGAGGGCGTCGTCCATGGAGGCGCCGAGGGCCAACTGGTTGGCGACCTTGGCCAGTTCCTCGCCCGCCGGGGCCTCCAGCTCCTCCGCGGCCATGCCGATCGCGGTGCGCAGGGCGAGGCCCGCCTGGGTGGCGTTGGCCAGGATGCGGGCCAGTTCGGGGAGTTGGTTGATGAAGCGCTCGATGCGTTTTTGGCGTTGCCAGTTGAGGAACTGGACGGCCGCCCAGATGCCCAGCAGGCCCGCGATGGGGCCGAAGAAGGGCGCCAGTGTCGCCTGGCCCACCATCCACAGGCCGGCCACCGTGGCGAGCATGTAGACGAAGAACTCCCCCGGTGTCACGTCCAGGCCGGTCGCCAGCAGGCGCAGTTCCAGTTTGCGGCCGAGTTTCGTACGGCGCAGGCGGCGGTCCAGGTCGGCGAAGCGGCGCCTGCGGCCGGTGGGCGCGCCCTGGCCGGTGGCGGCGAGGCGGTCCACGAGGGCCTGGCGCTGGGCGCGGCCGGCGGCGTAGGCGTGCAGGCCTGCCACGGCGAGCGCGCAGGTCAGCAGGGTGATGCCGGTGGTGAGTGTGATCAGCGTTTCGAATTCCATCGGTTGCTCCCTACCCCGCCGGTTACCGGGCTGCCCGGATGGCGAGTTGTTCCCGTGACTGCGCCACCCCGAACGCCTGCGGTACCGGCTGGTTGGCCATGTAGAGGCGTTCCGCGGTGCGGCGTGGCAGCGGGTAGTACTCGAAGGCGCCGTACACCCTGCCGTCCGCGGCCACCGGCTGGGCGTGGAAGCGGGCGACGGTGGCGAGGCGGTACGGCTCCCCGCCGTGGCTGTCGAGGACGGCGATCTCGGTGATGCGGCGGGCGCCGTCGGGAAAGCGGGTGAGCTGGATGATGACGTCGACGGCGCTGTTGATCTGGTCGTGCAGCGCCTCGAAGGGGACCTCGACGTCGGACATGGAGGCCAGGGTCTTCAGCCGCATCAGCGCGTCCTCGGTGCTGTTGGCGTGCACGGTGGCGAGGGAGCCGTCGTGGCCGGTGGACATGGCCTGGAGCATGTCGAGGGACTCGCCGCCGCGGACCTCGCCGACGACGATGCGGTCGGGGCGCATCCGCAGGGAGTTGCGGACCAGGTCGCGGATGGTGACCCGGCCCTGGCCCTCCACGTTGGGCGGGCGGGACTCCAGGCGGATGACGTGGTTCTGCTGGAGCTGGAGTTCGGCGGAGTCCTCGATGGTGATGATCCGCTCCACCTCCGGGATCAGCCCGGAGAGCGCGTTGAGCAGGGTCGTCTTGCCGGTGCCGGTGGCGCCGGAGACGATGATGTTGAACTTCGCCTGCACCAGTCCCGCCAGCAGGTACACCATCGGCTCGTCGAGGGAGCCGAGCCCGACCATCTCGTGCAGGGTGAAGGAGCGCGGGAAGCGGCGGATGGTCAGGGTGGCGCCGGTCAGGGAGAGCGGCGGGATGATCACGTTGACGCGCTCTCCGGAGGGCAGCCGGGCGTCGACCATGGGGTTCGACTCGTCCACCCGGCGGTTGACCGTGGACACGATCCGCTCGATGGTCTGCATCAGCTGGTCGTGGGAGGGGAAGCGGAGCGGCAGCTGCTCCACGCGGCCCGCCCGTTCGACGAAGATCGCGTCGGGGCCGTTGACCATGATCTCGGTGATGGAGGCGTCCTCCAGCAGGGGTTCCAGGATGCCGAGGCCGAGTGCCTCGTCGACGACCCTGCGGATGAGCTGGGAGCGCTCCACCGTGGACAGCACCGGGCCCTCGCGGCTGATGATGTGGCCGAGGACGCGCTCCAGACGGGCCCGGCGTTCGGCCGCGGCGAGCGAACTCATCTCCGCGAGGTCGATCTCCTCCAGGAGTTTGGCCCGGTAGGAGGCGACCAGGTGGCCGTCCTCGCCCCGGCCCGCGTTCTCCTCGGGGGTGCTGATGCGTGACCGCAGACTCATGGCTCTTGGTGCTCCTCAGTGGTCGAGCGGCATGGTGGCGGACTTGGTGGCGTCGCCGAAGTCCCAGCCCGGTACGACGGACGGGATGTCGACGGTGGCGGTGACCCGTACCTCGTCGCCGAGCCCGGCGCTGGCGCAGCTCGTGCCGTCGGCCAGCCAACTGCTCACGGCGCCCTGGCAGTCGGCGGCGTACGGCCCGTCCAGCGAGGCGCTGCGGGCCCCGGCGCGGGCGGCGGTGCCCGCCTGCTGGGCGGTGTAGGCGATGAGGCCGATCTGGATGGCGGCCATGGCGACGAGGATCAGAACGGGGATGAAGCCGAGGTACTCGATGGCGACCTGACCGCTGTCGCGGCGGCCGGCCCGCCCCCGGAATCGGTCCTCCCCTCGGAGAGCACCCATCAGTCCCCCTCCTCCACAACCGCCCCCGCGTGCCCGTCGACCTCGAAGGGGAAGGCGATCGTGCCCGGGAACAGGACCGGTACCTTCAGGTGCACGTCCGCCGTGACCAGGCCTCCGCTCTCGCCGCAGGTCACCTTCGCACCGCCCGTCCACGCGCCCGGCAGGTGTTCTAGGCCCGCCGCCTGGCAGGCGCCCTGCCGGTCCTCGGCGGCGGTGCCCGCGCGGGCGGCCATGTCGGCGGAGTTGGCGGCCAGTGTGAAGGTGTACCCGAGCAGCGCGCACTGCCACAGCAGCACCAGCGTCAGCAGGATCAGCGGGGTCATGCCGAGGAACTCGATGGTGACCTGGCCCCGGTCGCGCCGAAGCCCACGCGCCGCCCCGCCACGGCCGCCCCGAAGCCCACGCACCGCCCCACCCCGGCCGCCCCGAAGCCCACGCACCAACCGCCCCCGATCCCCCCGCAGCGCACCCGCCCCCCGGCTCACCCCCCGCCCTCCTTCCGCTTCCGGAACGAGGCCCGTCCCGCCCGCCGGTCCGGCGCGGGCGCGTTGACCAGCCCCAGTTCCCCCGCCAGCGCCCACAGCGCCTGCTTCACCGTGCTCTTGGCGTCCAGTTCGTGCAGCCGCCCGGCGTCCACCGCGCCCTGGAGTTCCTTGTAGGCGGCGGGGACCGCGGTGGCGGCGAGGGCGGTGCCGGTGATCTTCTGGATCAGCGGGGGCTGGATCTCGGTGCCCCGGGTGTGCCGGTTGACGACGACGGTGGTCTCCTCCGCCTTGCGGATCTGGAGCCGGTCCCACATGCGCACGGCGCGTTTGGCGCCGCGCACGGCGACCACGTCGGGTGTGGTGACGAGCAGGGCCGTGTCGGCCATCTCCACGACGGCCGCGCCCGCCCCGCTGAGCTGGGCCCCGCAGTCGACCACGACGACCTCGTAGCGGGAGCGCAGGGCGCCGACGATCTGGCGGGCGGCGCGGTCGGTGACCTCCTCGCCGCGTTCGCCCTCGCCGGGGGCGAGCAGCAGGGCGAGCCCGCTGTCGTGGCGGAAGACGGCGTCGGCGAGGACGCGCGGGGAGATGTCGCTGATGGTGGCGAGGTCGGCGACCGAGCGGCGGAACTGCACGTCCAGGTAGGAGGCGAGGTCGCCGGTCTGCAGGTCCATGTCGAGCAGGGCGGTGGACCGGCCGGAGGCCTGGGCGGCGAGGGCGAGCTGGACGGCGACCAGGGTGGTGCCGACGCCGCCCTTGGCGCCGCTGACGGTGACGACGGTGCCGCCGACGCCGGTGAACACCTCAAGAGCGCCGCCGAGATGGCGTCGTACGCCCGCCGACCACTGGGCGACGGCCTGGACGCGGACGGCGAGTTCCTCGTACGACAGGGGCAGCGCGACCAGGCCGCGGGCGCCGTAGTCCATGGCGGCCTGGAAGAGGCCGGGGGAGGCGTCGGAGGTGACGAGGATGACGCCGACCGCCGGGAAGCGCAGGGCGACCTCGCGGATCAGCTCCAGGGCGGGGACGGGGCCGATGCGTTCGTGGACGACCACGACCTCGGGCAGTTCGTCGACGGACTCCGCGGCCAGGTGCGCCAGGGTGTCGATGAGCTGGGTGGAGTCGGTCACCGGGGCGACCGGTTCGGCGTCCGGGAGCTGGGAGAGCAGGGTGGTGATCGACCGGACCGCGTCCGCGTCGCCGACTGCCGGGAGGATCCTCGTGGGCATGCGGGCCTCTCACTTGTCCTTCGCGAGTTCGTACGTCCGGTCCGACTCGGGGACCGTGGTGTCGCCGCCGGGCGCCACCAGCGCGAGGCGGACCCGCTGGGCGAACGACTCGGCGTAGGTGAGGCGCTGGGCGTCGAGGGTGGACAGTGCGAAGGTGATCGGGACGGCCTCGGTGGGCCGCCGGCCGCGGTCGTCGGCGTCGGGTTCGAGGGGGGTCAGCTCGCCCACGTCGATGACCTTGGCGTTGGTCACGATGATCTTGGACTGGGCGGGATCGCCCTCGCGGGCGCCCTCGAAGGTGGCGTAGACGTTGACGGTGGAGTTGGGCGTGATCTTGCCCGCGACCCCGGTGGCCGCGTCGATCATGATGGCGACCTCCTGCTGCCCGGGCTTGAGTTCGGGCTGGGCGACGATCATGTCGCTCTGGAGCAGGGAGCCCTTGCGCAGGGCGGTGACCGCGATCTTGCCCTCGACCGCGCGGAGGTCGGTGACGGCGTTGTCGGACAGCCAGCGCTCGGGCATCGAGATCTTCTCGAACTGCGCGGCGGACAGCGGCTTGTACGGCTCCACGTCCGTCTTCAGCCGGTACGCGGTGACCTCGGGGCCGACCTTGGACTCGGCGTCGTTGATGACGGACAGCACGCCGGCGAAGGCGCCGAGGGCGCAGACGACGGAGAGGATCAGGAGTATCACGCCGCGGCGCTGACGGGAGTTCATGAACCGTGCAACCTCATTGGGGGAATCGGTCGGGATCGGTCGGTGGCCTCGGGCGGGGCGGTCAGCCCGCGCGGATCTCGGGTACGGGCGCGGTCGCGGAGCAGAAGACGCAGCGGTCGCCGATGACGTCGATGCCGCACCAGTGGCAGGGACTTCTGCGCACCGAGGTGACGAGCTGGTACAGCACCGACAGGTCGGGCAGGTAGGAGCAGAACTCGATCAGCCGTCCGGTGCCCCACCAGCGCGCCGACTCGGCGGGCAGCGGGGCCTCGCGCAGCCCTTGGACGTTCCAGGACTTGGCGAGGGTGTCGGTGACCCACTCGGACTGGAGCTGGCCGCGGGCGACGAGCATCCGGGTGGCGAACTCCGGGCCGTTCAGGGCGGCTTCGGGGCCGATGCGCACGAGCTGGGGTTCGGGGTGGGCGAGGACGCCGAAGTGGGCGCCGGGGACCCAGGAGCGGGCGTGGGACTTCAGCCCGACGGGGACCCGGTCCAGCTTGGCGACGGAGGCGAGCAGGGCCCCGGCGTGGATGTAGTGGGTGAGCAGTCTGCCCGCCGAGGCGAGGACTCCGGGGCCGAGGTCGCAGGAGGCGAGCTGGCGTAACTGGCGGGCCAGCACGGCCAGTCCGAGCGGCGGCAGCTCGGGGCGGAACAGGGCGATGCGGTCGCTCTCCAGGAGGGAGCGCAGGGTGCGCAGCCGGCGTTCCACGGCGGGGTCGACGGCCTGGGAGCACAGGACGACGAGGTGGCCGTGGGTCTCGACGATCGCCTGGAGCGTGCTCAGGGCCCGGTCGAGGGGCTCGCGGTCCAGGCCCTCCAGCACGACGGCGGGCACGGTGCGCTCGTCCTGCGGTGGCAGTGCCAGGTCGGCACTGGTCACGGCGATGGCAGTTGGCACGCGCAGCTCCCCACTCCGCACCCACGACACACAGTCGACTTCGCTGCGTGACTACGTGAGCACTGTATCCACGGGGCGATGACCGGAGAACAGCGTTTCTGTAGCTATGAGGGAACTTGCGTTTCACAAGTTGCGGCAAAACGGGGCAGGTTGAGCATCTCGGCACTGCCTCTTGACAAGAGGATTGGTCTGGACCAACGTCTTTGACATGTCCCCCACTGGCATGTCCTCATCCGGAAGATCGCCGCGCGGGCGATCGGTGAAGCTCTTCACGGGCGCGGTTCTCGCGGCCCTGGCCCTGACCTTCACGGGCACCGGCACGGCCTCGGCCGCCGATGTCAACAACGCCAAGAACGCCGGCTTCGAGTCCGGCCTGACCAACTGGACCTGCTCCGCGAACAGCGGTACGACCGTCTCCTCCCCGGTGCACGGCGGTTCGGCCGCGCTGAAGGCGACCCCGGCCGGGCAGGACAACGCCCGCTGCACCCAGGCGGTCGCGGTCCAGCCCAACTCCACGTACACGCTCAGCGCCTGGGTGCAGGGCGCCTACACCTACCTGGGTGTCACCGGCACCGGCACCACCGACGTCTCCACCTGGACGCCGGACTCCAGCACCTGGAAGCAGCTGACGACCACCTTCACCACGGGCTCCAGCACCCGCTCGGTGACCGTCTACACCCACGGCTGGTACGGGCAGCCCGCCTACTACGCCGACGACGTCTCGGTGTTCGGCCCGGACGGCGGCGGTGGCGGAGACCCCGAGCCGACGATCCCGGGCACCCCGGCCGGTCTGACGGTCTCGGGCCGCGGCTCCACCTCCATCTCCCTGGCCTGGAACACGGTCTCCGGCGCGACCGGCTACAACGTCTACCGCGACGGCACCAAGGTGACCGCGGTGACCGGCACCTCGGCCACCGTGACCGGCCTCGCCCCGTCCACCTCGTACTCCTTCCAGGTGTCGGCGACCAACTCGGCCGGTGAGTCGCCGAAGTCGGCGCCGGTGACCGGGACGACCACCCAGACCCCGACCGGTCCGGGACTGCCGAAGCACGCGGTGACCGGGTACTGGCAGAACTTCAACAACGGCGCGACCGTGCAGAAGCTGTCGGACGTGCAGGCGCAGTACGACATCATCGCGGTCGCCTTCGCCGACGCCACCGGCACTCCGGGCGCGGTGACCTTCAACCTGGACTCGTCCGGGCTCGGCGGGTACACCGTCGCGCAGTTCAAGGCGGACATCCGGGCCAAGCAGGCGGCCGGGAAGAAGGTCATCATCTCCGTCGGCGGCGAGCGCGGGACGGTGAGCGTCAATGACTCCGCCTCCGCGACGAACTTCGCCAACTCGGTGTATGCGCTGATGCAGGAGTACGGCTTCGACGGCGTCGACATCGACCTGGAGAACGGGCTGAACGCCACCTACATGACGCAGGCGCTCCGCTCGCTGTCGGCGAAGGCGGGACCGTCGATGATCCTGACGATGGCACCCCAGACCATCGACATGCAGTCGACGTCCAACGCCTACTTCCGGACCGCGCTGAACGTGAAGGACATCCTCACGGTCGTCAACATGCAGTACTACAACAGCGGTTCGATGCTGGGCTGCGACGGCAAGGTCTACAGCCAGGGCTCGGTGGACTTCCTCACCGCGCTGGCCTGCATCCAGCTGGAGGGCGGTCTCGACCCGTCCCAGGTGGGTCTGGGCCTGCCCGCCTCGACCCGGGGCGCGGGCAGCGGCTATGTCTCGCCGAGCGTCGTGAACAACGCGCTGGACTGTCTGACCAAGGGCACGGGCTGCGGCTCGTTCAAGCCCTCGCGCACCTACCCGGACCTGCGGGGCGCGATGACCTGGTCGACGAACTGGGACGCCACCGCGGGCAACGCGTGGTCGAACGCGGTGGGTCCGCACGTGCACGGGCTGCCGTAGCCCGTACCGCCGTGACAGCCGTGGTCGGAGTGGGTCAGAAGAACTCCGACCACGGCTGGTCCCAGATCTGCTTCACGCACAGCACCAGGAAGAGCAGGCCCGCGACGGCCAGCATGGCGTTGCTCAGCGGGCCGTTGCGCCAGGGCGCCGGGGTGCGGGAGGTGTTCAGCAGCCACAGCAGGGTGCCGGCCAGGAACGGCAGGAAGGCGGCGCCCAGCACGCCGTAGAGGATGATCAGGCGGAACGGCTGGCCCTGGAAGAGCAGGACGATCGGCGGGAAGGTCAGCCACAGCAGGTACAGCCGGAAGGGCAGGCTGCGTTCGTGGGCGCCGGAGGCGATCTCCTCGCCGCGGGCCGCGTCCCCGGCCCGGTAGCGGGCCACGAAGTCGGCGAACATCAGGCTCACCCCGTGCCAGACGCCGATCAGCGAGGTGAACGAGGTGGCGAAGAAGCCGATCAGGAAGAACTTCGCGGTGGCCTCGCCGTACTCGGCCGCCAGGATGTCGCTCAGCTGGAGCAGCCCCTTGTCGCCCTTGGCGAGGGTGATGTTCGCCGAGTGCAGCAGCTCCGCGCCGACGAAGAGCATGGCGACGACGAAGATGCCGGTGGTGGCGTAGGCGACGCGGTTGTCCAGCCGCATCACCTTCATCCAGCCGGTGTCCGTCCACCCCTTGGCGTTGACCCAGTACCCGTACGCGGCCAGCGTGATGGTGCCGCCGACCCCGCCGATCAGACCGAGGGTGTTGAGGACGGAGTCCTCCTCGTCGGGGAGTACGGGCAGCAGGCCCGCGAAGGCCTCGCCGAGGTTCGGGGTGACCCGGACCGCCAGGTACACCGTCACCACGAACATAACGCCGACCAGGACCGTCATGACCTTCTCGAAGACGGCGTACTTGTTGAACCAGACGAAGACCAGGCCCACCAGCCCGCAGGCCACTCCCCACCACTCCAGGTCCATCACGTCCGGGAACAGGGCCTGCAGCGGCAGGGCGCTGGACGACATCGCCGCGGCGCCGTAGACGAAGCCCCAGACCACCACGTAGACGACGAAGAACCAGGTGGTCCAGCGGCCGAGGCCGGCCCAGCCGTCGAAGAGAGTGCGGCCGGTGGACAGATGCCAGCGGCCGACCGCCTCGGCGAGGGAGATCTTCACCAGACAGCCGATGACCGCCGCCCACAGCAGCGTGTACCCGAAGCTGCTTCCGGCGATCAGGGTGGCGACCAGGTCACCGGCGCCGACACCGGTCGCGGCGACAACGATGCCAGGGCCGATGTGCTTCCAACTGGACCTGCGGGGAGTGGGTTCGGTTCCGTCAACTTGGGTTGCCTGAGTGTTTCCCGAGCCGTCCGCCATGCGGATCAACAAACCGCAGCCCGGGCGCGCCCACAAGAGGGCATGTCAGAGTTCGAACCACACCGTCTTGCGTCTGCCGTCCTGATGACAGCCCCACCGCGTGGCCAGCGCGTCCACCAGGAACATCCCGCGCCCGCTCTCCGAAGCGCCCGCCTGGAGCACCTGCGGGGTGCGGCGCCCGGAGTCCTGGACCTCGCAGCGCACCACCCCCTGACCGGCCGTCAGCGTCACCCGGAAGCGGCTCGCCGAGTGCAGCAGCGCGTTCGTCGCCAGCTCGCTGACCAGCAGCTCGGCCGTGTCCAGCAACTCCTCCTCGGCCGCCAGCCCCCACCCCGCCAACTGCCGGCGCACCTCCGCACGCGCCTCGCGGACCGCCGAGGGGCGCGGGTCGTACTCCACGGTCAGATGAGCGGCTCCGACGGGAGGTTGACGGTGGGAGCCGTTCCGGAGTTGCAGCATGCTGCTCATGGTGGTCCTGCCTGCGGCTTCGCGTAGGGGTAGATATACCTGCATGCCTACCTGTGTTGCGTGCGCGCCCACCCGTACCGCAGGCGCAGGGTAGACCTCTGGTCGGCTGTTCACACGGCCCCCCTTCCGGTGCAGCGGGTGCCTCACTGTCCCCGCCGTCAGCGAAGGACGCACAAAGGTGTCACTCGTGCGGGTGGAACTGGCGCCAGGGGAACGGAGATTGACGCTCGGACCCATACAATCCGCGCCTTCCGCGCGGCTGTGTCATTACGGCCGTATTCAACCTTGACCCGTTCATGCCAGGAATGGACGATGAGCGCGACCCGCACGTGCACGTCGCTGAACCACCCCCCGCTCCACTCCCCACTTCCGGAGATCCCGGAATCCCTGGAGACACAAGGAGAATTCATGCGACTTCGCATCCGAGGCTCGGGCGCCCGCGGCGGGAGACGCACCGCCGCCCTCGCCGCCCTCCTCGCCCTGGCGCTCGCGGCGCCCCTCTCCGCGAGCGTCACGGCCAACGCCGACAGCGCGACCCGCGCGGCCCCCTCGCCGGACGACATCCGCCAGTACGAGATCCACGTCCGCTCGACAGCGGCCGAGCGCACCGCGATCCAGCGGACGGGCGTCACCGTGGACGAGGTCGACGCGCACGGCCTGGTGGTCTCGGGCCGCGCCGACCAGATCCGCGAACTGCGTCAACTGGGCTACGAGGTCACGCCGTCGGGCGCCGTACCGGACCGTTCGAGCGGCGCCGACGACCTGCGGCTGTTCGACTTCCCGTCGGCGGACTCGCGCTACCACAACTACGCGGAGATGACGAGCGAGATCAACTCCCTCGTCGCCGCCCACCCGACCCTCGCCAGCACCCGGGTGATCGGCCAGTCCTACCAGGGCCGGAACATCACCGCCATCAAGATCAGTGACAACGTGGCCACCGACGAGGCCGAGCCCGAGGTCCTCTTCACCCACCACCAGCACGCCCGCGAGCACCTCACCGTCGAGATGGCGCTGTACCTGCTGCGCGAGCTGACCTCCGACTACGGCACCGACTCACGCGTCACGAGCCTGGTCAACAGCCGGGAGATCTGGATCGTGCCGGACCTGAACCCGGACGGCGGCGAGTACGACATCGCCACCGGCTCCTACCGCTCCTGGCGCAAGAACCGGCAGCCCAACTCCGGCTCCTCGTACGTCGGTACCGACCTCAACCGCAACTGGGACTACCGCTGGGGCTGCTGCGGCGGCTCCTCCGGCTCGGCGTACTCCGAGACCTACCGGGGCCGTTCACCCGAGTCCGCGCCCGAGGTCAAGGTCGTGGCGGACTTCGTGCGCAGCCGGGTCGTCGGCGGCAAGCAGCAGATCAGGGCCGCGATCGACTTCCACACCTACAGCGAACTGGTGCTGTGGCCCTTCGGGTACACCTACTCCGACACCACCACCGGCATGACCGCCGACGACCGCAACGCCTTCGCCACGGTCGGCCGGAAGATGGCGGCCAGCAACGGCTACACGCCGGAGCAGGCCAGCGACCTGTACATCACCGACGGGTCGATCGACGACTGGCTCTGGGGCGCCCAGAAGATCTTCGCGTACACCTTCGAGATGTACCCGCGCTCCGGTGGCGGCGGCTTCTACCCGCCCGACGAGGTCATCGAGCGGGAGACGTCCCGGAACCGGGACGCCGTCCTGCAACTCCTGGAGAACGCGGACTGTATGTACCGCTCGATCGGCAAGGAGGCCCAGTACTGCTCGTAGGACTCCGTTACACGGATTCCTCTTCCTCGAAGTAGGCGTCCAGCACCTTGTCGAGCTGTGACTCCCACTCGCCGAAGACGCTCCTGGCCGGTGCCTCGATCTCGATCGGGTACCAGCGCCGGTCAGGAGTGTGCACGGTGACGGTGAACCGCTTGCCGAAGCGGGGCGTCTCCGTCTCCACGGCGCCGATCTCGTCCCAGCGGAACTCGCACTCCTGGTCGTCCAGGGCGAGCCGGACACCGCGCCGGTCGGCGACGATTCTCGCCCGCCGGTCGGCGGCCTCGAAGACGGGGCCGTCCTCCGCGACGTCCTCGTTCTCGTTCTCGTTCTCGGACTCCTCGACGACGGCCTCGGGTTCGGCCTCGGTCTCCGCGGCGGCTTCCGCCTCCGAGTCCGACGACTTGTCCGTCTTCTCCGACGAGTCGGCCACGGGCGCGGTGAGCCCGGGGACGAAAGCCGGGTCGAACCCGGCGCCTTCCAGGGGCTGGCTGCTCGATCCTATGCGCTGCTCCACAGCGGGCAGTATGGTCGAAGATCCTGTGCCGCACACAGCCAGCCCCCTGCATCGTTATACGAAGATGCTCAATCCCGCGGCCACCACGAACCCGACCACCGACAGCACCGTCTCCAGCACGGTCCAGGTCTTGAGGGTGTCGCGCTCGCTGATGCCGAAGTACTTGGCGACCATCCAGAAGCCGCCGTCATTGACGTGCGAGGCGAAGATGGAGCCCGCCGAGATGGCCATGATGACCAGGGCGACGAAGGCCTGCGAGTGGTCGCCCTCGGACAGCAGCGGCGCCACGATGCCGGCCGTGGTGACGATGGCCACCGTCGCCGAGCCCTGCGCGACCCGCAGCACCACGGAGATCAGGTAGGACAGCACGATCACCGGCAGGCCCACGTCGTTGAAGGTGTCCGACAGCGCCTGCGCCACTCCGCTGGCCTTCAGTACGGCGCCGAAGACCCCGCCCGCGCCGACCACCAGCAGGATGTTGCCGACCGGCTTGAGGGACGAAGTGGACACCGTCTCCAGGGACTTGCGGGACCAGCCGCGCCGGATGCCGAGCACGTAGTAGGCGAGCAGCAGCGCGATCGTCAGGGCGACGAAGGGGTGCCCGAAGAACTCCACGACCGAGCGCCCGGTGGACGGGTCGAGGGCGATGGAGGAGAAGGTGGCCGCGAGGATCAGCACCAGCGGGGTACCGATGATGGCGAGCACGGTACCGAGGGCGACGGGCTCCTCCCGCGGCTCGCCCTGCTCGGCGCGCACCGCCCGCTTGGCCTCCTCGGCGGCCTCCACCATGTCCTGCGGTACGGCGACGAAGATGCGGCGGCCGATCCAGGCGGAGAACACCCAGGCGGCGAGTACGGCCGGGATGCCGCAGACCACGCCCATGAGGATGACCCAGCCGAGGTCGACGTGGAGGAGTCCGGCGGCGGCGACCGGGCCGGGGTGCGGGGGCAGGAAGGCGTGGGTCATCGACAGGCCCGCCAGCAGGGGCAGGCAGTACAGCAGGATCGACTTGCCGGAGCGCTTGGCGGCGGCGTAGACGATCGGCGCGAGGACGAAGATGCCGACGTCGAAGAAGACCGGGATGCCGAAGACGACACCGGTGACGCCCATGGCGAGCGGTGCCCGCTTCTCGCCGAACAGGCCCAGCAGCCGGGAGGCCAACACCTCGGCGCCGCCGCTGACTTCGAGGATGGCGCCGAGCATGGTCCCGAGGCCGATGATGATGGCGACATGGCCGAGGATGCCGCCCATGCCGGACTCGATGGTCGAGACGGCGTCGGAGCGCTGGACGGTGCCGAAGAGTTCGGTGACGGAGAGTCCGGCGAGCAGGCCGACGGCTATGGAGACGGCGAGCAGCGCGACGAACGGCTGGAGCCGCGCCTTGATGATGAGGAAGAGCAGCAGGGCGATGCCGATGGCGGCGACGGTCAGCAGACCGGCGGTGCCGTCGATGAGCAGGAGCAGTCCGCCGGTGTGCGGGGGTGGGGTCATGGTGGGCCTCTGGCTAAGGACATACAGCTTTCGGGCAGGGGGGATCGCGGCATGGCCCGTCTTGGGCCATGCCGGGTGCGGTGTACGGGAAGTGAGGGATCGTCAGCCGAGGACGGCGAGGGCGTCGATCTCGATGAGGAGGCCCGCCGGGAGGCCGACGTAGACGGTGGTGCGGGCGGCGGGCGGGGCGGTGAGCCGCTGCGCCTCGAAGTAGGCGTTGTAGATGTCGTTCATCTCGGCGAAGTGGGCGACGTCGGTGAGGTACACGCGGATCATCATCACGTCGTCCCAGCTCGCGCCGCCCTCCTCCAGGATCGCCTTGACGTTGTCGAGGGTCTGGAGGGTCTGTTCGCGCAGGGTGGGCCCGGCGGGCGTGGGCGGCTTGCCCTCCTCGGCGGGCAGGAAGCCGACCTGGCCCGCGACCTGGAGGATGTTGCCCTTGCGCACCCCGTGGGAGAACTTCGCGGGCGGGGTGGTGTGGGTCTTCGGGGTAAGCGCGGTCTTCTCGATCTTGCCGGTCATCGGGACCTTCCTTCGTGGATACCCCCGGCTTCAGCCGGGGGAGGAAACGAAGCTCCTGCGGAGCAGGGCAGGGAATGCCGGTTCGCCGCCGGGGCGGACGGGCGTCCTCCGGCCACCGGCCAACAGTCGCCTCTCACACGGAAGCTGATTCAATGGGAGGCGTGACGCAACAGGTCAAGCGGGCTTTCAAGTACCGCTTCTACCCAACGGACGAGCAGGCAGCCGAGCTGTCCCGCACGTTCGGCTGCGTCCGCCTCGTCTACAACAAGGCGCTGGAGGAACGCACCCGGGCTTGGTACGGCGAGCAGCGCCGCGTCTCCTACGTGCAGTCGTCGGCTGCACTGACGGAGTGGAAGAAGACCGGGGAACTCGCCTTCCTGACGGAGGTGTCCTGCGTCCCGCTTCAGCAGGCGCTGCGCCACCTTCAGACGGCGTTCGGGAACTTCTTCGCCAAGCGCGCGAAGTACCCCCGGTTCAAGTCGCGGAAGAAGTCCCGCGCGTCGGCCGAGTACACCCGCTCCGGCTTCAAGTTCCGGGACGGAAAGCTGACGCTGGCGAAGATGGCCGAGCCGTTGGACATCCGCTGGTCGCGTCCGCTCCCAGAGGGTGCGGTGCCGACGACGGTGACCGTGTCCCGCGACAGTGCCGGGCGCTGGTTCGTGTCGATGCTGTGCGACGACCGGATTGCTCCGGCTCCGGCCACCACGAGCGCGGTCGGTATCGACGCGGGCATAACCAGCCTCGTGACCCTGTCGACCGGGCAGAAGGTCGCCAACCCCCGGCACGAGCGCCGCGACCGTGCCCGTCTCGCCAAGGCGCAGCGGGAGCTGTCCCGCAAGGAGAAGGGCTCCGCGAACCGGGAGAAGGCCCGGCGCCGTGTCGCGAAGGTCCACGCCCGGATCGTCGACCGGCGCCGCGACTTCCTCCACAAGCTGTCGACTCGACTCGTCCGTGAGAACCAAACGGTCGTGATCGAGGACCTCACCGTCCGCAACCTGCTGAAGAACGGCAAGCTCGCGCGCGCCATCAGCGACGCGTCGTGGACGGAGCTCCGCTCCATGCTGGAGTACAAGTGCGCCTGGTACGGGCGCGAACTCGTTGTGATCGACCGCTGGTTCCCCAGCTCCAAGCTGTGCGGGGCCTGTGGCACGGTCGCGGCGAGGATGCCGCTGAACGTCCGTGAGTGGACGTGCGACTGCGGCGTGGTGCATGACCGCGATGTGAACGCGGCTCGCAACATCCTGGCCGCCGGGCTGGCGGCGTCTGCCTGTGGAGACGGTGTAAGACCTCAACGGGAGTCCTCCCGGACGGGGCGGTCGTCGGTGAAGCAGGAATCCCAGCGGGCGACCGCTGGAATCCCCCGCCTTTAGGCGGGGGAGGAAGTCAAGGGGCGTCCTTTGCTGGGGTCTTGCCGGAGTACTCGCCGGTGATCTCGTCCGCGGTACGGCGGACCAGCGGCAGCAGGGTGAGGAGTTCGTCGGCGGTGACGACGACATTGGGCGCGGAGACCGACATGGCGGCGGCGACCCGGCCGTCGGCGCCCCGGACGGGGGCGGCGACGCAGTTGATGGACTCCTCGTGGCCCCCGAGGTCGGAGGCCCAGCCCTGTTCGCGTGCCTTGTCCAGCTCGCGCAGGAAGGCGGCGGCGTTCGGCGTCGAACGGGACGTGTACATGGGGTAGTCGAGCTTCTCCGCGAGGGCGCGGCGCTCGGGCTCGGGCAGGTCGGCGAGGAGCAGCTTGGCCACGGCGGCGACGGTGATGGCGACCGGCTTGCCGATCCGCGAGTACATGCGCACCGGGTAGCGGCTCTCCACCTTGTCGATGTAGAGGACCTCGTCCTCCTCGTACACGGCGAGGTGGACGGTGTGGCCGATCCGCTCGTTGAGGCGGACCAGGTGGGGGTGGGCGATCTCGCGGATGTCGAGGTTCTCCATCGCCTCCTGGGCGAGGGCGATGAGCCGGGCGCCGAGGCGGTAGCGCTGGTCGGACTGGCGGTAGACCATGCCGTGCTCGTGCAGGGTGCGCAGCAGGCGCAGCGCGGTGGACTTGTGCACGCCCAGGCGGTCGGCGACGGTGCCGAGGTCGGCGGGGCCCTCGGCGAGCAGCGGCAGGATGCTGAGCGCGCGGTCGACGGTCTGGCTCATGGGGTGGGTACCTCCTCCTCGGCCCGTGGATCGGCCTGTGTCCAGCCGGGGCCGAGTCGAAGTCTCCCCCACGTCTCGTCCGGTACGGCGGCCAGGCGGTCGGCGGTGTCGCGGGCGGGGGGTACGGCTAGGTCGCCGGGGGTGGTGAGGGCGGCGGCGGCCCAGAGGTGGCCGTGGCGCAGCCGGGCGCGGTCGGGCAGGCCGCGCAGGGTGGCGGAGAGGAAGCCGGCGGCGAAGGCGTCCCCGGCGCCGGTGGTGGCGACGACGTCCACGGCGAGGGCGGGCTGGAAGACGCCGGGCGCGTCGCCGTGGAAGAGGGTCGCCCCTCGGGCGCCTTCCTTCACGACCAGCACCTCGGGCTCGGGCAGCAGTTCCCGGACCTGTTCGGGACCGCCGGTCACACCCCAGACGCCGTGCGCCTCGTCCTCCCCCACGAACACGATGTCCGCGCCGCGCGCCAGCTCCAGCAGCACCCCGGGACCGGCGGCGTCCGGCCACAGCCCGGGCCGGTGATTGACGTCGAAGGAGACCAGCGGGCGCCCCGGCCGGGGTGCCGTCAGTTCCCGCAGCAGCCCCAGGCAGTCGGCCGACAGGGCCGCCGTGATCCCGGACAGATGCAGCACCCGGCACGCGCGTACGGCGTCCAGGTCCACGTTGGCGACGCCCATCACGGAGGCCGCCGAGCCCGCGCGGTAGTACGCCACCTCGTGCGCGTCCGTCCCCCGGTCCCCCGCGGTGCGGAAGTACAGCCCCGTCGGGCGCGCCGGGTCGCGGCGGACGGCGGAGACGTCGACGCCCCAGCCGCCGACGGCGTCGAGGAGGTGGTCGCCGAAGCCGTCGGCGCCGACCCGGCTCACCCAGCGCGCGGAGTGTCCGGCGGCGGCCAGGGCGCAGGCCACGTTGGACTCGGCGCCGCCGATGGACCGGTCGAAGGAGGGCACGTCGGCGAGGCGGCCCGGCCGGGTGGGCAGGAACGCGACCATGGACTCGCCGAGCGCGACCACGTCGACGGCGCCTTCGACGCGGGGGGTGTCGCAGGGTCCGGTACCGGTCACGATCGTCGTATCCCCCAACCTTGTGTTCGTGTTGGGCGAGATGTTAGACAGCAGTTAGCGATATACGCAATGAACGTTGCAATCAATGCAACGTCCCTGATCAGGGAGGCTCCATGGCCGTTGAAGCGCTCGCCCGGCTCGCCGAGGAACGTGTCGACCACCGCTTCAAGGGCCTGCCGCCGGACGCCGCGGGCCTGACGGTCGGCGAGCTGGCGGCCGAGCGGCGCAACCTCTTCACGGGCGGTTTCGCCACCCCCGTACTGGCCCTGTCCGCCGAGCGCCTGGAGCACAACCTGCGCCTGATGGAGACCTACGCCGCCCGGCACGGCCTCGCCTTCGCCCCGCACGGCAAGACCTCCATGGCCCCGCAGCTCTTCCAGCGCCAGATCGAGCACGGCGCCTGGGGCATCACCCTCGCCGTGCCGCACCAGGTGTGGGTGGCTCGTGAGTTCGGGATCGAGCGGGTCTTCCTCGCCAACGAGCTGGTGGACGCGGCGGCCCTGCGCCGCGTCGCCGCCGACCTGGCCGCCGACCCGTCCTTCCGGTTCGTCTGCTACGTCGACTCCGTGCGCGGTGTGGAACTGATGGACGCGGCCCTTGAGGGCGCCACCCGGCCGGTGGACGTGGTCGTGGAGCTGGCGGCCGGGGAAGGCGCGCGGACCGGGGTGCGCACCGAGGCGGAGTGCGCGGCGGTCGCGGACGCGGTGGCGGCGGCGCGGGGGCTGCGGCTGGTGGGGGTCGCGGGGTACGAGGGCGAGGTGCCGCAGGCGACGCCGGAGCGGGTGCACGCGTGGCTGCGCCGGCTGGTCGCACTGGCCGCCGACTTCGACAAGGCCGGGCGCTTCGACGGCACGGACGAGATCGTCGTCAGCGCGGGCGGCAGCGCCTGGTTCGACGCGGTCGCGGACGTCTTCGCGGAGATCCCGGGCCTGTCCCGCCCGGTACTGAAGCTGCTGCGCTCCGGCGCGTACGTCTCGCACGACGACGGCCACTACCGCAAGCTCACCCCGTTCAACCGGGTCCCCGAGGAGGGCGCCCTGGAGCCCGCGTTCCGGCTGTGGGCGCAGGTCGTCTCCCGGCCCACGCCGGAGCAGGCGTTCGTCAACGCGGGCAAGCGGGACGCGGCCTACGACCTGGACCTGCCCTTCGCCCAGGTGGTGCGGCGGGACGGGGCGGAGCGGGCGGCGGCCGGGATCGAGGTGACCGCCCTGTCCGACCAGCACGCCTGGCTGCGCACCGGTCCGGAGGCGGACCTGGAGGTCGGCGACTGGGTCGGCCTGGGCCTGTCCCACCCGTGCACGTCCTTCGACAAGTGGCCGCTGATCCCGGTCGCGCAGGCGGACGGCACGGTAGTCGACTACATCCGTACGTTCTTCTAGGCCGAGGGAGGCCCGCTGTGCTGGATCTGGTCATCCGGGACGCCGACGTGGTGGACGGCTCCGGCGCCGACTCCTACCGCGCCGACGTGGTCGTCGACAACGGCCGTATCGTCGCCATCGTGCGCGAGGCCGCCGCCGCGGGCTGTCAACGGCCCTCGGCGATGCGCGAGCTGGACGCCGAGGGGCTGGTGCTGGCGCCCGGCTTCATCGACATGCACGCGCACAGCGACCTGGCGCTGCTGCGGGACCCCGACCACAGCGCCAAGGCCGCGCAGGGCGTGACGCTGGAGGTGATCGGGCAGGACGGACTGTCCTACGCCCCGGTCGACGACCGCACGCTCGCCGAGGTGCGGCGCGCGATCACCGGCTGGAACGGCGACGGGGACGACATCGACTTCGAGTGGCGGTCGGTGGGCGAGTACCTGGACCGGCTGGACCGGGGCATCGCCGTGAACGCGGCCTACCTGATCCCGCAGGGGACGGTACGGGCGCTGGCCGTCGGCTGGGAGGACCGCGAGGCGACGCCCGAAGAGCTGGACCGGATGCGGCAGTTGGTCGCCGAGGGTCTGGAGCAGGGCGCGGTCGGCATGTCCTCGGGGCTCACCTACACACCGGGCATGTACGCCAAGGACGCCGAACTGACCGAACTGTGCCGGGTGGTGGCCTCCTACGGCGGCTACTACTGCCCGCACCACCGCTCCTACGGCGCGGGCGCGCTGGAGGCGTACCGGGAGATGGTGGAGCTGACCTCCGAGGCCGGGTGCGCGCTGCATCTGGCGCACGCGACGATGAACTTCGGCGTGAACAAGGGCCGGGCACCGGAGCTGCTGGCCCTGCTGGACGAGGCGCTGGCGTCCGGCACGGACATCAGCCTCGACACCTACCCCTACACCCCCGGCTGCACCACGCTCGCCGCGCTGCTGCCGAGCTGGGCGAGCGAGGGCGGCCCGGAGGCGGTGCTGGCGCGGCTGCGGGACGAGGGGACGGCGGAGCGCATCCGCCACGACCTGGAGGTCACCGGCTCGGACGGCTGCCACGGCGTACCGATGGAGTGGGACACGATCGAGATCTCCGGCGTGAGCGACCCGGCGCTGGCGGAGTACGTGGGCCGCCGCGTCCCCGACTGGCCGACGGCCCGGCGTCTGCTGCTCGGCGACCGCCTGGGCACGACGATCCTCCAGCACGTGGGCCACGAGGAGAACGTCCGCGCGATCATGCGCCACCCGGTGCACACGGGCGGCTCGGACGGCATCCTCCAGGGCGACAAGCCGCACCCGCGGGCGTACGGCACGTTCCCGCAGTATCTCGGCACGTACGTACGGGAGTTGGGGGTGCTGTCACTGGAGGAGTGCGTGGCGCATCTGACGTCCCGCCCGGCACGGCGGCTGCGGCTGCCGGACCGGGGCCTGGTCCGCGAGGGGTACCGGGCGGACCTGGTGCTGTTCGACCCGCGGACGGTGGCGCCGGGGTCGACGTACGAGGAGCCGAGGCGGCTGCCGACGGGCATCCCGTACGTGCTGGTGGACGGCCGGTTCGTGATCGAGGACGGCCGTCGCACCGACGTGCTGGCGGGGCGGGCGGTCCGCAGAACGCCCGCCCCGTGACGCTTACGGCTGTTACGGCTTGGGGAGCGCGCAGCCGGGGGCGCTGAGGTCGAGCTTGTTGTCGATGCCGAAGCAGGCGGGTATGCCGTACGTCTGCTGGGCGTAGTTGATGCCCTGGCGGACGGTGACGTTGCCGTTCTCGTCGACCTCGCAGGGGTTGTTGACGGTGCAGCGCTGGCCGTCCTCGTTGCCGGTGTTGTTCACCGCGACGACCCTGCCGGTGGCCTGGTCGAGGACGGGCGAGCCCGAGGTGCCGCCGATGGTGTTGCAGGCGGAGGTGTACCGGACGGAGTCCTTGAAGGTCCAGTCACCCTCCTTCAGCCGGTAGGCGAAGCCGTCGATCGAGCAGTTGTAGATCCGCTTCCAGTACCCGGAGACGACGCTGATGGCGGTGCCCGCGACGGGGCGGGTGTCGTTGAGGGTGAGCGCGTTGATGCCGTACGACGACCTGATCTGCGCGTAGGTCCGGGTGAGCTGGTAGATCGCGGCGTCGGTGTCGGTCATCGTGCCGTACACGATCTTGCTGGCGCGCAGGGTGGCGACGCGGGTGCCGGAGGAGTTGAGCAGCCCGAAGGAGCGGGAGGACGCCCGGTCGACGACGACCGCACCGGGCCCGGGCATTCCGCTCTCCAGGCAGTGGCCGTTGGTGAGCACCAGCGCGGGGTCGTTGTCCTCGGAGTCGGGCATCCGCACGACCGACCCGGAGCAGTTGCTGAGCGCCACGGTCCCGGCGAAGTTCACGGCCCGGACCGCGGGTGGGGCCTCGCTCCGCTCGGGAGCGGCGACCGCGGGCGCCGCCCCGGCCCCGGCGATGGCCAGGGCTCCGAGCAAGGCAACGAGAGGCTTTCTCATGTGGGGGTCCCCTCTTGCAACAAAGGCAGCCGGAGATCTTCCGGCCGCCCGCTGATTTGTCATGCGCATTGTTATGGGAGGGGATGGTGGGGGCAAGGAGTCAATTCCGGCCACGGGAGACGCCCGCACCGGACCGCGCACCGCCAGGCCGTGCCCGCGGAGTCCCGCCTGCCGCCCGACGGCCTAGTGCGGCCCCTTGCCTCCCGCGTGCGGTGGCCTCTTGCCGGAGTTGCCCGGACCCTTGGTGGCCGAGGGCTCGCCGCCAGGGGTGCTGGAGGCGGGAGCCGTCGGCGTCGGGGAGGTCCGACCGGCGCTCTCGGTGACGGGCGACCCCGTCGGCGTGGGGGACGCCGGGGCCGCCGGGTTCGCGGGCGAGGACGTCGGGGCCGAGGACGGGGCCACCCAGGGGTCCGCGGGCATCCCGGAGTCGTCCCTGGTCGTACGGGGCGGCATCCCGCTCTCCTCCGCATCGCCCGAGGAGAGCGCGAAGCCCGCGACCACGGCCGCGAGCGAGGCGGCACCCACGACACCGGCCGCCAGCAGGGCGTGGCGGCGGCGCTCACCG
>NZ_FLSP01000034.1 GCF_900091315.1 Streptomyces sp. DI166
GAGCCGCGGCCCGCGCGTCACCGCCCGGAAGGCGGGGGCGAACGCCTTCTGACGGCATGCCGACAGGCCCGACCAGGAGAATTCAAGGGGAAGGTTAAGAACGGCAAGCTTTCGAGAGCACACCGCCAACCCTTGGCCTTCCGCCTGGAATTGACTCCGCGCCGCGCCAAAACTCCGAAGCGTCAGATCCATTCGACGTGAAGGAGTCGGCCATGCGGAAGAAGAACGCGATCGCCGCGATTGTCGTCAGCGGGATCATGCTGGGCGGTGCCGGCGTCGCCATGGGCGGCGAGGCGTCGGACGGACCCGCCGCCGGGGGCGCGGCCGTTCAGGTCCGCTCGGACAGCTCCTCGGGCCTCGGTGAACTCGCCGTGGGCACCGTGGCCGCGGCCACCGACGCCGCCCTGCGGTCCGCCGGCGACGGCCGGGTCACCGAGGTCACGATGGTGCAGAAGGACGGCACCACGGTCTGGAGGGTCACCCTCGATCAGGGCGACGGGCCGGTCCAGGTCACCCTCGACGCCGCGACCGGTGACGTCCTGAGGACCGCCGACGCCACGACCCTCGACGACTGCGACGACGCCGATGACGACGATGACGACGACATCGACACCGACGAGGGAAACGACGATGACGGTGACGGTGACGACGGTGACGACGACGGTCCGGACCGCGAGGGTGCCAACCCGAGCAAGTAGCCGAGCAGTTCCGTAAAAGGACCCCATCGGAGAAAGAACGGGAAAGAACGTCGTGACCCCCACGGACCGTTTCGTCAGAATTCTCGCCCTGGACGGTGGCGGCCTGCTCGCCTCGGACGCCTTCGGCCGAATTCACCGACTCGACCGGGAACTGCGCCCGGTGGCCTCCTCGCCCTTCGTCCGGCAGGGCCGCCCGCTGTACGGGCTGACCGTCGCGGACGGCTGGGTGATCGGCAAGGACCGGATGGGCGCGGTGTTCCGCTGGTCCCTGGACACCCTGGAGCTGGTCGACCGCCTCGACCCGGCGGCGATGGGCGACCGGTCCGGGCTGCGGCCCCGCGAGGAACCCTCCCCGTGCAGCTCGCGCGGCATCGGCGTCTGGCAGGACCGGGTGTTCGTCACCAGCGGCTACCACCGCCAGATGCTGGTGCTCGACCTGCACACCTTCGAGGTCCTGGAGATCCGGCCGAACATCTGCGGGGACAGCCCCATGGAATGGGCCTGCACCGAACACCCCGCCCGGCACGCCGTGTCGGACAAGCGCGGGCACCTGCGGTTCGGCTCCTTCTCCGACGGGGGTCTTCCCCGAGCTGGTCAAGCTCGACGACGGCAACATCCACCGCGTGCGCTACGACGCCCTGCACGACCGGTTCTGGGCCACCCAGGACTTCGGCGAGGGGGAGAACGCCGACGTCGCCAACGGGGTCGTGGTGGTGAGCCCGACGGGAGAGAAAGAAGGCGAGCTGCTGTTCGCCCGCGACGACGTGGAGTTCGTCGCCTTCTCCCCGGACTTCACCCGCGCCTACTCCGGCGGCTTCGACGGTGAACTGCACATCTTCGACAACTCCCGCCGGGAACTGTGTATCTCACGCACCGTCACCGGATTCCCTCATCAGCTCAGCGACCTGACGGTGGGCTCCGCCGGGCAGGTGTACGTGCTGTGCCAGGACGGCACGGTCGTCGAACTCGACGCGGAGGGAGGGTTCGTACGCGACACCGCCCACCGCCGCCAGGCGGTCTGGGACATTCAGCCGTCCCGGGAGGACCCGCGCACCCTGTACTGCGCCACCGACTCCGGGGTCGCCGTCGCCCGGGTCGCGGACTCGGCGGCGGGGCCGATGGTTCGGGTGGAGGCGGAGTACCTCACCGGCGCGGGCTTCACCCGGCGGGTGGCGCCGGCCGAGTCGGGATGCGTCGGCATCACCCGGGACGGGACGGTATTCCGCTCCGACCGCGACGGGACCGTACGGTGGCGGGTACCGCTGCCGGACCTGGCGCACACCGTCGCGGTCTCCCCGGACGGCGGCCGGGCGCTGGTCGCGACGAACGGCGGCGCCGTCGAACTGGACGCCGCCGACGGCTCCCGCCTCGCCCGCTTCGACGTGGACGGCCTGCCCGTGTGGGCCACCGCCTACCTCCCGGACGGTGACAGGGTCCTGGTGACCAGGAACGGCGTCATCGCCGTGCTCGACGCCACCGGCGCGAGCCTGCGCTGGCGCTTCGACCAGGGCGAATACCCCAAGCGGGCCTGGGTGCAGGACAACCGGCTGTACGTCGTCGGCGACGGCGGCCTGAAGGAGATCGAGGTCGGGGTGGGCGTCGCCGCCCGCTGGTCCCGGCTGCTGTCCAACACGGTGGAGAACGCCGTCGTCTGCGACGGCCTGGTCCTCGCCTCCTCGTACGGCATGCAACTGGCCGCCTACGAGCACGCCGGGATGAGGTTCGCGGGGCTGCTGGAGGACCTGCCCGACTACCCCAAGGCGCTCACCGTGATCAGGGACGCCGACGGAGCCCCCTACCTGCTCGTGGGCTGCCGCACCGGCCTGCTGTCCCTGTACCGCGTGCACACCGACGGCTCACGCCCCGTCCTCACCAAGCTGCGCGACCACTGGCTGCCGCGCCGCCCTGTCCACTACACCCTGCGCCACCAGGACCACCCGACGGCGGTTGCGGACGCCTGCGACACCCCACAGGCCCGGACGGCGGACGCCACCCACCCGGGCGCCACCCACCCGGACGCGCGCGCCCACGACGCCGGGGAGGCCGTGACGGCGGCCCCCCCACGCCCGACACCGGCCGCCACCGCCACCACCGCCGCGAGCTGAGCGCCCGCGCCGCACCACGAACCGAGGAGAGGAACCCTTGCGCGCCATCGATCTGAGGCCCGGACCGGAGGGGCATGCCGCACCCGTCACCGACGTCGCCTTCCGCCCCGACGGGAAGCGCCTGGCGACCTGCTCGTACGACGGGACCGTGCTGCTGTGGGACGTGACCGCCCCCGCCCGCCCCCGGCCGCTGACCCGCCTGCACCACCGCCGCCTGGTCAACTCCGCCCGCTGGAATCCCGTCCGCCCCGACGTCCTGGCCACGGCCTCCGCCGACAAGACGGTCGCCGTCTGGCGGATCCCCGAGCACCCGGACGCCCGCAGGCCCGAGCTGATCACCGTGCTGGCCCGGCACACCGACGACGTCAACGCGGTCGCCTGGATGCCCGACGGCCACCGGCTGATCTGCGTCTCCGAGGACGGCCGGGCCACCCTGTGGGACACCCGCACCGGCACCTTCGAGGGCGAGGTCGGCTCCCACACGGCCCACTGCATGATGGTCTCGGTCAGCAGGGACGGCCTGGTCGCCACCGTCGGCGAGGACGGCCTGATCGCCGTACGCGACCCCGACCGCCCGGACCGTGCGGCCGAGTACCGCTCCACCGCCTCCGTCGAGGGCTGCGCCTGGTCGCACGACGGCAGGACGCTGGCCATCACCCGTGACGACGGCGTCGCCGAACTGCTCACCCCCCGCCTCGCGGTGCGCCGCAGCGTCACCGTCGCCGGGACCGCGGCACGGGCCGTGGCCTGGGCCGAGGACGACAGCTCCTTCGTCGTCGGCGCCTACGACGGCTGCCTGCACGTGTTCGACGCCGACGGCACCCGGCGGCACCGGTTCGGCGACCCCCGCATGTGGCCCCGTTCGGTGACCGTGGCCCCGGGCGGTGTGGCCGCGGTGGGCAGCTTCTGGAACGGCCCCCACCTGGTCGACCTCACCACGGCCACCTCCCTGTCCGAGCCGACGGCACCCAACCACGGGCCGAACGCCATGGCCGTGCTCGGCGGTGAGCTGCTCGTCGGCTGCGACTCGGGCACCGTCATCGCCTTCGACCCCGACAGGGACGGCCCCGAGCGGCCACGCCTGCTGCCGGTCTCCGACAGCCCCGTCCTGTCGCTCACGACGTGCGGCCCGGACTTCTACGCGGGCACCTACGCCGGATATGTGCACCGCTGCAACGACGAGGGCGAACTCCTCGCCGTCAGCAACCGGTTGGGCGCGCCCGTGCCCTCCCTGTGCCGCGTCGACGACCGGCGACTGGTGGCGGGCACCTACAACGGCGCCCTGATCGGCCTGGAGGCGACCTCGCTGGCCGAGGTGGGCCGGGGCGCCCCGCACGAGGGGTCGGTGAAGTCGCTCGTGCCGTTCGCGGGCGGTTTCGCCTCCGCCGCGACCGACCGCACCCTCGCCGTCGGCTCGCTGCGGGACCGGAGCGTGCTGTGGGAGCACGGCAACCTGGTCAACGCGGTCGCCACCCTCGACGACCGGATCGTCGCGACCGTCTCCCGCGACCACACCGTCAAGGTCGGGCTGGTGGAGCGCGGCGACGACGGCGAGGGCTGGCAGGTGGTGCACCGGCAGACCCTGCTCGGACCCGACGAATCGGTCAAGTGCGTGTCGCTGCTGGGCGATCCGGACTCCCCGGTGGTGCTCGCCGGCTCCTACGACTTCGGCGTCTACCGCTGGCGCACCGACTGGGCACACGGCACCGACCTCGCCTCGGGACGCCTGGTCGACGAGTTCCGGCAGGGCGTGTCCTGCATGCACCGCATCGACGCACGCCGGGTGGCGGTCGCGGGCTGGGACGGACAGATCCTCGTCGTGGGCCTCGACGCGGCCGGTGAGGTGCGGGTGCTGCGCCGCTTCGACGTCGACATGCTTGTCCGCCGTGCCCGGCAGGCCGTCTGGGCGGTGGCCAGTTGACCCCGGAACAGGGCGGCGGCCCCCGGTCCGCCGTCCGCAGCCTCGCCACGGCCCACGGGGAGGCCGCCGTACCGGCCGCGACGGTACGGGCCCGGGTCCCCGTCACCCTGCGCCGCGCCCTGGGCCAGCGGGCCGAACTGGTCACCTTCCACGGACTGCCCGACGACGGTGAGCACCTGGCCTGCCTCTTCGCGCCCTGGGACGACACCGATCCACCCCTGGTACGACTGCACAGCGAATGCCTCACCGGCGATGTGCTCGGCTCCACGCGCTGCGACTGCGGCCCCCAACTCGACGAAGCCCTCCGCATGCTGGCCGTGCACGGCGGCGCCCTGCTGTACCTGCGCCAGGAGGGCCGCGGCATCGGCCTCTACAACAAGCTGGACACCTACCTGCTGCAGAACGACGGCGTCGACACCTTCGAGGCGAACCGGCTCATCGGCCGCGGCGCGGACGAGCGCGGCTACCTGACGGCGGCCGTCATGCTCCGCACCCTGGGCCTGGAACGGGTCCGCCTGCTCACCAACAACCCCGACAAGGTACGGCAGTTGCGCGCCCACGGCATCGACGTCACCGAGACCCTGCCCACCGGCGTCCACCTCACCACGGACAACGCCCGCTATCTGGCGGCGAAGGCCCGCAGCGGCCACCACCTCTCCCTGCCCACCCTCGACACGGAGGCCCCCGCATGAGACTGGAGGACGTGGCGGCCTCCCCCCACTTCAAGGAACACGCAGGGCTCGCCGACCCCGCCCGCTTCGAAATCCCCGCTGACGCGGCGGCGCGCACGGCCACGCCGGATCCCGGGCAACTGGCGGCCCTCGTCGAGGACATCACCGCCCCGCTTCCCGAACGCCTCGCCGCCGGCGGCATCCTCGCCCTCATCGGCGACCCCCGCATCACCGACATCCCGGCGGTGTGCGAAGTCCCGGGCGGCACCGTGGAGATCGGACTACCGGAGTCGGAGATCGACGCGGTCGTCGGCCGATGGGCCCACGTGGGCGTGGAACGCGAGTGGATCCAGAAGGAAGTCCCCGCCCACCAAGTACACCTGGACCCCTACCGGATCGCCACCTACCCGGTCACCAACCGCGAGTACTACACCTTCCTCCGCGACACCGGCCATCCCGCCCGCCCCACCACCTGGTACCTGGGCGCCTACCCCTACGACCGCGCCAACCACCCCGTCGCCGGGATCCAGCCCGCCGACGCCGACGCCTACGCGGCCTGGCTCGCCCGCCGTACCGGCCGGCCCTGGCGCCTGCCCACCGAGGACGAGTGGGAGTACGCGGCGGCGGGCCCGGACCGGCTCGCCCACCCCTGGGGGAACACCTTCGACCCGGAGGCCGCCAACACCCGGGAGACCGGCGTGCACACCACCACCCCGGTCGGCGCCTTCCCCGCGGGCCGCTCCCCGTTCGGCGCCCTCGACATGGGCGGCAACGTCGAGGAGTACGTGTCCGACGCCTACCGCCCCTACCCCGGCGGCCCGTTCGTCCCCGACCACCTCGTCCAGACCATGGGCACCTACCGCGTCGCCCGCGGCGGAAGCTTCGCGCGCTTCGGCGACCTCACCCGCACCCGACGCCGCCACGGGCCCTTCCCCGGCCCGCTGTACCCGGCTGGATTCCGCCTCGCCCTGAGCGGAGCCGGCGACCCGAGGAAGGCAGCCGTATGACCAGCGACCTGTGGAAGAAACTGACCAGCACCGTGGGCCTGGTCTGCACACGGCACGACGGTGTCACCAACGTCATGTCGGCGGAGTGGGCGTTCTTCGTCAACAAGCAGCCGCTGTACGCGGCGGTGGTACTCGGGCCCCGCTCCGCCACCCGCAAACTCATCGAGGGCAGCGGCGAGTTCTCGGTCACCCTGTGCGCCGAGGACCAGGCCGAGATCGCCGACTTCGCGGGCAGCCACTCGCTCACCGACATCGACAAGACCGCCGGTGAACCGATCCGCCTCGGCGAGCCCGACGCCACCGCCACGCCCTGGGTGAAGGGCGGTGTCGCGGCGGTGGAGTGCCTGCTGCGCCGCACCGTCGACCTCCCCGTCCACACCATGTACATCGGTGAAGTCGTCGCCGAGCACGTGCCGGACCGCCCGCGCCGCCCCCTGGTCAAGCACGGAGCCATGTACGGACTGGGCGACCCTCTCGTACGCACCGCCGTGGTCGCGACCGCCGAACTGCGCCCCGGAGGCGTCCTCCGGGTGGCGGCCACCGCCCCGGCCCACGACAGCACGCGCACCTGGCGTGTCACCCTCCTCGACACGGACGGAGCCCCGACCCCACTCGGCTCCCACCCGTCGTCCGCGCACGGAGACCTGCTGGTGGACATCGAACCGCCGTGCGCGGTGGAGCCGGGGTACAGGGTGAGAGTGGAGACACAGGGCGCGAAACCTGGTTTCTCGGCCATCTCCGGAGCCGCCCGGTGAGCGTGCTGCGCATCGCGGTGGCACAGACCCCGGCCCGCTCCCTCGACATCACCGGCAACGCCCGTACGGCTGCGGCGAATGCGATTCAGGCGGCACAGGCGGGGGCCGGGCTGGTCGTCCTGCCCGAACTGCACCTGTGCGCCTACGACTTGCCGCAGCTCGCCCGGCACACCCACGCCGCGACGGTGCACGCGGACGAGGACCGGACGGTCACCGACGTCCGGCTGTCCCCGCTCGCACGCGCCGCGACCGACCACGGCATCACGGTCCTCATGGGCGCGGCGGTCCGCCACCCCGACGGCAGCCTCACCAACTCCCTCCTGGCGATCGACCCGACCGGCGGCATCACGGTCCCCTACGACAAACAGCACCTGTGGCACGACGAGGAAGCGGCCCTGTTCACCGCCGGTACCCGGCCGGGGGAGCTGACGGTCCACGGCCGGCGGCTCGGACTCGGCGTCTGCTACGACATGTCCTTCCCCGAACACGCCCGCGCCGCGGCCGTATCGGGCGCCGAGGCCCTGCTGTACCCGGCCGCCTTCGCCACCGGAACCGAACACCGGGCCGCGATCTACTTGAAGGCCCGCGCCCTGGAGAACACGGTCTACACCGTCTTCGCCAACGCCCTCGGCGGCCCCGCGCACCGCCCCTGCGCGGGCGCCGCGGCGGTGTACGCCCCCGACGGGTCGACGGAGGCGGAGGCGGAGGCGGAGGGGGACACGATCCTCTACGCCGACCTGACCCCGAGGACCATCACCGACACGCGCGTCCACCTGCGCATGCTGGGCGAGTACAGGGCGTCGCTGCCGACGGGGCGCCCGAGGAACTCCGAAAGTTTCGAGTGAGATTCGGAAACTTTTTCCGCGAGAAGGGTTGACGGTCCATCGTCAAACTCCCAATCATCCTGTCTGGGAAACCGCAAGCGAGTCGAAATTTCGGACGTCCGCCGTGCGGGTGCGGACGGCGCTTTCCCCGTGCTCAAGTCATTCCGTGATTCCTGTACTGGAATATTGGAGGCACCGTCATGGGCTTCTACGCCCTCCCCAGACTCGATGTCCGCCGAAGGGCCCGCGGACTGCTGCTGGCGCTGCTGGCCGGCGCCCTCGGTGTGGTCACCGCACTGGTCGCCCCGCCGTCCGCACACGCCGCCGAGAGCACCCTGGGCGCCGCGGCGGCTCAGAGCGGCCGCTACTTCGGCGTCGCCATCGCCTCGGGCAGGCTCGGCGACTCGACGTACACGTCGATCGCGAACCGTGAGTTCAACTCGGTCACGGCCGAGAACGAGATGAAGATCGACGCCACCGAGCCGCAGCGCGGCCAGTTCAACTTCTCCTCCGCCGACCGCGTCTTCAACTGGGCCGTACAGAACGGCAAGCAGGTACGCGGCCACACTCTGGCCTGGCACTCCCAGCAGCCCGGCTGGATGCAGTCCCTCAGCGGCAGCGCCCTGCGCCAGGCGATGATCGACCACATCAACGGCGTGATGGCCCACTACAAGGGCCGGATCGCGCAGTGGGACGTGGTGAACGAGGCGTTCGAGGACGGCAATTCGGGCGCCCGCCGCGACTCCAACCTCCAGCGCACCGGCAACGACTGGATCGAGGTCGCCTTCCGCACCGCGCGCGCCGCCGACCCGTCCGCCAAGCTCTGTTACAACGACTACAACGTGGAGAACTGGAACTGGGCCAAGACCCAGGCCATGTACAACATGGTGCGCGACTTCAAGCAGCGCGGCGTGCCGATCGACTGCGTCGGCTTCCAGTCGCACTTCAACAGCGGCAGCCCGTACAACAGCAACTTCCGTACCACGCTGCAGAACTTCGCCGCCCTCGGCGTCGACGTGGCGGTCACCGAGCTGGACATCCAGGGTGCCCCCGCCTCGACCTACGCCAACGTGGTCAACGACTGCCTGGCCGTGTCGCGTTGCCTCGGGATCACGGTCTGGGGTGTGCGGGACAGCGACTCCTGGCGCTCGGAGCAGACGCCGCTGCTGTTCAACAACGACGGCAGTAAGAAGGCCGCGTACACCGCGGTCCTCAACGCCCTCAACGGCGGCACCACCACGCCCCCGCCGACCGAGGAGGGCGGCCAGATCAAGGGCGTCGGCTCGGGCCGCTGCCTGGACGTCCCCAACGCCAGTACCAGCGACGGCACCCAGGTCCAGCTCTGGGACTGCCACAGCAACAGCAACCAGCAGTGGACGTACACCGACGCCGGTGAACTGAGGGTCTACGGCAACAAGTGCCTCGACGCCGGTGGTACCGGCAACGGCACCAGGGTCCAGATCTACAGCTGCTGGGGCGGCGACAACCAGAAGTGGCGCCTCAACTCCGACGGCACGATCGTCGGAGTGCAGTCGGGCCTGTGCCTCGACGCGGTGGGAGCGGGTACCGGGAACGGGACGCTGATTCAGCTCTACTCCTGCTCCGGCGGGAGCAACCAGCGCTGGACCCGCACCTGATCCTCCTCGGACCCTGACGGGGCCCGTGTCCGTACGCCGCGGCGTCGGGCGCGGGCCTCCTTCGTTCTTCGCGGGGTGCGCTGCGAGCGGCACCGAATTGTCCCGGGGAATTAATTCTTACGGTGTCCCGGCGTTTCTCCGGTAAGTTTCTTCGAGGTTTCCGGGTGGGGCCGGAGTGGGTACGGGGTGGGGCGGGGATTCCGGAAGCAAATCCTGCGGAGGTCGTTTGGGGGCAGGGCTCCGTGTCCTGGGGGCGGCCCGCAATCCGCGGCCGATTACCCCAGATTCGTGAACTCAAACCAGGTGACCCTCATTGTTATCGTGCCGTGATGTACGGCGGGCACGGACTGCGTGACCGTTCGGTCGTCCCGAGGGGACGTTTCGGCTCCGGTTGCGGACGTCCTGTCTTAGCCGCAGGTCGTGGGGGTGTTGAGGGCGCTACGCCTGCCCGAGATACAGGGCCGTCATGTCCGTGCCGTGTGGTTGTCACTCGGTGGTGCGGTACCCACCGGTGCGGGCGTGACCGTACCGAACCCCGGCACCGAACCCCCGCTACGCGCGATGACCGAACCCGTCCGCCCCAGACACCGCAGTGTTTCCCCGTCGGTCCGGACCTTCGTTGACTCCCTGGACGCGGCCCACCTAATGTCGCCGCCATCGACGCAGATAAACGAATGGAACGAACGTGCCGTGGCGGCCGCTTCCATTTCTTCGCTGCATCGCATTCCGAGCACGTGTGACGTCCAGGAGGGGATATTTCCATGCTCCCGCACGCCGACAGGTCGACAAAGGTCAGTGGTCATCCGGAATTCCCGCGCAGTGCCCGTCGAGGAGACCGGCGGCCGACCGCTTCGCAGAATGTCACCTGCATGGCGAGCCTCAACCCCGGGCTCAAGATAGAGGCGGCCAACGCCGACTTCTTCCGGCACGTCGCACTGCCCTCCACGGAGGTGTGCGGCCGCAGCATCTACGACATCCTGCACCCCAGCGCCCGCAACGTGCTGTCCAAGCACTTCTCCCAGCTGTCGAACGGCCACGGCACCCGCTTCGTCGAGCGGGTGGTCGCGATGCGCGGACACGACCGGGTCTTCTCCGCGGAGTTCACCGGCATCGCCGTCAAGGGCGAGGGCGACGACCTGTCCGGCGTCGTCGTCCTGATGAGCCCCGACGACGAGCCCGCCGAGGCAGCCGAGCGGCCCGCCAAACCCACGCCCATGCTCACCGCCCTCGACGCCCGCATCCTTGAGGGCGTCGCCACCGGCGCCTCGACCGTGCAGCTCGCCTCACGCCTCTACCTCAGCCGGCAGGGCGTCGAATACCACGTCGGCCTGATGCTCCGCCGGTTCAAGGCCCCCAACCGCGCCGCCCTCGTCTCCCGCGCCTACTCCATGGGCGTGCTCACCGTCGGCAGCTGGCCACCCCGCGCCGTACCCGACTTCGTGAAGTGAACCTCTTCGTGAAGTGAACCGCGCGCACCTCATGCACCTTGCGCACTTCATGCGCCCTGTGCACCCCGTGCGCCTTATGAGGCAGCAGCCGCCGCCACGGCTCCGTCACGCCGGCTTCCCGTCCCAACCGGGAAGCCGGCGTTCGTCGTTGTGCCGGTCAGCGGCGGTGCCCACCGATGCCCTCGTCGTCGGCGTCCGGCCACGGGGTGTGCTCCAGCGGCGAGTCGTGCACCGGGATCGGGACCAGCTCCCGTGCCTCCGCACGCACCTTGCGGGCAGCCGACACCGGCATGTCCTCCAGGTCCACCCGGAAGCGGTCCAGGTCGTTCATCAGCCTCCGGATGTAAGGGGAATCGCCGTCGGCCGACCGCAGCGACTCGACGCTGCCGTGCAACCTCGCCAGTGCGGAACGCACCTCCGCCAGCTTCGCGCTCATCTGCATTCCCTCCGTCTTCGGGGCCGGACAGGCGTCGCCACGCCTGCCGCACGCACGCCGGGCCGGCACCACCCGGCCGGGCGGCACTGCCTCATTGAGAAGGACCGCCCCCGGCCGGCGCAACACCCACCCCCGCCCAGGGCCCCATGTCTGGGCGTTTCCCGAAACCCCCGGTCACAGCGCCGAGTTCGCCCCCGTCCGACGCCCCGCGGAATCTAGGGGGCGCCCTAGTGGGTGCGCACCTAGCGTGAGGACCCCGACGGCCCGGGAACCTCCCAGCCCTGCCCCGACCGGCGGCCGGCGCCGTCGACCACGCCGCGCGCCGGGCGCATGCCGTCAGCACGCGCTGCCCGACGTCCACGGGCCCACAGGGCTGGGCCGACAAGCTGGTGGAGTGGAATGAGCGAGTCAGAACACACCCGGTACGGGCTCAACGCCGCGCCCCAGCGCGCCATCGCCGTCATCGGCCTGGCCTGCCGACTGCCCGGCGCCCCGGACGCCGACGCCCTGTGGCGGCTGCTGCGCTCCGGCGGCAGCGCCGTACGCCCCACGCCCGCCGACCGGCTGGCACTCGCCGGCGCCCCCGCCGAGGCCGACCCCGGCGACGACACCCCACGCTGGGGCGGCTACCTCGACGACGTCACCGGCTTCGACGCCGCCTTCTTCGGCATCTCGCCCCGCGAAGCCGACGCCATGGACCCCCAGCAGCGCCTGGTGCTCGAACTCGCCTGGGAGGCCCTGGAGGACGCCCGCGTCCTCCCCGCCCGCCTCGCCGCCACCAGCACCGGCGTCTTCATCGGCGCCGCCCACGACGACTACACCACCCTCGCCCACGGACTCGACCCCGCCGACGTCACCCACCAGTCCTTCACCGGCACCCACCGCGCCCTCATCGCCAACCGGGTCTCCTACCTGCTCGGCTTGCGCGGCCCCAGCCTCACCCTCGACTCCGCCCAGTCGTCCTCACTCGTCGCCCTCCACCTGGCCTGCGAGAGCCTGCGCGGCGGTGACAGCGACATCGCCCTCGCGGGCGGCGTCAACCTCCAACTCGCCCCGCAGAGCAGCCTCTTCCCCCACCGCTTCGGCGCCCTCTCGCCCGATGGCCACTGCTACACCTTCGACGCCCGCGCCAACGGCTACGTCCGCGGCGAGGGCGGCGGACTCGTCGTCCTCAAGCCCCTCGACCGCGCCCTCGCCGACGGCGACCCGATCCGCGCCGTGATCCGCGGCAGCGCCCTCAACAACGACGGCGGCGGCACCACCCTCACCGCCCCCGACCCCGCCGCCCAGGAAGACGTTCTGCGCCGCGCACTGCGCAACGCCGGAGCCGCCCCCCAAGACATCCAGTACGTCGAACTCCACGGCACCGGGACCCCGGTCGGGGACCCGGTGGAGGCCGCCGCGCTCGGCGCGGTGTTCGGCGGCCCGGAGCCCCTGCACGTCGGCTCCGTGAAGACCAACATCGGGCATCTGGAGGGCGCCGCGGGCATCGCCGGGCTCCTCAAGACGATCCTCGCACTCCAGCACCGCGAACTTCCGGCCACGCTCAACCACGAGATCCCCAACCCCGACATCCCGCTCGGCGCCCTCGGACTGCACGTCCGGACCGACCTCGGCCCCTGGCCCAGGCCCGACCTTCCCCTTCTCGCCGGTGTCTCCGCCTTCGGTATGGGCGGCACCAATGCACATGTGGTGCTGGAGGAGGCGCCGAGCGTCACTCCGGTGGACGAGGCTTCGAACCCGGTGTTCGCGGCGGGCGGTGTGGTGCCGTGGGTGGTGTCCGGGCGTGGCCGGGAGGGGCTTGCCGGGCAGGCGGGGCGGCTGGCCGAGTTCGCGGCGGAGGCAGGCGAGGGCATGCGGCCCGTGGACGTGGCCTGGTCCCTGGCCGCCACCCGTACCGCCTTCGAGCATCGTGCGGTTGCTCTTGGTGCCGAGATGAGCGAACGTGCCCGCATCCTGCGTGAGTTGGCCTCCGGTGCGGTGTCCGGTGTGGTGCGGGGTGCGGTTGTCCCGGGTGCGGATTGTGTGGTGTTCGTTTTCCCGGGTCAGGGGGCTCAGTGGGCCGGTATGGGGCGGGAGTTGTGGGATGCCTCGCCGGTGTTCGCGGAGTCGATGGAGGCGTGCGAGCGGGCGCTGGCGCCGCATGTCGAGTGGTCGCTGAGTGATGTCGTGCGTAGCGGGCGCGAGTTGGCGGACGTCGATGTGGTGCAGCCTGTGTCGTGGGCTGTGATGGTGTCGCTGGCTGCGGTGTGGCGGGCGTGCGGTGTGCGGCCGTCTGTGGTGGTCGGGCATTCGCAGGGTGAGATTGCTGCTGCTGTGGTGGCGGGTGGTCTGTCGCTGGAGGACGGTGCGCGGGTTGTCGCGCTGCGGTCCAAGGCGATCCGGGCCATCGAGGGCCGGGGCGGCATGGTCTCCCTCGCGCTGTCCCTGGCGCAGACCGAGAGCCTCATCGCGCGGTGGCAAGGGCGCATTGACATCGCCGCTGTCAACGGGCCGTCCTCCGTGGTCGTCGCGGGTGACGCGGACGCGCTGGACGAACTGATGGCCCACTGCGAGGGCGGTGACGCCCGGGCGCGGCGCGTTCCGGTGGACTACGCCTCGCACACCTGGCATGTGGAGGACATCCAGGACGAGTTGGGGCGGGCTCTGGGCCCGGTTGTGCCCCGCACCGGTGACGTTCCGTTCTTCTCCGCCACCGAGGCCGAGCTGATCGACACGGCCGTGCTGGACGGTGGCTACTGGTACCGCAACCTGCGCCAGCGCGTCCGCTTCGCCGACGCCATCGAAAGCCTGGTGGAGCAGGGCTATTCGGCGTTCGTCGAGGTCAGCTCGCACCCGGTGCTCGGGATGCCGGTGCAGGACGCGGCTCCGGAGGCGGTGGTCGTGGGCACCCTGCGCCGCACCAAGGGAGGCGCCGACCGCTTCCAGACCTCCCTGGCCGAGGCCTGGGTTCGCGGCATCCCCGTCGACTGGACGCGTGTACTGGCCGGGCAGGGCGGTCGTACGGTCCCGCTGCCGACGTACGCCTTCCAGCGCCGCCGGTACTGGCTGGACGGTGAGGCGTCACGCCGTACGGTGTCGTTCGCACCGCCGCCCGACGCGACGGGGCAGGCGACCGTACCGGGACACGGAGACCTGCTTCAGCTGATCCGGGCGCACGCCGCGGCCGTGCTCGGGCATGCCGGGCCCGGCGACGTGGACGCCACGCTGACCTTCAAGGCACTGGGCTTCGACTCGGCGACCTCGGTCGAGCTGCGGAACCGGATCGTCGCCGACACCGGCGCCTCCCTCCCGGCATCCGTGCTCTTCGACCACCCGACCCCGCGAGCCCTCGCCCGGCACGTACGCCAACTGCTCGACGGTGGCCCCGAGGCGGAGGTGGATCGCAGGAGGAGGGCCGACGAGGACCCCATCGCCGTCGTGGCCATGGGCTGCCGGCTGCCTGGTGGCATCCGCACGCCCGAGGAACTGTGGGACCTGCTGGCGACGGGCGGCGAGACCGTGTCCGCGTTCCCCGCGGACCGAGGCTGGGACCTGGAGAACCTGTACCACCCGGACCCCGAGCACCACGGGACGACGTACGCCCGCGCCGGTTCGTTCCTGTACGACGCCGCCGAGTTCGACCCGTTCTTCTTCGGTGTCTCGCCCCGCGAGGCCGAGGCGATGGACCCGCAGCAGCGGCTGCTGCTCGAAGCGTCCTGGGAGGCACTGGAACGCGCCGGGATCGACCCCACCACCCTGCGCGACAGCGACGGCGGTGTGTTCCTCGGGCTCATGCAGCAGGAGTACGGCCCCGGTCTCCGGAACGCCCCGGAGTCGGTCGACGGATACCTGCTCACCGGCACCTCGTGCAGTGTCGCCAGTGGCCGGATCGCCTACGTGCTCGGGCTGCGCGGACAGGCCGTGACCGTCGACACCGCCTGCTCGTCTTCCCTGGTCGCCCTGCACATGGCGGTGCAGGCGCTGCGCTCCGGTGAGTGCGCGTTCGCGCTCGCCGGTGGCGCCACGGTCATGGCGGAGCCCGGAATCTTCGTGGAGTTCAGCCGGCAGCGCGGGCTGGCGCCGGACGGGCGCTGCAAGCCGTTCGCGGCGGGCGCGGACGGCACCGGCTGGGGTGAGGGCGTCGGTGTGCTGCTGCTGGAGCGCCTGTCCGACGCGCGCCGCAACGGGCACCCGGTCCTGGCGGTGATCCGCGGCTCGGCCGTCAACCAGGACGGCGCCAGCAACGGCCTCACCGCCCCCAACGGCCCTTCCCAGGAGCGGGTGATCCGCGCCGCGCTCGCAAACGCCGGGCTCACCCCCGACCTGGTGGACGCCGTCGAGGCCCACGGCACGGGTACCACTCTGGGTGACCCGATCGAGGCGCAGGCGCTGCTGGACACCTACGGCCGGGGACGGACCCCCGAACGGCCGTTGTGGCTAGGCTCGTTCAAGTCCAACATCGGTCACACGCAGGCCGCCGCGGGCGTCGCCGGTGTGATGAAGATGGTGCTCGCCCTGCAGCACGGGGTGCTCCCGCGGACCCTCAACGTGGACGAGCCCACCCCGCATGTCGACTGGTCCACGGGCGCGGTGTCGCTCCTCACCGAGCCGGTCGAGTGGTCGCGCACGGAGGGGCGTCCGCGGCGGGCCGGGGTGTCGTCGTTCGGTATCAGCGGCACCAACGCGCATGTGGTGCTGGAGGAGGCGCCGGACGCCCCGGCGGGGGATGCGCCGTCCGGCTCACCGGTGTTCGCGGCCGACGGTGTCCTCCCTTGGGTGGTGTCCGGACGCGGTGGCGATGGCCTTGCCGGGCAGGCGGGGCGGTTGGCCGCCTTCGCCGCGGCGGGGGAGTCGGTGCGACCGGTGGACATGGCCTGGTCGCTGGCGGCGACCCGCACCGCCTTCGAGAACCGAGCCGTGATCCTGGGCCGCGACACGGACGAACTGCTCCCTGCCCTACGGGAGGTGGCCGCCGGAGCCGAGACTCTGCCGTCTTCCGTCGTACGGGGACGCGCGGCCCAAGGCGTCGACGACGTGGTGTTCGTGTTCCCGGGTCAGGGGGCTCAGTGGGCCGGTATGGGGCGGGAGTTGTGGGATGCCTCGCCGGTGTTCGCGGAGTCGATGGAGGCGTGTGAGCGGGCGCTGGCGCCGTACGTTGAGTGGTCGCTGAGTGATGTCGTGCGCAGTGGGCGCGAGTTGGCGGATGTGGATGTCGTTCAGCCCGTGTCATGGGCTGTGATGGTGTCGCTGGCTGCGGTGTGGCGGGCGTGCGGTGTGCGGCCGTCTGTGGTGGTCGGGCATTCGCAGGGTGAGATTGCTGCTGCTGTGGTGGCGGGTGGTCTGTCGTTGGAGGACGGTGCGCGGGTTGTCGCGCTGCGGTCGAAGGCGATCCGGGCCATCGCGGGGCGCGGGGGCATGGTGTCCGTACCGCTTCCGCTGGAGCAGGTAGAGGAACTCCTGGGCGACCGAGTCGACATCGCCGCCGTCAATGGGCCGTCGTCCGTGGTCGTTGCCGGTGACGCGGACGCGCTGGACCAACTGATGGCCCACTGCGAGGGTGCCGACATCCGGGCGCGCCGTGTCCCGGTGGACTACGCCTCGCACACCTGGCACGTGGAGGCCATTGAGGACGAACTCGCGAAGGTGTTGGGCCCGGTTGTGCCCCGCACCGGTGAGGTACCGTTCTTCTCCACTACCGAGGCCGGACTGATCGACACCGCTCGCCTTGACGGCGGCTACTGGTATCGCAACCTGCGTCAGCGTGTCCGCTTCGCCGACGCCATCCAGGGGCTCACCGAGCAGGGCCACTCCGCCTTCGTGGAGGTCAGCTCGCATCCCGTCCTCGGCATGGCGGTCCAGGAGACCGCCCCGGACGCCACGGTCGTAGGCACCCTGCGCCGCAACAAGGGAGGCGCCGACCGCTTCCTGACCTCCCTCGCCGAGGCCTGGGTTCGCGGTATCCCCGTCGACTGGACGAAGGTGCTCGCCGGACAGGGCGGCCGTACGGTCCAACTCCCCACCTACGCCTTCCAGCACCGCCGCTACTGGCTGGAGAAGGCCACTCCCGCAACCGTGGTAACCGCCTCCGACACCGTGGAGGCGCGTTTCTGGGACGCGGTCGAGCGTGAGGATCTCGAATCCCTTGCCGACGCGCTCCGACTCGAACACCGTGAACCACTGGCCGAGTTGATGCCCGCCCTCTCGCGGTGGCGCAAGGACGCCGCCGCCCGTTCCGCGGTGGATGAGTGGCGGTACAAGGTCGTCTGGAAGCCCCTCGGCGGCGAGACGCGGTCCGGCACGCTCGACGGTGACTGGCTGCTCGTCGTCCCCGAGGACGAGGCCGTCGCCGGGACCGAGTTCGTCGCTGCCGTCGCGGACGCCCTGAGCCGGCACGGCGCCCGCCCGCACACGCTCGCCCTCGGCGCGCGCCACGCCGACCCCGCCGTACTGGAGTCTGCGCTCCAGCAGGCGCTGCCCGAGTTGGAGACACCCCTCGCGGGTGTGCTCGCCCTCACCGGGCTGGACGACGGTCCGCTGCCCGAGCATCCCGTGCTGACCACCGGTTCCGCGCTCACCGTGTCGCTGCTCCAAGCGCTGGGCCGGGCCGGAGTGGCCGCGCCGCTGTGGTGCGCCACGCGGGGTGCCGTGGCCGTCGGTGAACAGGAGACGGCCGCCCGGCCGGAACAGGCGGCCGTGTGGGGTCTGGGCCGGGTCGCCGCGCTGGAGTTCCCGGAGCGCTGGGGTGGCCTGGTGGATCTGCCCGAGCGGCTGGACGGTCGTACCGGCACCGCCCTGTGCGCCGTACTGTCGGCGCGCGGCGACGGTGTGGAGGACCAGGTCGCCCTGCGCGCCGGGTCCACGTTCGTACGGCGGCTCATGCCGGCGCCCGTCTCCGCGCCCGCCGTGCGCCGCTGGGCGCCCAACGGCACCGCCCTCGTCACCGGCGGTACCGGTGCGCTCGGCGCGCACGTGGCTCGCTGGCTGGCGCGCGGCGGTGCCCAGGACGTGGTGCTGGTCGGACGCCGAGGGGTCACCGATGCCGGGGCGCTGGCGGAGCTGGAGTCAGAAGTCGCCACGTACGGTACCCGGTTGAGCGTCGTCCCCTGTGACGTTGCCGACCGTGCGGCGCTGGCGGAACTGCTGGACTCCCTGCGCGCCGAGGGCCGTACCGTCCGCACCGTCGTGCACGCGGCCGGTGTCGGTGTGCTCGGGGCGCTCGACGGCCTCGGGCTCGCGGAGTTCGCCGAGGTCACCGAGGGCAAGGTGGCCGGGGTCCGGAACCTCACCGAGATCCTGGACCCCGCCGAGACCGACGCGCTGATCTGCTTCTCCTCCATCTCCGGCATCTGGGGTGTCGCGGAGCACGCGGCGTATGCCGCCGCCAACGCCACCCTGGACGCCCTCGTCGAACACGCGCGCAGAAACCGTGGGTTGCCCGCCCTCTCCGTGGCGTGGGGTCCCTGGGACGGCGGCGGCATGATCAGCGAGGAGATGCGCGACCCGCTGCGCCGCCGGGGCATCCCCGTCATCGCTCCCGAACCCGCCATGACGGCCCTCCAGCAGGCGCTGGACCACGACGACACCCTGGTGGCCGTCGCGGACGTCGACTGGAACCGGTTCGTCTCCGTCTTCACTGTCGCCCGCTCCGCCCCGCTCATCGCGCACCTCAAGCCCAAGGCAGTCTCGCCGGATCCCGTCCGCGAGGAGCCCACCGGAAAGGACACGCTCGCCGAGCGGCTGCGCGCCCTGCCGGACGCCGACCGCGACCGCCATGTGCGGGAACTGGTGCGCGCCGAGGCCGCCGCCGTGCTCGGCCATCCCTCGGCCGACGCCGTCGACGCGGCGTACGCCTTCAAGGAGTTGGGCTTCGACTCGGTGAGCGCCGTGGAACTGCGCAACCGACTCGCCGCCCGCACCGGCCTGAAGATCGCCACGACCGTCGTCTTCGACCACCCCACACCGCTGGCGCTCGCCGAGCACCTGAGGCGGCTGGCCCTGGGCGACACCGCCCCCGAACCCGTGAGCACGGCTCCATCCGACCGGCCGCTCGACGACGACCCGATCGCCGTCGTCGCCATGGCCTGCCGCTACCCCGGCGGCGCCAACAGCCCCGAGGAACTGTGGCGGATCGTCACCGCGGGCGAGGACGTGATCACCGGTCTCCCCGCCGACCGCGGCTGGGACACGGCCCGGCTGTACGACCCCGACCCTGCCCGACCCGGCACCAGTTACGTCCGGCACGGTGGATTCCTCCACGACGCCGGGGACTTCGACGCGGCCTTCTTCGGTATCTCGCCGCGCGAGGCGAAGGCGATGGACCCGCAGCAGCGGCTGCTGCTGGAGACCTCCTGGGAGGCGTTCGAGCGCGCCGGCATCGACCCGCGCGGTCTACGGGGCACCCGCACCGGCGTCTTCACCGGCCTCACCGACCAGAACTACGGCACGCTGCTGACCCGCAGCAACGACGGCACCGAGGGCTACCTCGTCACCGGCGCCTCCACCGCCGTCGCCTCCGGCCGCGTCTCCTACGTCCTCGGCCTGGAGGGCCCTGCGGTCACCGTCGACACCGCCTGCTCCTCCTCGCTGGTCGCGCTGCACCTGGCGGTGGGGTCCCTGCGGTCCGGCGAGTGCGAGATGGCGCTCGCGGGGGCCGCGATGGTGATGGCCGACCCGGCGCCGTTCGTCGCGTTCAGCCAGCAGCGGGGCCTCGCTCCCGACGGACGCTGCAAGCCCTTCGCCGAGGCCGCCGACGGCTTCGCCCTCGCCGAGGGCGTCGGCGTCGTCCTGCTGGAGCGCCTGTCCGACGCCCGCCGCAACGGGCACCCGGTCCTGGCGGTGATCCGCGGCTCGGCCGTCAACCAGGACGGCGCCAGCAACGGCCTCACCGCCCCCAACGGGCCCTCCCAGCAGCGCGTGATCCGCGCCGCCCTCGCCGACGCCCGGGTCACCCCTGCGGACGTCGACGTCGTCGAGGCCCACGGCACCGGCACCCGGCTCGGCGACCCCATCGAGGCCCAGGCCCTGCTCGCCACGTACGGCCAGGACCGGCCCGAGGACCAGCCCCTGCTGATCGGCTCCCTGAAGTCCAACATCGGGCACACACAGACCGCTTCCGGTATGGCGGGCGTGATGAAGATGGTGCTCGCCATGCGGCACGGGCTCGTCCCCGGCACGCTGCACGTCGACGCGCCGTCCTCCCACGTCGACTGGACGTCGGGCGCTGTATCCGTGGTGACCGACACCGTGGGCTGGCCGGACACGGGGGGCCGCCCGCGCCGGGCCGGTGTCTCGGCCTTCGGGATCAGCGGGACGAACGCGCATGTGGTGCTGGAGGAGGTGCCCAGTACGCCGGATCCGGAAGATCGGTCGGAGCCGGTGTTCTTGGCCGGTGGTGTGGTGCCGTGGGTGGTGTCGGGCCGTGGTCAGGAGGGGCTTGCCGGGCAGGCGGGGCGGCTGGCCGAGTTCGCGGCGGAGGCAGGCGAGGGCATGCGTCCCGTGGACGTGGCCTGGTCCCTGGCCGCCACCCGTACTGCCTTCGAGAACCGTGCGGTTGCCCTTGGTACCGACCTGAGTGAACTTGCCTCGCGGTTCGGCGAACTGGAGTCGGACGCCGGTGTGGTGCGGGGTGCGGTTGCCGCGGGTGCGGATCGTGTGGTGTTCGTGTTCCCGGGTCAGGGGGCTCAGTGGGCCGGTATGGGACGGGAGTTGTGGGATGCCTCGCCGGTGTTCGCGGATTCGATGGAGGCGTGTGAGCGGGCGTTGGCCCCGTACGTTGAGTGGTCGCTGAGTGATGTCGTGCGCGACGGGCGTGAGCTGTCGGATGTGGATGTCGTTCAGCCCGTGTCGTGGGCTGTGATGGTGTCGCTGGCTGCGGTGTGGCGGGCGTGCGGTGTGCGGCCGTCGGTCGTGGTCGGGCATTCGCAGGGTGAGATTGCTGCTGCTGTGGTGGCGGGTGGTCTGTCGCTGGAGGACGGTGCGCGGGTTGTTGCGTTGCGGTCGAAGGCGATCCGGGCCATCGCGGGGCGCGGGGGCATGGTGTCCGTACCGCTTCCGCTGGAGCAGGTGGAAGCACTGCTAGGCGACCGAGTCGACATCGCCGCCGTCAACGGGCCGTCCTCCGTGGTCGTTGCCGGTGACGCGGATGCCCTCGACGAGCTGATGGCGCACTGCGAGGGCGCCGACATCCGGGCGCGTCGCATCCCGGTGGATTACGCCTCGCACACCTGGCACGTGGAGGCCATTGAGGACGAACTCGCCAAGGTGTTGGGCCCGGTTGTGCCCCGCACCGGTGAGGTTCCGTTCTTCTCCACCACCGACGCCGGACTGATCGACACCGCTCGCCTTGACGGCGGCTACTGGTATCGCAACCTGCGTCAGCGCGTTCGCTTCGCCGACGCCATCCAGGGGCTCACCGAGCAGGGTCACTCGGCGTTCGTGGAGGTCAGCTCGCATCCCGTCCTCGGCATGGCGGTCCAGGAGACCGCCCCGGACGCCACGGTCGTAGGCACCCTGCGCCGCAACAAGGGAGGCGCCGACCGGTTCCTGACCTCCCTGGCCGAGGCCTGGGTTCGCGGTATCCCCGTCGACTGGACGAGGGTGCTCGCCGGACAGGGCGGCCGTACGGTCCAACTGCCCACCTACGCCTTCCAGCACCGCCGCTACTGGCTCGACGTGCCCGAGGCCGCCCCGGCGTCCGGCGCCCCCGGCGACGACGTGGACGCCCGTTTCTGGGAGGCCGTCGAGCGGGAGGACCTGGAGGCGTTGGCCGAGGCGCTCGACCTCGCTCCCGATCGGCGCGAGACGCTGGGGGCCGCGGAACCGGTACTGCCCGTACTGGCCGAGTGGCGCCGGCGCCGGCGGGAGAGCTCGACGCTGGACTCCTGGCGCTACACGGTGACTTGGCAGCCTGCCGACGGCCGACCGGGTGCCCTGCCCTCGCACTGGCTGGCAGTCGTGCCGAGCGACGGCTCCCACACCGGCGAGCTGATCGAGCGGTTGCGCGGACGTGCGGACGTGGAGAGTGTCACCACCGTCCACTTCGACCTGGAGCGAGACGACCGCTCCGCCCTGGCCGAGCGGTTGCGGGAGGCGCTGGAGCGCGTTCCGGGCATCGGCGCCGTACTCAACCTCCTGCCGTTCGACCCGGAGGACGCACCGTCGGACGGCGAGGTTCTGCCCCGTCCCGTCACCGCCACCGTGCTGCTCATGCAGTCCCTGACGGACACCGGAGCGCGACTGCCGCTGTGGACCGTCACCCGGGGCGCGGTAGGGGTGACCGGGACGTCGTCCGACGGTGGACCCGCGCCGGAGCAGGCGGCCGTCTGGGGCCTGGGCCGGGTCTTCGGTCTGGAACACCCCCTCTGCTGGGGTGGACTCGTAGACCTCCCGCCGTCCCCGTACGCGGAAGACGGCGCGAAACTGTGGGACCGGCTCTTCGTCGCCCTGACCGGTGCCGACGACGAGGACCAGTTCGCCGTCCGTGCCGAAGGCCTGTACGTACGCCGCATGATCCGCAAGCCCGCCGGTCCGGACTCCGGGAGTGGTGAGGGCCGTACGGTCCGGTTCGCCGGTACGACGCTCGTCACCGGCGGCACCGGTGCCCTCGGCGCGCACCTCGCGCGACGGCTCGCCGCGACCGGCGCCGAACATCTGCTGCTGGTCAGCCGGAGGGGGCCCGACGCGCCCGGTGCGCTCGAACTGGAGGCGGAACTCACCGCGCTGGGCGCCCAGGTGACCATCGCGGCCTGTGACATCAGCGACCGGGACGCGCTGGCCAAGGTGCTCGCCGACGTACCGGGGAACGCGCCCGTCAACGCCGTCGTCCACGCGGCAGGTCTGGAGCCCCCGGCCGTCGGTGTGGAGGACACCGGCCTCGACGCGTTGCGCGCCGTGGCGGAGGCGAAGATCGCCGGCGCCGTCCATCTGGACGCGTTGCTCGCGGACCGGCCGTTGGAAGCATTCGTGCTGTTCTCCTCCGGCGCGGGCGTGTGGGGCGACGGCGGGCACGCCGGGTACGCGGCGGCCAACGCATACCTCGACGCGTTCGCCGAGTGGCGCCGCTCCCGCGGCCTGGTCGCCACGTCCATCGCCTGGGGCGCCTGGGCGGGCGGCGGCATGGTCGACGACGCCGAGAGTGACCGGCTGCGCGGCTACGGCGTGCCCACCATGGACCCGGAGGTGGCCGTCGGCGCCGTACAGCAGGCCCTCGACCGTGACGAGACGTTCCTTGTCGTGGCCGACGTGCTGTGGGACCGGTTCGCGGCGACCTACTCGGCCGCCCGGCGCCGCCGCCTGTTCGACGAGATCCCCGAGGTGCGCCGCGCGGCCGCCCGGGGCCACGAAGGGTCCGAGGACGCGGCGGCGGACGGCGGTTCGACGGGGGCGTTCGCCGAGCGGCTGGCCGGAGTGGGGCGCGTCGAACAGGAGCGCGTGGTGCTCCAGTTGGTCCGCACCCAGGTCGCCGCGGTCCTCGGCCATGACGGCACCGCCGCGATCAGCCCCTCGCACGCCTTCCGCGACCTCGGGTTCGACTCGCTGACCGCCGTCGAACTGCGCAACCGGCTGAAGGACGCGACCGGCCTCGCGCTGCCCGCCACGCTGGTCTTCGACCACCCCACCCCGGCAGCCCTCGCCGGACGACTGCTCACCGAACTGGCCCCGGACGCCGGGCAGTCGAGCGACAGTGAGCCGTCGGCGCTGGACGACCTGGAGGCCCAGGTGGCCGCACTCGATCCTGCCGACGCGGCGGCCCGTGACCGTATCGCCTCCCGGCTCCAGGCGCTGCTGTGGCGGCTGTCCGACAGCCCGGCGGACGCCGCGGCAGCGGCGAGCGACGGGAGTGACGACGACGCACTGCTCCAAGCCGTGTCCGACGACGAGATGTTCGACCTGATCGACCGGGAACTCGGCCTCAACTAGGACCGGCCGCCGCCCACCACCCGCACCCACGCACCCCACCTGCCCGTTGCCGACGCCGTACGGGTGACTCCAAGCCTTCGGGCCTGCTCTAGGGACTGATGACGCCAATGGCTAACGAGGACAAACTCCGCGACTACCTCAAGCTGGTCACGACCGACCTGCGGCAGACCCGCCGGCGCCTCCAGGAAGTGGAGTCCCGCCAGCAGGAGCCCATCGCCATCGTCTCGATGAGCTGCCGCTTCCCCGGGAGCGCCCACACCCCCGAGGACTTCTGGGAGCTGCTCGTCGAGGGCGTCGACACCGTCTCGGAGCTGCCCGCCGGCCGAGGCTGGGACCTGGAGAACCTGTACCACCCCGACCCCGAGCACCAAGGCACCACCTACACCCGCTCCGGGGCCTTCCTGTACGACGCCGCCGACTTCGACCCCGCGTTCTTCGGTATCTCGCCGCGCGAGGCCACCACGATGGACCCCCAGCAGCGGCTGCTGCTGGAGACGTCCTGGGAGGCGCTGGAGCGGGCCGGCATCGACCCGGGCACGCTGCGCGGCGAGCAGGCCGGGGTCTTCGTCGGCAGCAGCGACCAGGGGTACGGGGCCGCCGCCGCGCAGGCCCGCGACCGGGTCGAGGGCCACATGCTGACGGGCGGCGCCGGTGCCGTGCTCTCCGGGCGCATCGCCTACACCCTCGGCCTTGAGGGGCCCGCCGTCACCGTCGACACCATGTGCTCCTCGTCCCTGGTGGCGCTGCACCTCGCCGTGCAGGCCCTGCGCCAGGACGAGTGCCGACTCGCCCTCGCCGCGGGCGCCACCGTCATGGCCACGCCCCGCAACTTCGTCGAGTTCAGCCGACAGCGCGGACTGGCGCCGGACGGGCGCTGCAAGCCGTTCGCCGCGGGCGCCGACGGCACCGGCTGGGGTGAGGGCGTCGGCGTACTGCTGCTGGAGCGCCTGTCCGACGCGCGCCGCAACGGCCATCCCGTCCTCGCCGTGATCCGCGGCTCCGCCATCAACCAGGACGGCGCCTCCAACGGCCTCACCGCCCCCAACGGCCCCTCCCAGGAACGCGTCATCCGCGCCGCCCTCGCCAACGCCCGGCTCACCCCCGACCTGGTGGACGCCCTGGAGGCCCACGGCACCGGCACCACCCTCGGCGACCCCATCGAGGCCCAGGCCGTACTCGCCACCTACGGCCGGGACCGGCCCGCGGACCACCCCCTGTGGATGGGCTCACTGAAGGCCAACATCGGGCACCTCCAGGCGAGTTCCGGAGTCGCGGGCGTCATCAAGATGGTCATGGCCATGCGCCACGGCGTCCTGCCCAGACTCCTCCACCTGGACGAACCGACCCCCCACGTCGACTGGTCCTCCGGAGCCGTCGCGCTCCCCACCGACAACCAGCCCTGGCCCGAGACCAGCCGCCCGCGCCGCGCCGGTGTCTCCTCCTTCGGCGGCAGCGGTACGAACGCCCACGTGGTGCTGGAGGAGGCGCCGGAAGCTCCGGAGCCGGAGGCCGCGCCCGAGCCGGAGCCGGTGTTCGCGGCCGGTGGTGTGGTGCCGTGGGTGGTGTCGGGCCGGGGCCAGGAAGGGCTTGCCGGACAGGCGGGGCGGCTGGCCGCCTTCGCCTCGGAGGCCGGCGAGGGCATACGGCCCGTGGACGTGGCCTGGTCCCTGGCCGCCACCCGCGCCGCCCTGGAGCACCGGGCCGTCGCCCTCGGCACCGGGCACACCGAACTCGGCGGCATCCTGCACACCTTGGCCGCCCAGGGCGGTACGGCCCCCGGTGTCGTCACCGGCTCCTTCGACGCCGAACCCGACGGCGTCGCCTTCGTGTTCCCGGGGCAGGGGGCTCAGTGGGCCGGTATGGGGCGGGAGTTGTGGGATGCCTCGCCGGTGTTCGCGGAGTCGATGGAGGCGTGCGAGCGGGCGCTGGCGCCGCATGTTGAGTGGTCGCTGAGTGATGTCGTGCGCGACGGGCGTGAGCTGTCGGATGTGGATGTCGTTCAGCCCGTGTCATGGGCTGTGATGGTGTCCCTCGCGGCTGTCTGGCAGGCGTGCGGTGTGCGGCCGTCGGTCGTGGTCGGGCATTCGCAGGGTGAGATTGCTGCTGCTGTGGTGGCGGGTGGTCTGTCGTTGGAGGACGGTGCGCGGGTTGTTGCGTTGCGGTCGAAGGCGATCCGGGCCATCGCGGGGCGCGGGGGCATGGTGTCCGTACCGCTTCCGCTGGAGCAGGTAGAGGAACTCCTGGGCGACCGAGTCGACATCGCCGCCGTCAATGGGCCGTCGTCCGTGGTCGTTGCCGGTGACGCGGACGCCCTCGACGAGCTGATGGCGCACTGCGAGGGCGCCGATATCCGGGCGCGTCGTATCCCGGTGGATTACGCGTCGCACACCTGGCACGTGGAGGCCATCGAGAATGAACTGGCCCGGGTTCTGGGCCCGGTTGTGCCCCGGACCGGTGAGGTTCCGTTCTTCTCCACCACCGAGGCCGAGCTGATCGACACCGCTCGCCTCGACGGCGGCTACTGGTACCGCAACCTGCGCCAGCGCGTTCGCTTCGCCGACGCCATCCAGGGCCTGGTCGACGAGGGCTACTCCGCCTTCGTAGAGGTCAGCTCTCACCCGGTACTCGGCATGCCGGTGCAGGAGACCGCCCCGGACGCCACGGTCGTAGGCACCCTGCGCCGCGACGACGGCGGCACCGCCCGCTTCCTCACCTCCCTCGCCGAGGCCTGGGTGCGCGGCATCCCGGTCGACTGGACGAAGGTGCTCGCCGGACAGGGCGGCCGTACCGTCGAACTGCCCACGTACGCCTTCCAGCACCGCCCCTACTGGTTCGACACCAGCGCACCCCAGGCCCTCACCGCAGGTGCTGCCGCCGAGGACCCGGTGGACGCCGACTTCTGGGCGGCCGTCGAGGAGCAGGACCTGGGGGCGCTGTCTCGGACGATCGATGCCGCCGGGGAGGAGGAGCAGGAGGCGCTGGAGCGGGCGCTGCCCGTGCTGTCAGCCTGGCGTCGCGGGCGCCGGGCCACCGCGACCATCGACTCCTGGCGCTACCGGATCGCGTGGCGTCCGGCCGCCGACCGCCCCGTCGGGACGCTCACCGGCACCTGGCTGGTCGCCGTGCCCGCTCTGCACGCCGACTCCGACCTCGTGCGCGTCTGCCTGGACGGGCTCGCCGAGCAGGGTGCCCGGACCGCGCCGCTGTTCGTCGACGCCGCCGATACGGACCGCGACCGGCTGGCCGCCCTGATGACCGAGACGGCCCGGCACAGCGGCACCGACACCTTCGAGGGCGTCCTGTCCTTCCTCGCCCTCGACGAGCATCCGTACCTGGAGCAGCCGGGGCTGGCCGCCGGACTGGTCGCCGGGCTGGCGCTGATCCAGGCGTGCGCCGACACCGGACTGCGCTCCCCGCTGTGGCTCGCCACCAGCGGCGCCGTCACCACCGGCACGGCCGACCCGCTGCGCAACCCCGTGCAGAACGGCACCTGGGGCATGGGCCGGGTCGCCGCGCTGGAGCACCCCGAGTTCTGGGGCGGCCTCGTCGACCTGCCCGAGACCCCCGACGACCGTACGGCCGCCCGGCTCTGCTCGATCCTGGCCGGCTCCGAGTCGGAGGCCGACGCCGACGCCGAGGACCAGCTCGCCGTCCGCCGTACCGGTGTCCTCAGCCGTCGTCTCGTCCGTACGCCCGCCGGTTCCGCGCCCGCCGAGCGGACCTGGACCTCACGCGGCACGGCGCTGATCACCGGCGGCACCGGCGGCCTCGGCGGGCACACCGCCCGCTGGCTCGCCCGCAACGGCACCGAGCACCTGGTGCTGCTCAGCCGGAGGGGGCCCGACGCGCCCGGAGCGGCCGAACTCGAAGCGGAACTGCGTGAGTTGGGGGCCCGCGTCACCATCGCCGCCTGCGACATCGCCGACCGGGACGCCCTGGCCGCGCTCGTCGCGCGCGTCGAGGCCGACGGACCGCCCATCCGTACCGTCGTGCACACCGCGGGCGTCGGCATCCTCATCCCGCTCGCCACCACGACCCTCCAGGAGTTCGCCGACGGCGCCGAGGCCAAGTACTCGGGCGTCGCCAACCTCGACGCGGTCTTCGACGACGACCGGCTCGACGCGTTCGTCGTGTTCTCCTCCGTCGCCGGAGTCTGGGGCAGCGGCGACCACGGCGCCTACGCCGCCGCCAACGCCTACGCCGACGCCGTCGCCGAGCACCGCCGTGCCCGCGGCCTGGCCGGAACCTCCATCGCCTGGGGCATCTGGAGCGACGAGGGCGGCGGCATGGGCCTGGAGGTCGTCCAGGAGCAACTGCGCTGGCGCGGCATCCCGTTCATGGACCCCAAGCTCGCCGTCGCCGCGATGCAGCAGGTCCTCGACCGCGACGAGTGCTTCATCGCCGTCGCCGACATCGACTGGGAACGCTTCGTCCCCGTCTTCACCGCCGCCCGCCACCGCCCCCTGCTCACCGAGGTGCCCGAGGTCGCCGAACTGCTGCGGGCCGAGCAGGAACGACTGCGCGACGACGTCCCGGACACGCAGAGCGCCGGACTGCTCGCCCGGCTGCGCGGCCTGTCGGCCGAGGACCAGGAACAGGCCGTACTGGACCTGGTGCGCGGCCAGGTCGCGGGCGTCCTCGGACACAGCAGCCCGAACGATGTCGAGACCGGCCGCGCCTTCCGCGAACTGGGCTTCGACTCCCTCACCTCCGTCGAACTGCGCAACCGGCTCAACGCGGCCACCGGACTTCGGCTGCCCGTCACCGTCATCTTCGACCGGCCCACGGTCACCGCCCTCGCCCGGCACATCCGGGAGGAACTCCTCGGCACCACCGACACCCTGCCCGTCCCGGCATCCGTACCCGTGGCCGCCGTCGACGACGACGATCCCATCGCCGTCGTCTCGATGAGCTGCCGCTACCCCGGCGGCGCCAACAGCCCCGAGGAGCTGTGGCGGATCCTCGCCGAGGGCCGTGACGTCATCGACGTCTTCCCCGACGACCGCGCCTGGGACCTCGACGCCCTCTACGACCCCGACCCCGACCGCGAGGGCACCTGCTACGCCCGCGAAGGCGGCTTCGTCTACGACGCCGGCGACTTCGACCCCGCCTTCTTCGGGATCTCCCCGCGCGAGGCCGTCGCCATGGACCCGCAGCAGCGGCTGCTGCTGGAGACCGCCTGGGAGGCCGTCGAACGCGCCGGGCTGCTCCCCGAGCACCTGCACGGCGCCCCCGTCGGCGTGTACGTCGGCGCGGGCAACCAGGGCTTCGGCGGCCTGGACAACCTGCCCGAGGGCGTCGAGGGCCACATCGTCACCGGCAGCGCCACCAGCGTGCTGTCCGGCCGTATCTCTTACACCCTCGGCCTCGCGGGCAGCGCCGTCACCATCGACACCGCCTGCTCCTCCTCCCTGGTCGCCCTGCACATGGCCGTGGAGTCGCTGCGCTCCGGCGAGTGCTCCATGGCTCTCGCCGGCGGTGTCGCCGTGATGGTCGAACCCATCGGGCTGATCGGCTTCGCCCGCACCCGCGGTATCGCCCGCGACGGCCGCTCCAAGGCGTTCGCCAAGGCCGCCGACGGCATGGGCCTCGCCGAGGGCGCGGGCATGGTCCTCCTGGAGCGCCTGTCCGACGCGCGCCGCAACGGCCACCCCGTCCTCGCCGTCATCCGTGCCACGGCACTGAACCAGGACGGCGCCAGCAACGGCCTGAGCGCCCCCAGCGGTCCCGCGCAGCAGCAGGTCATCCGCGCCGCCCTCACCAAGGCCGGACTCACCCCGGCCGACGTGGACGCGGTCGAGGCACACGGCACCGGCACCACCCTCGGTGACCCGATCGAGGCCCAGGCGCTCCTCGCCACGTACGGCCAGGGACGGGACCCCGAACACCCGCTCTGGCTCGGCTCGGTGAAGTCCAACATCGGCCACGCCCAGGCCGCCTCCGGTGTCGCGGGCGTGATCAAGATGGTCCTCGCCCTGCAACACGGCCTGCTTCCGCAGACCCTCCACGTCGACGAGCCCACCCCGCACGTCGACTGGTCCGCGGGCGCGGTCTCCCTGCTCACCGAGCCGGTGGAGTGGCCACGGGTCGAGGGGCGTCCACGCCGCGCCGGTGTGTCCTCGTTCGGCGTGAGCGGAACGAACGCGCATGTGGTGTTGGAGGAGGCGCCGGAAGCTCCGGAGTCGGAGGCCGCGCCCGAGCCGGAGCCGGTGTTCTTGGCCGGTGGTGTGGTGCCGTGGGTGGTGTCCGGGCGTGGCCGGGAGGGGCTTGCCGGGCAGGCGGGGCGGCTGGCCGAGTTCGCGGCGGAGGCCGACGAGGGCATGCGGCCCGTGGACGTGGCCTGGTCCCTGGCCGCCACCCGTACCGCCTTCGAGAACCGGGCGGTCGCCCTCGGCGCCGGACTGGATGAAATCGCCTCCCGACTGGACGAGTTGGCGTCGGGCGCGGTGTCGGCGTCCGGTGTGGTGCGGGGTGCGGTTGTCCCGGGTGCGGATCGTGTGGTGTTCGTGTTCCCGGGTCAGGGGGCTCAGTGGGCCGGTATGGGGCGGGAGTTGTGGGATGCCTCGCCGGTGTTCGCGGAGTCGATGGAGGCGTGTGAGCGGGCGCTGGCCCCGTATGTTGAGTGGTCGCTGAGTGAAGTCGTGCGCGACGGGCGTGAGCTGTCGGATGTGGATGTCGTTCAGCCCGTGTCATGGGCTGTGATGGTGTCCCTCGCGGCTGTCTGGCGGGCGTGCGGTGTGCGGCCGTCTGTGGTGGTCGGGCATTCGCAGGGTGAGATTGCTGCTGCTGTGGTGGCGGGTGGTCTGTCGTTGGAGGACGGTGCGCGGGTTGTTGCGTTGCGGTCGAAGGCGATCCGGGCCATCGCGGGCCGGGGCGGCATGGTGTCCGTACCGCTGCCCCTGGAGCAGGTAGAGGAACTCCTGGGCGACCGAGTCGACATCGCCGCCGTCAATGGGCCGTCGTCCGTGGTCGTTGCGGGCGACGCGGATGCCCTCGACGAGCTGATGGCGCACTGTGAGGGCGCCGATATCCGGGCGCGTCGCATCCCGGTGGACTACGCCTCGCACACCTGGCACGTAGAGGCCATTGAGGACGAACTTGCCCGGGTTCTTGCTCCTGTCCAGCCGCAAACCGGTGACGTTCCTTTCCTCTCCACCACCGAGGCCGAGCTGATCGACACCGCTCGCCTCGACGGCGGCTACTGGTACCGCAACCTGCGCCAGCGCGTCCGCTTCGCCGACGCCATCCAAAACCTCACCGAGCAGGGCTACTCCGCCTTCGTAGAGGTCAGCTCCCACCCGGTGCTGGGAATGCCGGTGCAGGAGACCGCCCCCGACGCCACGGTGGTGGGCACCCTGCGCCGCGACGACGGCGGCACCGCCCGCTTCCTCACCTCACTCGCCGAGGCCTGGGTGCGTGGCATCCCGGTCGACTGGACGAAGGTGCTCGCCGGACAGGGCGGCCGTACGGTCCAACTGCCCACGTACGCCTTCCAGCACTGCCGCTACTGGCTGGAGAAGACCACCCCGGCAGTCGTGGCAACCGCCTCCGACACCGTGGACGCCCGCTTCTGGGACGCGGTCGAGCGTGAGGATCTCGAATCCCTCGCCGAAGCACTCCGACTCGAACACCGTGAACCGCTGGCCGAGTTGATGCCCGCTCTCTCGCGGTGGCGCAAGGACGCCGCCGCCCGTTCCGCGGTCGACAACTGGCGGTACAAGGTCGTCTGGAAGCCCCTGGGCGGTGAGTCGCGGTCCGTCGCCATGGACGGTGACTGGCTGCTCGTCGTGCCCGAAGGGGAGTCCATCCCCGCGGAGTTCGAAGTCGGCGTCGCCGACGCCCTCACCCGGCACGGCGCCCGTGTCACGACGCTCAGTGTTGCCGCTGACGCGGACCGCGTCGGCCTCTCCGCCCTCCTCACGGACGCACTGACCGACGGGCTTCCGTCGCCCTCCGGGGTGCTGTCGCTACTGGCGCTGGACGAGACGCCGTACGCCGACGGCAGCGCGCTGTCCGGCGGGCTCGCGCTGACCACGGCGCTGCTGCAGGCGCTCGGGGACGCCGGGATCGCGGCGCCGCTGTGGATCGGCACCCGGGGTGCCGTGTCCACGGGCCGCGCCGACCGGCTCACCGCGCCTGTGCAGGCGCAGGTCTGGGGTCTGGGCCGGATCGCGGCGCTGGAGTACCCGCAGCGCTTCGGCGGGCTCGTCGATCTGCCGCAGGAGCTGGACGAGCGTGCCGGGACCCGGCTCGTGGCCGCCCTCACGGCCACGCCCGACGAGGACCAGCTGGTCGTGCGCGGCACCGGTCTGTTCGTACGGCGGCTGGTGCGGGCCGAGCGGCCCGACACCGCGCCCGTGGCGTGGGCGCCCGAGGGCACGGTGCTCGTTACCGGGGGCACCGGCGGAGTCGGCGCCCAGGTGGCGAGGAGGCTGGCGGGCAATGGTGCCGGGCATCTGCTGCTCGTCTCCCGCAGGGGAGCGGAGGCTCCTGGCGCCGCCGAGCTGGAGGCGGAGCTGACCGGACTCGGGGCCCGGGTCACCGTCGCGGCCTGCGACGTGGCCGACCGGGACCAACTGGCCGCGCTGCTGGCGGCCGTACCCGGGGACCGGCCGCTCACGGCGGTTGTGCACGCCGCCGGGGTCCTCGACGACGGGGTGCTGGACGGGCTGACGCCCGAGCGGGCCGAGACGGTGCTCCGGCCCAAGACCGCCGCCGCTCTGAACCTGCACGAGCTGACCCGGGACCTCGGCCTGTCCGCGTTCGTGCTGTTCTCGTCGCTCGCCGGTACCCTCGGCGGGCCCGGCCAGGGCAGTTACGCGGCGGCCAACGCCTTCCTCGACGCGCTCGCCCGGGTCCGGCACGCCGACGGGCTGCCCGCGACGTCCGTCGCCTGGGGGGCGTGGGGCGGCGGTGGTCTGGCCGCAGGGGAGACGGGGGAGCGGCTGGCCCGTTCCGGGATGCCCGCCATGGACCCCGAGTCGGCGCTGACCGCCCTCGAACAGGCCGTCCTCGGCGCCGAACCCGTCCTCGCCGTGGCCGACGTCCGCTGGGAGACGTACGCCTACGCGCACGCCGACCGGCCCGCCCGGGTCATCGCCGAGCTGCCCGAGGTGCGCGCGGCGGAGGACGCGCGGCGCACCACGACGGAGGGGGAGGGCAACGCCGTCGTCGCCCGCCTCGCCGGTCTGCCGTACGACGAGCAGAGGCGTGAACTGCTCACCCTTGTGCGGGCGTTGGCGGCAGGGGCGCTCGGGTACTCCGGGCCCGAGGAGATCGACGAGGAGCGGGCCTTCCGCGACCTCGGGTTCGACTCGCTCACCGCGGTCGCCCTGCGCAACACCATCGCCGAGACCACGGGGCTGCGGCTGCCGGTGACCCTCGTCTTCGACCACCCGACCGCGACCGCGCTCGCCGACCGGCTCCACCAGGACCTCTTCGGCGCCGTGCCGGCGGTCCGGGAGGCGGCGCCCGCCGCGGTGGCAGCGGCCGACGACGACCCCGTGGTCATCGTCTCGATGAGCTGCCGCTACCCGGGCGGCGCCCACAGCCCCGAGGACCTGTGGCGGCTGCTGGTGCGCGGTGGTGACGCCGTGTCCGCCTTCCCCGACGACCGGGGCTGGGACCTGGAGGGCGCCTTCGACCCCGACCCGGACCGGCCCGGCACGTTCTACGCCCGCGGCGGCGGATTCCTGTACGACGCCCACCACTTCGACCCCGAGTTCTTCGGGATGAGCCCGCGCGAGGCGCTGGCCGTCGACCCTCAGCAGCGGCTGCTGCTGGAGGCGTCCTGGGAGGCGTTCGAGCGGGGCGGGATCGATCCGGGCGCGGTGCGCGGCAGCCGTACCGGCGTGTTCGTCGGGTCGAACTACCACGACTACGGGTCGCGGGTGCAGCACGCGCCCAAGGACTTCGAGGGGTACCTCGCCACGGGCAGCGCGGGGAGTGTGGCCTCCGGGCGGATCTCGTACACCTTCGGTCTGGAGGGGCCCGCGGTCACCGTCGACACGGCGTGCTCGTCGTCGCTGGTGGCGCTGCACATGGCCGCCCAGGCGCTGCGGTCCGGTGAGTGCTCCATGGCGCTGGCGGGCGGGGTCACCGTGATTTCCTCGCTGGACACGTTCATCGAGTTCAGCAGGCAGCGGGCGCTGTCCGCGGACGGGCGCTGCAAGGCGTTCTCCGAGGATGCCGACGGGGCCGGCTGGGCCGAGGGCGTCGGCATGGTGCTGCTGGAGCGGCTGTCCGACGCCCGCCGCAACGGGCACCCCGTGCTGGCCGTCCTCGCCGGGTCCGCCGTCAACCAGGACGGCGCGAGCAACGGACTGACCGCGCCGAGCGGGCCCGCCCAGCAGCGGGTCATCCGGCAGGCGCTGGCGTCGGCGGGGATCGGTCCGGCCGACGTGGACGCAGTGGAGACGCACGGCACCGGTACCCGGCTCGGCGACCCCATCGAGGCGCAGGCCCTGATGGCGACGTACGGTCAGGACCGGCCCGCGGACCGGCCGCTGCGGATCGGCGCGCTGAAGTCCAATATCGGTCACACCCAGGCCGCCGCCGGGGTCGGCGGGGTCATCAAGATGGTCCTGGCCCTGCGGCACGGTCTGCTGCCGCGCACCCTGCACGCGGAGCGGCCGTCCACCGGCATCGACTGGGACGCGGGTGCCGTGACGCTGCTGACCGAGCCGGTGGAGTGGCCCGGCGGCGGTGAACGGCCGCGCCGGGCGGGGGTGTCCGCGTTCGGCATCAGCGGGACCAACGCCCATGTGATCCTTCAGGAACCGCCCGCCGGGGTCGAAGACTCCGTCTCGCCGGAGGGGGCGCCCGTCCCCGCCGCCTCCGGCGAGGTGGTCCCCTGGGTGCTGTCCGGGCGCACCACCGACGCCCTGCACGCCCAGGCGGCCCGGCTGCTCGCCCATCTGGAGGACCCCGAGCGGCGGGACGACGCGAGCGACCTCGACATCGCCCACACGCTGGCCGTCGGGCGCGCCGCGTTCGACCGGCGGGCGGCTCTCGTCGGCCGCGGGCGGGACGAACTCCTCGACGCGCTCAGGGCACTCGCCGAGGGCCGTGAGGCGCCCGGCGTGCTCCGCGGGGTGCGGCGGCGGGACGGTCGTACCGCCTTCCTGTTCAGCGGGCAGGGCAGTCAGCGTCCCGGCATGGGCCGCGAACTGTACGCCGCCCAGCCGGTGTTCGCGGACGCCGTCGACGCGGTCTGCGCCGAACTCGACCGGGAGCTGCAACACCCGCTGAAGAGCGTGCTGTTCGCTGCCGCAGGCTCCCCCGAGGCCGCGCTGCTGGACCGTACCGACTACACCCAGGCCGGTCTGTTCGCCCTGGAAGTGGCCCAGTTCAGGCTGCTGGAACACTGGGGGCTGCGGCCGGACGTGGTCGTCGGGCACTCCATCGGGGAGATCGCCGCTGCCCATGTCGCCGGTGTGCTCGGCCTCGCCGACGCCTGTCGGCTGGTCGCCGCGCGCGGCCGCCTCATGGGGCAACTGCCCGACGGCGGCGCCATGCTGGCCGTACAGGCGGGCGAGGCCGAGGTCACCGAGGTGCTGCGCACGTATGAGGAGCGGGTCGCCGTCGCCGCCGTCAACGGGCCCACGTCCGTGGTGGTCTCGGGCGACGAGGAGGCCGTGGAGGAACTCGCCGAGGCCTGGCGGGAGGCCGGGGTGCGCACCAAGCGGCTCACCGTCTCCCACGCCTTCCACTCGCCGCGCATGGAGCCCATGCGGGCACCCTTCGCCGCCGAGATCCGCGACCTCGACTACAGCGCCCCTGCCGTGCAGATCGTCTGCGACCTCACCGGTGAGGTCGCCGCGCCCGGTGAGCTGGAGGGCGCCGACTACTGGGTGCGGCACGTGCGCGAAGCCGTCCGCTTCGCCGACGTGGTCACCACGCTGGAACGCCAAGGGGTCACCGCCTACGTCGAGTTGGGCCCCGACGGTGTGCTCAGCGCCATGACCCGCGACTGCCTCACCGACCCGGACGCGGCCGTCGTCACCCCGCTGCTGCGCCGAGACCGGCCCGAGGACACCGCGCTCACCACGGCGCTGGCCACCCTGCACGTCCACGGCGCCGGGCCCGACTGGGCCGCGTACTTCGCCGGCCGCCCGGTCCGCCGGGCCGAGCTGCCGACGTACGCCTTCCAGCGGTCCCGCTACTGGCTCGACGCCGAGCCGGTGACCGCCGACCTCGCCGCCGCCGGACTCGCCGCGGGCGACCACCCGCTGCTCGCGGCCGGTACCGCGCTCGCGGGCGGCGACGGCTACCTCCTCACCGGGCGCCTGTCGCTGACCACGCACCCCTGGCTCGCCGACCACGCCGTCTCCGGCACACCCGTACTGCCCGGCACCGCGTTCCTGGAGCTGGCGCTGCTCGCCGCGGAGCGGGTCGGCTGCCCGGCCGTCGACGAACTCACCCTGGAGGCACCGCTCGCCCTGCCCGAACAGGGCGCCGTCCACGTCCAGGTCACCGTCGGCGCGCCCGGTGAGGACGGCGGCCGGGAGGTCAGCGTGCACACCCGGCCCGACGACGCCACCGACGACGAACCGTGGACCCGGCACGCCGTCGGCCGCCTCACCTCCGAGCCCGCCGCGGACGAGCGGGCGCCGCTCACGGACTGGCCGCCGCAGGGCGCCGAACCCGTCGCCGTGAACGGCCTTTACGACCGCTTCGCCGGGGGCGGCTTCGCCTACGGCCCGGCGTTCCAGGGCCTGACGGCCGCCTGGAGGGACGGTGACACCGTCTACGCGGAGATCGCGCCGCCCGCCGAGGTCGCCGCCGACGCCGTCCGCTACGGGCTGCACCCGGCGCTCCTCGACGCCGCCGTGCAGACCGTCGGCCTCACCCCGGCCGCCGACAGCGCCGTGATGCCGTTCAGCTGGACCGGCGTACGGCTGCACACGCGCGGCGCCGACGCGCTGCGGGTCCGGCTCACCCGGACCGGCCCCGACACGGTGACCCTGCACGCCACCACGCCCGACGGCCGGGCCGTCGCCACCGTCGGCGCGCTGACGCTGCGCCCGCTGCCCGACGCGAGCCGGCTCGGGGACCGGCGTGCCGCCCGCCACCTGCACGAGGTGGACTGGGTGACCCCGGCCGCCGCCCCGGCCCGTATCACCGGCGCCTGGGCGGTGCTCGGCGACGACGAGGCCCTGGACGCGGCACTGAGCGCCACCGGCATCACCGCCGTCCGCCACGCCGACCCGGCCGCCCTGGCCGCTGCCGTGGCCGCCGGGGACACCCCGGCGCCCGCGACCGTGCTGGCGGCCGTCGGCGAGAGTGCCGACTGGACGGACCCCGTGGCGCTCTCCCGCACCACCGGGCACGTGCTGCGGCTGCTCCAGGACTGGCTCGCCGACGACACCTTCCACGCCACCCGGCTGGTGCTCGTCACCCGGCGCGCCATGACCGTGCACGACGGCGACCACGCGCCCGACCCCGTCGCCGCCGCCGTCTGGGGCCTGGTGCGCACCGCCCAGTCCGAGAACCCGGGCCGGTTCGTGCTCGTCGACTGGGACGGCGCCCAGGAGTCCCACGCCGCCCTCACCGCCGCGCCGGGCTTCGACGAACCCCAGCTCGCGGTGCGCAAGGGCGAGGCGCGGGTGCCCCGGCTGGTCCGTACGACGGCACTGACCGGCGGCGCCGACGACGGTACGGGCACCCTGCTCGACCCCGACGGCACCGTCCTGGTCACCGGCGCGACCGGCGCGCTCGGCGGCCTGCTCGCCCGGCACCTGGTCACCCGGCACGGCGCCCGCAACCTGCTGCTCGTCGGCCGGCGCGGGCCCGACGCGCCCGGCGCCCGGGAACTCGTCGACGACCTGTCCGCACTCGGCGCCCGAGCCGACCTCGTCGCCTGCGACACCGCCGACCGGGACGCCCTGGCCGCGCTGCTCGCCACCATCCCGGCCGAGCGTCCGCTGACCGCGGTCGTCCACACCGCCGGAGTCCTCGCTGACGGCGTCATCGGCTCCCTCACCCAGGAGCACCTGGACACGGTGCTCGCCGCGAAGGTGACCGGCGCCCTGCACCTGCACGACCTCACCCGGGGCCGTGAACTGCGGGCCTTCGTGCTGTACTCCTCGCTCGCCGGGGTCTTCGGCGGCGCCGGACAGGGCAACTACGCGGCGGCCAACGCCTTCCTGGACGCCCTCGCCCGGCAGCGCCGCGCGCAGGGCCTGCCCGCCCAGTCCCTGGCGTGGGGTCTGTGGGAGGAACGCTCGGCGATGACCGGCAAGCTCGACGGGGCGGACCTGCGGCGCATGGCGCGCGGCGGGGTCGTACCGATGCCGTCCGAGCAGGCCCTGGAACTGTTCGACGCGGCCGTCGCCACGGACCGGGCCGTGCTGGTCCCGGCCCGCTTCGACACGGCGGGACTGCGCACTCCCGACGGAGACGTCCCGGCGCTGCTGCGGTCCCTCGTCCGGCCCGCGCCCGGCCGCGGCACCGGCAGCGCGCCCGCCGCCGAGGGTGCCGGAACGGCGGAGCGGCTGCGGGAGCGGCTGGCCGGCCTGGACGCGGAGGCCCGGCTCGGTCTCCTCGCCGACCTCGTCCGCGACCACGCCGCCGCGGTGCTCGGCTACGCCGACTCCGACGCGGTGGACGCCGAACGGGGCTTCCTGGAGATGGGATTCGACTCGCTGACCGCCGTCGAACTGCGCAACCGGCTCACCGCCGCCACGGGGCTGCGGCTGCCCGCCACCCTGCTGTTCGACTACCCGACCCCTCTCGGTCTCGCCCGGCACTTGCGGGAGGAGACGGCGCCCGGCGCCGCCGCCTCCGTCCAGCCGGTGCTCGCCCAACTCGACCTCCTGGAGGGCGTGCTGGAGGAGATCGCGGGCGACGAGTCGGTCCGCAGCACGCTCGCCGGGCGGCTGCGCGGCCTCCTGACCCGCCTGGACGGACCCGTCTCCGCGGCCGTGGGCGACCCGGCGGCGGAACCGGTCCTGGCGGTCGAGGAGCGCCTGGAGTCGGCCAGCGACGACGACCTGTTCGACTTCATCGACAAGCAGTTCGGGGCCGAGTGAGGTACCACCTGGTGTCACCCCGGCCCACCCCGACCAGACCGGAAGAGAGCGAACCGTGTCGGAACACGTGCTGAACGTGGGCGTGGTCGGCTGTGCCGCCATTGCCCGGCGGACCACGCTGCCCGCGCTGGCGGCCGAGCCGTCGGTGCGGCTGGTGGCCGTCGCCAGCCGCAGCCGCGAGAAGGCGGAGGACGTCGCGCGGACGTTCGGCTGCGAGGCGATCACCGGTTATGCCGCGCTCCTGGCGCGCGACGACATCGACGCCGTGTACGTGCCGCTGCCGCCCGCGCTGCACGCCGAGTGGGTGGCGCGGGCGCTGGCGGCGGGCAAGCACGTCCTGTCCGAGAAGCCCTGCGTCACCAGCCGCGCCGAGGCTGCCGAACTGGTCGGCGCGGCGCGGGACGCCGGGCTGCTGCTGATGGAGAACTTCGCCTTCCTCCATCACGGCCAGCACGACGCCGTACGCGCCCTCGTCGACGCCGGTGCGATCGGTGAACCCCGCCACCTCGGCGCGGAGTTCGCCTTCCCGCCGCTGCCCGACGGAGACATCCGTTACGACCCGGCGCTCGGCGGCGGCGCGCTGCTCGACGCCGGTGTCTACACCCTGCGCGCGGCGAGCCTCTACCTCGGCCCCGAGGTCGCCGTGCACGGCGCGGTGCTGCGGGACGATCCCGCGACCGGTGTCGACGTGGCCGGGGCGGCGCTGGTCGCCGACCCGGCCGGGCGCACGGGGCAGTTGACGTTCGGCTTCGACCGGTCGTACCGGTGTGCCTGCACCCTGTGGGGCAGCGAGGGCAGTATCACCCTGGACCGGGCGTTCACGGCGCCGCCCGGCCTGCGGCCGGTGCTGAGGCTGGTCCGCCAGGACCACGTGGAGGAGCGCACGCTTCCCGCGGGCCATCAGTTCGCCTCCCTGGTCGCCCGGTTCGCCCGCACGGTGCTGGACGGCGGGGACTTCAAGGGGCCCGGCGAGGACATTCTGCGGCAGGCCGAACTGGTCGACGCGGTGCGCGCGGCGGCGGGCCGGGCAGCGGTGTGCTGAGCCGTCAGGCCCGGCCGGCGTCGATGACGTTTCGCAGCTGGGACCTGGCCGTGACGCCCAACTTCGGGAAACTGCGGTACAGATGGGAGCCGACCGTGCGCGGCGAGAGCAGGAGGCGTTCGCCGATCTGCCGGTTGGTCAGGCCGCGCGCCGCCAGGCGCACGATCTGCTTCTGCTGCGGGGTGAGGTCCGGCAGCCGGTCCCCTCCACCGGGGTTCTGGCGGACCCCAGCGGCCCGCAGCTCAGCGCGGGCGCGGGCGGCCCAGGGCTCGGCGCCCAGCCGTACGAACGTCTCCAGCGCGGCGGTCAGCAGCGGCCGGGCCCGGCCCGGGCGCAGTCGGCGGCGCAGCCGCTACGCCGACCCCGACCGGTTCGACCCCACGCGCGCCGACATCCGGCCGCTGAGCTTCGGCGGGGCGCCCACTACTGCCTCGGCGCGCTGCTGGCCAGGCTGGAGGCAACCGTTGCTTTCGGTCGGTTACCGACGAGTATTCCGGGCCTCGCGCCCGCTCCGGGCACCGCCCCGACTCGCCGCGACCGGATCGTCCTGCGTGGCCACGCGACCTTTCCGGTCGTTCTCGGCGGCCACCGTACCGCCGGAATGTGAAATCGCTAACAGGCCGAAATTCCACCCCCGCCGGCCGTTGCGCTTTTTCGGCCGGGCCCGTCGTGAAACGCTCGGGCCGGATGAGTAACACCTTGGAAGGGAATGCGAGTTGTCACTCTCCACGGGATCCGCTGAGCGGTCCCCGAATGTCCTGACGCCCTCCAGCGACACCAGCCTGGTCGCCCGGCAGGCGGGGGGAAAGGGAAGAAACCTGCACGCGCTCACCGCGGCCGGATTTCCGGTGCCGCGGTGGTCGGTGCTCGGCCTGGACGTATTCGAGGAATTCTGCCGGGACGCCGGGCTGGACGAGCAACTGGCCGGGCTGCTCGCCGAGGGCTGGGAGGCACGGGCGGAGGCGGCCGCCAAGGAGATCGCCCGCCTGATCGAGACCGCCCCGCTCGGCGAACGCGTCGCCGACGCGATCGCCCGCGCCCACCGCGAGGCCGGCGGCGGCACCGTCGCCGTACGCTCCTCCGGCGCCGAGGAGGACGGCGAACGGCACTCCTTCGCCGGGCAGTTCGACAGCTTCCTCGGGGTACGCTCGCTCGCCGAGGTCACCGACCGGGTGCGCCGCTGCTGGGCCTCCGCGTTCTCCGCGCGCTCCCTGCGCTACCGCGCCGAGCGCGGACTGCCACCCGGCACCGGCGGGGTCGCGGTCGTCGTGCAGCGCATGATCGACGCCGAGCGCAGCGGCGTGCTGTTCACCGCCGACCCGACCACCGGCCGCACCGACCGGCATGTGGTCAGCGCCGTGTGGGGGCTGGGGGAGGGGCTGGTCTCCGGCGCCGTCGACGCCGACACCGTGGTCCTCGACGCCGCGACCGGGCAAGCGGTGAGCACGGTCGTCGGGGACAAACAGGAACGCTACGACGCCGGGCCCGACTCCGGCTGCGCGGTCACCCCCGTCCCCGACGAGCAGCGCGCCGCCCTCGCCCTGAGCGACGACGACCTGGCCCGCCTGCACGAGGCGGGGGTACGCATCACCGAGCACTACGGCAGCCCGCAGGACATCGAGTGGGCCATCGCCGACGGCACCCTGTGGATCCTGCAGAGCCGCCCTGTCACCACGCTCGCGACGGAGGCCGTGGGGGAGCTGCGGATCTGGGACAACTCCAACATCATCGAGAGCTTCAGCGGCGTCGTCTCCCCGCTCACCTACACCTTCGCCGCCGACACCTACGCCAAGGTGTACGAGAGCTACGCCCGCGCCCTGGGGGTGCGCGGCGAGCAACTGCGCGAGGTGCGCGAGTGGACCCCGCACCTGCTCGGCCACATCCACGGACGGGTCTACTACAACCTGTTCCACTGGTACCGCATGGTGCGCCTGGCCCCGCTCTACCCGCTCAACCGGCGCGTGCTGGAGAAATCCATCGGCGTCGCCGAGAGCATCTCCGACGAACTCGCCGACACCCTCCACCCGTTCACCCCCCGGCCCGGACTGCGCGGCCGGCTCTCCCGCGTTCGGCGCACGGTCGTCTTCGCCCGGCGATTCCTCACCGTCAAGAAATCCGTGGAGACCTTCCACCGCGATTTCTACCGGGCTTATGCGGAATTCAACAATGTCGACTACGACGCCCTGCCCGGCGACGAGACCTATCACCGATTCCGCCGCCTCCAACGCGAACTCATCGAGAAATGGGGGCCGATGCAGACCCTCGACGCGACGATTCTGCTCTCCGTCGGCCTGCTCGCCCTGCTGACCCGCCGCTGGCTGCCCGACGCCCCCGAATGGTTCACCTGGGCCGCGGCCGCCCCCGGCGGAGCCGTCGAGTCCGCCGAACCCGCCTGGAAGCTGCGCGAACTGGCCGACCGCGCCCGCACCGACGCCGACCTCCTGGACCTGCTGGACCGCACCCCGGACGCCGAGGCGCACCAGGCGCTGCGCGACGCGGGCCACACCGGGTTCCTCGCCGCCGTCGACGCCTACATCGCCGACTACGGCTACCGCAGCCCCGACGAACTCAAGCTCGAAGTACCGGACCTGTACGAGAACCCGGCCGGGCTGTTCACCCTGCTGCGCGACGCCCTGCGGGAGACCGGTACCGGCGACGGCACCGGCGCCGAGGACCGCGGCGGCCAGGCCGACGCCTACCTCGACCAACACCTGCGCGGGCCACGCCGGTTCGTCTACGAACGGGTGCGCGCCAAGGCCCGGGCCGCGCTCACCGACCGGGAACGGCTGCGGTTCTGCCGCACCCGCGCCTTCGGCGCCGCCAAGCGCATGCTGCGCGCCCTCGGCCGCGACCTCGCCCGCGCCGGTGCCATCGACCGCTGGGACGACGTGTTCCTGCTGCGCCTGGACGAGATCACCGGCGCCTACGAGGGCATGATCGTCCACACCGGGCTGCGTGACCTCGTCGCCGTGCGCCGCAGGCAGCAGGACGCCGACCGCGACCTGCACGCCCCCTCCCGCTTCACCACCCGCGGGTCCCCGTACTGGTCCGGCAACCTGGAACGGGCCGGCTGGACCCACGGCCCCGCCGCCCGCAGCGGCGCCCGCGAACTGCACGGCACCCCGTGCTGCCCCGGCGTCGCCGAAGGCCCCGCCGTCGTCACCGACACCCCGCGTGACATCGGCGGCGGCATCCTCGTCACCTACCGCACCGACCCCGGCTGGGTCGCCGCGCTCACCTCGGCCGCCGCCCTCGTCATCGAACGCGGCAGCCCGCTCACCCATGTCGCCGTCGTCGCCCGCGAGCTGGGCATCCCCACCGTCGTCCAGGTCAAGGGCGCCACCACCGAGCTGCGCACCGGCAGCCGACTGCGCGTGGACGGCGCCGCGGGCACGGTCACGGTACTGACCGACCCGCCGGACGACGTCCCCGGGACCGCCGAAGACGCCGGTTCCCCCTCCGCCCGTACGGCCACCGACGCCCGTACCGCCCCGTCCTCCGGTGACGCCCGGCCCTGCGCCCACGTCACCCCCGACGCTCCGGCCGCCGCTGCCGCCGCCGACGTCACCCCCTGAACGGAGACACACCCGTGATCCTCACCGAGGACCAGTTGCAGAACCTGCTCGACAAGTCCCTCGCCGAACTGCCCCGCGGCACCGAATGGGCCGTCACCCTGGAGGGCTCCATCGCGGAAGGGTTCGGCAACCCCTCCTCCGACATCGACTTCCTGCTCGTCGCCCGCTCCGAGGACGACCTGCCGACCATGCCTTCGCTGCTGTTCGTGGACGGGCGGCGGGTGGAGATCCGCACCCGGTCCGTCCGCCAGCTCGCCGACCAGTTCCGGGCCGTCGAGGACGGCGCCAAGCGGCCCGGGCGGCTCTCCGAGGACCTCCTCAACCGCTGCCAGCGCTTCCTGCACAGCCACCCGCTGCGCGGCCACGCCCTGGTCGAGGAGGTCAAGGCGCTGCTGCCCGTGGAGCGGTTCCGCGAGATCACCGCCGACTGGTGGGCCCACCGCGCCCGCCAGTCCCTGCGCCACGCGCTGGCGCTGCTCTGCCTCGGCGAGACGGACGAGGCCGTCGACTGGACCCGCTCCGGCCTGGTGCAGACGGTCAAGTCCTGGGCGGCCCGCGTCGGCGAGACCTACCTCGAACCCAAGTGGCTCTCCCTCCAGCTCGACCGCGCAGCCCGCGCCGACGTCCGCGACCGCTACTGGCTGCTGGAGGCCACCGCACCGGCCCCCGGCGACACCGGCGCCGCCCACGAGTACCTGACCGCCGCCCTCGCCTTCGCCGCCCAGCTCGGCCTGACCGGCGTGCCCCAGCAGCCGGAGCGGATCACCGTCGAACGCGTGAACGGCGTCACCACCTGGCAGACCGGCGACCGTGTCCACGTCGTCCGCGCACGGCGCGAGGTGTTCGCCCTCGGCGACGACGCCGGCACCGTCTGGCGCTCCCTCGTCCTGGGCCGGCCCCTGCCCCAGGCCCTCGCCGCGAGCGCGGCCACCGGCGTCACCGAGCCGGGCGCGCTGCTCGCCACGTTCCTGCGCTACGGACTGATCCGCCTCGCCTGGAAGGGCGGCGGCACCATCACCCCGTCCCTGCCGCTCGCCGCGCCGCCCGGACCGGTCACCCCGCCGCCCAGCACCGCCCGCCCGCTGCTCTCGGTGCGCGGCGCGGCCGTCGGCGGGCCCCGCGCGGTGGACCTGATGCCGCTGCCCGCCGACCGGTTCGCCGCCGCCGCGATGGGCCTCGTCTGGGCCAACGTGGTCGTCGAGAACGCCGTCGAGGACCTGACCGGCGCCCTCCAGCGCGGCCAGTGGCGGGTCGCCGAACTCACCACCCGGCGCGCGGTGCACGCCGCGCTGCGCGGACTGTTCAGCGCCTACGGCGTCAACCCGCTGCCCGCCGACTCCGACCTCGTGCGCCGCCTGGACCTCCTGCCCGCCGCCACCGGCCGACCCATCGGCGAAGGCGCGGGGACCCTCCTGCGGCGTACCGTCGACGCCCCCGAACGGGGCGACGCGCTCCTCGCCGACCTGCGGTCCTTCATCGGCCTGGTGCGCGGCGCCGTCGGCGCGGACTCCTTCCCGCTGTCCTTCGAGTCCGCGGACACCTGGCGGGCCACCCTGGAGCTCGGCTACGACTGGCTGCGCATCGGCGCCCACCTGGACGCGGAACTCCCCATCGAGGAGGCCCGCGACCTGCTGGCCAGCAACGGCGCCCAGCCGCACCGGACTCCGGCGCCGTGACACGCGGGGTGACACCCCCGAACCGACCGACCGCCCCGTCCTCGCGGAGGAACCCCCAGATGTCCGACTCCCTGACCGTGCTGGTCACCGGCGCCAGCGGATTCGTCGGCACGGAGGTGACCGCGCGGCTCACCGCCGCCGGCCACACCGTGCTGCCGCTGACCCACCGCACCACCGACCTGGTCCGCAACAACGGCCGCAAGGTCACCGCCGGCCGCGGCACCATCACCCCCGTCACCGGGGACATCACCCGCCCCGGCCTCGGGCTCGACGACGAGGCCCGGCGGCTCGTCGCCCGCGCCGACCGCATCGTGCACTGCGCCGCCGTCACCGACTTCGGCCTGCCCGACGAGCGGTACGAGACCATCAACGTCGCCGGCACCCGCCACGTCCTCGACCTCGCCCTGGCCCACCGCACCCCGCTGGTGCACGTCAGCACCGCCTACGTGTGCGGCGAGCGCGACGGCGTCGCCCGCGAGGACGAACTCGACGTCGGCCAGCACCCCGGCAACGGCTACGAGAAGAGCAAACTGACCGCCGAGACCATGGTCCGCAAGGCCGCCGCCGACGGCCTGCCCGTGGCCGTCGTACGGCCCAGCATCGTCACCGGCGCCTCCCGCACCGGCCACGCCCGCGACCGCAAGACCATCTACCCGGTGCTGCGCGTCCTCACCCGGGGTCTGGTGCGCACCGTGCCCGGCCACTACGACGCCCTCCTCGACCTCGTCCCCGTCGACCGCGTCGCCGACCTCGTCACCGGCGCCGCCACCCGCTTCGACGAGGCCGAGGGCCACACCCTGCACGCCGTCGGCCACGTCCTGACCCTGCGGGACTTCTCCGACGTCCTCGCCGAATACCCCTCCTTCCAGGTGCCGCGGTTCGTGCCGCCGACCGCGTTCTCCGCCGACGCCCTCACCGACCGCGAACGCCCCTACTACCGGCGCGTGATCGCCCTGTACGAAACCTACTTCCGGCGGCGCGTCCACTTCGACGACACCCAGGCCGCCGCCTTCGTACGCAGGCCCCCGGCCACCGGGGCGCGGCCGTATCTGCGCCGCCTCCTCGACGACTGCCTCGCGACCGGCTACCTCGGCCCCGCCCCGACCACCGACCGACCCGACGGGAGCACCCACCGATGAACCCGGAGCACGGCATACCCGTTTCCCCGCGGCTCACCTGCCACCCCGACAAGCAGCGGCTGTACGGCGCCGACACCTACTACCAGGAGAGCCACGAACAACTCGCCGCCCTCACCGGCGACGTCACCGGTTTCGCCCACCGGCACGCCGCCCTCCTGCTCAAGCCGGACGCCGTCGTCGCCCGCAGGCTGGAGGCGGCCGTCGACTGGCTCACCGAGCAGCGCTACCGCATCGTCGGCGCCGCGGTGACCCGGCTGAGCCGCACCATGATCCGCTCCCTGTGGTACTTCCAGTGGAACCTCGCCACCCCCCACCGCAGGCGGCTCGCCGCACTGTTCCTGGAGGACGCCGACGCGCTCGTCCTGCTCGTACGCCCCGAACGGGAGCCGTACGTGCCCGCCTCCGTCGAACTGACCCGGCTCAAGGGCCCCACCGACCCCGACGCCCGCCGCCCCGGCCAGCTGCGCCACCTCCTCGGCCGCTACAGCTACCTCCTCAACCTCGTGCACACCCCCGACGAACCCGCCGACGTGCTGCGCGAGTTGGCCGTCCACTTCGACGACGCCACCCGCGAGGAACTGTTCCGTACCGCGCTGGCCGGCGAGGACCGCACCGCGCACGCCCTGGAACTGGCCGGCCGCCTGTACGCCGACACCAAGCCCCGCGACCTCCACTTCGACCCCGCCGCCGAACGGCTGCGCGACACCGTGACCCGGCACCTCGGCGCCCTGCCCGACGCCTCCCCGCGCACCCTGCTGGAGACCGCCTGGGACCAAGGCCTCGAACTCGACCCGTGGGACGCCGTGATCGTCGGCTCCTCGGTCCTCCCGATGCGGGTCCCCGGCCGCGCCCCCGTCCTCGACGGGGCCGGCACCGACACCTGGCGCCGCCATCTGGACGTCCTGAACGCCCGGCCCAACTGAGGAGCGTGACCGTGCAGTTCACCCGGACCCTGCCCAGGGAACTCGTGCACCGCGCCGCGCTCGCCGAGGTCTTCCTCACCGACGCCGAACGCCACGGCGAGGACGACTTCCTGCTCGCCGCGCAACTGCCGCGCCGCCACGCCTTCTATCACGACACCCTCGGCGACCGCGCCCGCCACGACCCGATGCTGCTGCTGGAGGCCTGCCGGCAAGGCATCTACGTCGTCGCCCACCGCTACCTCGACGTGCCCCTGGGCCACAAGTTCCTGCTGCGCTCCGTCGAGTTCGAGGTCTCCGACCCCGAGGCCCTCGCCTGCGGCGACCACCCCACCCAGGCGGTCGTCGCCACCCGCGTCGAGCACCGCTTCCGCAACCGCAGCGGACCGACCGGCCTGCGGCTGCGGTACGCCATGACCATCGGCGGCCGCGAGGCCCTGCACGCCCGCATCGACTACTCCTGGATGTCGCCGAGCGCTTGGACCCGTATGCGCGCGGGGCAGCGCGGCGCGCTCGGGCTGCCCGAGACACCCGTCGCCCTGTCCGGCCGCCGCGTCCAGGCGGCCCGCGTCGGCCGCCGCGACCCCGACAACGCGGTCATCACCGCACCGCGCACCGACCCCGACGGCACCCGCACGGCCCGCCTGATCCCCGACACCGGCCACCCCACCCTCTACGACCACTGGGTCGACCACGTGCCCGGCATGCTGGAACTGGAGGCGCTGCGCCAACTCGCCCTGACCGCGGCCGTCGACGCGGGCACCCTGCCCGCGCCCACCGCGCTGCCGGTCGGTCTGACGGCCAGGTTCCGCTGCTTCGCCGAGACCGACCTGCCGCTGGAGTGCCGGACCGGACCGGTCCTGCCCGGCGCCGACATCGAGTGCTCCCTGCACCAGTCCGGCAACCTCGCCGCCGAGGTCCGGCTGCGGCTCGCCGACCCCGCCACGACCGGCGCGCTGGCCGCGCCGGCCGCCCACAGCGCCGTATGAGGAGTCCCGATTGGAGAGACCTCCCGCAGTGACCACCGTCGCCGTCCCCCAAGTCCCCGCACGGCTCGGCCGGTTCGTGCTGCGCATGTTCCGGCCGCACGTCTACGGCACCTACGGGCTGCTGTGGGTGCTCGCCCTGGAAGGTTCGGCGGTGGCCGCCACCGGCACGGCCTGGCGGCCCTCCGACGCCACCTGGCTGCGGGTCGTCAGCGTCGTCCTGGCGCTGCTGTTCCTGCGCATGCTCGACGAGCAGAAGGACCTCGACTACGACAGGGTCCACCACCCCGACCGGCCGCTCGTCACCGGCGCCATCACCACGGCGGAACTGCGCGGCGCCATGGCCGCGATCACCGCCCTGCTCGTCGGCCTCAACGCCGCCCTCTCCGCCACGGCCGCCCTGCTGATCCTCGCCGCCCTCGGCTACGGCGTCCTCCTCGCCGTACTGGAACGGCTCTCGTCCGCCGTCCGCGACCGGCAACTGCTCAACCTGGCCGTCACCTACCCCGTCCAGGTCATCCTGGGCGGCTATGTGTACGGCTCGCTGGTCGCCGAGGGGAGCGTCGACGCCGACTGGCGCGGGCCGGTGCTGCTGGCCCTGTGCGCCGGGGTCTTCCTGCACTTCGAGTTCGCCCGCAAGACGGCCTGGGAGGCCACCGACGGCGAGCGCCTGTACTCCACGGACCTCGGCCCCCGCCGCAGCGCAGCCGTCACCGCGGGCTGCGCGGCCGTGGCCGTCGGCTGCGAACTGGCGCTGCTCGCCCCGAGCGGCCCGCTCGTGCTGCTGCCCTGCGCCGCCGTCCTGCTGCCCGTCTGGGGAACCCGCCGCTTCCTGACCGCCGGGCGCGGCCCCTGGCCGGTGGCGGCGGCGATGTTCTTCATCATCGCCACGTATCTCGGGCTCGTCGTACGGGCGGTGCTCCTGTGACCCCCGACGACCTGCTCACCACCACGCGCAGCGTCCGGCGCGGGCTGGACCTGGACCGGCCCGTGGACCTGGACGTCGTACGCGACTGCCTGCGGATCGCCCTTCAGGCGCCCAACGGCAACAACCGGCAGTCCTGGCGCTGGATCGTCCTCACCGACCCGGAGATCCGCGCCGGGGTCGCCGACGTGTACCGGGCCGCCTTCCACGACCGCAACGCCGACCGGCTACGGCGCCTGGATGAACTGCCCGCCGAGACACGGTCGGTGATGTCCGGCGCCCGGCTGCTGGCCGAGCGGCTGCACCGGGTGCCCGTCCTGGTCATCCCCTGCATCGACGTTCCCGGCGGCCGGCTCCCGGACGGCAACCAGGCCGGCCTGTGGGCCTCGCTGCTGCCCGCCGCGTGGAGCTACGCGCTGGCCGCCCGCAGCCGCGGCCTGGTCACCGCGTGGACGGCCGTCCACCTCGACCGCGAACGCGAGGTCGCCGACCTCCTGGGCCTGCCACCGGGGGTCCGCCAAGGCGCGCTGCTGCCCACCGCGTACCCCCTGCGCACCACCTTCCGCCCGGGACCGCGCCGCCCGCTGGAAGAGGTCCTGCACCTCAACGGCTGGCACGGTCAGGGCAGTTGAAAGGGCCCTTCGCCGTCGACCGGCGAAGGGCCCCTCCCGCGTGTCCCTCAGCGGATCACGTCTCGTTCCAGCGGAAGAACTTCAGCGTCAGCGCCGTCACCACCGCCGTGAAGGCGAGCATGCCGCCCATCGTCGGCAGCGCGTCGGCCAGCCCTCCGCCCCGGCTCAGCACGGCCTCGCTGCCCTTGACCAGGTAGCGCAGCGGCATCATGTACGAGACGGCCTGCACCCAGCCCGGGGCGTTGTCCAGCGAGAAGAACGAGCCGGACATGAACGACATCGGCAGCACCAGCAGCTGCGCCAGTCCGCCCGCGGACTCCTCGGTGCGGGTGAGCGAGCCGATGAGCAGCCCCAGCGACATCAGCGCCAGCGTCCCGCACATCACCAGCGGGATCACCAGCCACCAGCTTCCGGTCAGCTGGAGCCCGAAGTACGGCAGGGTCGCCACCGCCAGGAACAGCGCGGTCTGGGCCAGCGCCATCAGCAGCGTCATGGAGATCCGCGCGGCCACCACCTCCCAGGTACGGATCGGGGACAGCCGCATCCGCTGGAGGATCTTCTTGCGGCGCAGGGTCACCAGCGTCAGCGCCGTGCTGAACACCGCACTGGAGGCGATCGCCCAGCCCATCAGACCCGGCGTCAGGTACTGGATCGGCTCGACCGACGCGTCCTCGACCTGACTGGCCTGCAGCGTGTACGTGGGCGGCTCGTCCGCCGCGGCGAGGTTCGCCTGCTCCAGCACCGCGTTGAGGGTGGCCCGGGCGGAGGCACCCTTGACCTGGTCGGCGGCGCTGTAGCGCAGGACGACCGTGCCGCCCTGCTGCTTCACCATGGCGTCGTAGTCGCCCTCGCGGACCTTCTCCAGCGCCGACTTCTCGTCGCTCACCTTGGTGATGGTGGCGGCCTCGGACAACTGCTCGCGCTGATCGGCGGTGAGCGAGTCCAGCACCTCCACCGGGCCGACCTGGGCGACCTTGATGTGCGCGGTGCCGTCGCTCTTGAACAGCGTGCCGAACAACAGCAGGAACAGGAGCGGGAAGATCAGCAGGAAGAAGATCGTGCCCTTGTCGCGCAGCACGCTCATGATCATGGTCCGGGACAGCTCCCGCACCGGGTTGAGCCGGTCCTTTTCGGGGTTGCCGCGTCCGGCGCCCTTGCCCGCGGGGCCCGCCGGGGAGCCGCTCTCGCGGGGCGCCGTCGGCGCGGGGCGCGGGGTGGTCTCCTCGATACTCACGAGCGGTACTCCCGTCCGGTCAGCTGGAGGAAGACGTCCTCCAAAGTGGCGCCGCGCACCTCCAGGCCGCGCAGGGCGCCCCGGTCGGCCAGGACGGACAGCACCGGGCCCGGCGCGACCGTGGTGACCGTCAGCAGCACCCCGTCGTCCTCCACCGTGGCGTCCACGACCCCGACGTCCTTCAGCGAGTCCCGCATCGCGTCCGGCGTGAGAAGCCCGGACTCCACGCTCACCCGCACCATGTTGTCCAGTTCACGCACCAGCGCGGCCGGGGCGCCGGTGCGCAGCACCTTGCCGCGCTCCATCACCGACACCCGGTCGCACAGGACCTCCGCCTCGTCGAGGTAGTGCGTGGTCAGGACGACCGTGCGGCCCTCCTCGTTGACGTCCCGCAGCAGGTCCCACAGATTGCGGCGCGCCTGCGGGTCGAGACCGGCGGTCGGCTCGTCCAGGAACACGATCTCCGGGTCGTGCACCAGACCGCAGGCGATGGACAGCCGCTGCGCCTGCCCGCCCGACAGCTTGTCCGCGGGCACCTGGGCGAACTCGGTCAGCCCGACCCGCTCCAGCATCGCGTCGGCCTGCCGCGCGCCGACCCGGTAGAACGACGCGAACAGCCGGATCGTCTCCCGTGTCGTCATCTTGTCCAGGAACGACGAGGCCTGGAACTGCACGCCGATCCGGGTCAGCAGGTCCAGGTTGCGCGGCCAGGGGCTCTGCCCGAACAGCTCGATCCGGCCCTCGTCGGGCTCGCGGACACCCTCCATGATCTCCAGGGTGGTCGTCTTGCCCGCCCCGTTGGGGCCGAGGATGCCGTAGAACTCGCCCGCCTCGATGCGCAGGGAGACCCCGTCGACGGCCTGGATGTCCCCGTACCGCTTGCGCACACCGTCCGCGACGATCGCCGGCGCCGTCATGACACGTCCTGCCTGGTCCGGCCGAGCCGCGTTCCGGCTGCGCCGCACATGAACTGATGGTCCATCACTCGACTGTCGTCTCTCCGTGATCGGGTTGGGGGATGGGTGGGGGAGGGCGCGCGGGGCCGCCCCGCGTGCGGGGCGGTCAGGCGGTCAGCCCCAGGTCACCGGGAGCGCGTACACGCCGTAGTGCATGGCCTTGTCGCGCAGGGGGATCTCGTGGGGCTCCACCGCGAGGCGCAGGCCGGGGAAGCGGTCGAAGAGCTTCTGGTAGCCCAGGCGCAGGGTGGCCCGCGCCAGGTGCTGGCCCAGGCACTGGTGGATACCGAAGCCGAACGCCAGATGCCGGCGCGAGGGCCGGGTGACGTCGAAGACCTCCGGGTCCTCGAACTGCTCCGGGTCCCGGTTCGCGGCCGGGAGCGACAGCACCACCGTCTGCCCGGCCTCGATCTTCGTACCGCCGATCTCCACGTCCTCCAACGCGACCCGGCTCGCCCCCATATGAGAGATCGTCAGATACCGCAGCAGCTCCTCCACCGCCCGCTCCATCAGCTCGGGCCGCTCGCGGATCTTCCGCAGCTGCTCGGGGTGCTCCAGCAGGGCGAACGTGCCGAGGCCCAGCATGTTCGGGGTGGTGTCCAGGGCGCCGCCGATGGTGATCCAGGCGATGTTCGCCAGCTCCTCCTCGGTCAGCTCCCCGGTCTTCACCAGCTTGCCCAGCAGCCCGTCGTTGGGCTCGGCGAACAGCTCCTTCACCACCCGGGCCAGCGTCTGGTCCAGCGCCGTGTTGTGCTCGATGAACTCCTCAAGCGTGTAGTCGATCCGCATGATCGCCGAGAAGTGCCGGTCCAGCTCGGCGATGTCCGCCTCCGGCACACCCATCACCGAGTGCACCGAGCGGTACACCACCTTCTGCACGAACACCGGCAGCAGGTCCACGGGCGGCTCAAGACCCGCCATCTCCTCCAGGACGCCGTCGATGATCCCGGCGAGCGTCGGCTCGTACTCCTGGATCTTGCGGACCGTGAAGAAACCGGTCAGCAGCCGCCGGTAGTGGGTGTGGTCGGGCGCGTCCATACGGACGAACGAACCCGGCGGCGACGGCTTCGGGTCGTAGTTCTCCACCTCGAACGGCGGCGACGCGACCAGCGCCAGCAGATCCGCCCGATGGCTGAACCGCGGGTCGGTCATGATGGCCCGCACGTCCTCGTGCCGGGTCACCAGCCAGCCGTCCTTGCGGCCCGGCGCGATGTCGAACGTCAGCGGGCTGATCGGCTCCTCCGCCCGCAGCCGCCGGTACTCCGGGTCCGGGTCGAAGGGGCAGGTGCGGTCGGTCGGGATCACAGGGGGTTTCGGCTCGAAGGCCATGGGGCTCCTCCGTCAGGTGGGGGTCGCGTCCGCCCGGGTACGCCGCTCAGGCCCGCCGGACCGTCAGCGGCAGCCGCCGAAGACCGAAGACGTTGACCCGGTTGGCGAAATAGGACAGCGGGCTGTCGCGGTCCACACGGATGTCGGCGTACCGGTCGAGCATCAGATCGAGCGCGATCCGCCCCTCCATACGGGCCAGCGGGGCGCCCAGGCAGTAGTGGATGCCGTGCCCGAAGGCCAGCTGCTTGGCATGGGGCCGGTCCCGCACAAAACGGTCCGGCTCGGGGAAGACCCGCTCGTCGCGGTTGGCGGACAGCAGCCAGAGGTACACCATCGTGTTCTCCGGCACCTTCTCCCCGGCGATCGCCACGGGCGCCGTCGGCACCCGCTCGATCTTCAGGAACGGCGGCCGCAGCCGCAGCACCTCCTCGGTGAAGGGGGCGATCAGCGCGCGGTCCTCACGCAACCGGCCCAGCTCACCCTCCTCCTGGTCCAGCGTGAGCAGCATGTTGCCCAGCAGCACCGACGTGGTGACATGACCGGCGAGCAGCAGCAGCGCCGCGAAGCTCACCACGTCCTCGTCGTTCAGCCGCTCCCCGTCGACCTCCGCCCGCACCAGCAGGCTCATCAGGTCGTCGTGCTCGCGCGCCCGCCGCTCCGCGACATGCCGGCCCAGATAGTCGCCCAGCTCCTGCACCGTGCGTCCCAGGACCTCGGCGCCCTCCGGCGTCTCCCAGTTCGCCGTCAGCAGGTTGTCGGCCCACCCCTGGAACAGCGGACGGTCCGAGGGCGGCACGCCCAGCATCGACGAGATCACGATCACCGGCAGCGGATTCGCGAACGCCTCCACCAGGTCGAAGCCGTCCGCGTCGGCCAGGCCGTCCAGCAGCTCGGTGGCGACCTCGGTGATCCGCGGCTCCAGCTCGCTGATCATCTTCGCGGTGAACACCTTGCTCACCAGTCGGCGCAGCTTGCCGTGGCGCGGCGGGTCCAGCAACAGCAGGGTCCCGCCCGGCGGTTGACGCTCACCGCCCGACAGCCGCGTCACCGTGTCCGAGGAGAACAACGCCGGGTCCGCGGTGATCCGCTGCACGTCCTCGTGCCGGAACACGTGGCAACGGCCCTGCGGATCGCGCCACACCGGCTGCTCGTCACGCATCCGCCGCAGCCAGGCCAGCAGGGTGGCCCCGCCGTCCAGGTCGACCTCGGGCGGCGCGAGGACCTCTGGTCTGTCGGCATCGGGCACGGCTGTCATCGGAAGAACCCCTCTCTTCAGGGCAGTCCGCACGGGCGGCACGGCGGGAGCGGACCCCAGGGCAGCACGAGCCCCGAAGCCGGGGCCACAAACGCCGCCGAACTCTAGGGAATTGCCGGTCCCGGCACCGTGCGGGGCCCGCCCGGGGCAACTAGGGGATTTTTCAGAGTCGGAGGTCGGGCGGCCGTCGACGCCGTGCGCGCCCCCAGACTTGACCGGGTTCGACGAGCTCGACGAGGTCGATCTGTTCGACGCGTTCGATGTGCTCGACGTTTTCGAAAAGCCATGCGGACCGCGTGGGTGTCCGAGCCTGAGGAGATCCGGTGTTGTCTACCGTCCCGAGCGCAGCGGCCCTGCCGTCGGCCGGGTCCGCCGTGGTGCGCGACCCCGACCCGAAGCTGGGGGCCGAGCTGTGAGCGAAGACCGCCTGCGCGAGGACCGCGTACGTGAGGACCGCCTGCGCGAGTACCTGAAGCGCGTCACCGCCGACCTGCACCGCACCACCACCCGGGTGCGCGAGCTGGAGGCCAAGGACCACGAGCCCATCGCCATCGTGTCCATGGCCTGCCGCTACCCCGGCGGGGTACGCACCCCCGAGGACCTGTGGCGCCTCGTCGCCGACGGCCGCGACGCCATCACCCCCTTCCCCGAGGACCGCGGCTGGGACGTCGACTCGCTCTACCACCCCGACCCCGAGCATCCCGGCACCTGCTACACCCGGGAGGGCGGCTTCCTGCACGACGCCGCCGACTTCGACCCCGACTTCTTCGGCATGTCCCCGCGCGAGGCCCTGGGCACCGACCCGCAGCAGCGCCTCCTGCTGGAGATCTCCTGGGAGGCACTGGAGCGCGCCGGCCTCGCCCCGGGCAGCCTGCGCGGCAGCTCCACGGGCGTGTTCGTCGGTGTCATGTACAACGACTACGGCTCCCGCTTTGACGCGCCCCCGCCCGGCCTCGAAGGCTTCATCGGCAACGGCAGCGCCGGGAGCATCGCCTCCGGCCGCGTCTCCTACACCCTCGGCCTGGAGGGCCCCGCCGTCACCGTCGACACCGCCTGCTCGTCGTCCCTGGTCGCCCTGCACCTGGCCTGCCGGGCGCTGCGCGCGGGGGAGTGCTCCCTCGCCCTCGCGGGCGGCGTCGCCGTCATGTCCACCCCGGTCACCTTCACCGAGTTCAGCCGCCAGCGCGGCCTGTCCCCCGACGGCCGCTGCAAGTCCTTCGCGGAGGGCGCGGACGGCACGGGCTGGGGCGAAGGCGCGGGCCTGATCCTCCTGGAGCGGCTGTCCGACGCCCGCCGCAACGGCCACCCCGTGCTGGCCGTGATCCGGGGGAGCGCCGTCAACCAGGACGGCGCGAGCAGCGGCCTCACGGCCCCGAACGGACCCTCGCAGCAGCGCGTCATCCGGGCGGCGTTGGCGTCGGCGGGGTTGTCGGCCGCTGATGTGGACGCGGTGGAGGCGCACGGTACGGGGACGACGCTCGGCGACCCGATCGAGGCGCAAGCCCTCCTCGCCACGTACGGGCAGGACCGCGAACAGCCATTGTATCTCGGCTCGTTGAAGTCCAACATCGGACACACACAGGCCGCGGCCGGTGTCGGCGGCGTGATCAAGATGGTCATGGCCATGCGGCACGGGACGCTGCCGCGGACCCTGCACGTGGACGCGCCGTCGTCGCATGTCGACTGGTCGGCGGGGGCCGTGGAGCTCCTCACCGAGGCCCGGGACTGGACGACTTCCGAGGATCGTCCCCGGCGGGCGGGCGTCTCCGCGTTCGGGGTCTCCGGGACCAATGCGCATGTGGTGTTGGAGTCGGTGGCGGCTGAGTCGGGTGCCGGGGCCGAGGCTGTGGGTGGTTTCGGTGGTGTGGTGGTGTGGCCGTTGTCGGCGCGCGGTGAGGGGGCGTTGCGGGCTCAGGCGGGGCGGTTGCTGGAGTCGGTGGCTGGTGGGGTGCCGGGTTCGGTGGCTGATGTGGGGTGGTCGCTGGCGTCGACGCGGTCGGTGTTCGAGGACCGTGCGGTGGTGGTGGGTGCGGACTGGGACGAGTTGCGGTCGGGGCTGGGGGCGCTGGCTGCGGGGGAGCCTCATGCGCGGGTGGTGCGTGGTGGGGTGGTGCGGGGGCGTACGGCGTTTTTGTTCGCGGGGCAGGGCTCGCAGCGGGTGGGTATGGGGCGGGAGTTGTATGAGGGGTATCCCGTCTTCGCGGCTGCGTTTGATGCGGTGGATGCTGAACTGCCCTTTGATTTGAAGGCGGTTGTGTTCGGCGGGGACGCGGAGTCTCTGAATCGGACGGAGTTCGCGCAGCCCGCGCTGTTCGCGCTGGAAGTGGCGCTGTTCCGGTTGCTGGAGTCGTGGGGTGTGCGGCCGGACGTGCTCGCGGGGCACTCGATCGGTGAGATCGCTGCCGCGTATGTGGCGGGGGTGTGGTCGCTGGCGGATGCGTGCAAGCTTGTCGTCGCGCGCGGCCGTCTGATGCAGGCGCTTCCGGACGGGGGCGCGATGGTGGCGGTGCGGGCCTCGGAGGGCGAGGTGTTGCCTCTGCTCACAGGCGGGGTGGGTATCGCCGCTGTCAACGGGCCGAACGCTGTGGTCGTCGCGGGCGCGGCGGAGGCTGTGAACTCGGTTGTCAGCCATTTCCGTTCCGAGGGCCGCAAGGTCACCGCCCTGCGTGTGAGCCACGCTTTCCACTCACCGCTGATGGAACCGATGCTCGCGGACTTCCGCGAGGTCGCTGCCAGCCTGTCCTACGACCGCCCCAGGCTCCCCCTGGTCTCCACGGTCACCGGACTCCAGGCCACGGACGAGGAGTTGACCTCCCCCGAGTACTGGGTCGACCACGTCCGCCGCACCGTCCGCTACGCCGACGCCCTCCGCACCCTGGCCGAGCACAAGGCGACCAGGTTCCTGGAACTGGGCCCCGACGGAACGCTCACCGTGCTCGCCCGGTCGATGTTCGACGGTGATACGCAGGTCGTCGTGCCCGCGCTGCGCAAGGAGGGCCCGGAGCCGGTGGCGCTGCTCGGCGCGGTCGGCACCCTCCACGTGCACGGGGTCACCCCCGACTGGTCCGCGCTGTTCCCCGAGGCGAAGACCGTCGCCCTGCCCACGTACGCCTTCCAGCGCCGCCGGTACTGGCTGGACCCCGTGCCCGGCGGGCGCAGCACCGGGGGACACCCGCTGCTGGGGTCCGTCGTGACCCTTGCCGACTCGTCCGCGCTTGTCTCCACCGGTGTTCTGTCGACCCGCAGTCACCCCTGGCTGGCCGACCACACCGTCGCCGGCCGGGCCGTGCTGCCGACGGCCGCCCTCCTCGACTTCGCCCTGCACCTCGGCGCCCGCGTCGGCTGCGACCACGTCGTCTCGCTCGACCAGGACCAGGCACTCGTCCTTGACGACGGTGCGGCCGTCGAGCTGCAGGTCGTTCTGGACGCGCCGGGTGACGACGGCACCAGGGCGTTCACCTGCCACTCCCGTCCGGCGGGCGCCGAGGGCGACGACTGGACCCGTCACGCACAGGGCCTGCTCGCACCCGCCGCCCCCGCACCGGCGGACGACTCCGAGGTACGGCCGCCCGCCGACGCCGAGGTACGGCCGCCCGCCGGCGCCGAGGAACTGGACGCCTCCGAGATTGACGCCCTGTACGAGGAGGCGCGGGACGCCGGACTCGGTCACGGCGCCGCGTTCCGGGCGCTGACCGCCGTATGGCGTGCGGGGGACGAGGTGTACGCCGAGGCCGTCGTACCGGAGGAACTGCGGGCCGACGCGCTGCGGGTCGCCCTGCACCCGGTGCTGCTGGACGCCGCCCTCCACGCGGCCCCTGCCCTGGGCCGGGCCGGGGCGGTGGCCGTGGCATGGCGGGACGTCACCCTGCACGCCACCTGCGCGGAGGCGCTGCGTATCCGGGTGCGCCCGCTCGCCGACGGCGGACTGCGTCTGGACCTGGCCGACGACACGGGCGCCACGGTCGCCACGGTCGGCGAAGTCACGCAGACCCCTGCCGCCGAGCTGCCGCTCCCGGTTGCCGAAGCCGCGGCCCGCGACGACCTGTTCGCCGTCGAGTGGGCCGAACTTCCGGCAGCGGCCGGGCCCGTGAACGCCCTCCACTGCCCGGACCCGGACGCCCTGTTCGCCGCCCTCGACGACACCGTGCCCGACGCGGTGCTCCTGCTCGTACGCGGCTGCGACGCCGAACTCCCGGGCGCCGTGCACGAGATGACCGGCCGCACCCTGGATCTGCTGCGGCGCTGGACCGCCGACGAGCGGACCGCCGGAACCCGGCTGGTCCTGGTCACCCAGAACGCCGCCTGCGTCCGGGAAGGCGAGACGGTCACGGACCTCGCTGCCGCCGCCGTGCGCGGTCTGGTGCGGTCCGCCCAGTCGGAGGACCCGGGGCGGCTGCTCCTCGTCGACACCGACGGCGCGGTGACGGACGACGTTCTCGCGGGCGCCGCCGTGGCCGCCCTCGACGACGGCGAGACCGAGATCGCCCTGCGCGCCGGACGCGCGTACGGCGCCCGGCTCGTCCGCCACCGCGCCGGTGCGGAGACCTCCGCGCCCGTCCTCGACCCCGGGCGGACCGTGCTCGTCACCGGTGCGGGCGGTCCCGTCGCCGCCGCCGTCGCCCGGCATCTGGTGGCCGTCCACGGGGTACGGCACCTGCTGCTCGCCGGCCGCCGCGGCCCCGCCGCTCCCGGCGCCGACGCGCTGCGGGCCTCCCTCGAAGCGGCCGGTGCCGAGGTGACGATCACGGCCTGCGACGTCGCGGACCCGGAGGCGCTGGCCGAGTTGCTGGCCGGGGTGGGCGAGGCACACCCGCTCGGGGCCGTCTTCCACGCCGCCGGTGTCATCGACGACGGCGTGATCGGCACCCTCACCCCCGAGCGGCTGTCGGCCGTACTGCGCCCCAAGGTCGACGCGGCCGTCCACCTGGAGCGGCTCACCCGCGATCTGGACCTGTCGGCCTTCGTGCTGTTCTCCTCCGCGGCCGCCACCTTCGGCGGGCCCGGTCAGGGCAACTACGCCGCCGCCAACGCCTTCCTGGAGGCGCTGGCGGCCACCCTGCGCGCCCAGGGCCGCCCCGCGTGGGCGCTCGGCTGGGGGATGTGGGCCGAGGACAGCGGCATGACCTCAGGGCTCGGCGCCGCCGACCGGGGCCGTATGGCCCGCGCGGGTGTCGCCGCCCTGCCCACCGAGGACGCCGTCGCCCTCCTCGACCGTGCCCTCGCCCAGGAGCGGGCCGTGGTCCTGCCGGTCCGGCTCGACCTCGCCGCCGCACGCGCCGCCGCCACGCCCGTTCCCGCGCTGCTGCGCGACCCCGCCGCCCCGGTCCGCCGTACCGCCGCCGCGCGAGCGGGCGGACGGTTCGCCCGGACGCTCGCGGTGCTGCCCGAGGCCGAACGGCCCGCCGCCGTCCTGCGGTTGCTCCAGACGGAGATCGCCGCCGTCCTCGGCCGCAGCGGCGACACCCCGGCCGCCGACCCCGAACGCGCCTTCCGGGACCTCGGGTTCGACTCGCTCATGGCGGTCGACCTGCGCAACGCCCTGGAACGGCGCACCGGTCTCAAGCTCGCCCCCACCGTCGCCTTCGACCACCCCACCCCGGCCGCGCTCGCCGCCCACCTGCTGCGCAGCCTGAGCGGCGGCACCCGCGCCGACCGTGATCGCTCGCGCGGTGCGCGCGCCGCCGACGAGCCCATCGCGATCGTCGGCATGGCCTGCCGCCTGCCCGGCGGCGCCGACACCCCCGAGGCGCTGTGGGAATTGCTCGCCTCCGGGGCCGACGGACTGACCGACTTCCCCGCCGACCGCGGCTGGGACGTGGGCTCGCTCTACCACCCCGACCCCGGTCACGAGGGCACCAGTTACACCTGCACCGGTGGTTTCCTCGACGGCGTCGACCGGTTCGACCCCGCGTTCTTCGGGATCTCGCCCCGCGAGGCCCTCGCCATGGACCCGCAGCAGCGGCTGCTGCTGGAGGTCTGCTGGGAGGCCGTGGAGCGCGCCGGAGTCGACCCGCGTACCCTGCGCGGCTCCCGGACCGGTGTCTTCGCCGGTACCAACGGCCAGGACTACACCACCCTGTTGCGTGCCTCGGCGGCGGACGTGGACGGCTATCTCGGCACCGGCAACGCCGCCAGTGTCGTCTCGGGCCGTATCGCCTACACCCTCGGCCTGGAGGGCCCGGCCGTCACTGTCGACACCGCCTGCTCGTCCTCCCTGGTCGCCCTGCACTGGGCGGTACGGGCGCTGCGCGCGGGGGAGTGCGACCTCGCGCTCGCCGGGGGCGTGACCGTGATGTCGACCCCGGCCGCGTTCCTGGAGTTCTCCCGCCAGCGCGGACTCGCGCCCGACGGGCGCTGCAAGGCGTACGCGGACGACGCCGACGGCACCGGCTGGGGCGAGGGCGCGGGCGTGCTGCTGGTCGAGCGGCTGTCCGACGCCCGCCGCAACGGCCATCGCGTCCTGGCCGTCGTCCGGGGCAGCGCGATCAACTCCGACGGCGCCTCCAACGGGCTCACCGCGCCCAACGGCCCCTCGCAGGAACGCGTCATCCGGGCCGCCCTCGCCGACGCCGGGCTGCGGCCCGCCGACGTGGACGCCGTCGAGGGACACGGCACCGGCACCGTCCTCGGCGACCCCATCGAGGCCCAGGCCCTCCTCGCGACCTACGGCCAGGACCGCGAACAGCCCCTGTGGCTGGGGTCGGTGAAGTCCAACGTCGGGCACACCCAGGCCGCCGCCGGAGTCGCCGGGGTCATCAAGGCAGTCCTCGCGCTGCGGCACGGGACGCTCCCGCGCACCCTGCACGCCGACCGGCCCTCCAGCCATGTCGACTGGGGCTCCGGAGCGGTACGGCTGCTGACCGAGCCGGTCGAGTGGCCGCACACGCAGGGGCGTACGCGCCGTGCCGGTGTCTCGTCCTTCGGGTTCAGCGGCACCAACGCCCACGTCATCCTCGAAGAGGCACTGCCGGCACCGACCGGCGGGGACGCGCCCGCCCCCGCCGTCACGCACGGGCTGCTCGCCTGGCCGCTCGCCGCACGCACCCCGGAGGCGCTGCGCGCGCAGGCCGCGCGGCTCGCCGAGCATCTGCGGAGGCACCCGGAGCTGTCCGCCGCCGACATCGGCCACTCCCTGGCCGCCACCCGCACCCCGTTCGAGCACCGGGCCGTACTGCTCGGCCGGGACCGCGACGACCTGCTCACCGACCTCACCCAGCTCGCCACCTCCGTCGAGCCCTCCGCCGCGCCGCGCTCCGCCCGCACCGCGTTCCTGTTCACCGGGCAGGGCTCCCAGCGCCCCCGTATGGGCGTCGAACTGCACGCCGCGTTCCCGGTGTTCGCCGAAGCCTTCGACGAGGTGTGCGACCGGTTCGGCGCCGATGTCCTCGGCACGTCCCTGCGCGAGGCCGTCCTCGGTGACGCCGGGCACCTGCTGGACCGCACCGGCCACGCGCAGCCCGCCCTGTTCGCCTTCGAGGTCGCCCTGTACCGCCTCGTGCGCTCCTTCGGCGTGACCCCCGACTACCTGTTCGGCCACTCCATCGGCTCGCTGGCCGCCGTACACGCCGCCGGGGTGCTGTCCCTGTCCGACGCCTGCACGCTCGTCGCCGCCCGCGCCCGCCTGATGGACGCCCTGCCCGACGGCGGCGCCATGGCCGCCCTCCAGGCCACCGAGGAAGAGGTCCGTCCGCTCCTCACACGCGGCGTCGGCATCGCCGCCGTCAACGGCCCCCGCTCGGTCGTCGTCTCCGGCGAGGAGACGGCCGTACTCGGGCTGGCATCGCGGTTCGCGTCCGAGGGCCGGCGCACCCGTCGGCTGCGCGTCAGCCACGCCTTCCACTCGCCGCTGATGAAACCCATGCTGGACGACTTCCGCGAGGTCGCCGCCACCCGCACCTACCGTGAGCCGGTCCTCCCCGTCGTCTCCGACATCACCGGCCGCCCCGCCACCGCCGCCGAACTCACCGACCCCGAGTACTGGGTACGCCACGTGCGCCGGACGGTCCGCTTCCACGACGGCGTACGCGCCCTGGAGAACGCGGGCGTCGGCCGCTACCTGGAGATCGGCCCCGACGGCACGCTCACCGCGCTCACCGCCGACGCCGTCACCGCCCCCGACCGCTGCGCCGCCGTCGCCCTCCAGCGGACCGGCAGCCCCGAGACCGACAGCCTGCTCTCCGGTCTCGCGAGCGCCCACGTTCACGGAATCGACATCGACTGGACCGCCGCCGCACCCGGCTCCGGACGCGTCGTCGACCTGCCCACCTACCCCTTCCAGCGGCAGCGCTACTGGCCCGGCGCCCGCGACCGGGCCGGGGACCTCGCCGCCGCCGGACTCGCCGACGCCGGGCACCCGCTGCTCGGTGCCCGCGTCGATCTCGCCGACACCGACGAGTACGTGTTCACCAGCCGCCTCTCCCTCACCGACCAGCCCTGGCTCGCCGACCACGCCGTCGGCGGCACCGCGATCCTGCCCGGCACCGCCCACCTCGACCTCGCCCTGCTCGCCGGGGCCCGCGCGGGCTGCGACCGCGTCACCGAACTGACCCTGCTGGAACCGCTTCCCCTCGCCCCCGGCCAGGCCCTCGCCCTCCAGGTGCGGATCGGCGCGCCCGACACCGACGGAAACCGCCGCATCGGCGTCCACACCCGCCCCGTAGGCGCCGCCCCCGACCGGCCGTGGACCCTGCACGCCGACGGGCTCCTCGGCACCGACGCCCGCCCCGAACCCGAGGCGCCGCTCACCGACTGGCCGCCGGCGGACACCGAGGAACTCGCCGTCGAGGACCTCTACGACCGGCTCGCCGACGCCGGATTCGGCTACGGTCCCGTCTTCCAGGGCCTGCGCCGCGCCTGGCGGACCGGCACCGAGGTGTACGCCGAGATCGCCCTGCCCGAACAGGCGCACACCGACGCCCCCCGCTACGGCGTCCACCCCGCCCTCCTCGACGCGGCCCTGCACGCCACCGCGCTGCTGCCGTTGGACGACTCCGCACCGGGCAGGCTGCCGTTCTCCTGGCGCGACGTCACCCTGCACGCCACCGGCGCCACGGCCCTGCGCGTCCGGCTCACCCTGCGCGAACAGGACGCCGTGACCCTGGAACTCGCCGACCCCGACGGCCGGTCCGTCGCCTCCGTCGGGACCCTCACCCTGCGCGCCGTCGACCCCGACGCACTGCGCGCCCGCCCCGACCGGGGTGCGGGCGACCTGTATCGGCTCGACTGGCAGCCGCACCAGACGGACCGGTCCGTCGCAGCGCCTCTCACCGTGCTCGGCGACGAAGAGGGGCGCGCGCTCGCCGCCGACCTCGCCGCCGCCGGGGTCACCGTCCATGTCACCGACGACCTCGGCGATACCCACGGCACCCTGCTCGCCGCCCTCCCCACCGAGGCCGAGGGGCTGGACCACGCCGGACACAGCGCGGCCCAGCGCGCCCTGACCCTCGTACAGCGACTGCTCGCGGAGCCCGAACTCGCCTCGACGCGACTGGTGTTCGTGACACGCGCGGCCGTCACGGCCGACGGCGCCTCGGTACGCCCCGCCGCCGCGGCGGCCTGGGGCCTGGTGCGCTCCGCCCAGTCCGAACACCCCGGACGGTTCGTCCTCCTCGATACCGACACCGACTCCCTCGCCGCACTGCCGGCCGCGCTCGCCCGCACCGACGCCGGCCAACTCGCCCTGCGCGACGGCACGGTGCACACCCCGTGCCTCGCCCGCGCCGACGAGACGGCCGCCCTGCGCCCGCCGCACGGCACCGGCACCCGCCCCTGGCGGCTCGACACGGTCCGCAAGGGCACCCTCGACGGACTGGAACTCGTCCCGGCCGCAGACGCCGAACGCCCGCTGGAGGAAGGCGAGATACGCATCGCCGTGCGCGCCGCCGGTGTCAACTTCCGGGACGTCCTCAACGCCCTCGGCATGTACCCCGGCCCGGCACGCGACTTCGGCCTGGAAGGCGCGGGCGTCGTCACCGAGACCGGCCCCGGCGTCACCGGGTTCGAGGTCGGCGACCGCGTACTCGGCATGTTCCCCTCCGCCTACGGCCCCGTCGCCGTCGCCGACGCCCGCACCGTGGCCCGGATCCCCGACGGCTGGACGTACGCCCAGGCCGCGACCGTGCCGATCGTGTTCCTCACCGCCTACTACGCCCTCGTCGACCTCGGCCGCGTCGAACCGGGACAGCGGGTCCTCGTGCACGCGGCGGCGGGCGGCGTCGGCATGGCCGCCACCCAACTCGCCCGCCACCTCGGCGCCGAGGTGTACGCGACCGCCAGCCCCGCCAAGTGGGGCACCCTGCGCGCCGCAGGACTCGACGACACCCACATCGCCTCCTCCCGCGACCTCGCCTTCGAGGACGCCTTCCGCGAGGCCACCGCGGGCCGTGGCGTCGACCTCGTACTCGACTCCCTCGCCGGGGAGTTCGTGGACGCCTCCCTGCGGCTCCTGCCGCACGGCGGACACTTCCTGGAGATGGGCAAGACCGATGTCCGCGACGCCGACGAGGTCGCCACCGCCCACCCCGGGGTCCAGTACCGCGCCTTCGACCTCGTCGAGGCCGGACCCGACCGCATCGGGGAGATGCTCACCGCCCTCGTCGACCTGTTTGAGGCCGGGATCCTCACCCCGCTGCCCGTCACTCCCTGGGATGTCCGCCACGCCCCCGCCGCGTTCCGCCACATGTCGCAGGCCCGCCACATCGGCAAGGTCGTCCTCACCATGCCCGCACCCCTCGACCCGGACGGCACCGTCCTGATCACCGGCGGCACCGGCGGCCTGGGCGCGCTCCTCGCCCGCCACCTCGTCACCGAACACGGCGCCCGCCACCTGCTGCTCGCCTCCCGCCGCGGCCCCGACGCCGACGGCGCCGGGCAACTCGCCGACGAACTGCGCGCCCTCGGCGCCGAGGTGTGCGTCGAGGCCGCCGACCTCGCCGACCGCGAGCAGGCCGCCGCGCTCCTGTCCCCGTGTGCCCGGCACCCACCCGCTGACCGGCGTCGTGCACGCCGCCGGAGTCCTCGACGACACCGTGGTCGAACAGCTCACCCCCGAGCGGCTGGACGCCGTACTGCGGCCCAAGCTCGACGCCGCCGTCCACCTGCACGAACTGACCCGCGACCGGGACCTGTCGGCGTTCGTCCTGTTCTCCTCCGTCGCCGGCACCCTCGGCGCACCCGGCCAGGCCAACTACGCCGCCGCCAACGCCTTCCTGGACGCGCTGGCCGCACACCGCCGCGCCCTCGGCCTGCCCGCCCTGTCCCTGCCGTGGGGCCCCTGGTCCCAGGTCACCGGCATGACCGGCACCCTCACCGACGCCGACATCCGGCGCATGGAACGCGCCGGACTGCCGCCGCTCAGCCCCAAGGAGGGCCTGGCGCTGTTCACCGAGGCACTGGACCGGCCGGACGCCGTCCTCGCCCCGCTGGCCGTGGACCCCGCCCGCCTCGGCGCCGACGGCCCGGCGCACCCCCTGCTGACCGGCCTGGCCCGCGTCCGGCGCACGGTCCGCGACCTCAGCACCGACACCGCGGTTTCCGGCGGCCCGGGGCTCGCGGAGGAACTCGGCCGCCTGAACGCCGCCGAACGGCACCGCAGGCTGACCGAGGAGGTCTGCCGCCAGGTCGCCGCCGTCCTCGGCCACACCTCCGCGGCCCGCATCGACCCCGACCAGTCCTTCAAGGAACTCGGCTTCGACTCGCTCACCGCCGTCGAACTGCGCAACCGGATGAACTCCGCCACCGGCGTGCTGCTGCCCGCCACACTCGTCTTCGACTACCCGACCCCCGCCGTCCTCGCCGACCACCTGTGCCGCGAGCACTTCGCGGGCGGCGACGAGACCGAGGCCGTCCCGGCGGCGGGCGAGCCCGACGAGGCGACCATCCGGAAGCTGCTCACGACCATCCCGATCACCACCTTCCGCGAGTCGGGCCTGCTGGACACCCTGCTGGCCCTCGCCTCCGCGGGCGTACCCGCCCAGCGCGACGGGAACCGGCCCGAGGCGCCGGACGGGTCGGACCCGTCGGACGGGCCGGACCTGTCGGACGGGGTGGATGTCGACGACCTGGACGTCGACGACCTGGTCCGGATGGCCCTCGGCACCGACGACTGACGGCACCCCCGCCCCCGGTCCCGCCCCTGTTCTAGTCCCTGCCCGGAGTCCGGCCGCCCCCGTGCGGCCCGTGACCGCATCGAAGTGCGAAGTGTGGAGCTGCGCATGTCCTCCGAAAAAGTCGTCGAAGCCCTCCGTGCCTCGCTGCGGGAGAACGAACGGCTGCGCAAGGCCAACCAGCAGCTGGAGCAGGCGAGGACCGAGCCCGTCGCCATCGTCGCCATGGCCTGCCGCTGGCCCGGCGGGGCCGACACCCCGGAGGACTTCTGGCGACTCCTCGCCGACGGCACCGACGCAATGACCGGCTTCCCCGCCGACCGGGGCTGGGACCTCGACACACTGCTCCAGCACGACGACGGCCGCGGCAGCGCCGCCGCCCAGGGCGGCTTCGTCCGCGACGCCGACCGCTTCGACGCCGCGTTCTTCGGCATCTCCCCGCGCGAAGCCCTCGCCATGGACCCCCAGCAGCGGCTCCTGCTGGAGGTCGCCTGGGAGACCGTCGAACGCGCCGGACTCGCCCCCGCCGCCCTGCGCGGCAGCAGCACCGGCGTATTCGTCGGCGCCAGCAACCAGGAGTACGGATCCGGGCTGCGCGCCATCCCCGAAGAGGTCGAGGGCCACATCCTCACCGGCAACACCGGCAGCGTCGTCTCCGGCCGCGTCGCCTACACCATGGGCCTGGAGGGCCCCGCGGTCACCGTGGACACGGCCTGCTCCTCGTCCCTGGTCGCCCTGCACCTCGCGGTGCACGCCCTGCGCGCGGGGGAGTGTTCCCTCGCCCTCGCCGGTGGCGTCGCCGTCATGTCCACCCCCGGCGCCTTCGTCGAGTTCAGCCGCCAGGGCGGCATGGCCACCGACGGCCGCTGCAAGCCCTTCGCGGAGGCCGCCGACGGTACGGGGTGGGGCGAGGGCGCGGGGCTGCTGCTCCTGGAGCGGCTGTCCGACGCACGGCGCAACGGGCATCCGGTGCTGGCAGTGATCCGGGGCTCGGCGGTGAATCAGGACGGGGCGTCGAACGGTCTGACGGCGCCTAATGGTCCTTCGCAGCGGCGGGTGATCCGGGCGGCGTTGGCGTCGGCGGGGTTGTCGGCTGCTGATGTGGACGCGGTGGAGGCGCACGGTACGGGGACGACGCTGGGTGACCCGATCGAGGCGCAGGCGCTGCTCGCGACGTACGGGCAGGATCGTGAACGGCCGTTGTGGCTGGGGTCGGTGAAGTCCAACATCGGGCACACGCAGGCTGCCGCCGGTGTCGCGGGCGTGATGAAGATGGTGCTGGCGATGCGGCACGGGGTGCTGCCGCGGACCCTGCACGTGGACGCGCCGTCGTCGCATGTCGACTGGTCGGCGGGGGCCGTCGAACTCCTTACAGAGAACCGTGAGTGGGACACCCCGGAGGGCAGGCCGCGCCGGGCGGGAGTGTCGTCGTTCGGTATCTCCGGGACCAATGCGCATGTGGTGTTGGAGTCGGTGGCGGCTGAGTCGGGTGCCGGGGCCGAGGCTGTGGGTGGTTTCGGTGGTGTGGTGGTGTGGCCGTTGTCGGCGCGGGGTGAGGGGGCGTTGCGGGCTCAGGCGGGGCGGTTGCTGGAGTCGGTGGCTGGTGGGGTGCCGGGTTCGGTGGCTGATGTGGGGTGGTCGCTGGCGTCGACTCGGTCGGTGTTCGAGGACCGTGCGGTGGTGGTGGGTGCGGACTGGGACGAGTTGCGGTCGGGGCTGGGGGCGTTGGCTGCGGGGGAGCCTCATGCGCGGGTGGTGCGTGGTGGGGTGGTGCGGGGGCGTACGGCGCTTTTGTTCGCGGGGCAGGGGTCGCAACGGCTTGGTATGGGGCGGGAGTTGTATGCGGCGTATCCCGTTTTCGCGGCTGCGTTTGATGCGGTGGATGCTGAACTGTCCTTTGATTTGAAGGCGGTTGTGTTCGGTGGGGACGCGGACCGGCTGCAGCGAACCGAATTTGCTCAGCCCGCGCTGTTCGCGCTTGAGGTGGCTCTGTTCCGGTTGCTGGAGTCCTTGGGCGTCCGCCCGGACGTGCTCGCGGGACACTCGATCGGCGAGATCGCTGCCGCGTATGTGGCGGGGGTGTGGTCGCTGGCGGATGCGTGCCGTCTGGTTGCTGCGCGGGGCCGGTTGATGCAGGCGCTTCCGGCGGGCGGTGTGATGGTGGCGGTGCAGGCCTCGGAGGGCGAGGTGTTGCCTCTGCTCACAGGCGAGGTGGGTATCGCCGCTGTCAACGGCCCGAACGCTGTGGTCGTCGCGGGCGCGGCGGAGGCTGTGAACTCGGTTGTCAGTCACTTCCGGGAGCAGGGCCGCAAGGTCACCGCCCTGCGTGTGAGCCATGCTTTCCACTCGCCGCTGATGGAACCGATGCTCGCGGAGTTCCGTGAGGTCGCTGCGAGCCTGACCTACGACCGCCCCAGGCTCCCCGTCGTCTCCACGGTCACCGGACTCCCTGCCACCGACGACGAGCTGACCTCCCCCCAGTACTGGGTCGACCACGTCCGCCGCACCGTCCGCTACGCCGACGCCGTACGCACCCTGGCCGACGACCACACCACCGCCCGCTTCCTGGAACTGGGCCCCGACGGCACCCTGTCCGCGCTCGCGCAGGCCGTGCTGCCTTCGGCGGCGCCGGAAGTCGAGCAGCACGTCGTCGTGCCCGCGCTGCGCAAGGAGGGCCCGGAACCGGTCGCCTTGCTCAGCGCCGTCGGCGCGCTGCACGCCGCCGGCCTCACTCCCGACTGGTCCGCGCTGTTCCCCGGTGCCAAGGCCGTCGCCCTGCCGACGTACGCCTTCCAGCGGCAGCGGTACTGGCTGGCCGACGTCGCCGCCACCGTCGACGACGAGGGCGGCCGGGGCGAGGCGGTCGACTCGGCGTTCTGGGCGGCCGTATGCAAGGGGGACGTACGGGAGTTGGCGGGGCGGCTGGCGCTGGACCCCGATGTCCTGGCGCCCGTGCTGCCCGCGTTGACGGCCTGGCACCACAGCAGTGTGCGGCGTTCCACCGCCGCGTCCTGGCAGTACCGCGAGATGTGGACTCCCCTGGACGTACGGGAGGGTTCGCCGACCGGGGAGTGGCTGCTGCCCTACTGTGCCGACGACGAGGAGGCCGCCGAGACCGCGGCCGCCGTCGCCTCGGCGTTCGTCGCAGCCGGTGCCGAGGCGCGCACCCTGCCCGTCGCCCCCGACGCCGACCGGGCCCACATCGCCGCCGCCCTCGGGGAGTCGGAGAGCTCCACGACGGTCCTGTCCCTGCTCGCCCTGACCGAGACCCCGCACCCCGCCCACGACGAGGTGCCACTCGGTCTGCACCTCAACACGCTGCTGGTGCAGGCACTCGCCGAGTCGGGGACCGGGGCGCGGCTCTGGGCGGCCACGCGGTCCGCGGTGTCCGTCGGTGCCGCCGACCCGCTCACCCGGCCCGTGCAGGCCACCACCTGGGGCCTCGGCCGTACCGTCGCCGTCGAGCACCCCGACCTGTGGGCCGGACTCCTCGACCTGCCCGCCCGCCTCGACGAGCGGACCCTGACCCGGCTCGTGGCCTGCACGAACGGCGAGGACAACGAACTCGCCGTGCGGGACTCGGCAGTGTTCGCGCGCCGCCTCGTCCGGGTCGTCCGCGACGACAACGACGACCGTCCCGAGCCGCGCCTCACCGGCACGACCCTGATCACCGGCGGAACCGGCGTCATCGGCGCCCACGTCGCACGCCACCTCGCCCGACAGGGCGCCGAACACCTGCTCCTGGTCAGCCGACGCGGCCCCGAAGCCGCCGGTGCCGACGAACTCCGCCGCGAACTGGAGGAGTTGGGCGCCGAGGTCACCGTCGCCGCCTGCGACCCCGCCGACCGGGCCGCGCTGGACGCGCTGCTCGCCTCCCTGCCCGCCGACCGGCCCCTCACTGCCGTCCTGCACATGGCGGGCGCCCTCGACGACGCCCCGCTCACCGCCATGGACCCCGAGCGGTACGCCACCGTCCTGCGCGCCAAGCTGCTCGCCGCCGCCAACCTCGACGAAGCCACCCGCGAACTCGGCGAACAGGTCCGGACGTTCGTACTGTTCTCGTCGATCGCCGGTGCGCTCGGCGCTGCCGGGCAGGCCGGCTACGCGGCCGGGAACGCCCACCTCGACGCGCTGGCCCGCGCCCGCCGCGCCGCCGGGCTGCCCGCCACCTCCGTCGCGTGGGGGCCGTGGGCCGGTGGCGGCATGGCCGACGACCCCGCTGTCCTGGCCCGGCTGCGGCGCGGCGGCCTCACCCCGATGGAGGCCGAGCCCGCGCTCATCGCCCTCGGCCGGGTCCTCGCCCACGACGACACCTGGGCCCTGGTCTCCGACATCGACTGGGCCCGTATCGCGGAGGGGCGGCGCGGACTGCCGGGCGGCGCCCTGTTCAGCCGTATCCCCGAGGCCGCACAGGCCCTCGCCCCCACGGAGGACGCGCACGGCGGGGGACTGCGCGGCGAACTCGCCCCGCTGGGGCCGGACGAGCGCCGCCAGGTGCTGCTCAAGCTGGTCCGGACGAGCGCCGCCACCGCGCTCGGCCACCCCACACTCGAGAGCATCCGGCCGACCCGGGCGTTCCAGGACTGCGGCTTCGACTCACTCACCGCCGTCGAACTGCGCAACTTGCTCACCACCGCGACCGGTCTCCCCCTGCCCACCACCCTCGTCTTCGACCACCCCACCCCGGTCGCCCTCGCCGACCACCTGCTGCACGTCCTCGACGACGGCACCCTGCCCACCGTCACCGCCCAGGTGCGCGGCACCGCCGAGGACGAGCCCATCGCGATCGTCGCCATGGCCTGCCGTTACCCCGGCCGGGTCGGCTCGCCCGAGGACCTGTGGGACCTGATCAGCAGCGGCGGCGACGCCGTCTCCGCCTTCCCCGCAGACCGGGGCTGGGACCTGGAGGCGCTCCACGACCCCGACTCCCGCCGCCCGGGCACCAGCTACGTCGACGAGGGCGGCTTCCTCGACGGCGCCACGCAGTTCGACGCCGCGTTCTTCGGTATCTCCCCGCGTGAGGCCGTCGCGATGGACCCGCAGCAGCGACTGCTGCTGGAGGCGTCCTGGGAAGTCGTCGAACGCGCCGGGCTCGACCCGCGTTCCCTGCGCGGCAGCAGCACCGGCCTGTTCGTCGGCTGCGGCCACCAGGGCTACGGCACCGGCCTGACCGACGTTCCCGACGACGTACGCGGCCACCTGCTCACCGGCAGCGCCGCCAGCCTCGCCTCCGGCCGCGTCGCCTACGCGCTCGGCCTGGAGGGGCCCGCGCTCACCGTCGACACCGCCTGTTCGTCGTCGCTGGTCGCCCTGCACCTGGCGGTGCAGGCACTGCGCAACGGCGAGTGCGATCTCGCCCTCGCGGGCGGTGTGACGGTGATGTCGACGCCGGGTGTCTTCGTGGAGTTCTCCCGACAGCGGGGCCTGGCCGCCGACGGCCGGTGCAAGGCGTTCGCGGAGAACGCGGACGGCACCGGCTGGTCGGAGGGCGTGGGCATCCTGCTCGTGGAGCGGCTGTCGGACGCACGGCGCAACGGGCACCGGGTGCTCGCCGTGGTGCGGGGCTCGGCGGTGAACCAGGACGGGGCGTCGAATGGTCTTACGGCGCCCAATGGTCCTTCGCAGCAGCGCGTGATCCGGGCTGCGCTGGCGTCGGCGGGGCTGAGCCCGGCTGACGTGGACGCCGTGGAGGCGCACGGTACGGGGACGACGCTGGGTGACCCGATCGAGGCGCAGGCGCTGCTCGCGACGTACGGGCAGGGCCGTGAACGGCCGTTGTGGCTGGGGTCGGTGAAGTCGAACATCGGGCACACGCAGGCCGCGGCCGGTGTGGCAGGCGTGATGAAGATGGTGCTGGCGATGCGGCACGGGGTGCTGCCGCGCACCTTGCACGTGGACGAACCGACGTCCCACGTCGACTGGTCGGCCGGGGCCGTCGAACTCCTCACCGAGGCCCGGGAATGGCCCGTGGGGGAGGACCGTCCGCGCCGCGCCGCCGTGTCCGCGTTCGGGCTCAGCGGCACCAACGCCCACGTCGTCCTGGAAGAAGCCGACGGCGGTCTTCCCGTACCCGATCCGCGGCCCCCCGCCGATCTCGTGCCCTGGACCGTCTCCGCGCGCAGTGACGCCGCCCTGCGCGCCCAGGCCACCCGGCTCGCCGCGCATCTCCGTGCCCACCCCGAGGCGACGCCCGCGCAGATCGGTCACGCCCTCGCCACGTCCCGGTCCCTGTTCGAGCACCGGGCCGTCGTGATGGGTGACGACCGTGCCGGGCTCCTTGCCGCGCTTGATGCCGTCGGCCGCGGCGAGCCGCTCCCCGCCGCCGTCGTCGGCACGGCGGGCACCGAGGGCGGTGTGGCCTTCCTCTTCGCCGGACAGGGCTCCCAGCGGCTGGGCATGGGGCGCGAACTGCACGCCGCCTTCCCCGAGTTCGCGGACGCCTTCGACGCCGCCTGCGCCCACCTCGACAACCAACTGGGCCGCTCCCTGCGCGACATCGTCTTCGGCGACGACGAAGCGACCCTGAACCGTACCGAGTTCACCCAGCCCGCCCTGTTCGCCTTCGAGGTCGCCCTGTTCCGGCTGGTGGAGTCCTGGGGCATCCGCCCCGACATCCTCGCCGGGCACTCGATCGGCCAGCTCGCCGCCGCGCATGTGGCCGGGGTGTGGTCCCTGGAGGACGCCTGCCGCCTGGTCGCCGCGCGCGGTCGGCTGATGCAGGCGCTGCCCGAGGGCGGTGCCATGGTCGCCGTGGAGGCGTCGGAGGACGAGGTACTGCCCCTGATCGGTGAGCGGGTCGGTATCGCGGCTGTCAACGGCCCTCGGGCCGTTGTCGTCTCCGGTGCCGCCGAGGCCGTGGAATCCGTGGCCGCGCACTTCCGCGAGCAGGGCCGCAAGGTCACCGCGCTGCGCGTCAGCCACGCCTTCCACTCACCGCTGATGGAGCCGATGCTGCGGGACTTCCTGCGCGTCGCCGAGAGCCTCACCTACCACCGGCCGCACATTCCCATCGTCTCCGACCTCACCGGCACCCTCGCCGACCCGGGCGAGCTGTGCGCCGCCGGCTACTGGACCGCCCACGTCCGTCAACCCGTCCGCTTCGCCGACGACATCCGACGACTGCGCGAACAGGGCGTCACCCGCTACCTCGAACTCGGCGCCGACGGCACCCTCACCGCCCTCGCCCGCGCCTGCCTCGACGACCCCGCCGCGGGCACCCTCACCGCCCCACTGCTCGTCCCCGCGCTGCGCAAGGACCGCCCCGAGATCCCCGCCCTCTACGACGCGCTCGCCCGCCTCCACGTCCACGGCGTCGACATCGACTGGACCCCCGCCTTCGGAGCCCCGCCCGGCGCCCCCGCCGTCGACCTGCCGACGTACCCCTTCCAGCGCGAGCGCTACTGGCTCGACGGCACCGCCCCCGACGCCCCGGCCAGGCGCACCGCGGCGGACACCGTCGACGACCGGTTCTGGGAGGCCGTCGAGTGCGAGGACGTCGACACCCTCACCCACACCCTCGGCATACCGGCCGACGAGATCGGCACCGTGGTTCCCGCCCTCGCCTCCTGGCGCAGGCGGCAGCGGCAGCAGACCGCCGTGGACGCCCTGTCCTACCGGGTGACATGGCAGCCCGCCACCACCACGTCCGACGGCGGCGACGAACCGGCCGACAGCCGCTGGCTGCTCCTCCTGCCCGGCACTCCCGCCGACGGCGACCCGGCCCCCGACGCCGTCGTCACCGCCCTCGGCGGCCCCGACCGCGTGGCAGTCCTCGAACTCACCGAGAACGACCGTACGGACCGCGCCGCCCTCGCCGACCGGCTGCGCACGGCGACCGCGGATCACCCTGTCCGGGGCGTACTCGCCCTCACCCACCTCGCCGCCACTCAGGGCCTGCCCCTCGGCCCCGCCGTCGTCGCAACGCTGCTCCAGGCGTCCGGGGACGTGGGTTTCCAGGGCCGGGTCTGGGCGCTGACGCGGGGCGCGGTGTCGGTGGGCCGTTCGGACGGCGCGCCGGATCCGGCGCAGGCTGCGGTGTGGGGCCTGGGCCGGGTCGCGGCACTGGAGTACCCGGACCGCTGGGGCGGTCTGCTCGATCTGCCCGACACGCTCGACCGACGCGCCACGGCCCACCTCAGGACAGCGCTGCTGTCCTCGGGCCCCGAGGATCAGCTGGCTGTGCGGCCTTCGGGTGTCTTCGGGCGCCGGCTGGAGCGGGTCGCCCCCGATGACGGGGCGGCCTGGCAGCCGCGCGGCACGGTGCTCGTGACCGGTGGTACCGGTGCGTTGGGTGCGCGGGTGGCGCGTTGGGCGGCCGAACAGGGCGCGGAGCACCTGGTGTTGGTGAGCCGTCGAGGGCCGGACGCGCCGGGCGTGACGGATCTGCGAGGTGAGCTGGAGTCGGCGGGCGCGCGGGTGACGGTCGTGGCGTGTGACGTGGCCGACCGTGAGGCGTTGGCCGGGCTGCTGGCGGAGCATCCGGTGGATGCCGTCGTACACACGGCCGGTGTGCTGGACGACGGTGTGATCGACGCGCTGTCGCCGGAGCGCTTCGCGGGCGTGCTGCGGGCGAAGGCCCTGGCCGCGCTGCACCTGGACGAGCTGACCCGCGACCGCGACCTGGACGCCTTCGTCCTCTTCTCGTCCATGGCCGGCACCCTCGGCACCACCGGTCAGGGCAACTACGCCGCCGCCAACGCGTTCCTCGACGCCCTCGCCGAACGCCGCCGCGCGGCCGGGCTGTCCGCCACCTCGGTGGCCTGGGGCCCATGGGCGGACGGCGGCATGGCGGACGAGGAGGTCGTGGCCTGGCGCATGCACCGGGGCGGCGTCCTGCCCCTCCAGCCGGACCTCGGCATCCTCGCCCTGGCACGCGCGGTCGGCGCCTCCAGGGCAGCCGCCGTCATGGTCGCCGACATCCGCTGGGGGGAGTACGCGCCGCCGTTCACCATGACCCGGCCCAGCCCTCTCATCGAGTCGCTGCCCGAGGCCCGGGCCGCCGTCGAGGATGCCGGCGCCGCCTCCGAACGCTTCGGCCGAGGCGACGGTTCCGGCCTGCGCGACCAGCTCACCGGCCTGACCCCGGCCGAGCAGGAACGCGTCCTGCTCGAAATGGTCCGCCTCTGCGCGGCCGGTGTCCTCGGTTACTCCGGTGCCTCCGCCGTGCCCGCCGAGCGCGCCTTCCGCGACCTGGGGGTCGACTCCCTGACCGCCGTCGAGCTACGGGGCACGCTGGCCCTGGCGACGGGGGTTCCCCTCGCGGCAACGGTCGTGTTCGACTATCCGACCCCCGTGGCACTGGCCCGCTATCTGCGTGAGCAACTGCTGGGCGAACTCGGGGAGTCGGAGTCCACGACTGCGGGTGCGGTCACTGCCTCGGACGATCCTGTGGTCATCGTGGGCATGGCTTGCCGCTTCCCGGGTGGGGTGAGCGACCCGGAGGGTCTGTGGCGGCTGCTGTCCGAGGGCGGGGACGCGGTGGGGCCCTTCCCTGCGGATCGCGGCTGGGATGTGTCCGCGCTGTACGACCCCGACGGCGGGCGTCCTGGGACGAGTTACGTAGATGTCGGCGCGTTCCTTGAGGGGGCGGGCCGGTTCGACGCGGGCTTCTTCGGGATGAGCCCGCGTGAGGCGCTGGCGGCGGATCCGCAGCAGAGGCTGCTGCTGGAGACGTCGTGGGAGGCGTTGGAGCGGGCGGGCATTGCTCCCCGGGGTCTACGGGGCAGCCGTACCGGGGTGTTCGCGGGGACGAACGGCCAGGACTACGCGGGAGTGCTCCTCGCCTCGGACGAGGATGTGGAGGGGTACGTCGGAACGGGTAGTGCGGCGTCGGTGCTGTCGGGCCGGGTGTCGTACGTGCTGGGTCTGGAGGGCCCGGCGGTGACCGTCGACACAGCTTGCTCGTCGTCGCTGGTTGCGTTGCATCTGGCGGTGCAGGCGCTGCGGGCGGGTGAGTGTGATCTGGCGCTGGCCGGTGGTGTGACGGTGATGTCGACGCCGGGTGCGTTCGTGGAGTTCTCGCGGCAGCGGGGGTTGGCTGCTGACGGCCGGTGCAAGGCGTTCGCGGAGGGTGCCGATGGTACGGGCTGGGGCGAGGGTGTGGGTGTCCTGGTTGTGGAGCGGCTGTCGGATGCTCGGCGCCTCGGGCACCGGGTGCTGGCGGTGGTCGCCGGTTCGGCGGTGAACCAGGACGGTGCGTCGAATGGCCTTACGGCGCCGAACGGTCCGTCGCAGCAGCGGGTGATCCGGGCTGCGCTCGCGGGTGCCGGGCTGAAGCCGTCGGACGTGGATGCTGTGGAGGCACATGGCACGGGCACGTCGCTGGGTGACCCGATCGAGGCGCAGGCGTTGCTTGCCACGTACGGGCAGGACCGGCCTGACGAACGGCCGTTGTGGCTGGGGTCGGTGAAGTCGAACATCGGGCACACGCAGGCGGCGGCCGGTGTTGCCGGGGTCATCAAGATGGTGCTGGCGCTGCGGCATGGCGTCTTGCCGCGCACGCTGCACGTGGACGAGTTGTCGTCGCGCGTCGACTGGTCGGCCGGGGCTGTGGAGGTGTTGACCGAGCCCCAGGACTGGCCGGGCGTCGAGGGACGGACCCGCCGCGCCGGTGTGTCGGCGTTCGGGGTCAGCGGTACCAACGCCCACGTGGTGCTGGCGGAGGCGCCGGTCGAGGATGCGGTCGACGAAACCCCGGTTGATGTCGACGGGTTGGTTCCGTGGGTGGTGTCGGGGCGTACGGCTGCGGCGCTGCGGGAGCAGGCGGGGCGGTTGGCGGAGTTCGTCGCGTCGGGTGAGGGTGTGTCTCTGGCGGGGGTGGCGTCGTCGCTGGTGCGGTCGCGGTCGTTGTTCGAGCACCGGGCCGTGGTGTGGGGTGGCGATCGGGAGGAGTTGCTGCGGGGCCTGGTAGCTGTGGCTTCGGGTGAGGTGGCTGTGAACTCGGTCAACGGCCTGGCTCGGCGTGATGTGCGTACCGCGTTCCTGTTCGCGGGGCAGGGTTCACAGCGGCTTGGTATGGGGCGGGAGTTGTACGAGGCGTATCCCGTCTTCGCCGATGCCTTCGACGCCGTATGCGCGCACCTGGACGCCGAGCTGACGCGCCCGCTGCGGGAGGTGGTGTTCGGTGAGGACCAGGAGCTGCTGAATCGCACGGAGTTCGCGCAGCCCGCGCTGTTCGCGCTTGAGGTGGCTCTGTTCCGGCTGCTGGAGTCCTTGGGCGTCCGCCCGGACGTGCTCGCGGGACACTCCATCGGCGAGATCGCTGCCGCGTATGTGGCGGGGGTGTGGTCGCTGGCGGATGCGTGCAGGCTGGTTGCCGCGCGGGGCCGGTTGATGCAGGCGCTCCCTGACGGCGGCGCGATGGTGGCGGTGCAGGCCTCGGAGGGCGAGGTGTTGCCTCTGCTCACAGGCGAGGTGGGTATCGCCGCTGTCAACGGCCCCAACGCTGTGGTCGTCGCCGGCGCGGCGGAGGCTGTGAACTCGGTTCTCAGCCGCTTCCGGGAGCAGGGCCGCAAGGTCACCGCCCTGCGTGTGAGCCACGCTTTCCACTCACCGCTGATGGAACCGATGCTCGCGGACTTCCGCAAGGTCGCCGAAAGCCTCACCTACGAGCAGCCGAAGCTGCAGATCATCTCCACCGTCACCGGCGAGGAGGCCACCGGCGACGAGCTGACCTCCCCGGACTACTGGGTGCAGCACGTACGGGCAACGGTGCGGTTCGCCGACGCGGTACAGGCACTCGCGGAGCAAGGCGTGGGCCGCTTCCTGGAGCTGGGCCCCGACGGCACCCTGTCCGCGCTCACCCAGGGCTGCCTGGAGGAGACCGCACCCGCGATACCCGTACTGCGCAAGGACCGCCCCGAAGCCGACTCCTTGCTGACCGCGCTGGCGCGCCTCCACGTCGACGGGGCAGACGTGGACTGGGCGGCCCAGCTCCCAACGACAGCCCCCGTCCCTCTGCCGACGTACGCCTTCCAGCACGAGACGTACTGGCCGGCCCCCACACGCACGGAGAAGGCCACCGGTGCGGGTGAGATCGACGCCCGTTTCTGGGAGGCGGTCGAGCGCGAGGATCTGGAGTCGCTGGCCGGGGAGTTGGACCTGGAGGCCGAGGTGGTGGGCCAGGTACTGCCCGCCCTGACCTCCTGGCACCGCCGGAGCCGGGAACAGGCCGAGTACGACCGGTCCCGGTACCGGGTGCGCTGGCAGCCAATAAGCGGGATGAGCCGCAGTACCACGTTGGAGGGGCGCTGGCTGTTGGTTGCCCCCGCCGGGCTCGCCGAGGACCCCTGGGCCGTGTCGGTCCGGGACGCCCTGACTAGCGCGGGTGCCGACGTCGAACTGCTGACTTCGGCGACCGGAGCGGACCGAGTCTCGGTCGCAGGGCTCCTTGCGGGCATCGGGCCCGTCGCGGGCGTGGTGTCGTTGCTCGCCCTCGCCGACGGCGCGTGCGACGGCACTCCTGCGGCCGTCTCCGCCACTCTCACCCTCGTTCAGGCGCTCGGCGATGCCGGGGTGACGGCGCCGTTGTGGGCCGCGACGCGGGGCGGGGTGTCGGTGAGCCGGGCCGACGGTGCGCCCGATCCTGTCCAGGGCGCCGTGTGGGGCCTTGGGCGAGTTGCCGCACTGGAGATCCCCGGGCGTTGGGGCGGTCTCATCGACCTCCCCGACTCCCTTGACGCGAAGGCGAGTTCCGCACTGGCGGTTGTGCTGGCCGGGTTGGGGGAGGAGGACCAGGTCGCGGTCCGGGCGTCCGGTGTGTTCGGGCGGCGGTTGGAGCGCGTGCCTGCCGGTGACGGTTCCGTGTGGCGGCCGCGGGGGTCGGTGTTGGTGACGGGTGGTACGGGT
>NZ_FLSP01000035.1 GCF_900091315.1 Streptomyces sp. DI166
GGTCCCGGCCGTGACCGGCGTCCCCGCGGCCCCACTTGCCCCTTGTCCCGAGGGCGAGCCCGTCGTGCGCCCCTGCTGTGCCGGGGATGCTCCGTCCGGGCTCCCTGTGCGCGGGGAGAGGGCACGGAAGGTCATGGTGCCCTCGTCGGTGGCGGCGTCCTGCGCGGCGGGGCCGGGGGTCGGGCGGCGGAAGACGAAGGTGTTGCCCGCGGCGGCCGGGGCGTCGGAGTCGTTGTCGGCCGGCGGGATGGTGGCGGTGCCGTCGGTGCTGCGGGTGCCGTCGTCGGCGCTCGCGGCGGCGGCGCGGGGATCGGGGGCCGGGGTACGGGGGTCCGGGGCGCCCCAGGAGACCCGGCGGTCCTGGTCGCCGCCGAAGCCGGTCTGGCGGGACCGGTCGGCGCCCCACGCGGACGCGGGCTCGGGACGGCTGCCGTGCTGGGCCTGTGCGGGGGCGGCGGGTTCGGCCGGGTCCTCGTCGAAGAAGTGCGGGCCGGTCTCCTCGACCGGCGGGACGGACGCGGCCTGCGCCGGGGCCGCGCCGGACGGCGGGGCGAGCGGCTCGCCGTCCGACGGCGCCGGGCGGCTGGTGCCCGGCACCCAGGCGGTGCCGTTCCAGTACCGGACATATCCAGGAATGGACGGGTCCGGGTAATACCCTTCGCGGGGCCTGTCGTCACCGGGGGCCGGGGTTGGGGCGCTCATGTCCGTCGTCCCGTATCTGCTCGGGGGTCATCTGAGGGCCTCCACATCTATCAGACGCGGGCAACCCCCACCGCCAGTCCCGCCGTACCCACCCCTTTCCGGGCAACCTCGCGCAAGGCCGCCACAGCCCCGGAAACCGCGTGCGGGGACACGTGCGGAAAAAAGTTTCCCGAACCCGCGTAATGCTCCGAGCCAAACCCGCTCTCCACTCGTACGGGCCCACAGCCGGACCCGTACGAACGTCGTCAGAGAGGACACCTCACACCATGTACCCCACCGTTGTGGAGCGGGAGCTGGAGCTCAAGCTGGTTCTGTCGCCCGAGCGCAGCATCGCCGTCCCGGCCCGGCTGAGCTACACCAGCGACGACCCCTTCGCCGTGCACATCACCTTCCACATCAACTCCGAACACCCCGTCAACTGGACCTTCGCCCGCGAGCTGCTGGTGGAGGGGGTGTTCCGGCCGTGCGGGCACGGGGACGTGCGGGTGTGGCCGACGAAGGTGGAGGGGCGCAGCGTGGTGCTGATGGCGCTCAGCTCGCCGGACGGGGACGCGCTGCTGGAAGCCCCGGCCGCGCAGGTGTCGGCCTGGCTGGAGCGCACGCTGCGGGTGGTCCCGCCGGGCACCGAGGCGGACCAGCTCGGAATCGACGACGGGCTGGCCGAGTTGCTGGCCCCGACCCCGGCCGACGACCTGTGGCTGCGCGATCCGTGGCCGTCGGACGAGTCGAAGGACGGCGAGTGAGCGGGGGCGGTTCGGTCGCGGGCGGTTCCATCGGGGGCGGCTCAGAAGAGCTTGCCCGGGTTGAGGATGCCGAGCGGGTCGAAGACCTGCTTGATGCCGCGCTGGAGTTCCACGCCCACGGGGCCGATCTCGCGGGCCAGCCACTCCTTCTTCAGGACGCCGACGCCGTGCTCGCCGGTGATGGTGCCGCCGAGTTCCAGACCGAGCGCCATGATCGCGTCGAAGGACTCGCGGGCGCGCCGGGACTCGTCCTCGTCGTTCGCGTCGAAGCAGACGGTGGGGTGGGTGTTGCCGTCACCCGCGTGGGCGACGACGCCGATGGTCAGCCGGTGCTTCTCGGCGATCCGCTCGACCCCGTCGAGCATGTCGCCGAGCCGGGAGCGCGGCACGCACACGTCGTCGATCATGGTCACGCCGCGCACGGCCTCCAGCGCCGTGAGCGACAGCCGCCGTGCCTGGAGCAGCAGTTCGGACTCGGCGGTGTCCTCGGCGGGCACCACCTGGGTGGCCCCGGCTGCCTCGCACAGCGCGCCGACCGCGGCCAGGTCCGGCGCCGGGTCCGGGGTGTCGAAGGCGGCCAGCAGCAGCGCCTCGGTGGTCTCCGGCAGGCCCATGTGCGCCATGTCGTTGACCGCCTTGACGGTCGTACGGTCCATCAGTTCCAGCAGGGACGGGACGTGACCGCCCTCCATGATCCGGCACACCGCGTCGCAGGCCGCGGCGGCGGAGGCGAACTCGGCGGCCAGCACCAGCTGGCGGGGCGGCTGCGGCTTGAGCGCGAGGACCGCCCGGACGACGATGCCGAGGGAGCCCTCGGAGCCGACGAACAGCCGGGTCAGGTCGTACCCGGCGACGCCCTTGGCGGTGCGGCGGCCGGTGGACATCAGGCGGCCGTCGGCGAGGACGACGTCCAGGCCGAGCACGTACTCGGCCGTCACCCCGTACTTCACGCAGCACAGGCCGCCCGAGGCGGTGCCGATGTTGCCGCCGATCGTGCACTGCTCCCAGCTGGAGGGGTCCGGCGGGTAGTACAGTCCGTGCTCGCCGACCGCGCGGGAGAGCGCGGCGTTGACGACGCCGGGCTCGACGACGGCGATGCGGTCGACCGGGTTGATCTCCAGGATGCGGTCCATCCTCACCAGCGACAGCACGATGCAGCCGTCGGTGGCGTTGGCGCCGCCGGACAGGCCCGTGCGGGCGCCCTGCGGGACGACCGGGACGCGCAGCTCGGTGGCGGTGCGCATGACGTGCTGGACCTGTTCGACCGTGCGCGGCATCACCACCGCGGCCGGGGCGCCGGCCGGGCAGAAGCTGGCCATGTCGTTGGCGTAGGAGGCCGTGACGTCGGGGTCGGTGAGGACCGCCTCGGCGGGCAGGCCGGTGAGCAGACGGTTCACGAGGTCGTGGCTCATGATCACAGCCTGACACCGGGGGCCATCGGTGTGAACCCCGCTACCGGGGGGCTTTGGGTGCGGGAATGCGGTCGTCGTACTGACGCACAGTGAGCGCCATGGACAACCAACAGGAAGGGCGCGAGGAGCGGCGCCCACGGATCGGCCGGCGGGCGCTGATCGGCGCGGTCGCGGGGTGTGCGGTGCTCGGCGGGTTGCTGGTGCTGGTGCCGTGGGGGCCGTCGGGGGGCGGGCCGCCCGCTCCGGCGCCGGGGGCGCAGGCGCTGGCCGCGGTGACCACGGGTGTGCCGGCCGCGCTGCCCGATCTGGCGGTGCTGATCGAGGAGCGGGAGAGCCATCTGCGCCGCAACCCGAAGGACGCGGAGTCCTGGGCGGTGCTGGGGGCGGCCTATGTGGAGCAGGGGCGGCGGACCGCGGACCCGGCGTACTTCCCGAAGGCGGAGCGGGTGCTGAGGACCTCGCTGAAGGTGCGCCCCAAGGGGAACGTGGAGGCCCTCGGCGGGCTCGCCACGCTGGCGAACGCACGGCGCGACTTCCCCGCCGCGCGCAAGTGGGCGGAGGCGGCGCGGGAACTGGCGCCGCGGCGCTGGACGACGTACCCGCCGCTCATCGACGCGTACACCGGCATGGGCCAGTACAAGGCGGCCAAGAAGAGCCTGGACCGGCTGCTGGAGCTGGGCTCGGGTCCGGCGGTGCTGGCGCGGGCCGGTGCCGTGTACCGGGACCACGGCTGGCGCGAGGACGCGGCGGCCTCCTTCTCCGACGCGGCGGCCTCGGCCCAGGCACCGGCGGAGCGGGCCGCGTATCTGGAGCGGGGCGGGCAGCTGGCCTGGGAGCGGGGCGACCGGGAGGCGGCGCTGCGCCACTTCCGGCAGGCGGTGCGCCTGGACCCCGACCAGCGGGCGGCGCTCGCCGGGCAGGGCCGGGCGCTGGCGGCACTGGGCCGGACCACGGAGGCGCTGAGCGCGTACCGCAGGGCGCTGGCCCGGCAGCCGCTGCCCCAGTACGCGCTGGAGCTGGGCGAGTTGTACGAGGCGCTGGGGCTGGGGCAGGCGGCGCGGGTCCAGTACGACCTGCTGCGCGAGCGGGTGCGCACGGCGGAGGCCGGCGGGGCCGACGAGGCGCTGGTGCTGGGCCTGTTCGAGGCGGACCACGGCGACCCTGACTCGGCGGTACGGCGGCTGCGGGCGGAGTGGGAACGCCAGCCGGGTATCGCGGTGGCGGACGCCCTGGGCTGGGCCCTGCACCAGGCCGGCCAGGACGAGGAGGCGCTGCGCTACGCCCGCATCGCCACGGACCGCACGAAGGGCGGCGCCGTGCGCAGCGCCCTGTACTCCTACCACCGCGGGATGATCGAGCGGGACCTGGAACGGAGCGGCCCCGCCCGCCGTCACCTGCAGGAGGCGCTGCGGATCAACCCGTACTTCTCCCCCCTGCACGCCCCGCGGGCCCACCGCGCGCTGAAGGAACTGGGCGAGCCCGCGGCGGAACCGCTGCCGGAGTTCGAGTAGCCGCGGACGCTACGCGCGGCGGGGCCACTCCGCCCGCGCGGGCCCCCGCTCGGGCACCCCGCACCGCCGGGACGGGTGCGCGGCCCGGCTCACCCCGGCGGGGGCGTGACTCGCCCGGAGATACCCGAGCCCGCCTGCTCCTGAGCGGCCCCCCGGGGCGTACGCGCCCCCGTCGCCCGACCACCGCCGAGCCGCCCCGGCCGCCCCGCCCCGCCGCGGCCCTTGCACACTCGGCTTCCCCGCCCGGCCGGACCGGCCCCCCCGGCGCGGGATCGCCCCTCGGCTAGAGGTTCCCGCGCCTCGCCTGCTCCCGCTCGATCGCCTCGAACAGGGCCTTGAAGTTGCCCTTGCCGAAGCCCATGGAGCCGTGGCGTTCGATGAGCTCGAAGAAGACCGTCGGGCGGTCCTGGACCGGCTTGGTGAAGATCTGGAGGAGGTAGCCGTCCTCGTCGCGGTCGGCGAGGATCTTCAGTTCGCGCAGGGTCTCCACGGGGACGCGGGTGTCGCCGACCCAGTCGCCGAGGGTGTCGTAGTAGGAGTCCGGGGTGTCGAGGAACCGCACCCCGGCCGCGCGCATGGTGCGTACGGTCTCCACGATGTCGTCGGTGTTCAGCGCGATGTGCTGGACACCGGCGCCGCCGTAGAACTCCAGGTACTCGTCGATCTGGGACTTCTTCTTGGCGACGGCGGGCTCGTTGATCGGGAACTTGACCTTGAGCGTGCCGTCGGCGACCACCTTGGACATCAGGGCGCTGTACTCGGTGGCGATGTCGTCGCCCACGAACTCCTTCATGTTCGTGAAGCCCATGACCTTGTTGTAGAAGCCCACCCACTCGTTCATGCGGCCCAGCTCGACGTTGCCGACGCAGTGGTCGATCGCCTGGAAGGTGCGCCGGGCGGGCGGTTCGACGATCGGGTCGGCGGCGACGTATCCGGGCAGGTAGGGGCCGTCGTAGCCGGAGCGGTCGACCAGGGTGTGCCGGGTCTCGCCGTAGGTGGCGATCGCGGCGAGGACGACCGTGCCGTGCTCGTCCTTCAGTTCGTACGGCTCGGCCACGGAGGTGGCGCCGTGCTCGACGGCGTAGGCGTACGCCCGGCGCGCGTCCGGGACCTCGATGGCGAGGTCGACGACGCCGTCGCCGTGCTCGGCCACGTGCCGGGCCAGGAAGCGGCCCCAGTCGGTGGCGGGCTTGATCACGGAGGTGAGCACGAAACGGGCGGAGCCGTTCTCCAGCACGTAGGAGGCGGTCTCGCGGCTGCCGTTCTCCGGTCCGGAGTAGGCGACCAGCCGCATGCCGAAGGCCGTGGAGTAGTAGTGCGCCGCCTGCTGGGCGTTGCCGACGGCGAAGACGACCGCGTCCATTCCCTTGACCGGGAAGGGGTCGGCCTGCCGGGCGGTGTCGGGAGTGTGGTCTGTGGTCTGTGTCATATCTGCAGGCTGGCTCTGCCCCACATAGTGCGCAATAGTGTGCCTTCCCATTGGGCAGGTTGCCCAGCACCATGCCCGTATGTACGGGCTTTCTGTACAGGTTGACCAGTGCCGGGAGGGCTCATGGCGATCGATCAACTGGACGGGCGCATCCTCGTGCTGCTGGCGCAGGAGCCGAGGATCGGGGTGCTGGAGATGTCGCGGCGGCTGGGCGTGGCGCGCGGTACCGCGCAGGCCCGCCTGGACCGTCTTCAGTCGAACGGAGTCATCCGCGGATTCGGTCCGCAGGTGGACCCGGCGGCCCTGGGCTACCCGGTCACCGCCTTCGCCACGCTCCAGATCCGGCAGGGCCAAGGGGCCGACGTACGGGCCCACTTGGCGACCGTTCCCGAGGTGCTGGAGCTGCACACGACCACCGGCAGCGGGGACATGCTGTGCCGCCTCGTGGCCCGCTCGAACGCCGATCTCCAACGGGTCATCGACCGGGTTGTCGGTTTTGATGGGATCGTCCGGGCCTCCACCGCCATCGTCATGGAGAACCCCGTTCCGCTGCGGATCATCCCGCTGGTGGAACAGGCGGCGGAGGACCAGCGCGACCAGTAGAAGACCGGCGGGGTGAGCGGATGAGCTTCTGGGAGTACCTGAGCACGCGCCACCAGCAGCTGCTCGCGGACGCCTGGCAGCACGCGAGCGCCGTCTTCCAGTGCACCCTCGTGGCCACCGTGCTCGGCGTACTGATCGGGGTGGCCACCTACCGCAGCGAATGGGCCGGGAACCTGGCCACGGCGACCACCGCGACCATCCTGACCATCCCCTCGCTCGCCATGATCGGCCTGCTGATCCCGCTGGTCGGCCTGGGCGTGCCGCCCACCGTGATCGCGCTGACCCTGTACGGGCTGCTGCCGGTCGTGCGCAACGCGATCGTCGGGCTGCGCGGGGTCGACCCGGCCCTGGTGGACGCGGCCACCGGCATCGGGATGTCCCGCCCGATGCGGCTGCTGCGGATCGAGCTGCCGCTGGCCTGGCCGCCGATCCTGACCGGCATCCGGATCGCCACCCAGATGCTGATGGGCATCGCGGCCATCGCCGCCTTCGCCTCCGGACCGGGCCTGGGCAACGAGATCTTCCGCGGGATCGCCTCCCTGGGCAGCGCCAACGCGCTCAACCAGGTCCTCGCGGGCACGCTCGGGATCATCGTCCTGGCCCTGCTCTTCGACGCCGCGTACGTCCTGCTGGGACGGCTGACCATTCCCAGGGGAATCCGTGTCTGAGTCTCCAGGGGGATCCGTGTCCGAGTCCGCCGCGCCCAGCACCTCCGGCACCTCCAGCACCTCCGGCGCCTCCATCGAGCTGGAGCACCTCACCAAGCGGTATCCGGGCAGCTCCGCCCCGGCCGTCGACAGCGTCTCCATGGAGATCCAGGCCGGCGAGACCGTCATCTTCGTCGGCCCGTCCGGCTGCGGGAAGTCCACCACCCTGAAGATGATCAACCGGCTGATCGAGCCGACCGGCGGCCGGATCCGCATCGGCGGCGAGGACGTCACCGACATCGACCCGGTCAAGCTGCGCCGCAAGGTCGGCTACGCCATCCAGTCGGCCGGTCTCTTCCCGCACATGACGGTCGCGCAGAACATCGCCCTGGTACCGAAGATGGTCGGCTGGTCCAAGTCCCGGATCGGCGACCGGGTGGAGGAGCTGCTGGACCTGGTCGGCCTGGACCCCGGCGAGTTCCACGGCCGCTATCCCCGCCAGCTCTCCGGCGGCCAGCAGCAACGCGTGGGCGTGGCGCGGGCGCTGGCCGCCGATCCCCCGGTGCTGCTGATGGACGAGCCGTTCGGCGCGGTCGACCCGATCACCCGCGACCACCTCCAGGACGAGCTGATCCGGCTCCAGCACGAACTGCACAAGACGATCGTCTTCGTCACCCACGACTTCGACGAGGCGATCAAGCTGGGCGACCGGATCGCCGTGCTGCGCGAACGCTCGCACATCGCCCAGTTCGACACCCCGGAGGCGATCCTCACCAACCCCGCCGACGACTTCGTCTCCGGCTTCGTCGGCGCGGGCGCGGCCCTGAAGCGGCTGAACCTGACCCGGGTGCGGGACGTGGGGATCACCGGCTGTCCGACGGTCACCGTCGACGACCCGCTCCAGGAGATCTTCAACAAGCTCCGCTCCAGCGGCACCAACGAGATCCTGCTGCTCGACAAGCGCCGCCGCCCCTACAAGTGGCTGCGCCGCGGCGACCTGATGCGCGCCAAGGGCTCGCTCGCCCGCGCGGGCACCCTGGTGCACGACACGGTGACCCGGGACGCCACCCTGCGCGACGCCCTGGAGGCGGTGCTGACCGACAACGCTGGCCGGGTCGCGGTCACCGGGCGGCGCGGCGAGTACGAGGGCGTCGTGGACATGGAGACATTGATGAACTCCGTGCACGAGTTGCTGGAGGCGGACCGGCTGGAAGCGCTGGAGGCCCAGCACGAGCTGGAGTCGGTACGGGCCGGGCAGACCCGCGCCGAACAGGAGGGCTTCGTCGGGGAGGCGAAGGCGTGACCGCCTCTCCCGAGCGGCAGCGCCCCGAGGGCGAGCACGAGGTCAAGGGGCTCGCCTTCCGTGACGAGGGCGAGGGCGAGCAGGAGGCGCCGCCTCCCCCGGCGGTGCACCGGCGCCGGCTGACCTGGCAGAAGCTGACCTTCCTGCCGTCGGTGCTGGTGGCCCTGCTGCTGGGGACCTGGCTGTGGTTCCAGCAGGCCGACCTGGACCCGATCACCGAGAACGCGCTCTCCGACGGCCAGGTCTCCAAGGCGCTGTGGCAGCACGTGGAGCTGACGGTGATCTCCACGTTCTTCGTGCTGATCATCGCCATCCCGCTGGGTGTCCTGCTGACCCGCAAGGCCTTCCGCAAGTTCACCCCGATCGCCATGACCGTCGCCAACATGGGCCAGGCCACCCCGGCGATCGGCCTGCTCGCCCTGCTGGTGATCTGGCTCGGCACCGGGATGAAGTCCGCCCTGATCGGCATCACCCTCTACGCCATTCTGCCGGTGCTGTCGAACACGATCACCGGTCTGAAGGCCAATGACCCCGCCCTGCTGGAGGCGGCCCGCGGGATCGGCATGTCCCCGCTCGGGGTGCTGGCCCGGGTCGAGATGCCGCTGGCGGTCCCGCTGATCCTGGCCGGTGTGCGCACCGCGCTCGTCCTGAACGTCGGTACGGCGACCCTGGCCACTTTCGGCGGCGGCGGGGGCCTCGGCGTCCTGATCACCACCGGGATCACCAACCAGCGGATGCCGGTGCTGATGCTCGGCTCGATCCTCACCGTGGCGCTCGCCCTGCTGGTGGACTGGCTGGCCTCGCTGGCGGAACTGCTGCTCAGGCCGCGCGGTCTGGAGGCGGCGACATGAGACGGGCCGCCTGCGTACTGCTGGCCGGGGCGCTGCTCACCGCCTGCGGACTGACCAGCGGCTCCCCCATGGTCGACGACGTCCGGCCGGGCTCGATCGGCAAGGGCGAGCCGCTCAAGGGCGCCGATCTCACCGTCACCTCCAAGGAGTTCAGCGAGCAGCTGATCCTCGGCGCGATCATGGGGATCGCCTTCCAGGCGGCCGGGGCCGAGGTGCTGGACCGCACCGGCATCCAGGGCTCGATCGGCTCGCGGGAGGCGGTGAAGCAGGGCACGGCGGACGCGGACTACGAGTACACGGGCACCGGGTGGATCAACTACCTCGGCAACACCGAGCCGCTGCCCGATCCGCGCGAGCAGTGGGAGGCGGTGCGGGACGCGGACCGGGAGAACGGGGTGACCTGGCTGGAGCCGTCCCCGCTGAACAACACCTACGCGCTGGCGATGAGCCGGGAGAACTACGAGAAGTACGGCACGAAGACGCTCTCGGACGTGGCGGAGCTGTCCCGCAAGGACCCCGGCGCGGTGACGCTGTGCGTGGAGAGCCAGTTCGCCAACCGCCTGGACGGGCTGCGGGGCATGGCCGAGGAGTACGGGATGGACATCCCGGCGAAGAACGTCACGCAGATGGACACCGGGATCATCTACACCCAGGCGGCGAAGGGCACCTGCACCTTCGGCGAGGTGTTCACCACCGACGGGCGCATCAAGTCGATGGACCTGGTGGTGATGGAGGACGACCGGAAGTTCTTCCCGAACTACAACGCCGCCCCGATGGTCAACACCGAGACGCTGAAGAAGTACCCCGAGATCGCGGAGATCCTGGCGCCCATCACCAAGCGGCTGAACAACAAGGTGGCGCAGGAGCTGAACGCACGGGTGGACGTGGACGGGGAGGACCCGCACGAGGTGGCGCTGGACTGGCTGAAGCAGGAGGGGTTCGTGAAGGAGGGCTGAGCCGGACCGGGACGGTCAGCAGCTCGGCACCTTGCCGGTGCCCTTCTCCAGCGCGATCAGGGAGTCCACGGCGCCCTTGAGGGTGGTGACCGGGATCAGGCGCAGCCCCTCGGGCAGCTCGGACTTGGCGTCGGAGCACTCCGCCTCCGGGACCAGGAACACGGTGGCGCCGTCCCGGCGGGCGGCCTGCGTCTTCAGGCCGACGCCGCCGACGGGCCCGACCTTGCCGTCGGCCTCGATGGTGCCCGTACCGGCGATGACCCGGCCGCCGGTGAGGTCGCCGCCGGAGCCGTCGCCGTCCAGTTTGTCGACGATGCCGAGGGAGAAGAGCAGACCGGCGCTGGGCCCGCCGACGTTGGCCAGCTCCAGGTCGACCTTGACCTTCGCGGGGTCCAGGTCGAGGTAGTTCAGTGCGGCCTCGGTGGCGGTGTCCTGGGACTGCTCCATCTGTTCGGTGTTGTGCTGCTCGATCTCCTTGGTGTCCTTGCCGCTGGGGTAGACGGCGTCCCGGGGCAGCACGGCGCGGTCGGTGCGGAACCAGGAGTCGATCACATCGCCGAGTCCCACACTGGCGTCCGGGCCGGTCGCCTCGATGGTGGTCATCCGCAGTTGCCCCTTGGTCTTACGGGTCTCGGCGCCGGTGATGGTGATCACCGGCTCGCCCTTGTTCTCCCCCAGGACGTTCGCCGTCATCCCGGGCTGCGTCAGCGAGAACGGCAGCGGCGCCAGTGCGGCCGTGGCGATCAGGGCCACGACCGGCACGGCGCAGACGGCTAGGGCCTTGGGGCGCGAGAGACGAGAGAGCACGGGGTCAATCTAACGTGGCGGCGATCCGGCCCGGCCCCGCGCGGTCAGCGCAGCGCCTCGGCGACCTCGCGGGCCGCGTCCACCACCCGCGGACCGACCCGCTCCGGTACGGCGTCGGCGAGCATCACCACGCCGACGCTGCCCTCGACACCGGTCACCCCGAGCAGGGGTGCGGCGGCGCCGCTGGCACCGGCTTCGAGTTCGCCGTGGGTCAGGGTGTAGCCGGGCTCCTCCAGGGGCTGGCGGCGGGCGGCGAGGATGGCCTTGCCGGCGGCGCCGCGCTCCAGCGGGTGCCGGAAACCGGCCCGGTAGGCCACGTGGTAGTCGGTCCAGGTCGGCTCCACCACGGCGACCGCGAGGGCCTCGGCGCCGTCGACCAGGGTCAGATGCGCGGTCGCGCCTATGTCCTCGGCCAGCGAGCGCAGCGCGGGCAGCGCGGCCTCGCGTACCAGGGGATGCACCTGGCGGCCCAGGCGCAGGACGCCGAGTCCCACCCGGGCCCGGCCGCCCAGGTCTCGCCGTACGAGTGCGTGCTGTTCCAGCGTGGCCAGCAACCGGTACACCACGGTCCGGTTCACGCCCAGTTTGTTGGATAGCTCGGTGACGGTCAGCCCGTGGTCCGTGTCGGCCAGCAGCTTGAGGACGCGCAGTCCCCGATCGAGCGTCTGAGAGGTCTCCGCGGTCACGACGCCCACTCCTTAGTGGTGAGGTCGGCAGCCCCCTCAGCGACAACTGCGTCACCGAGTCCCGTCGGTCGACGCGCTTCAGAGGCCGCCGATCGGCCGGCGGCCCGGCCTGTCCGGGCCGCGTCGCTTCACGGCTGCGCTCCGCGGCGGCGCTGCCACGGGGCGTGTGCGTAGCGGGACATTAGCGAAGGGGGTTCGCTCAGCGGAAGGCTCCGTCCAGAATCCGGGCACCGACGGGTAAGGCATGCCGGTGTTTGTCCACTGTTTGTCCATATCCGGCCATCGCCCCGTCACCGCATGCGCGTGGCCCACTCCTGGACTTTGGCGATGCGCTGGCGGAGCTGGCCCGCGGTGGCCTCGGCGCTCGGCGGGCCGCCGCACACCCGGCGCAGTTCGGTGTGGATCACGCCGTGCGGCTTGCCGCTCTGGTGGACGTAGGCGCTCACCATCGTGTTGAGCTTCTTGCGCAGCTCCATCATCTCCTTGTGGGAGACGACCGGGCGGCGCTCGGCGGGCAGCTCCAGCAGATCGGCCTCGGCATCCGGCTTCTTGCGGCTGTGCGCGATCTGCCGGGCCTGCCGCTTCTGCAGCAGCAGCTGCACCTGGTCGGGCTCCAGCAGTCCGGGGATGCCGAGGTAGTCCTGCTCCTCCTCGCTGCCGGGGTGGGCCTGCATACCGAACTCGGCGCCGTCGTAGAGGACACGGTCGAAGACGGCGTCGGACTCCAGCGCCTCGAAGGGCAGCATGTCCTGCTCGCCGGTGTCCTCGTCCTGCTCCTTGTTCGCCTCCTCCATCTCCTTCTCGGACTCGGCGTACGGGTCCTCCTCGCCCTCCTTCTTCGGCTTGTCGAGGGCGTGGTCGCGCTCGACCTCCATCTCGTTGGCGAAGGTGAGCAGGTCGGGGATGGTCGGCAGGAAGACGGAGGCGGTCTCGCCGCGGCGCCGGGAACGCACGAAGCGGCCGACGGCCTGGGCGAAGAAGAGCGGGGTGGAGATGGTGGTGGCGTAGACGCCGACCGCGAGGCGGGGCACGTCGACGCCCTCGGAGACCATGCGGACGGCGACCATCCAGCGGTCGTTGTTCTGGCTGAACTCGTCGATCCGCTTGGACGCGCCCGCGTCGTCGGACAGCACGAGGGTCGCCTTGGTGCCGGTGATCTCGCGGATCAGCTTGGCGTAGGCGCGGGCGGAGTCCTGGTCGGAGGCGATGACGAGGGCGCCCGCGTCGGGGATCGCCTTGCGGACCTCGGTCAGCCGCTGGTCGGCGGCGCGCAGCACGCTCGGCATCCACTCGCCGCGCGGGTCGAGGGCGGTGCGCCAGGCCTGGCTGACGGCGTCCTTGGTCATCGGTTCGCCGAGGCGGGCGGCGATCTCGTCACCGGCCTTGGTGCGCCAGCGCATGTTGCCGCTGTAGGAGAGGAAGATGACCGGCCGCACGACGTGGTCGGCGAGCGCGTGCCCGTAGCCGTAGGTGTAGTCGGCGGCCGAGCGGCGGATGCCGTGACTGTCCTCCTCGTACGTGACGAAGGGGATGGGGTTGGTGTCCGAGCGGAACGGCGTACCGGTCAGCGCGAGCCGCCGGGTGGCGGGCTCGAAGGCCTCCAGGCACGCCTCGCCCCAGGACTTGCTGTCACCGGCGTGGTGGATCTCGTCGAGGATGACGAGGGTCTTGCGCTGCTCGACGCGGTTGCGGTGCAGCATGGGGCGCACGCCGACGCCCGCGTAGGTGACGGCGACGCCGTGGTAGTCCTTGCCGAGCGGGCCCGCGCTGTACTCGGGGTCCAGCTTGATCCCTATCCGCGCGGCGGCCTCGGCCCACTGCTTCTTCAGGTGCTCGGTCGGCGCGACCACGGTCACCTGCTGCACGACATGGTGGTGCAGCAGCCATGAGGCGAGCGTCAGGGCGAAGGTCGTCTTGCCCGCGCCCGGGGTGGCCACGGCGAGGAAGTCACGCGGCTGCTCCTGGATGTACTTGTCCATCGCCCCCTGCTGCCAGGCGCGCAGCTTGCTGGCGGTACCCCACGGGGCACGGCCGGGGAAGGCGGGGGAAAGGTGGTGGGAGGAGGAGGCGGCGGTGGTAGTCACGGTCTCCGGTTCTCGACTGCGTACGACGACCGAGTCACCCTACCGGCGCCCGCCCGCGTCAACACGCGGACGGGGCCGCGTCACTCGGGGGTGGGACCGACGTCACATCAGCGCGCGAAGCGCGGCAACTGCGCTGCGATCTTGGTGACGTCGAGATCACCCTGGCAGACGTCCAGTACGAATTGCTCGGCCTCGTCCACGTCGAACTCCGCGTCCAGAGGATGCCCGTTGAGGTGCAGGAAAACCCAGGTGGCGTACCAGGCGATGCGCTTGTTCCCGTCCACGAGGGAGCGGTTGCGGGCCAAGGATTCCATCAGCGCGGCGGCCTTCTGCCATACGTCCGGGTACGCGTCCTGTCCGAACACGCTCGACTGCGGTCGGGCAAGCGCCGAGTCGAGCAACCCGTAATCGCGCACCTCGTCCGCTCCGAGCCGCTTCGCCAGATGCAGCAGCTCGGGCAGGGTGAGGTAGTGCATCAGGCGAGCCTCCGGTTCAGCTCAGCACTGGCCTTCAGCACATGCTCGGCGGCTTCGTTGAACAGGCGCGAGCGTTCGTTTATGGCCGCGATCACCGCGTCGTGGGCGAAGGCCTGCATGCTGCGGCCTTCCGCGGCGGCCCGCTCGCGCAGGGCGTTGAGCTCTTCTTCCGTGAAGCGCAGGTTCAGTCCAGCCATGCTTCGACGGTACTACGCGGTACCACTTGGTGTCACCGCGTTTCGGGAGTGAGCCGCCGCGTCACCCACACCCCCGCCAGCGCCACCGCCGCCATCGGCAGGAAGACCGCCGCGAAGGCCTCCGGGGTGGAGGCGGTGGCACTGGCGGTGTGGCTGAGGGTGCCGCCGCCCAGGGCGGCGAAGGCGGCGCCGACCAGGCTGAGGAGGACGACGTTGGAGAGGGCGTCGGAGATCTGGAGGGAGGCGGAGTTGGTGCCGGCCTCCTCCGGGGCGGACAGCTTCAGCAGGAGCACGCTGGCGGAGGAGATCACCAGGCCCATTCCGAAGCAGCCGACGGCCCAGGTCGCCGCCAGTGTCCACACCGGCACGGAGTCGATCAGCACGCTCGGCGCCGCCGCGATGGCCGCGGCCACCAGCACCATGCCCAGCGTGGTCAGCCGCTCCCGGTACGGCTCAAGGCGCGGCCGGGACTGCACCCAGGAGCCCACCGCCCAGGTCACGCCCCCGGCCGCGAGGGAGAACCCGGCGAGCGTCGGCGACAGCCCGCGCTGGGTGACCAGCATCAGCGGCACGAAGGACTCGGCGCCGATGAAGGTGCCCGAGGCGATCCCGCGCAGCAGCACCACGGAGGGCAGGCCGCGGGCGGCGCGGTAGGTGCCGCGCGGCAGGAGGCCGAGGACGGCCGGGACGAGCAGCGCGGCGCCCAGCACACCGGGCACCAGGGCCAGCGGGCGCAGGTCCTGGGCGGCGTACTGGAGGAGGCCCGCGCCGAGGGAGATACCGAGGGCGAGGCGGATGCGGCGCCGGTCGAAGGAGGTGTCCGCGCCGTCCACGGGTCCGGCCGCCCGGCGCCGTATCTGGGGCAGGGCGAGGGCGAGCGGGAGCAGCACCAGCACCGGGATGCCCAGGAACACCCACCGCCAGCCGAGGTGTTCGGTGACCGCCCCGGAGGCGAGCGGCCCGACCACGAACGGCACCACCCAGCTCGCGGCGAAGGCGGCCACGATGGCGGGCCGCAGCCGCTCCGGGTAGGCGCGCCCGATCACCACGTACAGCGCGACGATCACCAGCCCGCCGCCGAGGCCCTGCACCGCCCGGCCGAGCACGAACGCCCACATCGCGGTGGCCGTCCCCGCCAGCAGCAGCCCGGCGGCGAAGGCGCCGATCCCCGCGGTCACCGGACCGATCGGGCCGCGCCGGTCCGCCCACTGGCCCGCGAGCACCATCCCGAACAGGGAGGTGGTGAAGAAACCCGAGAACGCGAACGCGTACAACTCCACCCCGTCCAGCTCCCGCGCCGCGACCGGCATGGCCGTGCCCACGGCGGTCGCCTCGAAAGCGATCAGCAGCACGACGGAGACGATCCCGATGCTGAGCGCCCGGTAGGACCGGCCGAGCACGGTCTCGGCGGAGCCGGCGCCGACGGCGGGCTCGGTGTCGTGCGCGACGGCGGCGTCGCGAGAATCGGAGCGGGTCATGCGAGCCAGAGTAAGGTGCGCATCCGCTGACCACCCCTGTCAGGAGTCGGTCCCGGGAGCAGACCTTGGTCCTACGACCAGGGGTCCGTCACGCGTGCGCGGCGGTGTCCCGGTGCAGCAGCCACAGGGCGAAGGCGAGGACGGAGACGTCCGCGGTCAGGGCGTGCGGTATCGGGGCGGCCGGGGTCCAGGTGTGGAGGGTGCCCGTTTCGCCGTGCAGGAGCAGGACGTTGGGGGCGTCCAGGTGGCCGAGGACGATCAAACGGTCGGCGTCTGCGGGGAGTTCGGCCGTCGGGTCGCAGGCGTGGGACTCCGTCAGCGTCGGCAGGACCGTGTCCAAGTCCAGCCGGAACAGGGCGTGTTCCTCCGGCAGGCCCGTCTCGCGCAGGAAGCGGCGGGTGGGTTCGTGGGTGAGGGCTGCGGGGAAGTCGACGTCCTCGAAGCGCATCACGCTCCCCCGGCCGAACTCCTCGGCGAGCAGCCGGGGCGGCACGGACACGGCGAGCCCGGACGCCTCGCGCCGGTCCGGGTCGGGGCCCGCGACCAGTTCGAGCGTGGTGACCAGGCGCCCGCAGCACCGCGGTTCCGGCTCGGCGATCGTCCCGATCATGGTGTCCCCCCGTTCATGTCCCGACACCGCAGAACATTACGCCGCACCACTGACAACGCCCGCCGAGCGGCTCACGTGCCGTTCGTCACCACCGCGGCCTGCGGCCGGATCGGCAGCCGGTTCACCGGACGGCCCGTCGCGGCCCGCACAGCTGAGGCGACGGCCGCGGGCGAGGCCACCACCGGCACCGCGCTCACCGCCTTCGCGCCGAACGGCGCCACCACGTCCCGTTCCTCCACCAGCTTCACGATCCTGATGTCGGGGGCGTCCAGGGCCGTCGGGAGGGCGTACCCGGTCAGGTCGGGATGCCGTATCGAGCCGCGCGCCGTGCGCAGGTTCTCCGTCAGCGCGATACCGACGCCCTGCGTGACACCGGCCTCGATGCGCGCCGCGAGCTGGGCGGGGTTGAGCACCCGGCCCACGTCCTGGGCGACGGCCAGCTCCACCACGCGGATCGAGCCCAGCTCGATGTCGACGTCCACCACCGCGCGGATCGCGCAGAACGCCAGGCCCACGAAGGCGTCGCCCTGGCCGGACTCGTTCAGCGGCTCGGTGGGGTGCGGGCGGCACTGCGCGGTCGCCCACAGCTCCTTGCCGTCCATCGCCTCGGTGACCGTGGTCGACAGCACACCGTCGTACGAGGTGATCTTGCCGTCGGTGATCTGGAGCAGCTCGGTGGACATGCCGAACTTGTGCGCGAGCGGCTGGAGGAGCTGGGTGCGGACCATCTTCGCCGCGCGCTCCACCGCGCCGCCCGACACCCAGGTGTGCCGGCCCCGGCAGCTCGCGCCCGCCGGGGGCTGGTCGGTGTCGACGGGGGCCACATGGACCTCGTCGATGCCGAGGGTCTCCTGGACGATCTGGCGGGCCAGCGTGGTGAAGCCCTGACCGGTCTCCACCGCCGCGCACAGCACGGTCGCGACGCCGCCCTGCACCTTGACCGTCGCCGTGGACACCTCGTCGGCGCCCTCGGCGCCCAGCATGTGCACCATGCCGAGCCCGTAGCCCACGCCCCGGCGCACCGCGCCCGGTTCGCCCGCGCCCTCGGGGCCGCCGGGCAGCAGCCACTCGTCCTCCGGGGTGTCCTTGGGCAGCGGCGGCAGCGGGAAGTCCCGGACCGCCTGGAGGAGTTCGGCGACCGGCGCCGGGCAGGTCACGGTCTGCCCGGTGGGCAGCACGTCGCCGGTGGCCAGCACATTGCGCAGGCGCAGTTCGGCCGGGTCGACGCCGAGCTTCTTGGCCAGCTTGTCCATCTGCGCCTCGTAGGCGGCGGCGACCTGCATGGCGCCCTCGCCGCGTACGTGGCCGGAGGGCGGGTTGTTGGTGCGTACCGCCCAGCCCTCGATGAAGGCGTTCGGGACGACGTAGGGGCCGCAGGCGAAGGAGACGGCGGCGGCCAGGGCCTCGGCGGAGGTGTCCGCGTAGGCGCCCGCGTCCAGCAGGATCTGCGCCTCGACCTTCACCAGCTTGCCCTCGGCGTCCGCGTGGTGGCGGTAGCGCAGCAGGGTCGGGTGCCGGTGGGCGTGGCCGAGGAAGGACTCCTCGCGGGTGGCCGTCAGCTTCACCGGGCAGCCGGTGCGCAGGGCCAGCAGGCCGAGCGGGAGCTGGAAGCCGGGGTCCTCGCGGTCGGCGGTGGCACCGGGGACACCGGTGACGACGATCTTGACGCGGTCGGGGGCGAGGCCGAAGCAGGCGGCGGCCCGGTCGCGGTCGGCGTGCGGGTCGGTGGAGGCCAGGTACAGCTCGACTCCGCCGTCGGGGCGGGGCACGGCGAGTCCGGCCTCGGCACCGATGGGCGCCGGGTCCTGGCGGCCGATGCGGTACAGGCCCTCGACCACGATGTCGCCGGCCGCGTCGGGGTCGCCGTGGCGCAGCGGGATGTGCCGGATCAGGTTGCCGTCGGGGTGCAGCGGCTCGGCCTCGAAGGCCTGCTCGGGGTCGGTGACCGGGTCGAGCACCTCGTACTCGACCATGACGGCCGCCGCGGCCATCCGCGCGGTGTCGGGATGGTCGGCGGCGACGGCGGCGATGGGCTCGCCGTGGTGGCGCACGATCTCGGAGGCGAAGACCGGGCGGTCGGCCCTGCCGCGGCCGTGCAGCGGGGCGCCGGGGACGTCCTCGTGCGTGATCACCGCGCGCACGCCGGGCATCTCCCGCGCGTGGGTGGTGTCGATCGACACGATGCGCGCGTGCGGGTGCGGCGAGCGCAGCACGGCCGCCCACAGCAGGCCCTCGGCCCACAGGTCGGCGGCGTAGGGGAAGGTTCCCTCGGTCTTCGCGCGCGTGTCGGACGCCGGCAGCGACGCGCCGAGCCCGTGCGGAATCGCCTCGGGGGCGGGCGCCGCGTCCGCCGGAGTGGGCGCGGTGACGGCTTCATTACTCACGCCTGGCCTCCGTCCTGGCCGTACTGCTGGTGGTGCGGGGGCCGAAGGGCCGGGGCGAGGGCGGCTGCCCGCGCGGGAGCGAGTCGCGTGCTCACGCCTGGCCTCCGTCCTGGCCGTACTGCTGGTCGTGCGGGGTCCGAAGGGCCGGGGCGAGGGCGGCTGCCCTGCGCGCGCCCCGCCCGTGGCCGCACTGCCGATCGTGCGAGGCCTCAAGAGCCGCGGCGAAGACGGCTGCCCGCGCGGGAGCGAGTCGCTTGCTCACGCCTGGCCTCCGTCCTGGCCGTACTGCTGGTCGTGCGGGGGCTCGGGGGTGAGGGCGGAGGGGTGGACTCCGCCCGCGCCCGGGCCGGCCTGGTGCGGGATGCGGGCCTCGTCGGCGTCCGCCTCGGCCGCGCTGTGCGCCTCGCGTTCGGCGACGACCTCCTTGACCGCCTGGACGACACCCCGGTAGCCGGAGCAGCGGCACAGGTTGCCGCAGAGCGCTTGGCGGGTCTCCAGGTCGGTGGGGGCGGGGTTGCCCTCCAGCAGGTCGTGCACGGTCATCGCCATGCCGGGTACGCAGAAGCCGCACTGGACGGCGCCACAGCGGGCCAGGGCGCGCTGCACGTCGGAGGGCTGTCCGTCGACGGCGAGGCCCTCGACGGTGCGCACCTCGCTGCCCGCCGCGGTCACCGCGGGCACCAGGCAGGAGGCGACGAGCCGTCCGTCGACCTGGACGTTGCACGCCCCGCACTCGCCCTGCGAGCAGCCGTCCTTGGCGCCCGCGAGCCCGAGCCGCTCGCGCAGCACGTACAGCAGCGACTCGCCGATCCAGGCGTCCGTGACGGGCCGGTCGACGCCGTTGACCCGCAGGACGTAGGAGGCGAGGGGGTGTTCCTCACCGGGCAGCGAGGGAGCGGGCTCCTCCGGCGACTCCGAAGCGTCCTCGGCGGCGGCCTCGGTGACGTCCTCGGCGGCGGCCTGCGCGGCCTTCTCCGCCTCCTGGTCCCCCTCGGCGGCCCCGTCCGCCTCAGCGGCCTCCGCGGCCCTCCGCTCGGCCTCTGAGGGCCCCTCAGGAGTCTCCTGGGCCTCCGCCGGGGCGTCCGAACCGCCGTCGGCCGGGCCCTCCGGCTCCGCGGGCTTCTCCGGCGGACGCCCCCACGGCTCGCCGATCGCCTGCGCGGGCGGCGCCGGTTGATCCGACTCGCCGGGCCGACCAGCACCTTCCTGCTGCGTCGCCCAGGGCGCGGGCGCGCCGCCGGGCAGGGTCGGGGGCGGGGTGCCGCCACTCCACTGCTCGACCAGCGACGAGGTGGTGAACTCGCCCGATTCGTCCGGAAGGTCCCCCCCGGCGACGGGGATCGACCACTCTCCGGTGACATCGTGGCCGGGCGCGCTCGCGGAGCCCGCCGCGTCCTCGAAGGTCCACTGCCCGGTGGCGCCGGGGTTGTACGTGAACCGGTCGTTCCCGGTCTCCTCGCCCTGCGGGTTCGCGTTCGCGTCCGGCCACTGCACACCGCCCGACGGCATCGCCCAGGTGCCGGTGGCCGCCGGGTCGGTGCCCGCGGTGGTGGCGGGCGTGACCGTTATGGGCGGCGGCACATAGCCGTGACCGGGCGCGGCCAGCGGGCTGTCCGCGGAGGCCAGCAGCGCGTCCATGCCGCCCTCGGGAAGCTGCACGAAGGCGGTGGCGCCGTCGTCGTAGTCGCCCTGGGGCAGCGGGTCCCAGCGGCCGGCGCCCTGCGGGGCGGCCCTCCTGGTGCCGGTCGTCGGTCACGACAGCGCCCTCCCCAGTGCTCGTCGGGCCAGCGCGGCGACGGTGCGCCGCAGGTGCAGTACGGCGGGCGGGAGCGGCTCGACGGAGCCGTCCTCGGCCGGTACCGGGTCGGGAATGCAGGCCGCGGCGACGTACTCGCCGAAGGCGGTCAGCGCCTCCGGGACGATGGCGCGGTCGTTGTCCCAGTCGATGAGCTGCGCGACCCACTGCTCGGCGTCCAGGGGCCTGAGCGGCATCGGCGCTATGGCGCCGACGGCGCACCGCACACCCCGCCGCGCGGGGTCGAGGACCAGCGCGACGGAGGCCATGGAGCGCCCGGGTCCGGTGCGGCCGGTCGCCTTGAGGAAGACCTGGGGGGCGTGCAGCAGCGGCACGCGTACGTAGCCGATGAGTTCACCGGGCCGCAGCATCTCCACGCCCGCCAGCAGGTGCGACACCGGGATCTCCCGGCGGGCGCCGCCGGGCCCGGCGATGATCAGCGTGGCCTCCAGGGCGGCCAGCACCGGCAGCGCGTCGCCGGTGGGCGCCGCGGTGGCGATGTTGCCGCCGAGGGTGCCGGCGTTGCGGATCTGCGGCGGACCGGCGGCCCGCGCGGAGGCGGCGAGCGCGGGGATCAGTGCGGCGAAGTCGGGGCGGCCCATACGGGCATGGGTGAGCCCGGCGCCGAGCAGCGCGTGCCCGTCCTGGTACTGCCAGCCGCGGATCTCGCTGATCCGGCCGAGGCCCACCAGCGCGGCGGGCCTGAGCTGCCCGGAGTTGACGGCGGCCATCAGGTCCGTGCCCCCGGCGACCGGAACGGCCGCGGGCATGGCGGTGAGCGCCGCGACGGCCTCGTCCAGCGTCGCGGGCAGCGTGACGGCCTGCGCCGCCTGCGGTGCGTGCGTGGTCAAACCGGCTGCCCCTTCCCGCTGCCCCACCTGGTCCCACCTGTTGCTGCCGTACGGTACGTGCTGACAGGGCGGACGTGGCAACTCTGGCACATCTTCGCCGAGGCCGAACGCGGGGGTCCGCTAGGAGGCATTCGCCCACTTCACCGGGGAGATAGTCCGTTTTCGCACGGGTTCGCCGGTGCGCACGAATTTGCCACTCTTCGGTGATCTGCCGGGGTTTTTCCGTTACCTGTTCGGGGCGGCCCCTCCGGCGGTTACCTGTTCGGGGGCGGCCCCTCCAGCGGCCGTCCGAGCACACCGGGCCGCCGCTGCCAGGGGCGCGGTCCGGTGTGCGGGCGGTAGGCGACGCCGAGGGCGTCGAGGCGGGCGTAGTGGGCCACCATCCGCCGCTGGAAGCCGATGAACTCCCGTTCCCGTGGGGCGGGCAGGTGACTCCACGCCACTTCGGCGAAGGCCGAAAGTCGCGGGAACACCTGGTAGTCCACCCGCGCGGGGTCCTCCATCACCTCCGTCCACACATTGGCCTGGGTGCCCAGGACGTGCCGCGCCTCGGGTTCGGTCAACTCGGGTGGAACGGGCTCGAACCGATAGACGTCCTCAAGGGTGCGGACGTAGCCGATCGGCACCGGTTCGTCCTCGCCCGGCGCCTGCCGGTGGTCCAAGTAGACGTGCTGCTCGGGGCACATGACGACGTCGTGGCCGGCCCGCGCGGCGGCGATCCCGCCCGCGTACCCGCGCCAGGAGGAGACGGCCGCGCCCTTGGCGAGCCCGCCCTCCAGGATCTCGTCCCACCCGATGAGCCGCCGCCCGCGCGCGGAGAGCCACTTGTCGAAGTGGGCGATGAACCACGCCTGGAGTCCGTCCTCGTCCGCGAGCCCGAGTTCCTTGATGCGCGCCTGCGCCACCGGGGACTGCCGCCACTGCTCCTTCGGGCATTCGTCGCCGCCGACATGGACGAACTCCGACGGGAACAGCTCCAGGAGTTCCTCGAACACCCCCTCGTAGAAGCGCAGGGTGTTGTCAGTGGGGGCGAGTACGTTCGGAGAGATTCCCCAGGTGTCCCAGACGGTCAGGGAGGCGGTGTCGATGACGTCGGTGTTGCCGAGTTCCGGGTACGCGGCGATGGCGGCCTGCGAGTGTCCCGGGATGTCGATTTCGGGGACGACGGTGATATGCCGCTCGGCGGCGTAGGCGACGATCTCGCGGATGTCGTCCTGGGTGTAGTGACCGCCGTGCGGCTTCTCCTCCCACAGCGGTGAGGCGCGGTGGCCGAATTTCGTGCGCGACCGCCAGGATCCGGTCTCCGTGAGCCGCGGGTACTTCCTGATCTCGATCCGCCAGCCCTGGTCGTCGGTCAAGTGCAGGTGCAGGACGTTGAGTTTGTGCGCGGCCATCAGATCCAGGTAGCGCAGCACCCCGTCCTTGGGCATGAAGTGGCGGGCCACATCGAGCATCAGACCGCGCCAGCGGAATCGGGGCCGGTCCTCGACGGTGCCCAGCGGTACCGGCCATTCCCGGCGGCCGGGATCGACGGGCGCCCGCCGGAACGCCTCGGGGCCGAGCAGCTGACGCAGGGTCTGCGCGCCCCAGAACACCCCGGCCGGGTCGCCGCCGCGGACGCGGATGCCCTGCCCGGTCACGTCGAGCCGGTACGCCTCCGGCCCGAGCCCGGGGTCGAGCCCCAGCTCGATGCCGTGGTCACCGCGTCCTTCGGCGAGGAGCAGCCCGGTCGCGGCGCCCACCGTGGAGCGCAGCCAGTGCGCCACACGCTCGGTGCCGGGGCCGGCGTGCAGGACGGTCCCGGGGTCCAGGACAAATGCGCCCTGATCCACCGGCGACCACCACGCCCTCCCCGGAGCCGGGATCACTTCGTCGAAGCCCATGTCGTCAGTCCTTTACCGCTCCGCCCAGTCCCGAGACCAGGCGTCGCTGTACGAGTACGAAGAACACCAGCACCGGAATCGTCATCACCGTCGAGGCGGCCATCACGCCGCCCCAGTCCGGCTCGTCCGGCTTGTAGAAGACCAGCAGCGCCATCGGCAGTGTCGACTGCGAAGTGTCACTGATGATGAACGACTTGGCGAAGAGGAAGTCGTTCCAGGCGGAGATGAAGGAAAACACGCTCGTGGCCACCAGACCGGGCAGCACGAGCGGGAAAAGGATCTGCCACAGGAATCGCGTCCGGCTCGCTCCGTCGAGGTACGCGGCCTCCTCCAGGGACTCCGGAACCGCTTTCACGAAACCGCGCAGCATCCAGATCGCGAACGGCAGCGAGAAGGCGATGTGCGGCAGGATCAGCGAACCCAGCGTGTTGAGCTGACCGGCGTCCCGCATGAGGAAGAACAAGGGGATCGTGAGGGCTTCCACGGGCACCATCTGAGCCACCAGAAACATGATCAACAAGGTGGTCCGGAAGCGGAACCTGAATCGCGTCACGGCGGTCGCCGCGAGAAACGCGACAAGCGCCGAGGCGACCACCACCGTGCCCGCCACGACAAGGCTGTTGACGAAATACCGACCGAATTCCTGCTGCTCGAACACGCGCCGAAAGGAGTCCAGCGTGGGCGCCGTCGTCCAGGGCCGCGGCTCGGTCGACTCGATCTCCCCCGCGGGCTTGAAGGCACCGAGCACCATCCAGTACAGCGGGAAGGCGACCACCACCGCGATCAGCAGCGCCGTCGTCTCCGCGGCGAACCGCCACGGACGGGCCACCAGGCCGCGCAGAAGATTCACAGCTCCTCCCCCTGGCGCCGCAGCAGTCGCAGGTACGCAAGCGTCACGACGAGCAGGATCAGCAGCATCACCACGCCGATCGCCGAGCCGAGGCTGTACTGCGAGGACGCGAACGCCTTCTGGTAGGCGTAGACATTGAGCACCAGGTTCTGTCCGGCGATACCGCCGCCGTTGGTCATGACGTAGATCTGCGTGAAGACCTTGAAGTCCCAGATGACCGACTGGATGGTGACCACCACGAGGATGGGCCGCAGGATCGGCGCGAGCACCGACCGCCAGATCCGCCACTGCGAGGCGCCGTCCAGCGAGGCGGCCTCCAGCACCTCCGCGGGCACGGCCCGGATCCCGGCGTAGACGGTGACCATCACGAACGGGAAGGAGCACCAGACCACTTCGAGCAGCACCAGGAAGAAGGCGCTGAGCCGCCCGTACGTCCAGGAGTGGTCACCGAGGCCCAGCACCCGGTTGACCGGGCCGAAGTCGGGGTCGAAGAGGAACAGCCAGACCGTGGAGCCGGTGACGGCCGGGGTGGCCCAGGCCCCGAGCGCCGCCAGCATCAGCGCGAGCCGCGGCACGGCACGCACCCGGGTGAGCAGCACCGCGAGCGCGCAGCCGACGGCGAGCGTGGAGAGGACGCAGGCCGCGGCGAACAGCACCGTCGCCAGCAGCACCTCCCAGAACTGGGAGTCCCCGAACAGCTCGGCGTAGTTGCCGAATCCCTCGAAGGTGGTCGGCTCCCCTCCACTGACCTGGGCCTGGGTGTAGTGGAAGAGGGAGATCAGGCCGAGCTGGTAGATCGGGTAGGCGAGCAGTCCGCCGAGGACGACGAGCGCCGGGGCGAGATAGAGCCAGGGGGTCCAGGACTTGCCGTGGGTCACGGAGGTCATCCGAGGGTCGCGAAGGCGTCGTTCATCTTCTTCGCCGCGTCTTTCGATGCCGCTTCCACCGACTTCTTGCCGCTGACGATCTCCTGGAACATCGTCGGCAGCACCAGCGAGGAGTCGATCTGCGACCAGGCGGGCGAGGCCGGGACGAACTTGGTCCCCGCGCCGAGGGTCTCGACGAACGGCTTCACGAACGGCTCCTTGGCGGCCACCTCCTGGCGCACGTCGGAGAAGGTCGGCAGGAAGCCCATCGCGTCGAACATCGACGCCTGGGTCTTCTTGGACGCCAGCCGCTGCATCAGGTCGACGGCGAGCGTGCGGTGCGAGGTGCTCTTCAGCACACCAATGTTGTTGCCACCCGCGAACGCGGGGGCGATCCCGCCCTCCTTCACCCCGGGCAGCGGGACGACCGCGTACTTGCCCTTGACCTTGCCCGCCTCCACGGCCGCGTGGCTGAAGTCGCCGCCGATCGCCATGGCCGCCTTGCCGGAGGCGAACGCGGTCACGGTGTCGTTGCCGCCCATGCCGGCGCAGGTCTCGGCGGGACAGTTGTCGTCGCCGAAGAGCGAGGTGTAGGCCTTGATGCCCTTCTGCGCGGCGGGGCTGTCGATGGCGGAGGCGTACGAACCGCCCTTGCCGGTGGCGAGTTCGCCGCCGTGCGCCCAGACGAAGGGCATCGCGCCGTAGGTGTAGGCGCCGCCGACCGCGAGTCCGTACAGGCCGGGCTCGGCGGCCCGTATCTCCTTGGCGGCGGCGATCAGTTCGGCCTGGGTTCTGGGCACCTCGATGTCGTGCTTCTCGAAGAGGTCGGTGCGGTAGTACAGGGCGCGCACGCCGACGAAGTACGGGGCGCCGTAGACCTTGCCGTCCACGGTGACCGACTGCTTCGCGGTCGGGTCGGTGTCCTTGGCCTCGGACCAGGCGCCGAACTCCTCCGTGATGTCGAGCAGTCCGCCGTCCTTCACATAGCCGGCGGTGTCGGTGTTGCCGTACTCGATGAGGTCGGGGGCGCTCTTGGGGTCGTTGAAGGCGGCCTTGATGCGCTGGGCGCGGGTCTCGACGGGGATGTACTCGACGGTGACGTCGGTGTCCTCGTGGTCCTTCTCGAAGGCGGCGAGGACGGAGTCGACCACCTTCTCCTTGGGCTTGTTGCTGACCTCCTGGAAGAGCCAGACCCTGAGGGTGCCGGTCTGTTCGTCCTTGTCGGAGGCGGAGTTGTCGGACGTCTGGGGGGCGCAGGCGGTGGCGACCGTGACGGCGAGGAGCACGGCCAGTCGAGCGGGGAGCTTCATGGAGCATTCCTCCGTGCGTTGCAGCATGTGCAATGGCTGTTCTGCTCTGCACAACGGAGGCTAGGGACAACCCCAATGCACCCACAAGAGGTCTCAACCACTTCGTGACACACGAAGGCCCTCTGGGCGCACCGATGCGTGCGCCCAGAGGGCCTTCGTGAACGTCGGACGTAAGGGGATTACTTCTTGTCGCCGCCCTTGCCCTTGTCGTCGCCGCCGGAGCCCATGGACTCGTAGATCTCCTTGCACATGGGACACACGGGGTACTTCTTCGGATCGCGGCCGGGCACCCAGACCTTGCCGCACAGCGCCACGACGGGAGTCCCGTCGAGGGCGCTCGCCATGATCTTGTCCTTCTGGACGTAGTGGGCGAAGCGCTCGTGGTCGCCGTCGCCGTGGGACACCTGCGGCGTCGGCTCTACGAGGGTCCCCGTACCAGTCCCGCGCTCGGGCTCAAGAGTGCTCATAACAACCAGAGTACTGAAGCTCACACGTCTCAGTTGAGCGAAGGGTCGTCCGGATACGTGGCGACCATCGCCAGCTCACTGCGCTGGCGGCGCAGGACCTCCCGCCACAGTCTCTCCGGCTCCGGCGAGGAGACGTCCCCGGGCTCCGACTCCACCACGTACCAGGCCCCCTCCACCAGCTCGTCCTCCAGCTGGCCGGGCCCCCAGCCCGCGTACCCGGCGAAGATCCGCAGCGAGCCGAGCGCGGAGGCGAGCAGTTCGGGCGGCGCCTCCAGGTCCACCAGGCCGATCGCGCCGTGCACCCGGTGCCAGCCCAGCGGTGCGCTCTCGCCGCCCGCCCCGCCCGGGATGACGGCGACCCCCAGCGCGGAGTCCAGGGAGACCGGTCCGCCCTGGAAGACGACCCCCGGCTCACCCGTGAGATCCGCCCAGCCCTCCAGGATGTCGCCCACGTCCACCGGGGTCGGACGGTTCAGGACGACGCCGAGCGAGCCCTTCTCGTCGTGGTCGAGGAGGAGCACCACCGCACGGTCGAAGTTCGGGTCCGCCAGGGCGGGCGTGGCCACGAGCAGCCGCCCTGTGAGCGAGGACACCTCGGTCATGGCAGACATGATCCCGCATCTTGCCCCGGTGTGGGGAGGCAATCCGGTTAAGGGAGTGAACGCAGCTCAGCGCCGCACGGCACGCCCCCGGCGCACTCCCCTCACGGTGACTGGTCGTACCCGGTGAGGAACGGTTCGTGTTGTGACACAGCTATGACGTTTCTGGGCCGTCCTTGGGCTTACTGAAGGGGGGTGCGCGGCGATTACCCTGTTTCCTCGGCCCCTGCCCCACTCATCGGAACGCGAGATACATGACCGTCAACGACGATGTCCTGCTTGTCCACGGCGGAACCCCGCTGGAGGGCGAGATCCGTGTCCGCGGTGCGAAGAACCTCGTACCGAAGGCCATGGTCGCCGCACTGCTGGGCAGTGAGCCAAGCCGGCTGCGCAATGTTCCGGACATCCGTGACGTCCGGGTCGTGCGCGGGCTGCTCCAACTGCACGGAGTGACGGTCCGTCCGGGCGACGAGCCCGGCGAGCTGGTGATGGACCCCTCGCACGTGGAAAGCGCGAACGTCGCTGACATCGATGCCCACGCGGGATCCAGCCGTATCCCGATCCTGCTGTGCGGTCCGCTGCTGCACCGGCTCGGGCACGCGTTCATCCCGGGCCTCGGCGGCTGCGACATCGGCGGCCGGCCCATCGACTTCCACTTCGAGGTGCTGCGGCAGTTCGGCGCGACCATCGAGAAGCGCGCGGACGGCCAGTACCTGGAGGCCCCGCAGCGGCTGCGCGGCACGAAGATCCGGCTGCCCTACCCCTCGGTCGGCGCGACCGAGCAGGTGCTGCTGACCGCCGTCCTGGCGGAGGGCGTCACCGAGCTGTCCAACGCCGCGGTGGAGCCGGAGATCGAGGACCTGATCTGCGTGCTCCAGAAGATGGGCGCCATCATCGCGATGGACACCGACCGCACGATCCGGGTCACCGGTGTCGACAAGCTCGGCGGCTACACCCACCGTGCCCTCCCCGACCGCCTGGAGGCCGCCTCCTGGGCGTCCGCGGCGCTCGCCACCGAGGGCAACATCTACGTCCGCGGCGCCCAGCAGCGCTCGATGATGACGTTCCTGAACACCTACCGGAAGGTGGGCGGTGCCTTCGAGATCGACGACGAGGGCATCCGGTTCTGGCACCCCGGCGGCCAGTTGAAGTCCATCGCGCTGGAGACGGACGTGCACCCCGGCTTCCAGACCGACTGGCAGCAGCCGCTGGTGGTGGCGCTGACCCAGGCGACGGGCCTGTCCATCATCCACGAGACGGTCTACGAGTCCCGGCTCGGCTTCACCTCCGCGCTGAACCAGATGGGCGCCCACATCCAGCTCTACCGCGAGTGCCTGGGCGGCTCCGACTGCCGCTTCGGCCAGCGCAACTTCCTGCACTCCGCGGTGGTCTCGGGCCCCACCAAGCTCCAGGGCGCCGACCTCGTCATCCCCGATCTGCGCGGCGGCTTCTCCTACCTGATCGCGGCGCTGGCGGCCCAGGGCACCTCCCGCGTCCACGGCATCGACCTCATCAACCGCGGCTACGAGAACTTCATGGAGAAGCTCGTGGAACTGGGCGCGAAGGTCGAACTCCCGGGCAAGGCGCTGGGATAACAGCCCGTCAAAAAAACGCCGATGGGGCGGTCACCCGAACTCGGGTGACCGCCCCATACGCGTTTGGCTCAACCCCCTGAGGGGCGCGGGCCGTATCGATCTGCGGCTCCGCCGCGTGGACGCGACCAGCCACAAGGGGCCCGCGGACAGCGACGGCGTCCCGCCCCTACGGCGAGCAGTTCCCGGCGCTCAGAGCGGAGCGCTTACTTACCCTTGGCGGCTTCCTTGAGCTTGCTGCCCGCGGAGACCTTCACGCTGTAGCCGGCCGGGATCTGGATCGGGTCGCCGGTCTGCGGGTTGCGCGCGGTGCGAGCGGCACGGTGGGTGCGCTCGAAGGTCAGGAAGCCAGGGATGGTGACCTTCTCGTCGCCCTTGGCGACGATCTCGCCGACGGTCTCGGCGAACGCGGCCAGCACGGCGTCGGCGTCCTTGCGGGTCACCTCGGCGCGGTCGGCCAGCGCGGCCACCAGCTCACTGCGGTTCATGTTGTTACTCCCGTGTTCTTCTTGCCATTGAGGCGTGCCACGCGGCGGAGCCGCATATCGGGCACAGCGAAAGTCGATGCTGCCAGGGTCCTCGGACAGTCCCCGGACCCGGGTCCGGTCCGCCAGACGCTCGCGCCCAGAGACGCATCCTGCCCCTACCTGCGGCGGGAAAGCCAATCCGGCACCCGTCCGAGCCGTGAGAACACCCTTGGGGGTCACACGAAGGGCGGGCCCGAGCCTGGCCGTCACGATAAACGGCTCTCCCGGGCCCGCGGTTCCACGACGCGCCGCGACAAGGGCTTGCCGTGGCGATCGTCACGTCCGGTCAGACGCCCGAGTTGTGGTGCGCGGCCGCTCCGGCGGCCTTCGCGGCGTCCCGCACCGCGCCGGCCACCGCGCCCGCGACCTTGTCGTTGAAGACGCTCGGGATGATGTAGTTGGGGTTCAGCTCGTCCTCGGTCACCACATCCGCCAGCGCCTTCGCGGCCGCGAGCATCATGTCGGTGTTGACGGTGCGGGACTGCGCGTCCAGCAGACCGCGGAACACACCCGGGAACACCAGCACGTTGTTGATCTGGTTGGGGAAGTCCGAGCGCCCGGTGGCCACAACGGCCGCCGTCTGACGGGCGATTGCCGGGTCGACCTCGGGGTCCGGATTCGCGAGCGCGAACACGATCGCGCCCTCCGCCATGCCGGCCACGTCGGTGCCGTCGAGGACGTTCGGGGCGGAGACGCCGATGAAGACGTCGGCGCCGCGCACGGCCTCCTTCAGAGTGCCCGTCAGGTTCTCGGGGTTGGTGTTGTCGGCGATCCAGCGCAGCGCCGAGTCGGGGGCGGCGTCCACCAGGTCGGCGCGTCCGGCGTGCACCACGCCGTGGATGTCGGCGACGACGGCGTTCTTCACGCCCGCCGCGAGCAGCAGCTTCAGGATGGCCGTACCGGCCGCTCCGGCGCCGGACATGACGACCCGGATGCCGTCGATGGGCTTGCCGGTCACGCGCAGCGCGTTGGTGAGCGCGGCGAGCACGACGATGGCGGTGCCGTGCTGGTCGTCGTGGAAGACGGGGATGTCCAGGGCCTCGCGCAGCCGGGCCTCGATCTCGAAGCAGCGGGGGGCGGAGATGTCCTCCAGGTTGATGCCCGCGAAGCCGGGGGCGATGGCCTTGACGATCTCGACGATCGCGTCGGTGTCCTGGGTGTCCAGGCAGATCGGCCAGGCGTCGATACCGGCGAACCGCTTGAACAGGGCCGCCTTGCCCTCCATGACCGGCAGCGCGGCCTTGGGGCCGATGTTGCCGAGGCCGAGGACCGCTGAGCCGTCGGTGACGACCGCGACGGAGTTGCGCTTGATGGTCAGCCGGCGGGCGTCCTCGGGGTTCTCGGCGATGGCCATGCAGACCCGGGCGACACCCGGCGTGTAGACCATGGAGAGGTCGTCACGGTTGCGGATGGGATGCTTCGACGCCATCTCGATCTTGCCGCCGAGGTGCATCAGGAACGTACGGTCGGAGACCTTGCCGAGGGTGACGCCCTCGATGGTGCGCAGCTTGGCCACGATCTCGTCGGCGTGCGCGGTGGAGCTGGCCGCGATGGTGACGTCGATACGGAGCTTCTCGTGTCCGGACGCGGTGACGTCGAGGCCGGTGACCGAGCCTCCGGAGGACTCCACGGCGGTGGTGAGCTGCGAGACGGCGGTTCCGCTCGCGGGCACCTCCAGCCGGATGGTCATCGAGTAGGAGACGCTGGGCGCCGTTGCCATGGCGGACTTCCTCTGCTTTCACCGTGTCGCGAAATTGTGCCGTCCGATCGTCGCACCTACCGCCGAGTACGCGGTAGCCGCCCCGGATTGCGGACTTTTTGTTCACCGGGGCCGCACCGAAGCGTGCGACTTCGGAAAACATCTTCCACGATACGAGAAATGATCGGCCAGTGATGAGCCACCAAAAGAGGCCCACGTCACATCGTGACGTGGGCCTCTTCAGAGGTTGAGTGACACCGACCCGCCATGCTCGCCTCGCGGCAAGTGGTCGCTCGAAGCGACGAAGGTTGGGCCCGGGGGCTTGGATCGGGCCGGTGTCACAGCAAGGCTAACAAACGCTTCCCCGGGGCCATTCCCGAACCGGCGATCAGTCCCGCAGAAGATCCGGCACGCCGTCCGCGTCCGGCTCGTCCCGCTCGCCGGAGACCACGGTCAGCTGCTGGGTGGCCCGGGTCAGGGCGACGTAGAGGACACGCAGGCCGGCCGGGGACTCGTCGGCGATCTCCGCGGGCGAGACGACCACGGTGGCGTCGTACTCCAGGCCCTTGGCCTCCAGGGAGCCGAGGGCCACGGCCCGGTCGCCGAGCCCGGCGAGCCAGCGGGCGGCCTCCTCGCGGCGCTGCATGGCGACGACCACGCCCACCGTTCCGTCGACCTGCTCCAGCAGCCGCGCGGTCTCCTCCCGCACGGTCGTGCCGAGCGACTCCCCCACGACGCTGAAGCGCGGCCTGAGTCCGGTGGAGCGGACCGCCCTGGGGGACGTGGAGCCGGGCATGGCCAGCGCCAGCACCTTCGCGGCCAGCTCGGCGATCTCCGCCGGGTTGCGGTAGTTCACGGTGAGCTCGAAGCGGCGGCGCGGGCGGGTGCCGAGGGCCTCGTCGCGGGCCTCGGCCGCCTCGTCGGGGTCGGACCAGGAGGACTGGGCCGGGTCGCCCACCACCGTCCAGGTGGCGTGCCGGCCGCGGCGGCCGACCATGCGCCACTGCATCGGGGTGAGGTCCTGGGCCTCGTCGACGATGACGTGGGCGTACTCGACGCGTTCCTGGGCGAGCCGCTCGGCGCGCTCGCGCTGGCTCTCCTCGCGCACCGGCATCAGCTCCTCCAGGCCGGTGAGCTGGTCCAGCGGGTCCAGTTCGCGCTTCTTCCGCGGCCGGACCGGGGTGCCGAGGATCGCCTGGAGTTCGTCGAGCGCGGCGATGTCGTGCACCGAGTAGCCGTCGCGGCGCAGCGAGCGGGCGACCCGGCGGACCTCGCCGGGGTTGAGCACGCGCCGTGCCCAGCGGCCCAGGCGCCTCTCGTCGGCCATCGCCGCGAGCACGCCCTTCGGGGTCAGCTCCGGCCACCAGGCGTCGAGGAACTCGATGAAGGAGTCCTCGCCGGTGATGTCCTCGTCGAAGGAGGAGCGCAGCTCGGCGGCGAGTTCGGGGTCGGTGTGCCGGGCCGCGGCGCCGGACCGGTCCCACAGGGCGTCCAGGAGGAGCTTGCGGGCGCGCGGGCGCAGCAGGTTGACCGGTGCGGTGCCGCCGAGGGCGGTGCGGCGGATGGAGGCCAGTTCGTCGGCCTCCAGCTCCAGTCTTCGGCCGAAGGCGACCACCCGGAGCCGGTTCGGAGAATCGTTCAGCTCCAGCGCTCCGCGGGCGGCCTTCCGGAGCACCTTGAGCATCCGGTACGAGCCCTTGGCGCGGGCGGTGGCCGGGGAGTCGTAGAGCGTGGCCTCGGCGCCGTCGACCAGGGAGCCGAGCGCCCGGATGGCGACCTGGCCCTCCTCGCCGAGCGAGGGCAGCACGCCCTCGGTGTACGCCACCAGCAGCGGGGTCGGGGAGACGATCAGGATGCCGCCCGCGTAGCGGCGCCGGTCCTGGTAGAGCAGGTAGGCGGCGCGGTGCAGGGCGACGGCGGTCTTGCCGGTGCCGGGGCCGCCCTCGACGTGGGTGACGGAGGCGGCGGGGGCGCGGATGACCAGGTCCTGCTCGGCCTGGATGGAGGCGACGATGTCCCGCATGGAGTGGGTGCGGGCCCGTCCGAGGGCCGCCATCAGGGCGCCGTCGCCGATCACGGGCAGTTCGTCGCCGTCGAGGTACGCCTTCAGCTCGGGGCGCATCAGGTCGTCCTCGACGCCGAGCACCCGGCGCCCCTTGGAGCGGATGACCCGGCGCCGCACGACCCGGCCGGGGTCGACCGGGGTGGAGCGGTAGAAGGGCGCGGCGGCCGGCGCCCGCCAGTCGATGACCAGGGGGGAGTAGTCCTCGTCCAGGACGCCGATGCGGCCGATGTGCAGGGTCTCGGCGATGTCGGCGGTGTTGTCGGGGCGGATCACGCCCTCGGCGGGCTCGACGGCGGTGTAGGCGCCGTCCGGGCCCTTCTTGCCGTCCTTGCCGAGCAGCAGGTCGATCCGGCCGAAGAGGAAGTCCTCGTACTCGTTGTTCAGCCGGTTGAGGTGGACGCCCGCCCGGAAGACCTGCGCGTCCCGCTCGGCGAGGGCGCCGGGCGTGCCGACCTGGCCGCGCCTGGCCGCGTCGCGCATGAGGAACTCCGCCTCGTGGATCTTCTCGTCGAGGCGCCGGTACACCCGGTCCAGGTGTGCCTGTTCGATGCCGATCTCACGGTCCCGGACCGAGTCCGGGACCGCGCCGACCGCGGTTTCCTGTTGAGCCTGAGCGGCCACCGGGCCCCCTTCTGACGTGCTGGGCAGCCGTCAACCGTACGCGAAGGGGACCCCTGGAGGCTATGCGTCGGCCGGGCGTGGCCTCAGACGGCCACCTCGACCAGTCGCTGGCCGTCGAACGTCATGACCTCGAAGCGCTCGATCTCCTCGGGCGTGAACGCGGCCCCGCCGTGGACGTACAGCGGTTGCTTGGCCTGTTCGGTCTGGGCGTTCGGGATGCCGTAGCCCCACTTCGGGACCGACCACGAGGTGATGGTCTCCCGCTCGCCGTTCTTGCCGACGGCGATCAGGGAGCACTTCTGCGGACCGGTGACGTTCTTCAGCTCCAGCACCGCGTGGGTGCCCCACTGCTTGGCCTCCATCGCCACGGTCGCGGTGACCTTGGTGGAGGAGTCGCGGCCGGTGACCTTCTCGGACATGGTGGTGAAGGCCGCCTTGGCGGGGCTGGTGGACCCTGCCTGGCTGGAGGTGCCACCGCTGTCGTCGGTGGTGGCGATCGCGGCGACCGGGCCGCCGATGATCAGCGCCGCCGCGGCGGCCACGAGGTAGAAGCTGCGGCGTCGGGTCATCGCTCTGCGTTCGGCGACCTCGTCGACGAGGTTCTGCACGAGTCTCGGGCTCGGCTTCGCCGAGAGCGACTCCCCGATGGCGGGGGTGCCCGAGCCCGGCAGGTCCGCCAGGGCGGCCAGCATCGGCTCCATCCCGGCCAGCTCGTCGAGCTGCTGGGCGCACCACTCGCAGCCGGCGAGGTGCATCTCGAAAGCGGTTGCTTCGGCGTCGTCGAGAATCCCGAGGGCATAGGCGCCCACGGTCTCGTGCTCACTGGCGCCCGAAGAGCCCTGCGTCCCCTGCATGGGGCCAGACATACCCGGACCGCCTGCTCCGTACCCCCCGTATGTGTTCATCACGCCGTCACCCCCCGCTCCTCCAGCGCCAGCTTCATCGACCGCAGGGCGTAGAACACCCGTGAGCGCACGGTGCCGCTGGGTATACCCAGGGTTTCCGCCGCCTCATTGACCGTACGCCCCTTGAAATACGTCTCGACGAGCACCTCGCGGTGGGCGGGGGTCAGGTCGTCGAGCGCGTCCGACAGCGTCATCAACCACAGCGCCTTGTCGATCTCGTCCTCCGCGGGGATGACCTCCAGCGGCGACGGATCGACCTCCTGCGGCCGGGCCTGCCGGCTGCGGTGGCCGTCGATGACGATGCGGCGTGCGACCGTCACCAGCCAGGGGCGTACCGATCCGGTCGCTCGATTGAGCTGGCCGGCGTTCTTCCAGGCACGGATGAGCGTCTCCTGCACGACGTCCTCGGCGCGCTGCCGGTCACCGGCGACCAGGCGGAGGACATACGCGAGCAGGGGTCCGGCGTGCTCCCGGTACAGGGCACGCATCAGCTCCTCGTCAGGTTCCACCGAGGGCTGGGACATGCGATGTCGGGCCCTCGATCCACGTTCATTGGCCACGGCCGCATCCTTGCGCACGCCCACCTCCGGTGTCCCCGTTTCAATCTGGGCTCCCCCAGCCGGTCGCTCCTCCACCCGTACGGACCGGGGCCGTTGTGTGTTCAAACCGAGACGACAGTTTTCTTCTGAGTGACATGACGGAGGGGACACGGAGGCACATTCCCCCCTCAATGTCTTTACATTTTCGCCATCACGGAACGATCAACTCCGTTGGTACGGACCAATGATGGGTAAACGAGATGTAATCGAAATCACGTCGATCGCCGCGACGCGTAAGGGACATAAGGGACCGTCAGGCGCGGGCGAGCGCGGCGCGCCGGCGATGCCGGGCAACCCTTTCGCGGTTCCCGCACACCTCACTGCTGCACCAGCGCCGCCGGCGCCCCCGCGAGGCGTCGAGGTACACGATGGGGCAGTTGTCCCCTTCGCACTGTCTGAGCCCGGCCCGCGCGAACGGATCGGTCAGCAGCTCCACCGCGTCCCGGGCGACCGCGGCGAGCAGCGCGGCCCGCTCCGGCGGCCCCTCCAACTCCCGTACCAGCGTGCCGTCGTGCACCCGGACCGCGCGCGGCGCGGGCGGCGCGGTGTGCGCGGCGTCGTTGACCCGGGCGAGTGCGGGGGCGTACGAGGCCCAGTTCCTGACCTCGGGGAACAGGGCGCCGCGGATCAACAGGTCGATACGGCCGCGCAGTTCGCGGAAGTCCACCAGCCAGGCCGCGTCGGCGTGGGCGAGCGGGGTGCCGGGCGGCACCAGCCCGGACCCGGTGATCCAGGCACGCAACACCTCGACCGAGCGCAGCCGTTCGACGGGATGACTGGTCGCCAGCAGATCGAGACAGCTCCGTCCGGTGTCGAAGCGCAGCTCGTACGAGACCGTGGCCGTACCCAGTGCCATGTGCCTGTCACCGCCTAGGCGTCACCCCGGGGCGGCCCGGACGAACCGTCCCCTCTCACAGTGCCTGCCCACGGGCCCACCGGAAACCCCTCGTAGGGCAGGACGGTTCCGGAGTGCGGGGGCCGCGAGCCCCTCCCAGCCCGTCCGGCGTTTGAGGACGAGGCCGTTCAGGCCGAAAGCGGGGATCTGGGGGCGCAGCCCCCAGGGACGGCACGGGAAGGGGCGGCGGGGGCGAGCAACGAGGGTCGCAAGCCTGAGGCAACGAGTGCCTCGGACCCGGACGGAGTACCTACGCGTCCGCGTACTTGGAGTCCGCCGCCGGGTCCAGGGCCAGGCGGTAGCCGCGTTTGACCACCGTCTGGATCAGTTTGGGGGTGCCGAGGGCCGAGCGCAGACGGGCCATGGCCGTCTCCACGGCGTGTTCGTCCCGGCCCGCGCCGGGCAGGGCGCGCAGGAGGTCGGCGCGGGCCACGACCCAGCCGGGGCGGCGGGAGAGGGCACGCAGGAGGGACATGCCGGCCGGGGGGACCGGGCGGAGGGCGCCGTCTACCAGGACCGCGTGGCCCCGGATCTCGACCCGGTGGCCGGCCACCGGCAAGGAACGCGCCCGGGCGGGGAGTTCCTGGCACAGGAGCTGCACCAGGGGGCCGAGGCGGAAGCGTTCGGGCTGGACCGTGTCGATACCGCGGGCCTGGAGAGGGAGAGCGGTTACCGGGCCGACGCAGGCCGGGAGGACGTCGTGGTTGAGGGCTTCGAGGAGTTCGGGGAGCAGACCGCGCTCCTCCGCCCGGGTCAGCAGTGAGGCCGCCGCCGGGGCGCTGGTGAACGTCACCGCGTCCAGGCCCCGCGAGACCGTCGCGTCCAGCAGCCGGTCCACCGGGCTCAGGTCCTCCGGCGGCATCCACCGGTACACCGGCACCCCCACCAGCTCCGCTCCCCCGGCCCGCAGCGCGTCCATGAACCCCGGCAGCGGCTCACCGTGCAGCTGGACCGCGATCCGGCGGCCCTCGATGCCCTCCTCCAGCAGCCGGTCCAGCACCTCGGCCATCGACTCCGACGACGGCGACCAGTCCTCGGTCAGCCCGGCGGCCCGGATCGCGCCCTTCACCTTCGGACCCCGCGCGAGCAGCTCCACCCCGCGCAGCCGGTCCAGCAGCTCCTCCCCGAGACCCCACCCGTCGGCGGCCTCGATCCAGCCCCGGAAGCCGATCGCGGTCGTCGCGACCACCACGTCCGGCGCCTGGTCCACGATCTCCTTGGTGGCCGCGAGCAGTTCACCGTCGTCGGAGAGCGGCACGATGCGCAGGGCGGGTGCGTGCAGGACGGCGGCGCCGCGCCGCTGCAGCAGCGCCCCCAGTTCATCGGCGCGGCGCGCGGCGGTCACCCCTACGGTGAACCCCGCGAGCGGCCCGTGCTGCCCTTGGCCGGGCTTGTGCTGATCGTCGTACATAGTCTCGTCCCGCACTCAAGTCGTCACATGTCGGGTCGCCCCCGCATGCCCGGGTTGGTCCCGCCATGCCGATCGAGCCTGTCAACGGTGCGTGACAGGCTCGGATCGGCTTCATGTCGGCAGTGTTACGTCACACGCCTCACACCTCGGCATAGCTGAGCTGCGGCTTCGCCTCCGAAGCGGCCTCCGGGGCCTCGTTCCGGACAGTCGGGCGGCGAAGGTATACGGCCCAAGTGACCACGAAGCAGACGCCGTAGACGATCAGGAAGGCGACGAAGGCGCCGGTGCCGGAGCCCACCGAGAGGAAGGACTGACGGAAGGCCAGGTTGATGCCGAGCCCGCCGAGCGCACCGATCGCGCCGATGATCCCCATCGAGGCGCCCGACAGCCGGCGCCCGTACGCGGCGGCCTCCTCGCCCGTGAGCCCCTTGGACAGCGCCTTGGCGTGGAAGATGCCCGGGATCATCTTGTACGTGGAGCCGTTGCCGAGGCCGGTCAGCACGAACAGGGCGATGAAGGCGACGGTGAACAGCGGCAGCGACTCGCGCATCGAGGCCACGATGATCACCGAGGTGGCGGCGGCCATGCCGACGAAGTTCCACAGCGTGATCTTCCCACCGCCGAACCGGTCGGCGAGCGCACCGCCCACGGGCCGGATCAGCGAGCCCAGCAGCGGGCCGATGAAGGTGACGTACGCGGCCTGCAGCGGCGTACGGCCGAACTGGGTCTGGAGCACCAGGCCGAAGGCGAAGCTGTAGCCGATGAACGAGCCGAACGTCCCGATGTAGAGGAAGGACATGATCCAGGTGTGCCCCTCCTTCACCGCGTCCCAGGCGGCGCCGGTGTCGTTCTTCACGGACGAGATGTTGTCCATGTACACCGCGGCGAGGACCGCGGCGACGACGATGAGGGGGATGTAGATCCCGAGCAGCACCCGGGGTCCGCCGCTGGCGCCGATCACCGCGAGGCCGATGAGCTGCACGACGGGCACACCGATGTTGCCGCCGCCGGCGTTCAGGCCGAGCGCCCAGCCCTTCTTGCGCAGCGGGAAGAAGGCGTTGATGTTGGTCATGCTGGAGGCGAAGTTGCCGCCGCCGACACCGGCGAGCATCGCGCACAGCAGGAACGTGGTGTACGACGTCCCCGGCTCCATCACCACGAACGCGGCGATGGTCGGCGCGAGCAGCATCGTCGCCGAGACGACCGTCCAGTTCCGGCCGCCGAAGAGGGCCACCGCGAAGGTGTAGGGGATCCGGACGACGGCGCCGACCAGGGTCGCCATGGAGACGATGGTGAACTTGTCTGCCGGGGTGAGGCCGTACTCCGGTCCCATGAAGAGCACCATGACGGACCACAGGGTCCAGATGGAGAACCCGATGTGCTCGGAGAGGACGGAGAAGAGCAGGTTGCGGCGGGCGATCTTCTCGCCCTTCTCGGCCCAGAAGGTCTCGTCCTCCGGATCCCAGTGATCGATCCAACGTCCTCCCCTGCTCGCGGCGGGGGCAGTGCTAGGGGCTGTCATAACGCCTCCACGGGGCTCCGGGCTCAGGTCGTACTCCAGGGAGTGGCTGATCCCGAAGGTAGGGAGGGCGCGTTACCTCGCTGTGGCACCGGGTGACCGCAAAGGAACTTTGCTCTCACCTTGGAGGGAGGGGGGATGAGAGGTGCCCGGGGCGGGAGGCGGTCGGCTCAGTGGCTGGGCGGCTGCCAGTGGGGGTTCTGCTGGGGGTAGGACTGGGGCGGCGCGTAGGGCTGCGGCGGGGAGTACGGCTGCTGCGGGGGGTAGGGCTGCTGCGGGGCCGGAGGCGTGCCGTAGGGACCGGCGGCCGGGGCGCCCGCGCCGTAGGGGCCCTGGGCGTACGGGGCCGCCTGCCCCGGTACGTACACCCCGGCCGGGAGGTAGCGCAACCGTCCGGTGGCGTCGTTGACCGGCTGGAACCCTGCGGCCTGGAGCCGCGCGGCGAACTTGGCGTTGCGCCTGCGGTTGACCACGAACCCGGTGCCGAGCGCGCCCATCAGCAGGACGAACAGCACCCCGGCGATGATCCACGCGATGTCGCCCTGCGCGGAGCGCATGGCCACGGCGACACAGCCGAGGGTGCCGCCGAGCGCCCCGAGCAGCATCCGCTTCTCGGCGTTCTTGCCGGTGAGGTCGAAGTTGATCCGCGCCTTGAGCAGTTCGAAGGCGTCCGGGACGAGCGGCGGCAGGGAGACGCCGTCACCGGCGTTGGGGTACTGCGCCCAGTTCTGCGCGGCACGGGCGCGGGCCTGCGGGCTGTGGTCGGGCACGATCAGCATCACCAGCGCGCTGTTGTGCCCGCCGCCCTGGCGGACGTCAGCGTACTCGTACCCGAACTGCTGGGCGATGAAGGCGAGTCGGGCGAGCTTCTTCACCGAGGCCATGGGGCTGCTGAGCTCGACCGGCTCCCCGCTCGCCATCAGCCGCAGCATCTTCCGCACCTGCCGCTTGCTCATCGCCACCCTCTCCCCCGACACGACGTGGTGCCAGTGTTCCATGAGGGACGGGAACTGGTTGTGGGGGCTTGATGGAGGAACGCGTACGGGCACCTGGCACCCGGTGGACGTGTCACCGGGTGCCTACCTGACCACGCGCCGCCCGGAGCTGGTCCGGGCGTACGCGAAGGCGCTGGGCGACCTGCTCCACACCTGACCGGCACCGCCCCCTTCCGCTCGCGCCACCCCTCGATATCCTCTAACCCACCCACCGGAACGGGAGAGTCCATGTCCGCCGAGTTCAGGACCGAGCAGCCGAAGGCGCGGCGGTCGGCTGTCGGAAATGTACTGTTCGCCGGGGCCGTGGCCGTGGCGCTGGCGGCGATGGTGGGCGGGGCGTTCGCGGCGGTCGCCGGGCTGCTGGAGCCGTTGTCGGGCCTCGCGCCCGAGGACGGGGAGCACGCGCTCGTCGTCGGCTGCGTCGGGCTCGGCGGGGTCGTCGGGCTCGGGGTGCCGGTGATCCTGTTCGGAACGGGGTCACGGTCGGGGGTCGGGGACGCCGGGCGCAGGATCCTCGGCCTGGTCGTGTTCGCCGTCTACCTGCTCGTCGTGGCCGTGATCGCCGCCCAGCTCGGGTACGCCCTCCCCCGCGACCTCACCACCACTGTCGCCGTCTTCGCCGTCGGCTTCAGCTGGATGCCGCTGGTGATGGTGCCCTGGGAGCGGCTCGGCCTGGGCCGGTTCGTGCCCAGGGCCGTCTCACCCAAGGCGGAGTGAGTCCGCCAACTCGTCGGCCACCTTGGCCAGTTCCTCGCCGAGCCCGAGTGACGTCCACAGCAGCCGGCACTCCAGCGCCGTCGCGTGCCGGACGGGCAGGACGTAGTGGGCGACGCCCTCGACGACCACACCGCGGTCGGACTCCGGGTCCGTGGGCTCCTGGCGGTGGACGCGCAGGGCCGGTCCCAGCGGGAGTTCGACCTCCGTCAGCCCCAACACCCCGCCGAAGTAGGGCCCTTCGGCCAGCCCCGCCTCCGCGCGGAAGGCGGCCAGGCTCAAGGACTCGGGCGGCACCCGCAGTTCGCGGACGCTGTACGAGGCGATGATCGCGTCGTTGCGCGGCGCCAGCACGGACGCGCACAGCGCGCCCTGCCGCACGGCGGCACCCCAGTACCAGAGCAGGTCCTCGGCGAAGGCCGTACGCAGCCGTTCGTCCGTCTCACCACCCAGGTGCTCCGCGGCCAGGCCCAGCGCCCACTCCTCCGGGTCCTCGCACCGCAGGTCGAGCACCAGCCAGTTGTGCGCGGCGGGCAGATCGACCCGGCACTCCCGCCAGTCGGTGGGTGGCGTCATGTCGGTACTCACACTCCCGCCAGCGACGCGTCGGGCCCGGTGACGTCGATCTCCGGGTCGCCGCCGAACAGCCCGACGAAGCTCTTGGTGTCGGACCCGGCACCGGTACCGGTGGCGCCGAGGGAGAGCGAGTTGTACGCGATGGCCTGCTTGAAGGCGTCCGGGGTACCGATGAAATTGAGATCGGCGGGGTCGATGTTCTTGATCCGGGCGAGTTCGTCGACCATGCCCGGACCGGCGTACATGCTCGCCAGACCGCGTACACCGGCGGTCTGGTAGGCGTCCCGCGCGGCGGAGAAGTTGTCGCCCACCTTGAACAGGTCCCGCCAGTTCGAGCGGATGGTGCCGAGGTCGTCGGCGAAGGAGCGGGGCAGCCCCCGGAAGGCGGCGCCGAGCGACACGTCCGGCAGGGCGGCACCGGGCCGCGCCCCGGCCCGGGCGCCGACCATGGACTCCACGAGCGCCCGGCGCGCGGCCGAGTTGAGGTTGGGGTTCCAGGCCCGTACGTACTGCGTGGCCGCCGTCCACACCCGGCTGCGCCCCACGGTGGCGGCCAGCTTGGCGCCGGCGGAGAAGACACGCCCGATACCGAAGGTGGCGAGCCCGAGCACGTCCATGGCGACATCGCCCCAGGAGCCGTCGCCGTTGACGGCGAGCAGCACATGGCAGACCAGGGAGACGGCTGTCGCGATGAGCGCGATGGTGCCGAGCACACCGGCGAGGGCCTGCCCGATGATGGGTATCCAGCCGACGACGAGGGCGAGCAGCCCGCACACGGCGGCGATGGCCCCCGCGATGTCAGCCACGATTTTCAACGTGTCCCGGAGGTCGTCCAGCCAGGAGTCGTTGAGTCCGTCGCCCTCGGTCGTGTCGTGGATCTTCTTGGCGGCCTTGTCGCCCGCCTTCTTGTGCCGCGTCTTCACCGCGTCGAGCTGGGAGCGCAGCCCGTCGAGGTCGCCCTGGAGGTCCTTGGCGGCCTTGTCGAGCTTCTTCTGCCCGGCCTCGTCGGTCCCCTCGGGCGGGTTCTCGGCCCGCGACTTGGCACTGCTGAGATCGCCGGCCTTGGTCTCGGCCTGGGTGAGCAGCTTGTCGGCGTCCTGCTGCACCGACTCCAGCGTGGTGCAGTACTCCTTGATCGCGGCGCCCGCGTCGGCGTACCGGTCGTGCGCCTTGCTGACGGTCTTCGCGGTGTCGTTGGCCTTCTCCGCGAAGGCGCGGCCGGCCTCAGAGTCCCAGCTCTCCAGGTTGCCGATACGGCGCAGGGCGGCCGCGGTGTCGGTGATGGTCTTGGCGGTGGCGGTGAAGCGCCGGGCCAGCGCCTGCATGTCGTGCAGATCGCCGGGGACCGGGTCACCGCTCTCCCCGAGCACTTCCCAGCGGTGGGCGGCGGGACGGGTCACTTGGCCTTCCCCTTGCCTTTGCCGATGAGGGCGTTGTAGAGCGCGGTGTCCAGCTCGGTATAGGCCTTGCCGGACTCATGGGCGAGCGTGCCGAGCCCCTTGATCTCCTCGATCATCTTCTTGCGGTTGTCGTCCCAGCCGTCGGAGAACTCCTGGAGCCGTTCGTACAGCGTCCCGTGCCCAACCGTCTTGCGGTCGTACTGGTCCATCAGCTTGTCGAGCCCTTCGAGCTCGGTGGCGACGGTACGCAACCCGGTGCCTGCGGTGCGCAGATCGTCGGTGGAGACCTTGAGTTTCTTGCTCACTGTGCACTCCCCTCGGTCGGCTGGTGCCAGCGCAAAGTTCCGGCCACGGCGTCGAAGAGCTGCACCATGGCGTCGGCGATGGGCTCCAGAGGGGTGCTGAAGGTCAGATGCAGCACCTCCTCCCGGTCCGGTACCGGCACGAAGTACTCCACGATCGTGTCGTCGAACTCGGTTCCCAGCTTCCGCGACTGCTTGGGCCGCTCCGTGCGCCGCAACCGAGCGGCGGGCCCGGCGGCGGGGAGCCGGACGGGCTCCACCTCCCCGGACCCGGCGAGCGCGACGACGGCGTCAAGACTGTCAAAGGCCCGCTGGAGGCGGGTGACGAGCAAGGAGGCGGACAACGGAATCCCCGCAGCCTCCAGGAAGGACAGGTACAACACCACCCCGCCCTGCTCAACCCCCGCCTCCGCGGCCCCGAGCAACTGCTCCTCGGCCTTCCGCTTCAGCACGGGCTGATCGTCCACCCCCGCGAACTGCCGCTTGATGAGGGCGGCAACGGAAGCCTCCCGCCGCTCCTGGGGCAGCAACGGGATCCGATACCAGTCCTCGGGCGTGACCAGCCCGAAGACAGGTGCACGCGTTTCGGTCATGTCCGACTCCCGGTGGCGCGAATCGATCGGCGGGGGCGGGCCTACGGTAGCGGGTGCCTCAACCGCACCACCGGGCTCCCCCGTGACTCACACCGTTCGGCCACAAACGCGGGTCTGGCCCTGTTTGCCACCGTGCCATTTATCGCTCCGCCGGTCACCGCGGATCTTGTCGGGCCACCGTGTACGCGGTGGGGCCAGTGAGCCCAGTCCCTGTGCCGTCGAGCATGTCCAGGATTTCGAAGCCGGCGCCCTCCGCGTAGCGTTCGAGCTCTCGGGGGAACAGGACGCGTCTGCGGATCTCGTCTCGGGCCTCGTCGCCCGAGGGGAGCACCCAGTGCCGGTGCATGGTGTTGATCTGGGTCCGCAGGTCCCACGTGTGGCGGATGGTGACGGTCGCGGGTCCCGTCGGGGTGTCGACGGTGGCGGTGGTCGGCTCGGTCCGGGTGATCGGGGCGACGGGGGAACACAGCACGAGCAGCGCTCCCGGCCGGGCGTGGGCGGCGAAGGTGGCGAAGACCTGGCTGATCGCCTCGTTGTCGTGCACGTAGGCGAGGCTATTGCCGATGCAGGTCACCACGTCCATGCGGCTTCCGAGTCGTGTGGTGCGCATGTCGCCAGTGCGGATGTCCAGCTCAGGCCGGGCTTGGTGGGCGTAGTCGACCATGCCGGGCTGGAGGTCCACGCCGATGCACTCGAAGCGCTTGGCCAGGATCTCCAGGTCGCGGCCGGTACCGCATCCGAAGTCGACCAGGGTCCGGGCGTCCGGCCGGTGCAGCTCGATCAGGGTCTGGCACATTTCGGCGCTCGTGCTGTCGGACTGGACCACGTCGTAGAGTGCCGGATCGCGGTACAGGAGGTTGGTGGCTTCCACGTGCTCGGCTTCCGTGTCGGGGCTGGTCACATGAGGCTTCGCAGTCCGACCTCCAGGGCGAGCGCATCGCACAGCAGGTCGGGGACGACCGGCGCGGCGTCGGCGTCCCGCCGCGCCTTGGCGAGAGCCTTCCCGTCAACGTAGCCGAGGTCCACCAGGATGGACTCTTTCAGCATGTCATCCAGTACGGGCAAGCCGTAGGAACGCAGGCCCTTTTCCAGAACGGCCAGGAAGTTCTCCGGTTCGGCCGGCGCAGCCACCCACTCGGGTACCCCGGCCCGTCTGATCCGGTCGCGGAACAGCGCCTTGCCGCGCTTGTGCTCGTGCGGCAGTTGCTCCATGAACCGCACGATCCGTGGGTGGGCGAGCGGGCTCACTGGCCAGATTGCGGCCCGGAGGAATCCGGGGTTGTGCATCCCGAACGCCATCAGGGTCGGTACGGGCAGTGCCGGGATGGGTGCCAGCTGCTCGTTCACCTCGGCGAGTGCTCGGGCTGCCTTGACTCCGAGCCACGGTACGGGTTCGGGTGTCGGCAGTTCGGCCTGTGTCCTGGAGTGGTGGGCGTTGATCTCGTCGCCGCCGCTGCCGGTGAACATGACTTCGCACCGCCGGGCGGCTGCCTGCTCGCGCACGACATCGAACGCCTCCTGATAGAAGGCTCCCGCCGGGTCGTGCGGCTTGCACAGATCGCGCACGCCTCCAGCGCAGAAGGGTGGGTGCTGCATGGCGGGGGTGGCCGTGTCTCGGAAGCCGCAGTGCTCCACAAAGACCCGACGCCGCTCGCGCTGTTGCCTGCCGGTGCTTCCTCCCACCAGCAGGCCGAAGCTGTACACCTCGGGGAAGCGGGCCGCCTTGATGGCCAGGGCGACGTTCCCGGAGTCCGCACCGCCGGACAGTTCGACGCCCACGCATCCGGTTGCCGTCGCCGCCTGACGGATCACGTCGGTCAGCAGGTCGTCGGGCTGCCCGTTCCACACGATCGCTCCTCCGCGGCTGCGGATACCGTGGAAGGGGTGATCGACCTGGGGAGGCTGGATATGGACCCGTCCCGCCGCAGTGTCCTGGGAGCCGGCCTGTTCCCCGTGGCCGTCACCATTCCCGGCTGGCCTGATGTTGTCGGGCGTGCCGATGCCGTCCAGTCCGGCCGCACGACTCGCATCGGCATGAACGAAGTGGACATGGTCATCGCCATGACCGAGCGGGTGTCGGAACTGGACGACGAGTTCGGCGGCCGTCACGCACGCCCCATGGCAGCCTCCTTCATGGTCAACACCGTGGCCTCCTACCTGCGCGCGGACGCGTCTGAGGACGTACGCAAGGCGATGCTGTCCGCCGCCTCGGACCTGCTCTACCTGACCGGCTACATGGCCGTGGACGAAGGGCTGCACGGTCTCGCACAGCGCTACTACGTCAAGGCTCTGGAGCTGGCAGGCGCTGCCGAGGACCACCTGACGTACTGCACCACCCTGCGGGGCATGAGCATCCAGGCAGTCGATCTCGACCACGGGGCGAAGGCCATGGAACTGGCCGACGCCGCTGCCGCCGCCTCCCCGCAAGCCGGCCCTCGGATGCTGGCCTTCCTTGTCGGCCAGCAGGCGCACGCCGCCGCGCAGACCGGCGACCGTACGGGTGCGCTGCGCTACATCCGGGAGGCCGAGGCGGCCATGGACCGTGCCGAGTCACGCGGCAAGGCGTTCGGCTCGTATGACCCCTCTTCACTCAACTACCATGTCAGCCAGGTGCGTTACGAACTCGGCGACAAAGCCGGAGCCGTCGAAGCCATGCACCAAGCGGACCGGCTCCGCCCCAGCGCGTACCAGCGCACACGAGTACACCGTCGCGGACTGTTGGCAGAGCGGCAGTTGGAACTCGGCCACCTGGAAGCGGCGTGTGCCACCTGGCACCTGGCCCTCGACGACTACCCCAAGGTGCAGTCCGGCCGCGCCGACGAACGCGTGAAGGCGATGTTCGGTCTCCTGCGCCCTCATCTGAAGTACGCGACGGCCCGTGATCTCTACGACCGAGCACGGACGATCGCGCCACCGTCGCTGGTCGCCTGACCCCGTCGCACCGTCAAGCTCAGCCACAGAAAGTCAGCCACGACGGCGGGCGCGCCAAAAAATCACCCGCCAGGTGCGCTTCCAGCAACCACGCACTGCCCATAACCCAGCCCACCGCCACGATGGTCAGGCCGATCATCGACCAGACCAGAAAGAACATCCAGATCAGGAGGTGGAGTCCAGCACCCCAACCGCCAAACCCGGGCTGCCCTGTCACACCCCGGCCGACTGATCGTGCACGTGGGCCACGCAACGATCCTCAGCACACGCTCCATCAGAGGCCAACAGAACTCCGGCGCGAGCTGGCTCGATCCCGCACACGAATTTGGCACAGGCAGGGCCACTGACCCGCCGCACTTACTGAGGACGGAATATCACGGTGCCCGGCAGGGCCGTTCTCATCGGTCTCGCCGAGCCCGGTGATCGGATTGCGGTCGGCTGAAGTGCCGTACCTGTCTCCGCCCGACTCATCGTCAATCCCCGATCGGCGGCGACATGCCCACGTGCGGCTCCGACTCCAGCGTGACACCATCCACGCCCTGAGCCACACCCTCGGCGGCCAGGACGACGGCCCTGCCACAGCCATCGTCCGCTGACGTCGCCGTCAGCGTTTCCGTCAAAGACCGCAAGGGTCCCGCCGAAGGATCTCTTCGGCGGGACCCCTAACCTCGCGCTTTCACCAGGCGGAGTGTCCGAGGCTTGATCAAATAAGCGGAGAGTGCTCCTGACCTGCAACGATGGGACTTGTCTAGGGTCCATGTCGTAGCAAGGAAAGAAGCACTCTCCAGGTGAAGAAGCGTATCGGGTCCTACCCGCGTGTCCGCACCGAGGGCAGCGGACGGGCGGTGGTCTCGCAGGCCGGGAGCGTGCTGCTGGTCGAGACCGTCCGCAAGTCCGGCCTTGACCAGGCGATATCCGCGGCGCTGACGCCGTGGCGGAAGGCCCGGGCGGTGCACGATCCGGGCAAGATCCTGCTGGACGTGGCCCTGGCGGTCGCGCTGGGCGGGGACTGCCTTGCCGATGTCGGCGTGCTGCGGGCCGAGCCGGCCGTGTTCGGGCCGGTGGCCTCCGACCCGACGGTCTCCCGCCTCGTCGACACCCTCGCCGGCTCCGGGGAGAAGGCCCTGCGGGCGATCCGTTCCGCGCGGGCCCAAGCCCGCCAACGTGTCTGGCGGCTGGCCGGCCGGGCGGCGCCCGACGCGGACGGGACGGTGACCGTCGACCTCGACGGGGTGCTGGTCATCGCGCACTCCGACAAGGAGGACGCGGCCCCGACCTGGAAGCGGAGCTACGGCCATCACCCGCTGATGGCGTTCGTCGACCACGGGCCGGGCGGCACCGGGGAGCCGGTCGCGGCCCTGCTCAGGCCGGGCAACGCGGGATCGAACACCGCCGCCGACCACGTCACCACCGCCCAACTCGCCCTGGCTCAGCTGCCGGCCGAGTTCCGGCGCGGCCGGCGAACGCTGATCCGCACGGATTCCGCGGGCGGCACCCACGACTTCGTGGCCTGGCTGGCCCGGCGGGGGCGGTGGCTGTCCTACTCGGTCGGCATGGTGATCACCGAGCAGGTCCACCAGCATGTCCTGAAGGTTCCGGCCTCGGCCTGGACGCCGGCCGTCGAGGCGGACGGCGAGGTCCGGGACGGGGCCTGGGTCGCCGAGCTCACCGGCGACGTCCTGGACGGCTGGCCCAAGGGCATGCGGCTGATTGTCAGGAAGGAACGTCCGCATCCCGGGGCCCAGTTGAGACTCACGGACGCGGACGGCATGCGGCTGACCTGTTTCGCGACCGACACCGCCGACCGGCCGATCGCCGAGCTCGAGCTGCGTCACCGGTTGCGGGCGAGGGCCGAGGACCGGATCCGGGCCGCCCGGGCCACCGGCCTGCGGAACCTGCCCCTGCACCGCACCGCCCAGAACAAGGTCTGGCTCGAGATCGTCCAGATCGCACTCGACCTGCTGGCCTGGATGCCCATGCTCGCCCTGACCGGCGAAGCCCGGCTCTGGGAGCCCCGCCGTCTGCGGCTCCGGCTGTTCAGCGCTGCAGGGCAGCTCGTCACGACCGGCCGGCGGCGGATCCTCCGCCTGGCCCGGCACTGGCCCTGGACCCACCAGATCACCGCCGCACTCGAACGGCTCGCACTCCTGCCGAACCCCGGCTGACCAGCGGATTCTCCGTCCCTACGACAGCACCTCACCACCGGAGCAGTGGAACCCGGCGCCACCCCGAGACGACACTCGGGCCCTCGGCCTGCCCCACCTCAGCCCACAGCACGAAAACGGGCCACCGACTCCGTCGGCGGCCCGTCACGAAACTTCGAGGCTAATAGCCATGATCAGCATATTCCACCTCACGTACGTACGTAAACGTATTGCGGGCGTCCGGCTGCGTTACCGTCAAGGGGTATTTGAAGCCCGCCGGGTCAGAAATTCATCGAGCAGTTCGAACATTCGATCAACCAAGACCGAATCCTCAGGTTCGCCGCACTCATTCCTCGGCTCAGCGGCTGAAATCTGACGGACCAGCTCCCACCAGACCAAGTTCGCGCCACGCCCCAGTCTTTCAGCAAGCCATTCGCGAAAGCCGCTGAGAAGATCCCCATCCCGAATCGCGTCACAGCCGTTAACGAAGGCCACGAATTCACGGTAGGAGCCATTCAGCCCGTAGGCTCCTGGCCTACCGTGCACTCTTTTCAGGAGATTGGAAAACTCCATAGCTGCCCCCTAATCTAGCGGTGTGAAGTCCAGGTCATCACCGTACTCAAACTGGCGACGATAATCATCCAGCGCCTCTCCTTCTGGACCTGTCCATGCGTCGTAGACGCGACCATCTTTCACGACCACATCATGATGCCCCCAGAAGGAATTCTGTCCACGGTACTTTCCGAGTGACGGAGCTCCATACCGATCGGTAATCCTCATTCTTTGACCACCGATGCTCCGCTGAATCGAGCGCGCCACATCTTCACATCCAGAGCTTCCGGAAATCGAGCAGACGTCAGATGCTTTCCCCTTCGGCCAATACATCTCCGGGCACGGATCAGAATTGTGAACGAGAACTGGCGTCTCCCCCGCCAGCACATAGTACGTGTGCAGGTCATCAACCGTGAGGTTGTAGGTGGTGGCGTGCCGAGTGAATGAACGGTTGCCGGTGACGATGACCGTTTCGCCCTCGTCGGTGAGCAGCGTCATCCCCGCAGTGAGCGATCCAGCCTCGATCCAGTCGTCTTCGGAAGGCGACCAGAACGGGTGCTCAAAGGTAGCCGTGAGCTTCTCGATGCCATCTTCCGTGGCGATGGACAGTTCGTTGAAGTGCTTGTCGTCCTCGGTGATGATGAGGCGGGTGACTTCGCGAGGTCCGGTCTCGCCGGTTTCGGGGTCGGTGGCTTGGACCTTGTCCCCAATCTTGACATCCTCAATGTCCTTGGTGGTGCCGTCAGACATCAGGACGTCGGTACCAGCCAGGAAGCACTTAGTACAGCCGACCGCCTCGTCGACCTTTCTCGCCTTCTTCAGTTTCAAGAGCTTGAAAGGCTTGGCCCACGGAAGGTCCGTCGCGGCCCAGCCGCAGTGGGAATTGAAGCCGATTTTGTTGAAGCACGCCTTCCACTCGTCGGTGTCCGGCAGCACCAGGTTCTTGATCAATGACCAAGTTCCGATTCGCTGCTTGGGCTCCGGCTGAGGCTCATAACCGCTGCGGCAGTTCCCAACCAATATCGAGCAGGCTGTCTGGGTAGTGGACGTCTCTCCCTGAGTATCCGGGGTGACAGTGTCATTGGTCTTCTTCGGCTTGAATCCGCTCGGATTGTCAGGGTCGACCGGAGCCTTCTGAATGATTTCGCCGGACCCATCACCCTTGGGAACTCCCTTGCCGCACGCGTCCGCGAAGCAGAGGCCGGTGGGGTCGGAGTGCGTGACCGGGCTGTTGTTGGAGTAGGCGTAACCGTTGATCTGCAGCGGATCGGTAAGCACCATCACCGGATCCGCCGAAATGAACCGTCCCGCCGCCTGGTCGTACTCCCGCGCGCCGATGTGCGTCAGGCCCGTGGAGTCGTCGATGCCGACGCCCAGGTAGCTGCGCTTGTTCGGCCAGTTGGTCGGCTTGGTGCCGCGGGTCTCGCCGTACGGCTTGAAGGCGCGGCGGGTGATCGACTGGCCGCTCGCCACCTCCACCGAGGTGTTGGCGGTGCCCAGGTGGTCGGCGATCAGGACGCTGAGCTTGTGGCCGGTCGTCGCACCGTTCGTCGTGGTGCGGACGACCGTGGGGGCACCAGGGTGGGCGTACGAGCGGGACGCCTGGGTGATGCTGCCCGTCGCGTTGGTCGTTACCTCCGTTTCGCCCAGGTAGAGGGTCGAGCCGGAAGGTGAGTGCTCCAGGAGGCGGTTGCCGTCGGCGTCGTAGACGTAGGTCGTCTTGGCACCGTCGTCCGTGATGGAGTCGAGCTTGTTGTCCGGCGACCACTCAAGGTGCTGCGTGGTGTTGGGCAGGTCGCGCACCTTGGTGTTGCCGGTCGCGTCGTTCTCGTACGAGCTGCCCTTGCCGGACGGGTTCGAGCTGATCCACGCCATGGTGTGCGGCTGGATCTTGTACGACGGGGTGGTGCCGTTGCCGGCGACCGTCTTGCCGTAGCCGTAGGTGAACGTGGTGTCCTTCGTGGCGTCGGCCGGGTCGTGCTCGATCAGCTTCGCCCGGTTGGCAAGCCAGTCGAAGGTGAAGGACTGCCAGTAGGCGGTGGAGCCGGTGGAGACCGTCCCGGCATCGGGCGCCGCCGCCGCGAGCGTGGACGTCAGGGTGGCGTCAGGGCTCGTGTGATCCGTCGACGCGTCCGGCGCCTCGGCCACCGGGCCGGACGAGGGCGCGTAGTTGGTGCGGTGGCCCCACGTCGTACCGTCGGCCGACTTGCATCCCGTGCCGCTGCCGTTCGGGGTGATGCTCGACGTCCAGGCATGGACCAGCTCGCCCATCACGTCATAGGTGAAGCACTGGTTGTCCCAGGTGTTGTCACCGAACTTGCGGGCGTTGGACGTGATCGAGCCGGAGACGTCGTAGGAGTAGTAGCTGTCCGCGATGCGGTGCGGGCCGGCAGTCTCGCGGTCCGAGACCGTGCGCTGGAGGCGTCCCGTATAGGGGTCGACGAAGTTCGTCGTCCAGACGCGGTACGGCTGGGCGGCCGAAACCGCGCGCAGTACCTCACCGTACGGCGAGTAGGTGACGTCGGACGTGTACCACTGCGCGCCCGAGGTGGACTCGGGGAGGCCGTCGCTGTTGTAGCGGGTGACGACCTTCTCGCTCGCCAGGCCGCCCACTGCGGGCAACGTGGCCGACAGGGGCTTGCCCGTCGGGGTGTACGTGTACGTGTACGCGTACGTGCCGGACAGGCCCGCCGTCATGGAGTTGGCGGGGATGACCGTCTCGCTGCCCTTGACGTTGTAGTCGGAGTCGTAGCCCGTGACACGGTTGATGTAGTCGCCCGTGTCGGTGTGCCGGACCGACGCGAGGGGCTGGCCGATGCCGCCCGGCGCCGTGTCGTAGGTGTACTCCTTCTCAGGGGTCGCGGTGGCCGAACCCCGGCGCACCTTCACGATCCGTCCGAGGAGGTCGTACTCGGTGAACGTCTCCTGCTCACGCGCGTTCTTCACCCGGTTCGGGCGGTCGGCGTCGTCGTACCAGGTGTCCGTCCGGCCGATGTCGGGGTCGGTGGTCGAGGTGACCCGGCCCCGCGCGTCGTACGTGTACGTCCACTTGTTGCCCGCGGGATCGGTGACCGTGTCGAGGTGGCCCCGCGCGTCGTAGTCGTACGTCGTCGTACGCCCCTCCGTCGCGGACGACGACTCCTTGGAGTAGTGCTTGATGGAGGTGACCCGCCCGAGCGCGTCGAAGTAGGTGCGCGTCGTCGGCGTCGTCGAGCCGGGCGGATTCACCCAGGTGCTCGTGTCGCTGTAGCTCGTGTAGGTCGCGTACTTGTAGTGGCCGCCCTGGTAGACCGACGCCCGGTGCTCACGCTCCAGGCCGTCGTAGCGGAACTTGGTCCACGTGGGGATCAGGCTCTCCGTCTTGGGGACGAACAGTTCCTGGCTCGGCTCGCCCTTCGCCAGGTACGCGCCGGTCTTCTCGTAGACCAGACCGTGGTCGTTGTAGCTGGTGTCCGTGATGATCCGGCCCGGACCGTGTGCCTCGGTCTGCGTCTGGACCTCACGGGCCAGGCCGTCGTAGACCGTGACCTGGCGGGCATAACCGCCGTCGTCCTCAAGGGTCTCGGTGGTGACCGCGGCAGGCCGGTTGACCTTGCTCGTGGCGACCGCCGAGTGGTACGTGAACTTCACATTGGGGGACTTGCCGTCGGAGCGCGACGGGGCCCAGCCCTTCACCAGTCGGCCGAGCGCGTCGTACTCGGTGCGCGTCACACGGTTGTTGGGGTCCGTCACCGTCAGGGGCAGGGCCCTGCCCGGGTCGTACGTCGTCGTGGTCGTGTGGCCCAGTGCGTTGATCGTCTTCGTGGAGGTGACGGGGCCACCGGAGTCACCCGGTGTGTACTGAGTCTCCGTGGTGCCGACGCCCGGTGCGGTCACCTTGCGGGTACGGCCCAGGGGGTCGTACGTCACCGTCATGACCTGGGAGTACGACGTGCCCGTGCCGTCGGTCTGGGCTGCCGAGGTGAGTCGGCCCTTGGTCGGGGAGGCACCGTATGCCTGGCCGTCGTAGGAGTTGCGGACCGCCGATATGAGCTGGGTGGCCGGGTCGGCGTCGGCGTGGTTGGCGCAGGACGTACCGGTGGTGCGCTGTTCCTTCGGCAGGCCGATCAGCCAGTCCGAGGTGTTGTGCACGTACGACGTCTTCGTGCACGTCCGGTCGTACAGATCCTCCCCGCTGCTGCCGGGCTTGACCACCGCGGTCTCCACCTGGATCGGGAGGCCGTAGGTGTCGTCCACCTCCGTGAGGGTGCGCACGGCGCGCCAACTGCTGCCGTTCCGCTGGATCTTGTCCGTCCGGTCGATGCCGACGCGGTGCGCGAGCAGCGGGTCGGCATCGGTGCCGTCCTCGTTCTCACGGGCACGGGAAGCGGTCTGCTTGGACCACGGGAAGTTCAGGGTCCACTCACGGGCGGCGCCCAGTGAGTCGTCGTAGGCGATGGTTTCCGCGACCGTGCCCGCGTACTCGGGCTTGTCGTCCGCCGCCAGCGTGTACTTGCCGGTGGAGTCCTTCACCTCTCCGCCGGTGCCCAGGAAGTATCTGGTCACCGAGCGCGACTGGGGGTTCAGCTCACCCGGCTGGGGCACGGTCTTGCTGCCCTTGTAGGTGGTCACCTCCCGGTACCCGCGCCAGTCGCTGTACGTCCGGAGCGAGGGCCGGGTGAACTCGTCGTCGCTCTTGGCCCAGGCCGCCCCGGAGTACTTGTACTTCGTGGTGATCGGCTCCCCGCGGGAGGTGACCTTGTCGATCTGCGTCACCGACGCGACGACGTACTTGTTGAACCAGGCCTTGGCCGGCTTCTTCTCGTCCCCGTCCGGGGACCAGCGGACCGGGAAGCAGGTGCCGTTGTTCTTTCCCTTGTCGGTCGCGGGCTCGGTCGCGCAGCCGCCCTGGTACTCCACGTCGATGTCACCGCCCAGCTCCGTGGAGACGGTGCCGATGCGCGGACGGGTGAAGCCGGGGCGCTGATCACTTGAGCCCCTGCTGACCAGGTTGGGCAGTTGCTGGTCCAGCAGCCGGGTGCGCAGGGGGGAGCTGGTACCGACCGTGTACGGGGTGAAGCTGATGCCGTCCTTGGACTGGAGGGTGCCCTCGGTGTCACCCGGTCCGTAGCCGGTGCGGGTGATGGAGTTGAGCCACAGGCCGGGGGACGTGTCGTACCAGTCCGCCGGGAAGGACTGGTGCAGGGTGTACTTGTCGACGAGGCCCAGTCCGGACTGGCCGGCGCGTGCGGCCTTCGTGGTCACGGTGTCCAGGCGCATCTGCGTCCAGAAGGACGGGAAGGCCGGGCACAGCTTGGACGTGGACTTGCAGTTGAGGTTTCCGGGGGTGTCCCACCAGGGCCGGTAGGCGCCCGGGTCGTCCGTCTTGGCGAAGTTGGCGCCCTCGCAGGCGCTCTCCGACTTCAGGCAGCGCTGCTTGACACCGAACGTGACGGTCGCGGACGGCTTGGTCAGGTCCGCGGTGCGCATGCCGTACTCGATGGACGTCGGGTACGCGTAGCGGTCGTACTTCTCGGGCGACTTGAACTTCTCGCGGACGGCGTAGTAGTTCGTCTCCTGCTTCCAGTTGACCACCATGGCGTTGCCGTTGACGTCGACGACCTTGTCCATGCCCCAGCGCCAGGCCTGCTGCTTGCCCGAGCCGCAGCGCGAGTCGGCGAAGGAACCGGCGTGGCAGGGTTCACCGGGGTGGTTGCCGAAGACGGGGACGGTGGAGACGGAGTTCGTGTCGGCGTGGCCACCGCCCACACTGTTCTGGCCGTAGTAGTACTTCGTGCCGTCCCGTGTGGTGACCAGCCAGTACTCGCCGTTGTTGTCGCCGTTGCTGCCGCCGGTGCGGTGCTCCACGCGCGTGCCGTCGTCCTGCTGCGGACGATAGATCTCCGTGGCCGTCTCGGGGTTGCCGCCCTCGTCGACCCGGACCAGCTCCACGGTCCTGCCGTTCAGGGACATCACGGCGTTGGCCGACACCCAGCACAGGTCGGAGGTCTTGTTGGCCTTCGCGGTGTTGTTGGGCGTACCCGAGTCGAGCGTCTTGCGATCGTCCTGGCAGGGGCGGTAGCGCCGTTCGATGTACCCCGGGTCGTAGCTCCAGCCCTCGCCGATCCACGACGCCTGCGGGGAGGAGACGCCGGTACGGCCGTCGACCGTCTGGGAGTTGTAGCCGAAGGTGATGGCCGGGGTGGGGCCCGCGGGCGGAGGGGGCACGGTCAGGGGGTACGACCACGTGAAGCCGCCGGACGAGCCGCCGGCCTCCCACTTTCCGTCCGAGGCGAGCGGCGTCGCCTTGAACGTGCCGCCCGCGCCGCCGCCCGAGTCGACCGCACCGACCACGGCGGTGGAACCGGAGGCCGCCGCCGTGGTGGCCGATGTCGAAGTCCGGTACGCCGCCTGGACGACACCGGAACCGCCACGGCCCGTCGAGCTAGCCGCTGCCGGTGTCACATCCTCCTGCGCCGCAGGGTCCACCGTCGCCGCGACGGACTCGGCGGCCTCGTCGTTGACGGTCTCCAGTTCCTCGTACGCCTGGCAGGCCTCGTCGTCCGGCGTGTCCAGGTAGCAGTCGGGGAACTGAACCAGCCGCAGACGGGACGCCCAGTCGGCCCCGTAGAGGCTCTTGAACTTGGAGTAGTCCAGCTTGACCGACACGGGCACGGAACCGGTTTCCGGGCCCCGAACCACCATGACCGTGCCGTCGATGCCTTCGCTGACCGCCGACGTGCGATCGGGAATGGTGACCTGCCAAGTGCCCGTGGGGGCAGGCTCGTCGGCGGCTTGGCCGAGGCTGACCGGCAGGTTCCCGACCGGGGTCTCCTCTGCGGCGGCAACCCTGGTGGACAGCGAGGCCTGGCTCGCCGTGGAACCGAAGTCGACCGTGCCCGTCACGTTGGACGGCGGGGTCACCGTGCCGGGCGGCGCCTGGACCTGCTCCTTGGGAATGTCCGCACGGAGGGACTGCAAATGCCGGCTGAACGGCTCGCCCTCAAGGGGTTTCTCCTGGTCCAGCTCCTCCAGCGTCAGCGTCTCGCGACCGACCTCGGCCTGGGCGGGATCGGGCGGCAGCGCCAAGGACTGGGCGGGAAGCAGTCCCACCAGCAGTGCGGCGGCCAGGGTGGGCACGGCTGCACGCGAGACACTTCGACGGGCATGCGGAAGTCGGCCGAACACGGCGAGGTCCCCCCGGACCACTCGGAGCGGGACCGGTAACGGACCACGCGGGATGACGTTTCAGATCACGGGGATTCTGTGACTGGACTGTGAAGAAGCGCCAGACTCAACCCGATCATGTGATCAATGCCACTGTGCGTAACGAGATGTTACGCAATGAATACGGTGAACCGTGAGGACTGCCGTTATAGAACCGCGCATGCCGTTTTTTGTCGGGCAAGGGGCACACAGGCGCCATTCACTGCATATTGATTGGGAAAGCGACCCAATTTGAGGGATTTTCCAGCGGTTTCAGCAGTCGCCGTGACTGACGGACTATGCATCCCGGATGTCGTCGAGTCGGACTTCGGCGGGGTGAACCTCGCCCTCCACCCCGCATTCACGTAGATCGCACAGGATGACGACAGCTCCTTCATGGGTCATCATCGGGTCGCCTCGCCATGCCCTTGCCACGGCCGGCCGACAGTCTCGGCGACGGCGCACCCTGGCCTGTCGCCGGTCCACAGGGGGAGGGGGAACTCGCCCAATGTCGCGCAACTGGCGCCGCAGACCCGGCCGTCGGGCCACTGCTGTGCTGATCGCCACTACCGTCGCCGCGACCGGCGTCGTCTATGCCGGGTACCGTCTGGACGACGGAGCCGAGGATCGCAAGGACGCCCGCGGTCGGCACAGTCGGCCGGTAACCGAGGCGGCCGCGATCACCCAAGCCGCCCGCACCGGCAAGGCGGTTGAGGTGACCACCGCGCGTACGGCGGACTCCACCACCTGGGCTCGCCCCGACGGACTGATGATGAAGCGGGTGCACTCCTCGCCGATCCGCGCCAAGGTGGGCGGTGAGTGGAAGAAGATCGACCCGAGCCTGCGGCGCACGAAGGCCGGTTGGGAGCCGACGGCGACCAACACCCGCATGGTCTTCTCGGTCGGCTCCGGCAAGGCCGAACAGCGGGCCTCCCGGAGTTCTGCGCGACGGGTCTCGCTGGTGAAGTGGGCGGCTGCGGATGACAGCGGCAGTCCTCTTGTCACGCTCTACGTGGACAACAACCAGCACCAGATCCAGCTGACCTGGCCAGGCGCAGTGCCCACGCCGATCATCCAAGGCAACCGCGCACTGTACCCGGAGATCCTCCCCGGTGCGGACCTGGTCCTCACCTCGGAGGACGACGGATTCGCCCAGATGCTCGTGCTGAAGAACCGGCAGGCAGCGTCCGATCCGCGCGTACAACAGCTTGTCTACGGCATCCAGTCGTCAACGCTCACCTTCCGCCTCGACCCCGTCTCCGGCATCGTCAGTGCCGAGAACGCATACGGCGACGAAGTGGCCATGTCTCCCACGCCGTTGATGTGGGACAGCAGCGGTGACCCTGCCGTCACCGACAGCGGTGTCGGCGAGACGGCCCAGCCGACCACGTCGGAGACCCCGGACCCCACGGACTCGCCCAGCCCGTCCCCCGAGGAGAGCGAGAGTCCCAGCCCGACCGAGGAAGAGGAAATCGAGTCGGACGAGCAGAGCGACACCGACGTCGAGATTCTGCCCTCGGACACCGCCGAGCCCGAACCTTCGTTCTCCGAGTCCCCGTTGCCCCCGGTGCCGCCCGAGCCGACTCCCGCTCCCTCCCAGACGGGGCCCGCTAGCACCCTGAGCCTGCCGTCCCTCAACGGCCCCTCGCCCGACTCGCGCGGCGAACTCGTCGAGCCCGACCTGGACAAGGGCATCTGGACTCTCACCCCTGACCAGGACTTCCTCCAGGACCCCGAGACCACCTACCCCGTCTTTGTCGATCCCTCGGTCAAGAAGCACGTCCAGAACTGGACCACCGCCTACAACCGGCACCCCAACGCCACCTTCTACAACGGCAAGGGGTTCAACCCGGGAGGCACGCACGAGGCCCGTGTCGGTTTCGAGTCCGACACGTGGGGGACATCCCGGTCCTTCTTCACCATGGAATTCGACTCGTCCCTCAAGGGAACGAAAATCGTCAAAGCCAAGCTGCGCCTGCTGGAGACCTACTCCTGGTCGTGCAGTGCCCGTTCGATGAGCGTGCACATCACCAGCGGCATCAGCGCGCACACCAACTGGAAGAACGCCCCCAAGCTCCACGACGGCAACAAGCTGGCCACCAAGAGCTTCGCGCACGGATACAAGTCGGGCTGCAGGGACGACTACGAGACGTTCGACGTCAGAAAGGGGGTCCAGGAGGCCGCCGATGACGGGGACAAGTCGATCACCTTCGGTCTGCGTGCCCGCGACGAGAACTCGCAGTACGCCTGGAAGAAGTTCCAGGCCAACGGCGACCACGGCCCCGTCCTCGACCTGTACTACAACCGCGCGCCGTCCATCGTTTCGGGCTCCCTGGATCTGGGGCCTGAGGGCAAGTGCACGACTACGAAGCCGTATGTCCGCATGGGTGCGGGAAAGCTGACATTCACAGCCAAGGCCACGGACAAGGACAAGAACCTCGACTACTTCAACTTCGATCTGTGGCCGACCGGCAAGTGGGACGTCACCGGCGACCTGCTGGGCTCGACCGGCAAGGTACCGGTGAGTGGTGACAAGGACACAGCTCTGAAGACCACCTCGGAGTTCCCCACCAGCAAGCTCACCAACGGCACCACCTATTCCTGGCGCGTACAGGCCCGCGACGACGTGGACACCCCCTCCAAGTGGGCGCCCTCCAAGGCTCCGTGCCGCTTCGTGCTGGACACCTCCGCGCCCCGTCCCCCGAAGGTCAGCTCGACCGACTTCCCGAACGCCGACGGAAAGAACAACGGCTTCGGCAACGACGCCGAGGACTCCAACTGGAGCACCAAGAAGTTCGGGACGGCCGGAAACTTCTCGGTGCGCGCCCTCGACAAGGACGTCGTACGGTACGAGTACGGCTTCAACTCGCCGTCCTATACAGGTTCCGTGAGCAGGACCGCCGGTAGCGAGACGGATATCAGCGCCACGATCAGCAATGCCAAACCGCCGACCGCCGGGCCCAACGTGCTCTACGTGCGGGTCGTCGACAGCGCGGGCAACGCGTCGGAGCCGACGAAGTACTTCTTCTACGTCACCCCTCGCGACCAGGCCGACAAGCCCGGCGACTTCACCGGTGACGCGCTTCCCGACCTCATGGTCGTCACCGAGGCCGGCAACCTCAGTCTCTACCCTTCGCAGGCCAAGGCGGACCTGTCCAAGGGCAGCGGCGACCTGGACTACTCCATGTCGGGGGCCTACCGGCCGAACCCTGACAAGGATCCGAACGGAGACGACCTGCCACCGTACACGGCGGCACCGAAGGGTCACTTCACCGGAGCCCTGATCTCGCACAACGGCGACATCTACGGCGGCGACGGCCTCCAGGACCTGGTCGTCCGGGTCGAGGGCAAGCTGTGGGTGTATCCGGGTGACGGCTACGGCGCCGTCGACATCGACCGGCGCCGCGAGATTCTCCTGCCCGAGGGAGCGCCCAGCCCGTCGGCCCTGTCCCAGATCGTGGCAGCGGGCGACATCACCGGAGACGAACGGACCGACTTCCTGGCCACCGCCGGTGACGAGCTGTGGGCCTTCACCGGATACCACGGGGCCACCGTCGACCAAGCGGTACGGCTCATCGCCTCGTCCGCCTGGGCCGACCGGGACCTGGTTGCCGTGCAGGACGTCTCGGGTGACGGTGTCGCCGACCTCCTCTACCGTTCCGACACCTCCGGAAGGCTGCTTCTGCGCAAGGGGAGCGCGGCCTCGGGCGGCGGTGTCGTACTGAACTCGCTTTCCTCCGCCGCCAATTCGGCCGGCGGCACGGACAACGAGTACGCGGCCTCGGGCTGGACGAAGGCGAGCGTTCCGCACCTCTTCGGGACGCCGGATGCCAACGGGGACGAGATCCCCGACATCTGGGCGGTCCGTTCGGACGGCTCGGTGCGCTTCCACGCCGGTGGCAAGACCGCTCTTTCCGGGTCCGGGGCGGAGATCATCACGCCCAAGGACTACTGGAAGACGCGCATCGCCATCGGATGAGTCCGGACAAGAAAGTGGTGGGGGCCCGTACCCCGGGCCCCCACCGCTCCGTCAGTCAGGCCGACAGCAGGTCAGCCCTTACGTCGGCGCGATCCATGGGATGCCTTGCGACCGCCGTCGCGCTTGGCGGCGGATGCCGAACCGTCCGGCCACAGCTGCGGCTTGCGCTTGGCCGCGAGGTCCTCCGCCCAGCCGAACCACACGATGCAGCCGAAGATCAGCAGCCAGGCGAAGACCAGGACCGGCCACGGGCTCTCCAACAGCCAGGAGAAGTGCATCCACATCACGTCAATGCCCCACAGCTGGTCCCACATCGTCGCCGCGGCGAGGATGCAGATGTTGTGCCACAGGTAGATCGTCACCGCTCGGGAATTGAGAAGCGTGATCAAGCGGTCCCAGCGGCGCAGGCGGCGCGGCCACTCGGACCACGAGGGGCTGAAGTGCAGCAGCAGCAGAACCGTGCCGAAGGACCAGAGGGCCTGGGCGAGGGGCATGCTGTCGAGGTCGTTGCCCTCCCCGAAGTCGTGGTTGGTGGCGTACCACAGGCCCAGCAGGGCGATCACCGGTGCCACGGACGGCACGATGTAACGCGGGAGACGGCTCAGGACGCCCTCTTGATGGGCCATACCGAGGATCCAGCAGGCACCGAAGGTGCTGAAGTCGGTGAGGGCGGAGGGGAAACGCTCGCCCGGAAGGTCGAGGTAGCCCTGCTCCAGGACCACCGCCAGCACCAGAGGTGCAAGTACGGTCGCGGCGGGCGTCGCGCGCAGCAGCTTGAGGATGAACGGCGAGAGCAGGACGTACCAGAGGTAGGCCCGGATGTACCAGAGCGGTCCGGCGAAGTCGGCGGCCCAGTTCTCGCCGATGACACCGTGGATTCCGGGAAGGCCCTCGGCGTACGGCGGATCGCTCAGCGGAACGATCCAGTAGGCCAGGTGGATCCACCACCAGCCGGGGTGGTTGTCGGGGTCCGGGCCCCAGCCCTGGATCACCATGCCGGTGACGCCGACCGCGCCCAGCAGCCACAAGGGGGGCAGGAGCCGGCGCATGCGGCCCCTGATGACCTGTATCGCCGGACGCTTCAGGGAGCGCGCCATGAGATTGCCGGCGAGGGCGAACATCACGCCCATGGAGGGGAAGACGAGCGGAAGCCACGCCCAGCCCATCAGGTGGTAGAGGACCACCCGGAACAGGGCGAGAGCACGGAGAAGATCGAAGTAGCGGTCGCGGACGGGTCCGCGGCGGGCCTTCTCCTCCGCCTTGTCGGCGGGCTTTGCCTCCTCGGACGGCGGCGTCACGAGGACCGTCGTATCCACGGTGTGCTGCGCGGTCGGCGGCTGGCCGCCGGGCGTCGCCGAGGCCGACGGGAAGTCACCGGAGTAAGGGTTCATTGATGTCACCGGACCGGCCCCTCATTCACTACCTGCTGACCGAGCGCCGAATCCGGCACCGGTGCCCCGACCACACCCGTCCGCCGCAGCTTCTGCCACCGCAGTCGGCCGCCGGTCAGGGCGGTGATCCAGGACTGGAGGAGCACGACGTACATGAGTTGGCGGTACAGGATCTGCTGGAGCGGCAGGGAGATCAGGTGGACCATCTTTTCCCGGTCGAGGCGGAAGGCGTAGGCGGCGCAGATCGCCTGGATGGCGAGGACGCCCAGCCAGGCCATGATCGTCTTCTCGGTGGGGCCGAAGATCAGGCCGTAGAGGAGGAAGACGTCGATGAGCGGGGCCAGCAGCGGGGCCAGCACCATGAACAGGGAGACCAGGGGCAGGCCGACGCGGCCGAAGCGGCCGGAGGGGCCGCGCTCCACGATCGCCCTGCGGTGCTTCCAGATCGCCTGCATGGTGCCGTAGGACCAGCGGTAGCGCTGGGACCACAGCTGCTGCACGGTCTCCGGGGCCTCGGTCCAGGCGCGGGCGTTCTCCGCGTAGACCACGCGCCAGCCGTCGCGGTGCATCGCCATGGTGATGTCGGTGTCCTCGGCGAGCGTGTCGTCGCTCATGCCGCCGACCCGTTCCAGGGCCGTGCGCCGGAAGGCACCCACCGCGCCGGGGATGGTCGGCATGCAGCGCAGCATGTCGTACATCCGGCGGTCCAGGTTGAAGCCCATCACGTACTCGATGTGCTGCCAGGCACCGATGAGCGAGTCCCGGTTGCCGACCTTGGCGTTGCCCGCGACGGCGCCGACGCTCGGGTCGCCGAAGGGCTGCACGAGCTCACGGACGGTGGCCGGTTCGAAGACGGTGTCGCCGTCCATCATGACGACGATGTCGTACCGGGCGTTGGCCACACCGCGGTTGAGCGCGGCGGGCTTGCCCGCGTTGAGCTGGCGGATGACCCGGACGTTGGGCAGGTTCATCGCCTCGACGATGCGGGCGGTGCCGTCGGTGGAGCCGTCGTCGATGACGAGCACCTCGATCGGGTGCTCGCTCGCCATCAGGGAGCGGACGGTGTTCTCGATGCACTTGGCCTCGTTGTACGCGGGCACCAGCACCGACACCGGTTCGGTGACCGGCGGTCCCCAGCGGAAGCGCCGCCTGCGCACCTTGCGGGCGTGCACGGCGGACAGCACCAGCATCAGCACGAACCGGCTGATGACCAGGAACCCGATGATCGACAGGCCGACCACCAGCACGGCGGTGATGTTGTCGGACGCCTGCACCAGGAAGACCCAGGCCTTGCCCTTCCACAGTTCGGCGCCGGTGACCTGGCTGTGCGCGCTGGGCGCGTCGAGGGCCTCGGTCAGGTTGTCGAACTCGTAGCCCCGCTCCTGCATCTGCGGCAGGAAGCGGTCCAGGGCCGCGACGGTCTGGCTGCGGTCGCCACCGGAGTCGTGCATCAGCACGATCGCGCCCTTGTTGCCCTTGGGCGTGGCCTTGCGGATGATCGCCTCGACGCCCGGCCTCTTCCAGTCCTCACTGTCGGTGTTGTTGACGACCGTGATGTAGCCGCGCGAGCCGATGTACTCGGTGACCGGCCAGGACTCGTTGTCCATGGCGGCGGAGAACGAGGAGTACGGCGGCCGGAACAGCGAGGTGCGGATGCCGGCCGCGCCGGTGATGGCGAGCTGGTTCTGCGACAGCTCCCAGTCGATGCGCTTCTTCGTCTGGTACGACAGGTCCGGGTGGTTGAAGGTGTGCAGGCCGATCTCGTGGCCCTCGGCCACCATCCGCTCGACCAGGTCCGGGTAGCGCGAGGCCATGGTGCCGGTGACGAAGAAGACGCCGTGCGCGTCGTGCTTCTTCAGTACGTCAAGGACCTTGGGGGTCCACTCGGGGTCGGGTCCGTCGTCGAAGGTGAGCACGAGCCGGCGGTCCGGCACCTTCAGGGTCTCGGTGCGGCCGCTGCGGGCGTCGATGACGGGACCGCCCTTGAGGATCTGCTGCGGGACCTTGTCGGACGCGGCAGCGGGACGGACGCGGTGGTCGGCGAGGATCTCGCTGTGCACGTAGCCGCGCAGCATCAGCATCGCCATCATCGCGACAAGAACGAGGCTCGGCAGCAGCAGCCGCATGGGCAGGCGGCGGCGCCGGGCGTCGGGGGCCTGGGGACGGGCGCCCCGACGGCGGGAACGGGAGGCCATCAGAAGGTTTGCTCCGGGTATGGGTCGTGCGAGTGAGCGGTGAGGTTCTGGGACTGGCCCACGGCGACCGAGTCGGCACCGGTGCCGCCTCCGGCCTCGCCACCGCCGGTGGTCTCCGTCTCGTCGTCCGGCGGCGTGGGCTCTTCGGTCGCGGTCTCGGTGGGACCGGGGTCGGGTGCGGTCGCCGTGTCGGTGGGGTCCGGCTTCGGCGAGGTGCCGCCGGTGCCCGTGCCGGTGGTCGGCTTCTTGGACGTCGTCGGCTCGGGGTCGGTGGTGGCGTCCGGCGCCTCACCGGTGGCGGTGGCGCCCGGCACGGTGGCGGTGGCGCCCGCGGAGGGCGTGACGCCGTCGCTCGTGGAGGGGCTGGCGCCCGGGGAGGCGCCGTCGGGCCCGTCGGTCGACGCCGACTCGGCGGGCAGCGGCGAGGTGTCGACCTTTCCGGCCGGCGTGTCCTCCTTCTGGTCCTGGACGGGCAGCCAGGGCGCGTTGGAGTTGCCGGACATCAAGGTGACGACGATCACCACGGCGTAGACCGCGCAGGCGAGGGCCACGGCCATACCGATCCGCCGGAAGCGGCGGCTGCGGCGGCCGGACTCGTCGACGAAGACCGGCCCGTCGGAGGCCTCCGAGCCGCTGGGAGCCGCCTTGGCTCCGCGCAGCGAACCGTCCATCTGGAGGTTGACGCTGTCCAGCTGGATGGTGACCTCGTGCGGGTCGTGGGTGACGGCGTCGTCGGCCGCGTCCCAGGGGTCGCGGATCGCCGCGGGGGACTCGCGGGTCTCGGCGACCGGCGGAAACGGGTCAGCGGGAGCCGGGCCGTTCCCGGCGCCGCGCGGCGTGAAAGCACCGCCCGCGGACGGGTTGCGCGGCGCCTCGCCGCGCCGTCCCGCGCTGGGCAGCACCTCGGTGCGGTCGAAGCGGTCGAACGCCGAGAGCAGCTCGGTCAGGTCCTCACCGCCCCCCGCGGCCGGGCTTCCGGAATCAGGTGCTCCGGACTGACCCGCGCCGGGCACAGCTCTGGGCAGGACGGCCGTCTCGTCGGCGGCCGCCGGTTCCGGTCTGAACGCCGAAGTGTCAGGGAAAGCCTGTGTGCCACCCCCACCCCGCCGAGTCGGCTGGGTTCCGGATGCGGCCTCGGGCCACTCCGGTTGGGCGTCTTCTCGCCAGTTGTTCACGCGCGCACATCCCCCCAGGGACTGTTCCGGGTGCGCGTACGACACTGAGCACCCGTCGATCGGTACCGGGCCCCCACCCGGGCCGAGCGCCCCCTTTACCACAATGTGCTCAGGCCAAGAATGTAGCGCACGAGTGAGTTCCGTGTTTGCCGTGTGTCATTTGTTGAGCCGCATCGTGACTTTGTCACTGGCTGGAAACCATCCCTCTGAAGGTGGCCGAAGCCAGTCTTCCGCCGCCGCCAACTCTGCGGCAGCCCTGCGCAGAGCGTCCAGAGCGGGATGCACCAGCCCCTTCCTCCACACCAGCGAGACCGGGGAGAGCGGCACCGGATCGATCAAGGGGCGCAGCACCGAGGCGGGCATGGCCGGAAAATCCACGACGGCGAGGACGGGTGTCCGGGTCTTGGTCATGATCCGCTGGAACTCCTCGACCCCGACGGCGACCGGCGCGGGCGGCGCCACCTCGATCCCCCGCCCCGCGAACAGTTCGCGGGCGAGATCGGTCCACTCCGGGGTGCGCGGGTTGCCCGCCCCCGCGTAGACGACCGAGCCCGCCAGCGCGTCGAGCGGTACGGCGTCCAGGGCGGCCAGCGGATGCCCCTCGGGCAGCAGCACCGCCATCGGTTCGTAGCGCACGGGCTGGTGGTCGAGGCCGGCGCGCAGGGCGGGGGCGAGTCCGGCGTACCGCCCGAAGGAGGCGTCCAGGCGGCCGGCGAGCAGATCGGCGGCGGCACCGGTCAGCCCGCTCTCGTAGCGGGCCATCAGTTCCAGCTCGGGGGCCAGCTCGCGGGCCCGGGTGAGCACGCGGTGGCCGGTGCCGAGGCCGGGCGAGTTCAGGTCCACCAGCAGCGGGCGGGCCTGTCCGAACGCGGCGAGCAGGTCCTCGTGCGCGGCCAGCGCCCGCCGGGCGTGCGGTACCAGGCGCTCCCCGTCCGCGGTGAGCGTGACCTGACGGGTGGTCCGGACGAACAGTTCGGCGCCCAGTTCCCGCTCCAGCCGCCGTACGTCCCGGCTGAGCGCCTGCTGGGCGACGTAGAGCCGGGCGGCGGCGCGGGTGAAGTGCAGTTCCTCGGCGACGGCGAGGAAGGCGCGCAGGAGTCGGGGGTCGGGCATGCCCGGAATTTACAACACAGGTGCGTGAATCGGTGCGGAGCAGGTGTTGGACCCCTTGATCCACTCCGGGTGAAGGTGGGGCCATGCCTCGACCGACCTCCGCCTACCGGCGGCTCTTCGCCCTGCCCGGGGCCCGCGCCTTCACCGCCGGGAACCTGCTGGCCCGCCTGCCCATGGGCATGTTCAGCGTGAGCGCGGTCGTGATGATCGCCGGGGAGCGGGACTCTTACGCGCTGGCCGGGGCCGTGGTCGCGACCGGCTTGGCCGCGACGGCTCTGGTCGCGCCGTGGATCGCGCGGCTCATCGACCGGCACGGGCAGGCGCGGGTGGCCCTGCCCGCCACACTGGTCGCGGTCCTCGGCGGCCTGTCGCTGATCCTGTGCGTCCGCGCCGGGGCCCCCGACTGGACCCTCTTCGCCGCGTACGCCGCGACCGCGACCACGCCCAACATCGGCGGCATGTCCCGGGCCCGCTGGGCGCATCTGCTGAACGACGACCCGGCGGCGCTGCACACCGCGAACTCCTTCGAGCAGGCGGCGGACGAACTGTGCTTCATGCTGGGCCCGGTCCTGGCTGCGTTCCTGAGCGGCACCCTCTTCCCGGAGGCGGGCACGCTCACGGGCGTCCTGCTCCTGGCGACCGGCATGGCGCTGTTCACGGCCCAGCGCTCGACGGAACCCCCGGTACGGCCGCCAACGGGCCCCTCGCACCCCCCGTACCGCGCTCCCGGCATGCCCGCGCTGCTCGCCGTCTGCCTGGCCATGGGTGCCGTCTTCGGCGCCCTGGAGGTCGTCACCCTCGCCCACGCGGACGCCCTGGGACACAGCACGGCGGCGGGCCCGGTCCTCGCCCTCCAGGCGGCCGGTTCCTGCGCGGCGGGGCTGCTGTACGGCGCCGTGCGGCCGACGCGTTCGCCGGAGCGCCGCTACCCGTGGTGCATAGCGGCGATGACGGCGCTCCTGGCCCTGCCCCTGCTCGCGGCGACGCTCACCGGCTCCCTGCTGCTCCTGGCCGCCGCGCTGCTGGTCTCCGGTATGGCCACCGCCCCCACGATGATCACCAACATGACCCTGGTCCAGCGCCGCACCCCCGAGGGCCGCCTCAACGAGGGCATGACCCTGGCGGTCACCGGCCTGTTGGGCGGCATCGCCCTCGGCAGCGCGGTGGGCGGCTGGGCCGCGGAACACATGTCGCCCGCGGTCGGGTACGGGGTGCCGGTGTGCGCGGCGGCGGTGGCGCTGCTGATCGCGGTGACCGCCGGGGCGCCCGGGCGTCAGGGGGTCGCCGGTGCCTCGGTCTCGGGGGCCCGGTAGTTCTCGTCCTTCTGCCACGGGCCGACGCCCAGTTTGCCGGTCGTGCCGAGGTCGAGTTCCGGCGTGACCATGACGGGGGCGTCGCCGGGGGCGGCCCGGACACGGACGTAGGGGGCGTTGACCGGGTCGCCGAACTCGGTCGTGTTGCGCCAGCTCAGTTGGGCCTGCGCGGCCTCGCCGGGGGCCAGGGAGACCGGGCGGACGGTGTCGTCACCCAGTCCGGTGCTGATCGACCCCGTGCCGTCCAGGATCCGTACGCCCGTCACCTTCTCGTGGTCCTCGTCGAACAGCTCCAGTTCGGGGTAGCCGTTGAACTCCAGCCTCTCCTCACCGCAGTTGACCACGTGCAGCCCGACCACGCGCAGCCCCATCGCGGCGTCGCCCCGGTCCGCGTACACATGCATCCCGGACTTGGGGCAGGGGCCGGACTGGGTCGGTACCTCGGCGGTGGGGACGCTGCGGGTGCTGAGGATGTCGACGGTGGGCGCCTCGGCCGGCGGCAAGTCCCGCATCACCACCGTCCCCTTGACGGTCCGTCCGGCGCCGACCGCCTCGACGGTGCGTTCGATCGGCTCCATGCCCTGACCGGAGGAGCCGAAGGCGAAGGTGATCGAGTAAGTGGCTTCTTCCGGGCCGTTGTTGGTGACTTCGAAGTCGGCGGAGTAGTCGACGCCGTCGCAGCCGCTGCCGGGTCCCCAGGCGTACAGCCCGGTCACCCGCACCTCTTCGTCGCCCTGGCCGTCGGACGGCGGAAGCGGCAGCTCGGACGGCGTCCCCGAGGGACGTGCGGTGGGCGTCGCTTCGTCCGGTCCGTCCGCCGAGGGCAGCACGCCGTACTGCTGCTGCGAGGGGCACAGGGTGGCCCGGGCGACCCGCCCGTCTCCGCCTCCCCCGTCCCCGCCTCCCCCGGCCTCGCTCTTCTCGGTGCCGCACGCGGCCAGGAGCAGGGCACCCAACAGGACGGCGGGAACTGCGCGACGGGGGGTAGGCATCCCTACACCCCACCAGCCGGTGATCGTCAGGAGCAGTGGCGCGGCTCACATCAGCCGTCACAGCCCTGTCACAGCCTCCGCCCGGGGCCGGGAAAAGCCTCCTCGCCGAGCACGACAAAGGCCCCGTCGCCGGAGCGACGGGGCCTTGGCCCACATGGGGTGGTCCCCGGAGGGACAAGTGGAGATGGCGGGAATCGAACCCGCGTCCAACGGTGCGGAACCAGGGCTTCTCCGTGTGCAGTCCGGTACGAGTTTCTCGGCCCTCCGGATCACCCGGACAAGTCCGGAACGGGCCCAGTCACTGTTTGATTTCCCTCTTCACCCCGTGACCGGGATCAAGGTTTAGTTCCCTAGCTGATGCCAGGATCCGGGTCGGGAACAGCCCCGGGCTGACACTTCGCAAGTCGCTACTTAGGCAGCGAGGGCGAAGGAATCGCGCTTGGTGTTGGCGATTATTTGTTTCGGCCTGTGGTTAACGAGATCATGGCCGCTTCCTCGACACGCTTCCCCTGCTTCGACAGCCGCTGTCGAAACCGATCATCCCCATGTTGTTTTTTCAAACACCCTCAGGTGAGGGCGGCGCGCACCCTCCATGAGGTGCAGTGCCATCGTACGTGACCAACGCACGCGCGTGCCAGCGTATTCCCGGCGTCACACGCCCCGCTGCCGCCGCTTCGCCGCCGCGATGGCCCGGTCCGACTCCCGCCGGTCCTGCTTCTCGCGCAGGGTCTGGCGCTTGTCGTACTCCTTCTTGCCTCGTGCCAGGGCGATCTCCGCCTTCGCCCGGCCGTCCTTGAAGTACAGGGCGAGGGGCACGATCGTGTGACCGGTCTCCTGCGCCTTGACCTCCAGCTTGTCGATCTCCTCGCGGTGCAGCAGCAGCTTGCGCTTGCGGCGCGCGGAGTGGTTGGTCCAGGTGCCCTGGGCGTACTCGGGGATGTGCGCGTTGTGCAGCCACGCCTCGCCCCCGTCGACCTGGACGAAGCCGTCCACCAGCGAGGCACGGCCCTGGCGCAGCGACTTCACCTCGGTACCGGTCAGCACCAGACCGGCCTCGTAGGTGTCGATGATCGCGTAGTCGTGCCGCGCCTTCTTGTTCTGCGCGACGATCTTGCGCTTGCCGCCCTTCTCGCCGTCCCTGGCCTTGGCTGCCGACCCGCCCTTCTTGGGCTGGGCCTCCTTGGGTACGTACATTCCCTTGCTCATAGTGCCGTCCATTTTCGCACTACGGAGGGGGTCGACGGGAAGCAGATTTCGGGGGCGGGGTTACGTGGGGCCCAGTCCGCTCAGTACCGTCCCGGCCCGCTCAAGGGCCCGCTCCTCGACCTTCAGGTCGGGCTTGATGCCGTGGCCGTCGACCTCGCGGCCGGAGGGGGTGCGGTAGTGGCCGACGGTCAGTTCGGCGACGGAGCCGTCGGGGAGCCGGCTCGGCATCTGCACCGAGCCCTTGCCGAAGGTGCGGGAGCCGACCACGACCGCCCGGCCGCGGTCCTGGAGGGCGCCGGTGACCAGTTCGGCCGCGCTCATCGTGCCGCCGTCGACGAGCGCGACCAGGGGTCTGGTGGTGTCGCCGCCTGGCTCGGCGTGCAGGGCGCGCTGGTCGCCGTCGACGTCGTAGGTGGCGACCAGGCCGCCGTCGAGGAAGGCGGAGGCGGCGGTGACGGCCTCGGTGACCAGGCCGCCGGAGTTGCCGCGCAGGTCGAGGATGATCCCGGCGCCGTCGGGGGCCTCGCGGACCGCGCTGCGGACGGTGTCGCCGGAGCCCTTGGTGAAGGAGTCGACGCGGATGACGGTGACCGCTCCGGCCAGCCTGTCGACGGTCACCGAGTGGGTGGAGAGGGTGGCCCGGCGCAGCGTGAGGCTCCACGCGCGCGTGCCGCGCTCCAGACCGAGCCGGACCTGTGTACCGGCCGCCGCGTCGGTGGCGTCACCGCGCAGTAAGGAGACCACCTCGGTGACGGGCAGCCCGTCGACCTTCTCGCCGTCGACGCTGCGCAGCCGGTCCCCGGCCCGGATCCCGGCCGAGGCGGCGGGCGATCCCTCGCCCACCTTGCTCACTTCGATACGGCCGTCCCGCTCGCGCCGCGCCCACAGGCCGACGCCGGTGTACCGGCCGTCCAGGGCCTTCTCGAACTCCTCGTACTCGCCCGGGGAGTAGACCGCGCCCCAGCGGTCCCCGCTGCGGCTGACCGCGCGCTCGGCGGCCTCCATGGGGGACTTGCCGTCGGCCATGGCCTCGGCGGCCGCGGCCGCGACCTGCTCGTGGCGGAGGCTGGTGCTCGAACGGGCGGCGTCGGACGCGGACTTCCGTTCGGGTCCGGGCAGTGATCCGGTCGCCGCGCCGGCGACCAGCACACTGGCGAAGACCAATGTCAGGGCGGCCCCGCGGCGGAGGCGACGGGGCTGGCAGAACAGGTCACGACCTGACATGCCGGTGAGTCTAGGACAAGGCAAGGGGCCGTACGGTCCGTTGACCGGACGGCCCCTCTTGGTAAGAGTCACACCTTCAGGTACTTGCGCAGCGCGAAGAACGCCGCCAACGCGGGCATCAGCAGACTCGTGGCGAGGATGAGCGGCAGCTTGGTCAACACCGCGTCCCAGCCGATGAAGTTGATCAGGTTCAGCTTCTCGGACAGCGCGAGTCCGTGATCGATGATGAAGTACCGCGCCACCACCAGGAATCCGCAGGCGACGGTGCCGCCGATCAGTCCGGCGACCGCGGCCTCCATGATGAACGGCGTCTGGATGTAGAAGCCCGAGGCGCCGACCAGGCGCATGATCCCGGTCTCGCGCCGCCGGCTGAACGCCGAGACGCGCACCGTGTTGACGATCAGCATCAGCGCCACGACCAGCATCAGCGCCATCATCGCGAGGGCGGCGATGTTCATGCCCTCCAGCAGCCCGAAGAGGTTGTCCAGGATGCCCTTCTGGTCCTGCACCGACTGCACCCCGTCGCGCCCGTCGAAGGCGGTCGCGATGACCTGGTACTTCTCCGGGTCGGTGAGCTTGATGCGGTACGACTCCTGCATCTGGTCCGGGGTGAGGGAGCTGGCCAGCGGGGAGTCGCCGAACTGCTCCTTGTAGTGCTTGTACGCCTCGTCCTGCGACTCGTACGTCACCGTGTCGACGACCGGCATCTTGTCGAGGTCGGCGAGGATCTCCTTCTTCTGGTCCTTGGTCACCGCACCCTTGGCGCAGTTCGGGTCGGACTCGGCGTCGCTCTTGTTGCAGAGGAAGACCGAGACGTTGACCTTGTCGTACCAGTAGCCCTTCATCGTGTTGACCTGGTCGTTCATCAGGAGCGACCCGCCGAACAGCGCGAGGGACAGGGCGACGGAGACGACGACGGCGAAGGTCATCGTCAGATTGCGGCGGAGACCGACACCGATCTCGGACAGTACGAACTGGGCGCGCATGGCGTCTGCTTCAAGCCTTTCCGTGGAACTCGCTGCGGATCAGTGCTGGTAGCCGTAGACGCCGCGGGCCTGGTCGCGGACGAGGCGGCCCTTCTCCAGCTCGATGACGCGCTTGCGCATCTGGTCCACGATGTTCTGGTCGTGCGTCGCCATCACCACGGTGGTCCCGGTCCGGTTGATCCGGTCGAGGAGCTTCATGATGCCGACGGAGGTCTGCGGGTCGAGGTTGCCGGTGGGCTCGTCGGCGATCAGCAGCTTGGGCCGGTTGACGAAGGCCCGCGCGATGGCGACGCGCTGCTGCTCACCGCCGGACAGCTCGCCCGGCATCCGGTCCTCCTTGCCGCCCAGCCCGACGAGGTCGAGCACCTGCGGCACGGACTTGCGGATCTCCCCGCGGGACTTGCCGATGACCTCCTGGGCGAAGGCCACGTTCTCGGCGACCGTCTTGTTCGGCAGCAGCCGGAAGTCCTGGAACACCGTCCCCAGCTGGCGGCGCATCTGCGGCACCTTCCAGTTGGACAGGCGCGCGAGGTCCTTGCCGAGAACGTGCACCTGACCGTGGCTGCACCGCTCCTCGCGGAGGATCAGCCGCAGGAAGGTGGACTTTCCGGAGCCGGAGGACCCCACGAGGAACACGAACTCGCCCTTCTCCACTTCCAGGGAGACATCCCTGAGTGCGGGGCGGGTCTGCTTGGGGTAGACCTTGGATACGTTGTCGAATCGGATCACGGATGCACCACGGGTCGCCGGGGGTAGATGAGCGTGACCATACGCGAGTCGGGTGCGGGAGTGCAGGCAGCGGTCGGGGTTGCGCCGGGGTTGTGCGCATTTGTTCCTGCCTGACGGGGTGCGGGAACCGCCCTCCGGGAGCGGGCCGCGCGCCATGTGGGGGAACCTGGCACAGTAGGTAAGGGGAACGTTCTGCATCCCCGAGGCGTTCTCCCACTGCAACCACTGACAAGAAGGGCGAGGCGCATGACGTACGACCGGCTGGTGTGCGCGAACTGCGCGGCGCCCGTGAACGAGGGCCGCTGCCCGGTCTGCCGGGCGAACCGCGAGCGACTGCAGCAGGAGAACCCGCTGCTCGCGAATCTGAACCCGATGACGCTGATCGCCCTGCTCGCGGTGCTGATCGCGGCCGTGGCGCTGCTGGCGCACCAGACCGTGTAAGTACCCCGCAGGACGTCCGAAGGGCCCGGAGTGAAGATCGCTCCGGGCCCTTTGTCACACAGCGTGTGCGTGGACGGCTACCGTCAGGCAGCGGCCCCGCCGCGGCCGCCGACCAGGCGCGGGAGCACCCGGAAGCCGATACCGCCGGCGATCATCGTCGCGGCGCCGATGATCAGGAAGGTCGTCTGGGCGGCACCGGTGTCGGCGAGCTCGTCGCCGCTGCCCTGGGCGGTGGTGTCCGCTCCCTCACCGGTCTCGGTCAGGGAGGAGGAGCCCTCCTGCTGCGGGGACTGGCCGCCGTCGGGGTCGGCGTTGTTGCCGCCACCGTTGCCGTTGCCATTCCCGTTGCCGCCGCCGTTCCCGTTGCCCGGGTTGGAGGGCTCCGTGGTGGGGTCGGGGTCGACCGGGTCCGGGTCGCCGGTGGGCTCGGTCGGCTCGGGCTCCGTCGGCTCCGGCTCGGTCGGCTCGGGGATGACGGTCGGCTCGGTCGCAGTCGGGGTCGGCTCCGGCTCCGGGGTGGTCTCCGTCGGGTCGGGCTCCGGCGTGACACAGACACCCAGGTCTTCGCAGACATCGGCGGATGCGACGCCGGCGGCCGAGAGCGTGGCACCGGCCGCGATCACGGCACCGGCCGCTATCCGGGCGACACGGATCCGCGTCTTCTTCGTCATGTGGTTGCTACCCCCAGTAGCTCATCGTCAGTGAGGCGGCGCTCGGAGCGGTGATCGACGGAGGGTGGTAGCAGAACAACTCAAGCCCCCCGGTTCACATGCGCCCCAGAGATACGCATGCCACGCTTTACCCTTCCGATTTTTCAAAGCAACGTCAAGGCCGTTGCGTACGCGATGTCCAAGTACGGGTTCTTTGCCGGGGGTTGGAGCCTGTGAGTGTGATGTAAAACCCAGACATCGCGGAACAGAAGGGGAAGCGGACGGGAACGACAAAGGCAACTGCCGCCCCGGGGGTGGCAGTTGCCTTTGTCGACAAACCGCTTCGCTTACTTCTCCTGCTGCTTGCGCCAGCGAATTCCGGCCTCCAGGAAGCCGTCGATCTCACCGTCGAGCACGGCCTGCGGGTTGCCGACCTCGTACTCGGTGCGCAGGTCCTTGACCATCTGGTACGGGTGCAGGACGTACGAACGCATCTGGTTTCCCCAGGAGTTGCCGCCGTCACCCTTGAGCGCGTCCATCTTGGCCTGCTCCTCCTGGCGGCGCCGCTCAAGCAGCTTGGCCTGGAGGACGTTCATCGCGGTCGCGCGGTTCTGGATCTGCGAGCGCTCGTTCTGGCAGGAGACCACGATGCCGGTCGGCAGGTGCGTGATGCGCACGGCCGAGTCGGTGGTGTTGACGCCCTGACCGCCGGGGCCGGAGGAACGGTAGACGTCGATACGCAGCTCGGACTCGTCGATGTCGACGTGGTCGGACTGCTCGACGACCGGGAGGACCTCCACGCCGGCGAAGGACGTCTGGCGGCGGCCCTGGTTGTCGAAGGGCGAGATCCGCACCAGGCGGTGGGTGCCCTGCTCGACGGAGAGGGTGCCGTAGGCGTACGGCGCCTGCACGGAGAAGGTGGTCGACTTGATGCCGGCCTCCTCGGCGTACGACGTCTCGATGAGCTCCGTCTTGTAGCCGTGGCGCTCGGCCCAGCGCAGGTACATGCGCTGGAGCTGCTCGGCGAAGTCGGCGGCGTCGACGCCACCGGCCTCGGCGCGGATGTTCACCAGGGCCTCGCGGGAGTCGTACTCCCCGCTGAGCAGGGTCCGCACTTCCATCTCGTCCAGCGCCTTCTTCACGGAGGCCAGCTCGGACTCCGCCTCGGCGCGGGTGTCCGGGTCGTCCTCCTCCTCGGCCATCTCGAAGAGCACGGCGAGATCGTCGATCCGCGAGCGCAGGGCTTCGGCCTTCCTCACCTCCGCCTGGAGGTGGGAGAGCTTGCTGGTGATCTTCTGCGCCTCGTCCGGGTTGTCCCACAGGGACGGCGCGGCCGCCTGCTCCTCGAGCACGGCGATGTCTGCCCTCATCCTGTCGAGGTCCAGAACGGCCTCGATCGACTCCATGGTCGAGGAGAGGGACTTGAGCTCTTCGGATACATCGACGACTGCCACGCCTCCAGCGTAACGGCTACAGCAACCGACCTGAGCCGACCGGTGCCACCGCAGTACCTCCGTAGCTGCGGGCAGTCGTGCCTCCCCCAGAGGGGGGACCCCCAGGCGGCACGGGTGGGCTGGGGGTCCCCCCTCTGGGGGAGGCACCCCGCAAGCGCGGGTAAGCGAAACCCCCGCCCCGCAGACCACCGGCGCAGGTCAGGTCAGCTCACGGCGACGCCGGCGCCGAGTTCTTCGTGTCGCGCGGCGTCGCGTCCGCGTCGTCGTCCGACACCGCCACCCACGTACCGACCCCCACCGCCGCCACCAGCACCGCAGCCGCCGTCGCGAGCGTGAGCCGACGCCGCCGCGTGGCCGCCCGATTACGGGCCGACCCCGGCCGCGGCGCACCGGCCGCCCGAGGCACCCGCGCCGTCCCGTGCGCACCCCCCGCCAGCTCGTCCGGCCCGGGAACCCGCATCGACGTATGCGTGTCCCGGTTGGAGTCCGCCGGCTTCGCCCCCGGCACCAGCGGCACCGCCCCCCGCCGCACCGGCCCAGTGGCGGCCGGAGCCGACGGCGCCGGCTCCTCCTCCACCGGCTCGGTGTCCGGCTCGTCCACGTCCAGCGGAGGCATCCCGGCCAGCAGCGGCAGCAGTTCCCGCAGCCGCGCCCCCAGCTCCGAGGCGCGCAGCCGGGACGCCGGGCCCTTGGCCAGGCACTGCACGATGAGCTGCCACAGTTCGTCCGGGATCCCGGGGAGCGGCGCGACCGTCTCGGTCACATGGCGGCGCAGCACCGCGCCCGGGTGGCCCCCGCCGAACGGCGTGAACCCCGCCAGCAGCTCGTACAGCACGGTCGCCAGCGCGTAGATGTCCACCGCCGCCCGCGGCGGCAGCCCCTCCACGATCTCCGGTGCCAGATAGTCCGGCGTACCGATGATCTTCGTGGCCCGGGTCCGCTTGGGAGAATCGATCAGCTTGGCGACGCCGAAGTCGGTCAGCAGTGCCGGGTGGGCGCCCCCGGGGCCCAGCGGCCCCTGCATGTCCAGCAGCACGTTCTCGGGCTTCACGTCCCGGTGGACGACTCCGGCGGCGTGTGCCGCGGCCAGTCCGTCGGCGACGTCCGCGACGATCGCCACCGCGGCCTCCGGCGCCAGCCGCTTGTCACGGTCCAGCCGGGTCCGCAGATCGGTGCCCCGCACCAGGTCCATGACCAGCGCGAGGTCGTTGCCGTCCACGACGAGGTCCCGGACCGAGACGACGTTCGGGTGCTCAAGCCCCAGCAGCGCCGTCCGCTCCTGCACGAAGCGCCCGACGAGCTCCTGGTCGGAGGCGAGATCCTCGCGCAGCATCTTGATGGCGACGGGCCCCTCGGGCCCCTCGCCCAGCCACACCGTGCCGGCGCTGCCCCGCCCCAGGATCTGGTGGGCGGTGTACCGGCTGCCGATCTTCCGTGCCAAGGCTGCTCCTACAGACGCGTGTTGCCGACAAAACTACGCGTCCGGCGAGCCAACCTTCACCGCGGAGACGGAAATCACCCGCCAGGAGTCGACAAATCCACAGACTCACCGCAGGCAGGAGCCACGAGTGGCTACTTCCCCAGCGCGCTTCCGAGGTCGCCGATCCAGCCCGTCACTGTGCCGAACCAGTCGGAGAGCTGCGCCCAGTAGCCCTTTGTGGTGCCGATCCACTCCTGCAGCGGGCTCAGCTCCCACACCAGCCAGCCCGCCACGAACAGGATGATGATCGTGAACAGGCAGCCCTTGAGGCATCCGAGCCCGGGGATCCGCATCGGGTTGGCGCTGCGCTGCCGCGGCTGCCGGGGCTCGCGCTGCGGCGCCTGCGGCTGCTGCGGGGGCGGCGGCGCGTACCGCTGGGGCTGCGGCTGCTGGGGGCGCGGCTGCGGGGCGTACTGCTGCGGCTGCGGCTGTCCCTGCTGCGGATAGCCGTATCCGGGCTGGGGCTGCG